>NZ_JAOWGU010000049.1:0-458503 GCF_030332975.1 Citrobacter sp. Cpo032
AGAAATGAATATAACTTTGCACCACCTGAAGGCAAACAGCTAAGTTCCAGCCAAAATATGCCTGTCTGGATTGATATTCCACCGGCGACACGTGAAGAGTTGATTGCTGCTGCCGAAAAAGAACGCCAGAAACTACTGGTCCATGCTGACGCTGTTATGCTGGACTGGCGAACAGAACTGATGCTCGGTGAAATCAGCGACGCCAACAGGGCTAAACTGTCGGCGTGGTTGGCTTATAAAAATGAGGTTAAGTCGTGGGATATCAAAACCGATCCTGAGAATGTTAACTGGCCTGTTCCCCCGGTGGTGTAGGCCATTTAATATCGGGTGCGCTGGTTGTCTTTACCGCGTCCAGCGCATCCAGATAATCCAGCCACAGATTGTACTGCGCCAGTTCGTCACCTTTCAGCCGACCAATTGCCGCCTTACCGGGCCACTGCTTGCTGTTCATGAATTCGTTTGCGGCATCAATGCGTCGTTGTTTCTCACGCTCAGCGTCAGCAATAAGCTCGTCCTGAGTAGGTGCAGGAATGTCGATCCATACAGGGCGACCATTTTCTGTGCCAAGTTGCTTACCTGCTGGCGGATTTTGCTTCCAGTAAAGCTCGCTTTCTTCATCAGAGAGCAACACGGCATCAGCAGGCCATGTATCATCGTCGTAAGTACCGTCTTCTTTCCATTGAGCCGGAATGAATGCCGGTATGGATGCTGAAAAATATATGTTCATATTATCTTCCGAATGCCAGAACTGATGGGGTGGCTGCATTAGTCGGGTGAGTGTTAAACACTTTCACGGAACCTGAGCCAACAAGCGCATTAAACGTTGACTGAAGACCTGAATCCCCGGAATAAAACGCTACTGCAAATAATCCCCCATTGGGGAATGCAGTCGGCAGAGTAATATTCCCCGACGAATTAGCCGGAATTTGCACCGCAGAGCGTCCCCACTGAATAATCAGACCGCCAGGCTCATCAGGGATACGGATATAATCGCTGGTTGTAAATTCCCGCTTTGGCAGAAAAGCTGTCAACGCTGCGGATATTGCAGATGCCACTATCGTGTTATTTGGAACATTAGAATCACCAGTGCCAACCTCAGCACGCGATGCTGATTTAAGCTCAAGTGAAGCAATGACAAAATTCAGAATGCTCCCCGTTACAACCTCCGCTAATCCGCTGCCGGTGTTCCTGGTGGCTGAATCCCCCAAATTCAGGCTTTTCCTGAATGTTGCCGGGTCGCGGATATCTTTACCATCCATATTGATCTGCAATGCGCCAGCCGCCAGTCTTACCGTTTCCTCCAAATGAAGGTTTTAGAGAATGATCATTTATCGCTCAGATGGCATGCTTACGGCCTTTTGCAGGAAGGAAACTCATGCTTATTGGGTATGTGAGGGTGTCAACAAATGACCAGAACACTGCACTTCAGCGAAACGCGCTCGAGAGTGCAGGATGTGAGCTGATTTTTGAAGACAAGATCAGCGGTAAGGTGTCCGACAGACCAGGGTTAAAAAAGGTGCTCCGGACGCTATCTGAAGGCGATACGCTGGTGGTATGGAAACTGGATCGGCTCGGGCGAAGCATGCGACATCTTGTTGGGTTAGTGGAGGAACTGCGGGAGAAAGGTGTTAACTTCCGGAGCCTGACGGATAGCATCGATACGAGTACGCCTATGGGGCGCTTCTTCTTTCATGTAATGGGCGCGCTGGCCGAAATGGAAAGGGAGCTTATTGTCGAACGCACCCGGGCAGGTTTAGAAGCTGCACGCGCGGAAGGTCGCATTGGTGGGCGTAGACCAAAACTAACGGATGAGCAGTGGGCGCAGGCAGGGAGACTGATCGCGGCAGGTGAAACGCGCCAACGTGTGGCAATAATTTACGATGTAGGAGTTTCAACACTCTACCGAAAATTTCCTGCGAGATGTTGAAAAGGTGCCACCGCGTCGTCGTATGCAAGAACGGGCGGCGGCCGACTGGCTAACACTCGATAGTGTGAGTATGGAATGATTGCCAGTCGCGACGGATTGTACTTCTCCGGTATTACGAATCAATGTGTTTAATCTGAAGTAAGCCACATATCAGCCTCTTCGAATATCTCCTGCACCGCACTGTTTATCTGCTCTTTCTCATGCTTGCTGTCATCAGTGTTGATTGCCGACAATATCATCATCGGTTTAACCCGAACATCAGCATCGGGGAAGATCTGGTGACTCTCTCTGACTTATTTCCTTGTTTCGCAAACTATCTACTGTTGGTTAACCCTCGACTTGGATATTTTCTCTTCTATCCATTTTTCCACTTCCGTTGATGCCCACCTAACGTTACCACCAATGTTGATCGATTTAGGGAACTCTCCTGCATTCATCCATTTGTAAATGGTTGTTTTTTTGAAACCTACTGCACAACAAACTTGTTTTAGGTCCATAAGATATATGTTCAATTAATGCTTCCTGATTTGATTTTGCAATGGTGGTGAGTGTGGAAAAATTAACTTTAACCAGAAAGGAAGCTGCAGCGATACTCGGTATTTCAACGGCGACTGTAACGCAATGGGTTTTGGAGGGTAGACTCAAAGCCTACCGGGTCAGTGACCGACCAAAATCACCATACCTATTTACGAAAGAAGATTGTCAGGCTGCTTTGTTAGCTGTGGAGGTTGAACCCACTAAACTGAAGGCCAAAGAGCAAAAAAAAGAGAATGGAGTTACATTTAAACGCCACCAGAAAGAAGTAAATAAAAAACTGCGTAAGATGCTTAACATGCCTGAAAAAGAATAAAGAAAACCCGGCGCAGTGGCCGGGTTTGGTTATCATCTTCAGCAGTTCGGATAAGAGCGGAAGTGCTGACGAACATTTTCGAGTTCACCGAAACGTACGCGGCAGTAACTGCGCACATAAACTGGCTTGTCGTGTTCGTAGATGAAGTCATCGCGATTAACATCATGAGCCATAGTTGTTCTCCTGTTTTTGTATACAGCCTGTTTACCCGCACAGGTTGTAGTTTGTTGGGAGAACCGCTATCCTTGGGTTACTGTTGTGCAAGGTGTAGCGGTAGGTAATCCTCCATACGCTTCGGAAATATTTCCAGTATTTCCGCCCCAAAAGCCCCGTTTCCAGCGGGGCTTTATTCTTTTGTGCTGCCATCAATCATCGCGAAAGATTCCACAATCAGACTGATTCGCTTGGCTTCATCTTTGGTCAGGTCGCGAGGCAGGTTACCAATAGTAACGATAAGGTCACCGCGCAATGGAATCGGCAGTTCGAATGTTTTAACGCCAGCCTGTTCTTCAGCTACCAGTTTCTTCTTAGGTGCCACCTTTTTACGCTCCTTTTTCTGATTACTATCAACCCCTGATGTATCTATCTCACCATTCTGGTAGGAGATAAATTTATCAATGGCACTTTGCATGCGGCTTTTGTATGCCTGTAAAGTTGAGTCAGATGGCTTCGTTTCTGCTGCGGCAGCGTATGTTTCAGCAATGTGAGCAATACTATAATCGCGAATATCGGTATTGATGGCGTCTGGACCAAGTACGGTGAGGAGGCGAAGAGACGAATCGCGGAGGTTGCGAGCTGTAGCGTCGTTGACAATGTTCAGCTCAGGAAGCTTTTGCAACCAGTCTTGGAATTCAGAAATCTGAAAATTTTTGGAATGCATAAAACACCTCTTATGTACCTTATGAGGTGATAATAGACACAATCAAAAAGCTAATCAAGTGGAATTTGACTGATCTTTTTAACTTGATTGTGTTCGATTGGGTAACTTGATTACCTAATGGGTAATTTCAAGTGTTCACTTTCTTGATGTTAATCATGTAAAAGATACATACCAACTGCTTCAACCACTTCTTACCCAATACAGTTCAATTTTTTCAGAACATTTATGCAGTCATCACTATTCAAGTCATTCATCTGCATCTGCTTAACTTTCAGGTCTGTATTAGGGAAAATCTGGAGCAATCACTTCGTCAGTTCGGCCATGATGAAATCTGTGACACTAGCTATGGACAGTTCAGTTTTTGGGGGCTTTTTAATACAGGTTTATTGCGTAAATGCCCTGCAATACTGATGATGCCTGATGTTGGCTAAAATCAGTTATGGGGCATGGATGGGGCAAAAGTGGTCTGTGAAGTTCGTTAAAGTTCATTAACTATGATTTTCATCGATCTCGCTCATCCCTTGTTTTATGCGCTCCTGGACGATCTTTATCGATTTTAAAAACTATGAGTTCATATTATGAAAATGTAGCAAAAAGGGTGTTTGTGCCTGAAAAGATGAACATTCTGCGTAGCGCGATTTACGCAACAGGAATAGACTGAAGCCGAGACTCTATTAAAGATGCTAAAGGTTTTTTTATGACACAACAGCCACAAGCCAAATACCGTCACGACTATCGTGCGCCGGATTACCAGATTACTGATATTGACTTGACCTTTGACCTGGATGCTGAAAAAACCGTGGTCACCGCAGTGAGCCAGGCTGTCCGTCATGGCGCGTCCGATGTGCCCCTGCGCCTGAATGGCGAAGATCTGACCCTGGTGTCGATCCACGTGAACGACGAGCCGTGGACAGAGTATAAAGAAGAAGAGGGCGCTCTGGTCATTAGTCAGTTGCCGGAACGTTTTACGCTGCGTATCGTGAATGAAATTAGCCCAGCGGCCAATACCGCGCTGGAAGGGCTGTACAAGTCTGGCGAAGCGCTGTGCACCCAGTGTGAAGCGGAAGGGTTCCGCCATATTACCTGGTATCTGGACAGGCCTGATGTCCTGGCGCGTTTTACCACCAAAATTATCGCCGATAAAACCCAATATCCGTTCCTGCTCTCTAACGGCAACCGTGTGGCGCAGGGCGAACTGGAAAATGGTCGTCACTGGGTACAGTGGCAAGATCCGTTCCCGAAACCGTGCTATCTGTTTGCGTTGGTAGCCGGTGATTTCGACGTTCTGCGCGATACCTTTATCACCCGTTCCGGGCGTGAAGTGGCGCTGGAACTGTACGTCGATCGCGGCAACCTTGACCGCGCGCCGTGGGCGATGACCTCGCTGAAAAACTCCATGAAATGGGATGAAGAGCGCTTTGGCCTCGAGTATGACCTCGACATCTATATGATTGTCGCTGTGGATTTCTTCAACATGGGCGCGATGGAGAATAAAGGTCTGAACATCTTTAACTCCAAATATGTGCTGGCACGTACCGATACCGCCACCGACAAAGACTACCTCGATATTGAGCGCGTTATCGGTCATGAGTATTTTCACAACTGGACCGGCAACCGTGTGACCTGCCGTGACTGGTTCCAGTTGAGCCTGAAAGAAGGCTTAACCGTGTTCCGCGATCAAGAGTTCAGTTCCGATCTCGGCTCACGCGCGGTAAACCGCATCAGCAATGTGCGCACCATGCGTGGTCTGCAGTTTGCTGAAGATGCCAGCCCGATGGCGCATCCTATCCGTCCGGATATGGTCATTGAAATGAACAACTTCTATACCCTGACCGTGTACGAAAAGGGCGCTGAAGTCATTCGTATGATCCACACCCTGCTCGGTGAGGCTAACTTCCAGAAAGGGATGCAACTGTACTTTGAGCGTCATGACGGAAGTGCTGCAACTTGTGATGATTTCGTGCAGGCGATGGAAGATGCTTCTAACGTTGATCTCTCCCATTTCCGCCGCTGGTACAGTCAGTCCGGTACGCCGATTCTGACCGTGCGTGATGACTACAATCCGTCAACTGAGCAGTACACGCTGACGATCAGCCAGCGCACGCCGGCCACGCCGGATCAGGCCGAAAAACAGCCGCTGCATATTCCTTTCGCCCTCGAGTTGTATGACAACGAAGGGAAAGTGATCCCGCTACAAAAAGGCGGGCACCCGGTGAATTCTGTACTCAACGTCACCCAGGCAGAGCAGACGTTTGTCTTTGATAACGTCTACTTCCAGCCGGTTCCGGCGCTGCTGTGCGAATTCTCCGCGCCGGTAAAACTGGAATACAAATGGAGCGATCAGCAGCTGACCTTCCTGATGCGTCATGCTCGTAACGATTTCTCTCGTTGGGACGCGGCGCAAAGCCTGCTGGCGACCTATATTAAGCTTAACGTTGCCCGTCATCAGCAGGGACAACCGCTGTCGCTGCCGGTACACGTGGCTGATGCATTCCGCGCAATTTTACTGGATGAGAAAATCGATCCGGCGCTGGCGGCAGAGATCCTGACGCTGCCTACAGTAAATGAAATAGCCGAACTGTTCGATATCATAGATCCGGTGGCGATAACCGAAGTACGCGAAGCGTTAACCCGCACGCTGGCGGCCGAGCTGGCAGATGAATTCCTCGCCATCTATAACGCTAATCATCTTGATGAGTACCGCGTTGAGCATGCCGATATTGGCAAGCGTACGCTGCGTAACGCCTGCCTGCGTTTCCTGGCCTTTGGCGAAACCCATCTGGCTGACACGTTGGTAAGCAAGCAGTATCGTGAAGCGAACAATATGACCGATGCGCTGGCGGCGCTATCCGCGGCAGTGGCGGCGCAGCTGCCTTGTCGCGACGCGCTAATGCAGGAGTATGACGATAAGTGGCACCATGACGGTCTGGTGATGGACAAATGGTTTATCCTGCAATCCACCAGCCCGGCGAAAAACGTGCTGGAAACGGTACGCGGCCTGCTGAAGCATCGCTCTTTCAGTATGAGTAACCCGAACCGAATTCGTTCGCTGATCGGTGCCTTTGCGGGTAGCAACCCGGCGGCATTCCATGCGGAAGATGGTAGTGGATATCAGTTCCTGGTCGACATGTTGACTGAGCTTAATAGCCGTAACCCGCAGGTGGCGTCACGTCTGATTGAGCCGCTAATTCGCTTAAAACGTTACGATGCAAAACGTCAGGCGAAAATGCGTGCGGCGCTGGAACAGCTGAAAGGTCTGGAAAATCTTTCCGGCGACCTGTTCGAGAAGATTGACAAAGCGTTAGCCTGAAACGTTGACCTGTAGTTTAGTAGGCCGGATAAGGCGGTAACGCCGCCATCCGGCAAAAGGCCCGGTAAGCGCTACCGGGCCTGGTTTTCTGAGCGGTTATCCATGTCGAAGGATCGGTTGTTCCGTCTCGCCGCGTTTCATAACCCGGTTCAACACTTCCGCTTCCAGATCGGCTAACCGTACCGATCCCAAACGGCGGGGGCGCTGAATATCCACCGTAAGATCCAGTCCGATTTTTCCGTCCTCAATCAGCAACACGCGATCGGCCATTGCCACCGCTTCACTGACGTCATGAGTGACCAGCAGTACGGTAAAGCCGTGCTCTTGCCATAAAGAGACGATCAGATCCTGCATTTCAAGGCGGGTTAGGGCATCCAGAGCGCCGAGGGGTTCATCCAGCAGCAGCAAACCGGGGCGATGAATTAATGCCCGTGCCAGGGCGACACGCTGTTTTTGTCCACCGGACAGCGCAGCCGGCCATTCGTGAGCACGACTCTCCAGCCCAACGGCGGCCAGCGCATCTCGGGCCGCATCGCGCCACTGACCTTTCAGACCCAGGCCCACATTATCGATAACCGTCTTCCATGGCAGCAGACGCGCATCCTGGAACATCATACGTGTATCATCCTGAATTTCCGCCAGTGGGGTGGTTCCGGCAAGTAATGCGCCTGAGGTGGGCGATTCCAGCCCTGCCAGCAGACGCAGCAATGTACTTTTACCACCGCCGCTGCGGCCAACCACAGCAACAAACTGTCCGGCCGGAATATGCAAATCTAATTGATTGAGCACTGTATTGGCAGCGTATTGTTTTGTCACGGCGCTCAGCAACAGCGGTGTACCCTGATTCAGGCGAGCGGTATTCATACGGTAGCCTCCTTTACATGGTAAGCCGGATGCCAGCGTAGCCAGACTCGCTCCAGCAATTGGGCGCTGACGTCGGCAAGTTTGCCGAGCAGGGCGTAGAGAATAATGGCCACCACGACCACATCGGTTTGCAGAAATTCGCGGGCGTTCATCGCCAGGTAACCAATACCGGCATTGGCAGAAATGGTTTCCGCCACAATCAGCGTCAGCCACATCAGCCCGAGAGCAAAACGCACGCCGACCATAATCGAGGGCAGGGCGCCGGGGAGGATCACATGAACAAACAGTGAAAAGCCGGATAATCCATAGCTGCGCGCCATTTCTACCAGCCCACGATCGATACTACGGATCCCATGCCAGGTGTTGATGTAAATTGGGAACAGCGTGCCCAACGCCACGAGAAAGATCTTGGCGGGTTCATCAATGCCGAACCACAAAATCACCAGCGGGATCAGCGCCAGATGCGGTACGTTACGCAGCATCTGCACCGAGGTATCCAGCAGGCGTTCTCCCCAACGCGAAAGACCGCTGATAAGTCCCAGTGTCAGGCCAATCGATCCACCGATGGAGAATCCGATCAGCGCGCGCCAGGAACTGATGGCCAGATGCTGCCAAAGCTCGCCGCTGGCGGAAAGCGTCCAGAAAGCTTCGATAACACCTTCCGGAGAGGGCAGAATGCGAGTGGACAGCCAGCCCATTGAAGATGCGAACTGCCAGAGCGCCACCAAACCTACCGGCAAAAACCAGGGCGCGAGGCGTAATAACCACCTGTTTTTCGGCGTTGCCATTAGCCGCTCCTTAGCTTTGCGCGACTTTGCGCGGGATAAATTCGTTTGCCACCGCTTCGCCTTGTTGGTGCAGACGCTGTGGCTGCGGAATTTCTGGTATAGCAACATCCAGATGCGGGAACAGCAGCTCGCCAACCTTGTATGCCTCTTCCAGATGTGGGTATCCGGACAACACAAAGCTGTCGATTCCCAGCGCGGCATACTCATTGATACGCGCCGCGACAGTCGGACCATCTCCGACCAGCGCGGTACCCGCACCACCGCGTACCAGTCCAACGCCTGCCCACAGGTTCGGACTAATTTCCAGTTTGTCGCGTTTACCATTGTGCAGTGCAGCCATTCGCTGCTGACCAACCGAATCCGTTCTTGAGAAGGCGGCCTGGGCTTTGGCAATGGTGTCGTCATCAAGGTGGGCTATCAGACGATCCGCTGCCTGCCACGCCTCGTGGGTTGTCTCCCGTACGATCACATGCAGACGAATACCAAAGCGGATCTTGCGCCCGAGCGCCGCTGCTTTGGCCCGCACCTGTTCAATCTTCGCTTTCACCTGTTCCGGCGGCTCGCCCCAGGTCAGATAAAGATCAACCTGCTCGGCAGCAAGGTCTTGTGCGACATCAGACGAGCCGCCGAAATAAAGTGGTGGCCGGGGTTGTTGAACGGGAGGGAAAAGCAGCTTCGCGCCGCGGACATGAATATGTTTGCCGTTGAAATCCACCGTTTCACCTTGCAGCAAGCGCCGCCAGACCTGAGTAAATTCAGCAGAGGCTTCATATCGTTCTGTGTGATCGAGGAACACGCCGTCACCTGCCAGCTCCTGTGGATCGCTGCCGGTCACCAGGTTAAATAACGCCCGGCCATTTGAGAGTCTGTCGAGCGTCGCAGCCTGACGTGCGGCAACCGTTGGCGAGGTGACGCTTGGGCGCAGCGCGACCAGAAACTTTAATCTCTGGGTGACCGGGATCATCGAAGCGGCGACCAGCCAGGCATCTTCGCAAGAGCGACCGGTTGGGATCAGGACGCCGGTAAATCCAAGACGATCGGCCGTTTGCGCGATTTGTTGCAGATAACTGTGATCGACCGGGCGCGAACCTTCTTCCGTTCCAAGATAATGACCGTCACCGTGGGTGGGTAAAAACCAGAACATATTCAGACTCATAATTTTTCTCCTGCCTGCTGAGTGGGTTGCCAGATACGCTGGCGAATATCGATTTTTTTCGGCACCAAACGGTTGTCATAAAACAGATCGGCGGTTTGTTGTTGCAGGGCAGCAACAGAGGCGTTGACTGGCACAATGGTGGTTGGCGGACGGTGATCCAGATAAGACGCAATCACCGGTTCAGGCAGCCCCATGGTTTTGGCCAGCAGGGTAATGCTTTGCTGGCGCTGGTTGAGCGTTAACGCATCGGCCTGGCTAAAGGTATCCAGTACGCCAAGTACAAAAGCGCCGTTTTTCTCGGCATAAGGACGGGCGGCGAGATAAAACGAACCGGTTTGCTTGAGGTCTGAGCCGTCCTTCAGTACGCGTACATCACCTTGCAGTAACGCGGCGGAATAATAGGGATCCCAGATAGCCCACGCATCCACGTTTCCTTGCTGAAAGGCCGCTCGCGCATCGGCGGGAGTCAGATACGTTGGTTGAATATCGGTAAATTTCAGTCCGGCCTGTTGCAGCGCCCGGAGCAGTAAATTGTGGGCGCTGGAGCCTTTCTGGAAGGCGACTTTATGTCCTTTAAGCTGCGCGACGCTCTGGATCGGGCTATTTTTTGGCACCAGAATCACTTCGGCTTTCGGTTTGGGCGGCTCGACGCCCACGTAAACCAGATCGGCCCCGGCTGCCTGGGCGAAAATCGGCGGAATGTCACCGGTACTGCCGAGATCGATACTGCCGATATTGAGTGCTTCCAGCATTTGCGGTCCAGCCGGGAATTCGACCCACGAGATTTTAGTCTGCGGATAGCGTTTCTCGAGTAGCTGATGGCTTTTGGCCAGCACCATACTGACGCTTCCTTTCTGGTAACCAATACGCAGAGCATCGGGGGCCGATTCTGCGGCATGCCCCAGCGTTGACAGCGACAACAACCCGGTCAGTGCCAGCCATGACGTGTGACGCCTGAGAAAATCAAGCATGAGCGGCACCTCGCAGGGTGTTCAGTTGAGGAAGTTGGACATCGCGACGATGCAACGCCAGCCAGAAGGTATCGAGCGCACTGTCCAGACGCTGCTGAAGATTGGGCGTAAACTGAGGTTTATGCTGATAATCAATCACCTGTGAATCATCGGCAAACACACCGTGCAGGATCTCCTGGGCCTTTAATGCGCTCAGTACCGGTTTCAGCGCGTAATCGACGGCAAGTAAATGCGCCACGCTGCCGCCGGTCGCCAACGGCAAAACCACTTTCCCTTCCAGCGCCCGCTCGGGGAGTAGGTCGAGCAGGGTTTTCAGGGCGCCAGAGTAAGCGGCTTTATAGACTGGTGTTGCGACAATCAGCCCGTCTGCATCCTGCAATTGTTCGATAAATGTGTTCAGCGCCGGACTGTCGAAACGAGCATAGATTAGGTCTTCCGGGGCAAAATTGTGCAGGTTCCAGTGAAAGATTTCGACATCCTGACCGTGAAGTTTTTCTCGGGCATATTCCAGTAACGCACTGGATCGAGAGGGAAAGCGAGGGCTCCCCGCCAGAGTGATGACGCGCATAATTTCATTCTCCCCTTATAACTAATTGTTTGCTTTTGGTTAACATTGATAACAATTTGAGCAGTCTGGCAGAGAGATTTTGTTTATCGAAATGATTTATACGGGATAGAAAAGTTGGAAATTGAATAAAAAGGCAGAGGCGAGGAAAACGATTGCTATTTATTGCCGCAGGTCAATTCCCTTTTTGCTCGCGATCGCACATAATACGCCCCCGGTTTGCACACCGGGAATCCAGGAGAGTTCATGTACTACCCCTTCGTTCGTAAAGCCCTTTTTCAGCTCGATCCAGAGCGCGCTCATGAATTGACATTCCAGCAATTACGTCGCATTACCGGCACACCGCTTGAAGCGCTTGTACGCCAGAAAGTACCGGCAAAACCGGTTACCTGTATGGGGTTGACGTTTAAAAATCCGCTCGGGCTTGCTGCCGGACTGGATAAAGACGGGGAGTGCATTGATGCGCTCGGCGCGATGGGATTTGGTTCCATTGAGATTGGTACCGTGACGCCACGCCCTCAGCCGGGTAACGATAAACCGCGTCTATTCCGTCTGGTCGATGCAGAAGGTTTGATCAACCGCATGGGGTTTAATAACCACGGGGTTGATAACCTGGTTGAGAACGTTAAAAAATCGCATTTCGACGGTATTCTGGGGATTAATATTGGTAAGAACAAAGATACCCCAGTAGAGAACGGCAAAGATGACTATCTGATTTGTATGGAAAAAGTCTATGCTTATGCTGGTTATATCGCGATTAATATCTCTTCGCCGAATACGCCGGGATTACGTACGCTACAATACGGCGAGGCGCTGGACGATCTCCTGACGGCAATTAAAAATAAGCAAAACGATCTGCAGGCGATCCACCATAAATATGTTCCGGTGGCGGTAAAGATCGCGCCGGATCTTTCTGTGGAAGAACTGATCCAGGTCGCCGATAGTTTAGTTCGTCATAATATTGATGGCGTAATTGCGACTAACACCACCCTCGATCGTTCTCTTGTTCAGGGAATGAAAAATTGCGATCAAATGGGTGGTCTGAGCGGTCGACCGTTGCAATTAAAAAGTACAGAAATTATTCGCCAGTTGTCTCAGGAATTAAAAGGTCAGCTGCCGATTATTGGTGTTGGTGGTATCGACTCGGTGATTGCTGCACGTGAGAAAATAGCTGCTGGTGCAACCCTCGTACAGATTTATTCGGGCTTTATTTTTAAAGGTCCGCCGTTGATAAAAGAAATCGTCAGCAATATCTGAATGCTACCTTAATCACAAACCAGGGCTTTATTTCTAGCCCTGGTTGTTTTATATTCCTTTACTGTTGCTTATTTAAACATTCTGAGCTTTTATTATTAGGGCAATAAACGAAGCGGCAAAAGGATACTGTCGTAACGGTGATGATTAAGGAAAGGAGAGAAACTGATGCGAATTAAACCCGACGATAACTGGCGCTGGTATTATGATGAAGAGCACGATCGTATGATGCTCGATTTAGCCAATGGCATGTTATTCCGTTCGCGTTTTGCTCGTAAAATGCTCACTCCTGATGCATTTTCTCCGTCAGGTTTTTGTGTTGATGACGCCGCGCTTTATTTTTCCTTTGAAGAAAAATGTCGCTACCTGGATTTAGCCAAAGAACAAAAAGCGGAACTGGTGCTTAATGCGCTGGTGGCGATTCGTTATCTCAAACCGCAAATGCCAAAAAGCTGGCACTTTGTCGCACACGGTATTAACTGGTCGCCGGTCGTGGGTGACGCAGCCTGTGTTGATTTAAGCGATACCGATGAACAGGTAAACCTGTTAGTGGTTGAGCCGGGTGAAAACGCCGCGCTTTGCCTGCTTGCGCAACCTGGCGTGGTTATCGCCGGGCGTACGATGCAGCTTGGCGATGCGATTAAAATAATGAATGACAGACTGAAACCGCAGGCCGTTGTTGACAGTTTCAGCCTTGAGCAGGCGGTTTAGCTCTCCAGCCTGATTGCCGTTTTGGGAACACAGCTACAGCACAGAATCGTTCCGTCGTCCCCCATCGCTGATTTCTTCAACGGGCTAACTTCGCCTTCTACCAGTCGAATTCGACAGCATCCGCAAATGCCTGCCCGGCATGAATAGGGAACCCGGATACCCTGGTTTTCCAACTGCTCAAGCAATACCTGTTGATTATTTCCGCGAAAGGTCTGTCCCTGCCAGTCAATAAGCACCGTGGCATCAGGTTGTTGTTCGGGTGTAGTTTCGTCTGATTCAGCCGCGCCGTACGCTCTGGCGGGGCCGGTTGCCAAAATTTCTACCTCATCGCCGACGCGAATAACGCCACTGTTACGCGCGATAAGATTCTGACCGAAATCGACATCGCCGTTATCTACCGCAGTACGGAAGGTTTGCAATGTGGCAAGCGGTTCACCGGATGGGTGTTTCTGGCCTTTTTCCGGGCTAACTGTCGTGAAAATACAGCGGCTACAGGGTTTTGCTACATCAAAAATGACGTCGCCAATACGAATCACTTTCCAGGTATCTTCTTCCCAGGCACCAGCTCCCGAAACCACTATATTGGGGCGAAACTGTTCCATTTTGACGCTTGCCGGACAGCGCTGTTGCAGATCGCGCAGGGATGCTTCGTTGGCCAGCAGATAAGGATAACCATCAGCGAAGGATAAAGGAACATCAACATGGCGTTTTACACGGCGCGTCAGCTGCGGGCCGACCCAGCGTAACTGCACTTCACGGGAGAAAAAGCCGCTAAGCCACTGGTTGATAGCCGCTGGCGCAATACGCGCGGTAAAATGGTTTCCCCATACTTCTGTTGGCGCATCCTGGGGAGCGAAGTCGGCAAATCGCACGAGCGCGCTGCTGCCATCTGGAGCTGTAAGATGCAGTCCATCGTGGAATGGGGAAGGCGTAAAACGGACCATTTGTGGGAACTGGCGGGCGGTTATGAACGTTCCGTCAGGTTCAGTGATCATAAATATGCGATCAAAGGCGAGACCGCTAATATCTGCCAGGGCATGCGTAAGCCCAATGCCGCGCATTGATTTAACCGGATGAATAAAAAGTCGGGTTAACGTGACCACTGTACAGCCCCTCGAATGAAAATAAGCCTTCAACTTTATGACATACAGCCCATATTAGCTATAATGCGCAGCAATTTTCTTGGAGTAAAAGTGACATTATGAATTCTCTGTTTGCCAGTACGGCCCGCGGGCTGGAAGAGCTGTTAAAAACTGAACTGGAAAACCTCGGCGCGCTGGAGTGTCAGGTCGTTCAGGGTGGGGTCCATTTTAAGGGCGACACGCGGCTTGTTTACCAGAGCCTGATGTGGAGCCGCCTGGCCTCGCGCATTATCCTGCCGATGGGAGAGTGCAAGGTCTACAGCGATCTTGATCTGTACCTCGGCGTTCAGGCAATCGACTGGACAGAGATATTTAACCCTGGTGCTACGTTTGCCGTCCATTTTAGCGGACTGAACGAGACCATTCGTAACAGCCAGTACGGCGCGCTGAAGGTCAAGGATGCGATTGTCGATGCCTTTACCCGCAAAAATATGCCGCGTCCGAATGTGGATCGTGAATCTCCGGATCTGCGCATCAACGTCTGGTTGAACAAAGATACTGCCAGCATTGCGCTCGATCTAAGCGGTGACGGTTTGCATCAGCGTGGCTATCGCGATCGCGCGGGTCAGGCACCGATTAAAGAGACGCTGGCCGCCGCTATTGTTATGCGTTCTGGCTGGCAGCCGGGAACCCCGTTACTCGATCCGATGTGTGGTTCCGGTACGCTGCTGATTGAAGCGGCAATGTGGGCGACCGATCGCGCGCCGGGTCTGCACCGTGGATACTGGGGCTTCAGCGGTTGGGCGCAACACGACGAAGCCGTCTGGCAAGAAGTTAAAGCCGAAGCGCAGGTGCGTGCGCGTAAGGGACTGGCTGACTATACCTCGCATTTTTATGGATCCGATAGCGATGCGCGCGTGATTGAAAAAGCGCGTAGTAATGCTCGCCGCGCCGGTATCGCCGATCTGATGACGTTTGACGTGAAAGATGTCGCCAAACTGAGCAATCCGCTGCCGAAAGGACCGTATGGGACAGTTATCAGTAACCCGCCTTACGGCGAACGTCTGGATAGCGAACCGGCGCTGATTGCCCTGCACAGCCTGCTGGGCCGTACGATGAAAAACCAGTTTGGCGGCTGGAATTTGTCGCTGTTCAGCGCTTCGCCGGATCTGCTCAGCAGCCTGCAATTACGTGCCGACAAGCAGTTCAAAGCGAAAAACGGTCCACTGGATTGTGTGCAGAAGAATTATCATGTTGCAGAGACCACTGCGGACAGCAAGCCTGCCACGGTAGCGGAAGATTATGCCAACCGCCTGCGCAAGAATATTAAGAAGCTGGAAAAATGGGCGCGTCAGGAAGGCATTGAATGCTATCGCCTGTATGACGCTGACCTGCCGGAATACAACGTTGCAGTAGATCGTTACGGTGATTGGGTCGTGGTTCAGGAATACGCACCGCCGAAGACGGTCGATGCGCAAAAAGCACGTCAACGCTTGTTCGACATCATTGCCGCCACGCTGTCAGTATTGGAAATCGCGCCAAACAAACTGGTGCTGAAAACCCGTGAGCGTCAGAAAGGCAAGAATCAGTATCAGAAGATGAATGAGAAGGGGGAATTCATTGAGGTAAGCGAGTACAACGCGCGCCTGTGGGTGAACCTGACTGACTACCTTGATACGGGTTTATTCCTCGATCACCGTATTGCGCGCCGCATGTTGGGGCAGATGAGTAAAGGTAAGGACTTCCTCAACCTGTTTTCCTACACCGGTAGCGCCAGCGTACATGCAGGATTGGGCGGCGCGCGTAGCACCACGACGGTCGATATGTCGCGTACCTATCTGGAATGGGCGGAACGTAACCTGCGTCTGAACGGCCTGAGCGGTCGCGCTCACCGTTTAATTCAGGCTGATTGCCTGGGCTGGCTGCGTGATGCGAATGAACAGTTTGATCTGATTTTCATCGATCCGCCGACGTTCTCTAACTCAAAACGTATGGAAGATTCGTTTGATGTGCAGCGCGATCATCTGGCGCTGATGAAAGATCTGAAACGTCTGCTGCGTAAAGACGGCACGATCATGTTCTCCAACAACAAACGTGGGTTCCGTATGGATCTCGACGGTTTGGCTGAACTGGGATTGAAAGCACAAGAAATTACCCAAAAAACGCTTTCCCAGGACTTTGCCCGTAACCGTCAGATCCACAATTGCTGGCTGATTACCGCAGCCTGAAAGGATAAATAAATGTCATTGATCAGTATGCATGGTGCATGGCTGTCGTTCAGCGATGCACCCCTTCTTGATAATGCGGAACTGCATATCGAGGATAACGAACGCGTCTGTCTGGTAGGCCGTAACGGCGCGGGTAAATCGACGCTGATGAAGATCCTGAACCGTGAACAGGGTCTTGACGACGGGCGTATTATTTATGAGCAGGATCTGGTTGTGGCGCGTCTGCAACAGGATCCGCCGCGTAATGTTGAGGGCAGCGTGTATGATTTCGTTGCCGAGGGTATCGAAGAGCAGGCCGAATATCTCAAGCGTTATCACGATATTTCGCGTCTGGTGATGACTGATCCGAGCGACAGGAATCTGAATGAGATGGCGCGGGTTCAGGAAATGCTCGATCATCACAATCTGTGGCAGCTCGAAAGTCGTATTAATGAAGTACTGGAGCAGTTGGGGCTGGATCCAAACGCCGCACTTTCTTCGCTTTCAGGCGGTTGGCTGCGTAAAGCTGCGCTGGGCCGCGCGTTAGTGAGCAATCCGCGTGTACTGCTGCTGGATGAACCAACGAACCACCTGGATATTGAAACTATCGACTGGCTGGAAGGGTTCCTGAAATCCTTCAATGGGACAATCATCTTCATTTCCCACGACCGTTCATTTATACGCAATATGGCGACGCGTATCGTCGACCTCGATCGTGGCAAGCTGGTGACTTATCCGGGGAATTACGATCAGTATCTGCTGGAGAAAGAAGAAGCGCTGCGCGTAGAAGAGTTACAAAATGCAGAGTTTGACCGCAAGCTGGCGCAGGAAGAGGTCTGGATCCGTCAGGGGATCAAAGCGCGCCGTACCCGCAACGAAGGCCGCGTGCGCGCACTGAAAGCCATGCGTCGCGAGCGTGGCGAACGCCGCGAAGTGATGGGCACGGCGAAGATGCAGGTCGAAGAGGCGAGCCGTTCAGGCAAGATTGTTTTCGAAATGGAGAACGTGGATTACCAGGTTGATGGAAAGCAGCTGGTAAAAGATTTCTCCGCACAGGTACAACGTAGCGACAAAATTGCGCTAATCGGACCGAACGGCTGCGGCAAAACAACGCTGCTGAAGCTGATGTTAGGCCAGCTTCAGGCTGACAGTGGACGCATTCACGTCGGCACCAAGCTGGAAGTGGCCTATTTCGATCAGCACCGCGCCGAACTGGATCCAGATAAAACCGTGATGGATAACCTGGCTGAAGGTAAGCAAGAGGTGATGGTTAACGGTAAACCTCGCCATGTGCTGGGTTATCTGCAGGACTTCCTGTTCCATCCGAAACGCGCGATGACGCCAGTGCGAGCGCTCTCTGGTGGGGAACGAAATCGCCTGCTGTTGGCGCGTCTTTTTCTGAAACCCAGCAATCTTTTGATTCTCGATGAACCAACGAACGATCTTGACGTCGAAACGCTGGAACTGCTTGAAGAACTAATTGATAGCTATCAGGGGACTGTACTGCTGGTAAGCCACGACCGTCAGTTTGTGGATAATACTGTAACTGAATGCTGGATCTTCGAAGGCGGCGGTAAAATTGGTCGTTATGTCGGTGGTTATCATGACGCGCGCAGCCAGCAATCTCAGTATGTGGCGTTTAAACAACCGGTCGCGAAAAAAACAGAGGAAGCTGTTGCTCCTAAAGCAGAAATTGTCAAACGTGGCACGAGCAAACTAAGCTATAAACTGCAGCGCGAACTGGAGCAGCTCCCCGCTCAGCTTGAAGAACTGGAAGCTAAACTGGAAAGGCTACAAGCGCAGGTTGCTGACGCCGCTTTTTTCAGTCAGCCACATGAGCAAACACAGCAGGTATTAGCTAATCTGAACGAAGCGGAACAAGAACTTGAGCAAGCCTTTGAGCGCTGGGAGTATCTTGAGTCTTTGAAGAACGGCGCATAATTTAAAGGAGCACATATGTGCGAACATCACCATGCCGCGAAGCATATTTTGTGCTCGCAGTGTGACATGCTGGTGGCGTTACCTCGCCTTGAGCATGGTCAAAAAGCGGCATGTCCACGATGTGGCACTACGTTAACGGTTGAGTGGGACGCGCCGCGACAGCGTCCTACCGCCTATGTATTAGCAGCATTATTCATGCTGCTTCTGTCAAACCTCTTCCCCTTTGTGAATATGAACGTCGCAGGGGTGAGCAGCGAAGTGACGTTGCTGGAGATCCCCAGCGTTCTCTTTTCTGAAGACTACGCCAGTCTCGGCACCTTCTTTTTATTATTCGTGCAGTTGGTCCCCGCGTTTTGCCTGCTGACTATCTTGCTGCTGGTGAATCGGGTGCAGATGCCCGCCAGACTTAAGGCGGGTCTTGCACGCGTCCTGTTCCAGTTAAAAAGCTGGGGGATGGCGGAAATCTTCCTCGCTGGCGTGCTGGTCAGCTTTGTTAAGCTTATGGCTTACGGCGATATTGGCGTGGGCAGCAGCTTTATTCCGTGGTGCTTCTTTTGCGTTTTGCAACTGCGCGCATTCCAGTGCGTTGACCGTCGCTGGCTGTGGGATGATATTGCGCCAATGCCAGTGATTAAGCAGGAGTTAAAACCAGGCGTGCCCGGCATTCGACAGGGACTGCGTTCCTGCTCTTGCTGCACCGCGATTCTTCCCGCTGATGAACGGGTGTGTCCGCGCTGCCAGACGAAAGGATATGTGCGGCGTAAAAACAGTCTGCAATGGACGTTGGCATTACTGTTCACGTCGATCATGCTTTATCTTCCTGCCAATATTTTGCCGATTATGATTACCGATCTGCTCGGGTCAAAGCTGCCATCAACGATACTTGAGGGGGTGGTTTTAATCTGGAGCGAAGGCTCTTATCCGGTGGCTGCGGTTATTTTTATCGCCAGTATTATGGTGCCGACGTTGAAAATGATCGCCATTGCCTGGCTATGTTGGGATGCCAAAGGGCACGGCAAACGCGACAGCGAACGTATGCACCTGATTTATGAAGTTGTGGAATTTGTCGGTCGCTGGTCAATGATCGACGTCTTTGTGATTGCGGTACTCTCTGCGCTGGTACGCATGGGAGGGTTAATGAACATTTATCCTGCAATGGGTGCTTTGATGTTTGCTTTAGTCGTCATTATGACAATGTTTTCTGCGATGACATTTGATCCGCGTCTGTCGTGGGACCGTGAACCAGAACCAGGCCATGAGGAGTCCTGACAGCATGGAATCTAAAAGTGGGGAAGCCAAAGTGCAAAAGGTAAAAAACTGGTCGCCCGTGTGGATATTCCCTATCGTCACTGCACTCATTGGCGCGTGGGTACTGTTTTATCACTACAGTCATCAGGGGCCACAGGTCACGCTGATTACCACCAATGCCGAAGGTATTGAAGGGGGCAAAACGACGATTAAGAGCCGCAGCGTGGATGTCGGTATCGTCGAGAGCGCAACCCTGACTGATGATTTGACCCATGTGGAGATTAAAGCGCGTCTTAACTCCGGAATGGAAAAGCTGCTGCATAAAGATTCTGTCTTTTGGGTGGTGAAGCCGCAGGTTGGACGTGAAGGTATCAGTGGGCTCGGCACGTTATTGTCCGGGGCTTATATTGAACTGCAGCCCGGCAATAAAGGCAGTAAGCTGGAAAATTACCAACTGCTGGATTCACCGCCGCTGGCTCCGCCAGATGCAAAAGGGATCCGTGTGATTCTGGACAGTAAAAAAGCCGGTCAGTTGAGCCCAGGCGATCCGGTGCTTTTCCGCGGCTATCGTGTGGGCTCGGTTGAAACCAGCACGTTTGATGCGCAAAAGCGTACGATCAGCTATCAGCTTTTCATCAATGCGCCTAACGATCGTCTGGTGACCAGCAATGTACGTTTCTGGAAAGACAGCGGGATCGCCGTAGATCTTACCTCAGCAGGTATGCGCGTAGAAATGGGATCGCTCTCCACGCTGTTTGGCGGTGGTGTAAGTTTTGATGTGCCCGAAGGACTGGAACAAGGTCAACCGGTTGAGCAGCAGGCCTCATTTAACCTCTATGACGATCAAAAAAGTATTCAGGATTCCCTGTATACCGATCATATTGATTACCTGATGTTCTTTAAAGATTCGATTCGTGGCCTACAGCCTGGTGCACCGCTGGAATTCCGTGGCATCCGCTTGGGTACGGTGAGTAAAGTACCTTTCTTCTCACCGAATATGCGTCAGGTATTTAACAATGATTACCGTATTCCGGTGCTGGTGCGTATTGAACCAGAACGTCTGAAGGCACAGCTGGGAGAAGATACCGATGTTGGCGCTCATTTGGAGCAACTGCTTAAACGCGGATTACGAGGATCGCTCAAAACCGGGAACCTGGTGACCGGCGCGCTGTATGTCGATCTCGACTTCTACCCGAAAGAGCCGCCGATTACCGGTGTACGCGAATTCAATGGTTATCAAATTATTCCGACCGTGAGCGGTGGTCTGGCGCAGATCCAACAGCGTCTGATGGAAGCGTTGGATAAGATTAACAATCTGCCGCTGAACCCGATGATTGAGCAGGCAACCAATACGCTGTCGGAAAGCCAACGCACGATGAAACATCTGCAAACCACGCTGGATAACATGAACAAGATCACGTCCAGCCAGTCGATGCAGGATCTGCCGGCGGATATGCAGAACACGCTACGTGAACTGAATCGTAGTATGCAGGGCTTCCAGCCTGGTTCCGCGGCCTACAACAAGATGGTGGCGGATATGCAGCGTCTTGATCAGGTACTGCGTGAACTGCAACCGGTACTGAAAACGTTGAACGATAAGAGTAATGCGCTGGTATTTGAAGCGAAGGACAAAAAAGATCCAGAGCCGAAGAGGGCGAAACAATGAAAAAGTGGCTAGTGGTGATGATGGCGGTCTGGCTGACGTCATGCAGCTCCAGCGGAGAAAATAAAAGCTATTATCAGCTCCCTATCGCACAAGGCGGAGTGCAGAGCTCCGCCAATCAGGGAAACCGTCTGCTGTGGGTTGAACAGATTGCGGTACCTGATTATCTGGCCGGTAATGGGGTGGTTTACCAGACCAGCGATGTGAAATATGTGATAGCCAATAATAATCTCTGGGCCAGCCCATTAGATCAGCAATTGCGCAATACACTGGTTGCGAACCTCAGTATGCAGTTGCCTGGCTGGGTTGTCGCTTCACAGCCGCTGGGAAGCACTCAGGATACGCTGAACGTTACCGTAACCGGCTTCCACGGTCGGTACGATGGTAAGGTTATTGTGAGCGGTGAATGGTTGCTGAATCATCAGGGACAACTGATCAAACGCCCGTTCCACATCGAAGCTGTACAGACTAAAGACGGCTACGATGAGATGGTGAAGGTTCTTGCCAACGCCTGGAGTCAGGAAGCAACGGCCATTGCTCAAGAGCTGAAACGCATCCCTTAAGCTTAAATAATTGTAAATTATGCCGCCCCTGGTTCATTGCCCGGGGCGGTTTTTTTTATTTTTTTAGCCGTGAAGATAGCTGTTCTGACTGACTATTTTTGTACAAATGATTTAGAGGCTAGCTCACAAATATGACACTGGCGTGAATTTTGCGCATTGACGAGCCTGATGTTTAGGGGTATTCGTTTAGTGTGATTGCACACTTAGTAATCACTGTTTTCTTTTCCACCAGACCCAAAAATGAGGGAAACGAGGCATGAAGAGACAAAAACGAGATCGCCTGGAACGGGCACATCAACGTGGATATCAGGCCGGCATTGCCGGACGCTCAAAAGAAATGTGTCCCTATCAGACGCTGAATCAGAGGTCATACTGGCTGGGAGGCTGGCGAGAAGCCATGGGGGATAGGGTTTTAATGGCCTGATTCTGTCTCTTTAGATAAAAGAAACCTCCGCAGAGCGGAGGTTTCGCCTTTTTGCACACCAGATAAAACGAAGAAACGTTAATGTCTGGCTGCTTCCCAGCTCTGGATTAGAACGCGGAAGTGTCCTGGAAAAGACCCACTTTCAGATCGTTTGCGGTATAGATCAGTCGACCATCAACCAGCACTTCACCATCTGCCAGGCCCATGATCAGGCGACGGTTAACGATGCGTTTGAAGTGAATGCGGTAAGTGACTTTCTTCGCGGTCGGCAGAACCTGGCCGGTGAATTTGACTTCGCCTACGCCCAGCGCACGGCCTTTACCTTCGCCGCCCAGCCAGCCGAGATAGAATCCAACCAGTTGCCACATGGCGTCGAGACCCAGGCAGCCCGGCATCACCGGATCGCCGATAAAGTGACAACCGAAGAACCACAGGTCCGGGTTGATATCCAGTTCAGCTTCAACATAACCTTTGTCAAAGTTGCCACCGGTTTCGGTCATCTTGATGACACGGTCCATCATCAGCATGCTTGGTGCTGGCAGTTGTGGCCCTTTAGCGCCAAACAGCTCACCGCGACCAGAGGCAAGAAGGTCTTCTTTCGTATAGGATTCGCGTTTATCTACCATGTTCTCTGTAAGCCTTATTTTATTGAAGCACGCAGGATAGCTAACACGTGTACGCTGAACAAGTCCGATCAGTTCGGAATAATCCAGTTCAGCCAACGTAGCGGCCATGGAAAACGGTGACGACCTTCCTGTTGCGTTGCCGTGGCAATACGCTCCTGAATGGTTTGCATCAGCGTTGTCTGGCCTTCGCCATCCCACACCAGATTTAACAACAGTGGCAGCGCATCGGTCACGTCGTCCACCGCCCAGATAGTGAATTTTTCTTCTTCTATGGCCTGTAGCAGCGCAGGCTGCAGGCTGAGGTGTCTGACGTTAGCCGAAGGAATGATAACGCCCTGCGTGCCCGTCAGCTCACGCTGCTGGCAGATGGTGAAGAAACCTTCAATTTTCTCATTCAGACCACCGACAGGTTGTGCCCGACCAAACTGATCGACAGAACCGGTAATGGCGATACTTTGATTTACAGGAACGTCGGCGAGAGCGCTAATCAATGCGCACAGTTCTGCCATAGACGCGCTGTCACCGTCCACCTCACTGTAAGATTGCTCAAAGGTCAGTGAGGCAGAGAAGGGGATTTGTTGCTCCAGCTGGAGTTCCGACATCAGGAACGCCTGCATAATCATCATACCCTTGGCATGAATATTTCCGCCAAGCTCGGCTTTGCGTTCAATATCCGTAAACTCGCCGTCGCCAATATGCACGACGCAACTGATACGAGAAGGCTCGCCAAATGCGCGTGGGTGGCCTGGAAACTCAATCACCGACAAGGCGTTGATCTGGCCAATACGCTCGCCTTCTGTCTCGATAAGGATCTGCTCTTGCAGAATTTCATCCTGCATGCGTTCAGCCAGGAATCCCTCACGCCATTCGCGCTGAGCCAGCATCAGGCTGAACTGTTCAGCATTACAGGTTTCGCCCTCGCATAACGGAGCCACCTCTTTGAACTGTCGGGTGATCCACAGCGGGTTAAGCGGCAATGTATCCTGTTCACCGGTATAGCGAACGGCTTCACGGATCAGAACCTGCCAGGCATCGGGAGCGGGGTAAGGCAAATTATTGCGCATGGCAGTATGCGTGACCCATTGACACCACTGTGTCATGGTTTCGGCATCGACTATCTGCAGGTTGTCTTCAAATTCGCTGTAAATGGCCTGCTCAGCCAGTTCTGGCTCCATGTCCTGAAAATCCGCCAGTGATTCGCGTTCACCGACTAAAATCACTTTCAGTTTAAGCGGCATAGGCGGAACGGAAACGGGTAATGGGCGAGACTCATCAAAAGCCACCCAATCAAAACGCTCGTGGCTGACAATGGCTTTCAGGCGCATCCACAACAGGGGTTGGGCCAACAGCGTGCGCAATGAGATAACCAGCACACCCCCATTGGCCAGATGTACCAGACCTGGCTGCAGCGTAATTTCGCCATTGAACTGACGCAGACAGCCAAACAGTTGTTCGGCTTCGGCCCAGTCAGCGCTGACCACCTGCGTCAACGTCGCAAAATTGTCTTCCGCTTTCTCAGCTGTACGATAACGAATAGTGTGACCGGAGATGTCGTAATGACCGCCAGTCAGGCTTCCTGCATCCGTGTGCAAGGGACGTGCAGCCTTTGCAATAAGGTTGAGATACTCAAGCTCTTCCGGTGCTTTTACCAACATGAACGAGGATGTTGTCCAGTGCTGAAGAAGCTGCTCTAGCGCGAATTGTAAACGTGGCTGAGTATCACTAAGTAAGGTGTCGGTATCGTCAGTGACGTGCGGCTGTGCAAATACTTCCTGATAACTGTCGGTATCAGGAACCAGATCACGCCATGCAAGTTTCGTAATGGTCAAAGTTGATGTTTTTTAGTCTGTTGTAAAAAACGAGATTATACCGTAACCCTCACCACTAAACACCTGGAAAGCGCCGCGAAACGCTTGTGATGACGCGCGGCAGTTCACAGGCTGGATATTCTTTTCTTCAGATGCCGAAAAAGCTGATATTCTGATAAGAGTTACACGGTAACATTGAGATCGCAATGAAATATCAACAACTTGAAAACCTTGAAAGCGGCTGGAAATGGAAGTATCTGGTGAAGAAGCATCGTGAGGGGGAATTAATCACCCGTTACGTCGAGGCCAGCGCTGCCAAAGAAGCCGTTGATTTATTGCTAACCCTCGAAAATGAACCGGTGCGGGTCAATAGCTGGATTGAAGAACACATGAATCCTGCGCTGCTTAATCGTATGAAACAAACCATACGTGCCAGGCGCAAGCGGCACTTTAATGCTGAGCATCAGCATACCCGGAAGAAATCCATCGATCTGGAATTTATGGTCTGGCAGCGTCTGGCAGGTCTTGCGCAGCGGCGCGGAAAAACGCTTTCTGAAACTATTGTGCAGCTGATTGAAGACGCAGAGCATAAAGAGAAGTACGCGAACAAAATGTCGACATTGAAACAGGATTTACAGGCGTTGCTGGGGAAAGAGTAGCGGTCGGCTGGTTTAATGCGTGGCTTACTTTGGATGAAAACAGATGAAAAAAAACCCCGCATAGCGGGGTTTTTTATAAGACGATAACTTAAGCCTGAGGCTGAGTTACAACGTCTTTGATGCCTTTAACTTCGATCTCAACACGACGATCCGGAGCCAGGCAGTCGATCAGTGCAGCGCGAGCTTTCACGTTGTCACAGGTGTTGCCAGTAACTGGGTTGGATTCACCCATGCCACGTGCAGAGATTTTGTCAGAAGGAATACCTTTAGAGATCAGGTAATCAACAACGGACTGAGCACGTTTCTCGGACAGACCCTGGTTGTAAGCGTCAGAACCGATGCGGTCAGTGAAGCCCAGAACCACTACGGAGCCGTCTTTCGGATCCAGGTTGCTCAGCTGGCTGTACATCTGGTCCAGAGCCTGCTGGCCTTCTGGTTTCAGAGTTGCTTTGTTGAAGTTGAACAGAACGTCAGACTTCAGAGTGAAGTGCTTGGTCTGTACTTCTGGAGCCGGAGCCGGAGCAACAACTACTGGAGCTGCTTCTTCCTGCTGGCCAAAACGGTAAGAAACACCAACGCTCAACAGACCGTTATCCGGACGACCGCCAACGGTGTTCGCGTCACCGATGTTGTTGGTCCACTGGTATTCCAGACGGGTAGCGATTTCAGGAGTAATTGCATACTCTACGCCACCAGCGAATACTGGGGATACACCAGTGTCGTGGTCTTTGAAGCCGCTGCTGCTTTTAGCGTCTGCACGCCAAACCATACCACCCAGACGAGTATAAACGTCCAGATCGTCAGTGATTGGGTAACCCAGTTTAGCGGTCAACTGAACGCCCTGAGCTTTGAAAGCGCCATTTTGATTGGTAGTGTCGGCAGTGCCTTTGTACGGCATACGACCTAACCAGTCATAACCCATTTCGAAACCAACGTACGGGTTAACCTGATAACCACCGAACGCACCGGCACCCAGTTGGCTTTCGTGGGTAGGCCCGGTGTTATTGATCTGGTTGTTGCCAATATCATGGTACTGAGACCAGCCCATTTTAGCACCAGCGTACCAGGTGTTATCTTTCGGAGCGGCCTGCGCCACGGTAGCGAAACCAGCCAGTGCCACTGCAATTGCGATAGCTGTCTTTTTCATTTTTTGCGCCTCGTTATCATCCAAAATTCGCCATGAATATCTCCGAAGAGAGATAACACGGTTAAATCCTTCACCCGGGGACCAGTTCAATAGTTACTCTACCGATATCTGCGGCTTACGCCGAGCACCCCTGGCGATGTAAAGTCTACAACGTAGTTGAAAACTTACAAGTGTGAAGTCCGTCAGGCATATGAAAAAAAAAGGCTTGTATACACAATATTTAACATTTATAGCTGAATAAATGTACTGAGGATATCCTGAAAACCGCTTCTGACAGGCGTTCAGACGAAAAACACATTACAGCTCAAAGGCAAATTGAGAGATGAAAAAAAATTCCAGGATAAATCCTAATTTTACTCAATGATACAAATTCGAGTGAATTTTTAGCCCGGAATGCTGTCTCCCCGCAAATGTCTGAGCGCGAACCGGACGCATGATAAATCCCATCGCATTACCTTCATCAGCCGCTTTGACAAGTTCGGCATGTTCATCTTCCGTTAATTCTTCCGCCAGCCAGCCAATGACAACACTGTAATTACCCGTGCGTAGTGCACGAATCATCGATTCCAGCGTATTGCAGGGGGAGAGCTGACTAATTTGCATGACTTTCGTCAATGGAAGTCCAGCTGACTGCACCCACTCCCGGCTTAATTTTTGCTGAGGCGTCAGCCACAGCTGCCAGCGAGATTGTTGCCCCAACTGTTGCAGCAGGGGAAGCAGCAGCAGTTGTGTCATCATGGGCTGGTCCTCGCGATAGACCACTTCACTGATAAGCCCAGCGGTTGCGTTCTCTGATGAAACGCGCGCAATGTTGCTTGATGTGGAAGAGAACGACGAAGAACGATTTGCATAGCCTGAAGTGTACATAATCAATCCAGCCCTGTGAGTTACTGTATGAATATACAGTAACTCTGCCTTCAACAAAGATCAACCTTATTTTCGGAAACAGGTTCGCAATTTTTAGTCGTCGTCATGGGAAAAATAAAATTCATCTTGCCCCATACGCATAAGTTGCCTATTTTCGTCATTAACGGATCCGCTACTGAAAATCATTTGCTTACGTTATGATTTAAAAAGGATTTTTATGAAAGAGCTTTCTTATGCAAGGATCTATAAATCGCAGGAATATCTGGCTTCTCTGGGGACAATTCACTATCGCTCACTGTTTGGTGGCTACAGTCTGACGGTTGGCGATACGGTCTTTGCCATGGTCGCTAATGGTGAGCTGTATCTTCGAGCCTGTGAGCAGAGCGCCCAGTATTGTGTACAAAATTCTCCTGTCTGGCTGACATTTATTAAGCGCGGACGTCCTCTTGTACTTAATTATTACCAGGTGAACGATGCTCTGTGGCAAAACCAGCAGCAGCTGGTGTCGTTATCGCGATATTCGTTGGATGCAGCGGTTAAGGAGAAACAAAGTCGCTTTGCCCAGCATCGTCTGCGGGAATTGCCGAATATGACGTTTCATCTGGAGACTCTGTTGAATGAAGCTGGAATTAAAGATGAGGGGACCATGCGATCGTTGGGAGCACAAATGTGCTGGCTGAAACTTAGGCAAAATAATCCGGCTCTGACGGTAAAAGTACTCTATGCCCTTGAAGGCGCGGTAGGGGGGATACATGAAGCCGCGCTCCCGGCGACGCGTCGCCAGGAGCTGGTGGAGTGGGTAAGTTCTCTTACGCCGGAACCGGGGTATTAGAAGGTAATATGGCAATTTGCTGCTGTAATCGCCGGATCTCCGGGAGCAGAGCAATCAATAACCCAACTTGCTGAACGACCAGAGGCTCTTTACTATCCGGGCGTGGTTCCAGGTGCTGAATTCGCTGCTTCAGCCCTTCTAACGCCTGGTATACGCGTTGCTCGTCAGCGGGTTGATGGTGAAGGGCATCATCAACATAGCAAACAGCGTCATCCAGCAATGCCAAAACGTCTGGATTGGTCAGCTGTTCGCGATGTGCGCCCAGCGCAGAAATATAGCTGGTAAACGTATGGTTGAGACACAGTAAACGGAACGCCGTTTCGCGCGTTTGGGCCGTGACATCAGGCTCGCTCGACATGTTTGACACCACGGAGGCGAGTTCAGCATCACGGTTATGCGCGTCACGGCGAGCGATACGGTAGGCCAGACGATTATCACGACCCTGATGATATTGTTCGAGAATTGCATCAAGGTAGCGGCAGTTAGCGTCAGTCGCCCGTTCAATTACCCGTGGTAGGTTACGAAAACGCCAGTCTGGCCAGATGAAACTGACAGCAGCCCAGGCGATAGCACAGCCAATTAGCGTATCGATGACACGCGGCAGCGCAACCTCAAAGCCTTCGCCGAGCAGGTTAAAGCACAGTAACACCAGCAGCGTGATAAACATGGTGGCGTGAGCATACTGGACGTTGCGAAAGGCAAAAAACAGTACACCAGTGATCACCAGGAGTATCAATTGCCCTTCGAGAGAGGGCACAAACCACAGGATCGGTAAACCAATGGCAATCCCAACCAACGTGCCGATAATCCTGAGCGCCAGGCGATGTCGGGTGGCGTTGTAGTTTGGCTGACAGACAAACAGGCTGGTCAGCAAGATCCAGTATCCGTGATTCATGCCGGTTATCTGGATAATGGCATAACCAACACAGAGCACTAACGACATGCGAACGGCATGGCGAAATAGAGCAGACTCAGGGGTGAAATTACGGCTCAGACGTAACCAGATATCACTGAATCCATGGGGACTGTCATCGGCAAGCTGATTTTCAGACTCATTGCGCGAGAGTACCTGAGCCTGTTCAGACTCTATGGTAGCAAGCTGCGCGTCGATTGCCCGTAGGTTTGACAGTAAAAAACCCAGCGTATTGAGCAGGTCGGCAGGTTCACCACTGGCACGCATGCGCTCAAGTGCGGCATCTATATGGGTGAAGGCGCGCTCAAAGTGCGGATCGTGCTGGTAAGGCGTGCGCAATAAAATACAGCGAGATAATTGTGAACAGGCTTGCCCTTGCATCGACATCAACCGCTGGAAACGGAACATCACATCGCTGTGACGGAAATGATCGCGTAGCGTTTGATACTGAATGTGTGAAGAGCTTGCGCGTTCATGAATATCCTGCGCCACAAAATAGTAATGTAGCGTGCGACGTGTTCCCCGTTGTCCACGGTCACCGCGCAGGCGGGTCAGCAGCGACACTTTAGTCTGATTCAGCGTTGCCATCAGTTGGCCATTCGCGAGAGCTAAATCATACAACGGTGCCTGGCTTTCATCTTCTATGTCGGGGTCAAAAAGACGCGATTTCAGTTCCAGGTAGTGCGCTAACTGTTCGTAGCTGCGTGCCAGATTGTCCTGTAAGGGGCGGATGGGGAACAGAAGATGTCCGGTGAGCGTCAGCAGGTTATACCAGATAGCGCCAGCGAGCAGCAGGATGGGTTGTTGATACCACTGATCGTAAAGCGAGGTGCCCAGCATCGTGTAAATGGCGATCAGCAATGCACCAAAAGCAATAGTTGCATAGCGCTGGCCTAGTCCCCCCAGCAGAATAAAGCCGCTGGTGGAAAGCGTTAAACCAATAGCAAACAGCCATGGCCATGGGAAGAGCAGTTCAACGGAGGCTGAGGCAATAAAAAAGCACACCAGTGTGATGATTAAATTGCGCAGTCGGCCTGCGAGACGATCGTCCAGATCGGTAAGTGCGGCAGCGACCATACCTAGCGTGAGTGGGATAGTCAGCTTGACGTCACCCAGCCACCAGGGTAGCGCCGTTGTGCCGCATAGCGCGATAAAAATCCGCACGTAGTACAGCCATGTGCTGTTCCAGGTATAGCGTTTGAGCAGAGGACTTAACATAAAGGCCATCGGTCCTGATTATTCAAAACGACGACGTGCATTGGCTTCACGCGCTGCACGGGCAACTTCTACTGAAACCACCCGGCGACCCACCGGCCAGAGCGCAATGGCAGCGATTTTAAAGTTCGCAATGCCAACCGGAATACCAATAATCGTTATGCACTGGGCAATACCAGAGATAATGTGCATCAGGCACAACCACCAGCCGAAGAAAATCAGCCAGAAAATATTGAGCACGGTGCCGCCGGTATTTAACAGGACGCTTTTACCGGCCGGATTCAGTTCATCGACATGAATCGCTTCGTTACCATAGGGAAACAGCGAAAGTCGGGTTATCTCCCAGCATGAACGGGTCAAGGGTAAAGTAAAAATAAGCACGACACTGACCAGTGTTGCCAGTAACCAGGCCAGGGTGGTGGCGAACCCCCCAAGCACAAAATTTAAAATATTCAGAACAGTACGCATAAACCCTCGGTTAACTCTGGTTTTCTGTGAATTCGGCAATTGTAACGTTTTTTTGGGCTGGAGCACGTTTTCTCTGGCGGTTACACTGATAAGCAAACCTCTTCGTGTGGATCCGCTTGAGTCTTATGGAACTGAAAGCAACTTCTCTTGGAAAACGTCTGGCACAACACCCTTACGATCGGGCCGTTATTCTCAATGCCGGGATTAAAGTTTCTGGCGATCGTCACGAGTATCTTATTCCCTTCAATCAGTTACTGGCTATTCATTGCAAACGCGGCCTGGTATGGGGCGAGCTGGAGTTTGTACTCCCGGATGAGAAGGTGGTTCGTCTTCACGGTACAGAGTGGGCGGAAACCCAGCGCTTCCATCATCATTTGAATGCGCTCTGGCAACAGTGGAGCCAGGAAATGAGTGACGTTGCTGCGGGGGTTTTACAGCAGCAATTGGATGCGATAGAAGCGCGTACTAGTGAAAGTAAATGGCTGACGCGCGAACAAACGTCAGGGCTGCAGCAGCAGATTCGCCGTGCCTATGCCGCGTTACCGCTCCCGGTTAATCGGCTGGAGGAATTTGAAAATTGCCGGGGGGCGTTACGTCAATGCCAGGCATGGTTGAAAGACATTGAAGCCTGCCGCTTACAGCACAATCAGGCGTACACCGATGCAATGCTGGAAGAGTATGCCGAGTTTTTCCAGCATATTGAATCTTCGCCGTTGAACCCTGCTCAGGCGCGCGCGGTGGTGAATGGTGAGCAATCATTGTTGGTACTTGCAGGTGCTGGAAGCGGTAAAACATCTGTGTTGGTTGCCCGGGCTGGTTGGTTGCTTGCACGAGGAGAAGCTGCACCAGAACAAATCCTGTTGCTGGCGTTTGGACGCAAAGCAGCCCAGGAGATGGATGACCGCATCCGTGAGCGTCTGCATACGGATGAGGTCACCGCACGGACGTTCCATTCACTCGCGTTGCACATTATTTCGCAAGGTAGCAAAAAAGTTCCAACGGTGAGCAAGCTTGAAAATGATGCTATCGCGCGCAACAAACTCTTTATAACAACCTGGCGTCAGCAGTGCAGTGAGAAAAAGGCTCAGGCTAAAGGTTGGCGACAATGGTTAGAAGAAGAAATGCAGTGGTCTGTACCCGAAGGTAACTTCTGGGATGACGAAAAATTACAGCGCCGTCTGGCTTCCCGGTTGGATCGCTGGGTTAGTTTGATGCGTATGCATGGCGGAGCACAGGCGGAGATGATTGCTAATGCTCCGGAGGAGATCCGTGATCTGTTCAGTAAACGCATAAAGCTAATGGCGCCGCTGCTCAAGGCCTGGAAGAGTGCCCTGAAGGATGAGAATGCCGTCGATTTCTCCGGGTTGATCCATCAGGCTATTGTCATTCTGGAGAAGGGGCGGTTTATCAGTCCGTGGAAACATATTCTGGTCGATGAATTTCAGGATATTTCCCCTCAGCGCGCCGCCCTGTTAGCCGCCTTGCGTAAGCAAAACTCGCAGACCACGCTGTTTGCCGTGGGAGATGACTGGCAGGCCATTTATCGGTTCAGCGGAGCACAGCTTTCTCTGACAACCGCATTCCAGCAAAATTTTGGTGAGGGCGATAGCTGTAATCTGGATACGACTTACCGTTTTAATAGCCGTATTGGCGAAGTCGCAAACCAGTTTATCCAACAAAACCCACACCAGCTCACAAAACCGCTGAACAGTCTGGCGACCGGTGATAAAAAAGCCGTCACGTTGCTCGACGAAAGCCAGTTAGATCTGTTGCTGGATAAGCTGTCGGGTTTTGTAAAAGCCGAAGAGAGAATTCTGGTGCTGGCGCGATACCATCATCTCAAACCTGCCAGCCTGGACAAAGCGGCCACCCGCTGGCCCAAGCTGCAGTTGGATTTTATGACTATTCATGCCAGCAAAGGGCAGCAGGCGGATTACGTCATTGTTATGGGGCTTCATGAAGGGAATGACGGTTTCCCGGCTCCGGCCCGCGAGTCGATTATGGAGGAGGCGTTACTCCCGGCTGTTGAAGATTTTCCTGATGCAGAAGAGAGACGGTTGCTGTATGTGGCGCTAACGCGTGCGCGGCATCGGGTATGGCTACTGTTTAGCAAAGACGCGCCATCATGCTTTGTTGATGAGCTTAAGCAATTAGACGTTCCGGTGACCCGGAAACCCTGAAAAGCAGGCGGCAGTTGCCGCCTGCTTAGCGTTTATTTGAGGCGTTCTGCAAGATAACGGGCGTAATCCGGGATCAGGATATCTGTTGCGTCGTTGAAGTTTGGCGACTGGATAATAAAATCAGCCGTTGACACGTTGGTGGCGACTGGAATGTTCCAGACCGTGGCCAGGCGTAGCAGGGCTTTGACATCAGGATCGTGGGGAACGGCGTTGAGCGGATCCCAGAAGAAAATCAGCACATCAATTTTCCCTTCTGAAATCAGCGCACCCACCTGCTGGTCACCCCCCATTGGGCCGCTCAGCATGGCGTTGACGTCCATTCCTGTCGCGCGTTGAATTAAGTTTCCTGTTGTTCCTGTTGCATACAGAACGTGTTTTTCCAGTAATGGCTGGTGGCGTTCAACCCAGCTCATCAACATCTTTTTGCAGTGATCGTGTGCGACCAACGCAATATGTTTCTGCGCTGGCAATGTGCGAGTCGTTAATTCCATAGTACAGCTCCCAAGTTAACCTTGTTACAGAGTACTGGAAGCACTTGACGCTGCAAGAGAAAGACAAAAAAAATGCGTATACGAACATAAATGTCACGATGGGGGTTGTTTCTCCGCCCATTGTAAGAAGTTACTTCGCGTTTGTGCGTCAGCCTGTTGAAACCAATATTTTAAGCGCTGCTCGGTCAGTGTTTGCGACTGAGGCGGCACGCGATCCAGTTCAGACACTCCGGAAAGCAGCGAACTGTCATCGGCCATCATCGTGGCAAATTGTGGTAAAGAAGCATGCTTAGCCGCTTTGTTATAGCGCTCTGTTTCCATTTCATAATCTACGATTTTTGCGGTGGACGTGATTGACAGAATATCCAGCTTAACCGGTATAGGCATGGAGTCCCCATCCAGCAGTTCTACGCGCGGGGCATCATCAAAATGCGTTGCATCCCGCTCGTTGCTCAGGCGTGGGAGGTGGAAATTAACCTGACTGACGAGTTGGGTATCAAAGCTGATGACCAACGGAGGCGAAATATACAGACGTTCTTCGTGGCTGGACAGGCGAATGGTTTTTTCTACGCGAAACACGAGCTGGTGCCGACCATTTTCCAGCTCAATACTGTCGGCACCACGCAGTAATGAGCTGGAGACTTTTTTTCCGTCCAGTACCAGAAGGTCAATATCATTGGACAGACGTAAAGAGGTAGCAAAAACGGTTGCCGGCAAACATAGGGCAATCAAGGCTGTCACAATGCCGGCTTTCATAGGTTTCTCCTGTCCAGAAAATATCTCTATAAGATGTATCTAAATTTTTCGATAATCATGTTTACTAACATATAGACATATTTTTGAGTTTAGCTCTCATGCGCCAGTATGGGATGAATGGTTGCAAAGTCAGGTTTGTCGTACACTTTGCTAAACAGCCTGGAGGAAAACGATGAAAGAGACCGATATTGCTGGCATTTTGACAACGACCCGTACGATTGCGCTGGTGGGGGCAAGCGATAAACCCGATCGTCCAAGCTATCGGGTGATGAAATATTTACTCGATCAGGGCTATCACGTTATTCCTGTTTCACCGAAGGTTGCCGGAAAAACGCTGCTGGGGCAGCAGGGTTATGCGACGCTGGCAGATGTACCAGAGAAAGTGGATATGGTAGATGTCTTCCGTAATTCTGAAGCGGCGTGGGGTGTTGCTCAGGAGGCAATTGCCATCGGAGCGAAGACGCTATGGATGCAGCTCGGCGTGATTAACGAGCAGGCAGCCGTGCTGGCTCGCGATGCAGGGATGACGGTGGTGATGGATCGCTGCCCGGCGATTGAGATCCCGCGGTTGGGACTGGCGAAGTAAGGCTGATCTGTAGCCGAACAAAACGCACAGGCCCGATTAGCGAATCGCCATCGGGCCTGTGTTAGCATCAATTGCGCAGGCGCGGGGCCTGAAGCTGTTTTCGAATTGTTCGCGCCAGTTCATCCATCGACGGTTGTTCCGGATGTTCTTCCTGTAGCTCACTACTCAGCTGTGCTTCGGCCAGATACGTATGCACTGGCAGACCATTATCGTCTTCCATCACCACGTGATACCAGGGAGCGGCGCGAAGTTCGTCGTTAACCGCCAACTCATCGGCTGACGGTTGATCAAGCGAATATTCCGGGTCGATATCCACGACCACTCCGAGGTAACCTAACAGGGAATGGCGGACCTGCTGGCCGATACCGAATTTGCTGGCAATCATAGTCACCTCCCGGGAAATAGATACCCTTTATGTAAGGGTAATATTCCACTTTTCAAGTTACATGATGCGACAGGCAAACCCTTTCAGATACAGCCCTTCCGGGTAGGTAGCGATCACCGGGTGATCGGCGGCCTGACGGAACTGCTCTATAAATTGTACATCACGACCAGCATCTATTGCGGCATCAGCGATGATTTTCTGAAATAAATCGGTGGTCATTAGCCCTGAGCAGGAGAAAGTCAGCAGCACACCGCCAGGATTGAGCAACTGAATAGCCAGCATATTGATGTCCTTATAGCCGCGGCAGGCACCCATCAACTGGCTTTTGTTTTCGACAAATTTCGGCGGATCCATCACGATGACGTCGAATTTCTCACCACGATCGCGATAAGCACGCAGAAGTTTGAACACATCATCACGCACGAACTCAGCTTTACTCAGATCCAGCTTGTTCAGTTCCACGTTCTGGCGGGCAATATCGAGCGCTTCCTGAGAGGTGTCAACGCTGACGACCTGACGGCATCCGCCCATTAATGCTGAGACCGCAAAGCCGCCGGTATAAGAGAAACAGTTCAGTACACGCTGATTTTCCACATAACGACGCGTGGCCAGGCGGCTGTCGCGTTGATCGAGGTAATAGCCGGTTTTGTGACCATGCTGAATATCAACCAGCAGCTTCATTCCGTGCTCTTCAATCGGCAGCAGGGCTGGCGGAAGCTCACCCGTTACTGGCCCTTGAGTCAGCTCCATACCTTCTTTTTTACGTACGGCCACATCGCTACGGTCATAAATGGCGCAGTCCGGGAAAACAATTTGCAGAGCGCTAATCAGCGCGGCGCGTTGGTATTCAGCCCCCGCACTGAGCAACTGCAACACCAGGAAGTTGCCGAAGCGGTCAATGGTGATGCCCGGAAGGCCATCGGATTCTCCGGCGATCAGACGGTAACTGTCCAGACCGTCTTTTTTCGCCAGCCAGTCACGCCATGTTTGCGCTTGTTGTAGACGACGGGTGAAGAAATCAATATCGATGGACTCAGACTTGTCGAAAGTCCAGACGCGTGCACGGATCTGCGACGCGGGTGAGTACGCGCCGCGTGCTAACCATTTACCCTGATGGTCAACAATATCGATGGTTTCACCGAGGTTGGCTTTACCTTCCATACGTGCGACAGCACCGGAAAATACCCACGGATGGCGGCGCAGTAATGATTTTTCGCGCCCTTTGGCTAACACTAAACGAGGATAATGTGGAATTGTAGATTCAGTCATGCGGAGCAACCTCTCACAAACAGTGACGCGGGCTGGAGTAAAGTACCAACCTGAAACCATTAAAATAAAATGGCGCGTAGAGTAGCACAGATGGTGAGGTCAATCATCAGGGTATGGCGTTGAGCGTTTCGGCACAAAACTCAATCACAGAGGCACAGTTTCTTTTATGCCCACCGTTTACATTGCTATTTCTTAATCAGAAAAAGGAAATGCAATGAAAGCTGTCTACTTTCTGGCTACCGCCGCCATTGTTGCGTTGAGTTTTAATACCTCTGCCGCCTCGACGTTTCGCCTCAACAGCACCGACATACCCGCTAACCTGAAGTTAACGCAAAAACAGGTGTTTAAGGGATTTGGCTGCAGTGGCGACAATATCTCCCCGCAACTGAGCTGGAAAAATCCGCCAGTTGATGCCAAAAGTTTTGCCATTACGCTGTTTGATCCTGATGCGCCAACGGGAAGCGGCTGGTGGCACTGGACCGTCGTAAATATTCCTGCTCAGATCCACACTCTTCCTGGCGGGGCCAGCATGGATAAGTTACCCGCTGGAGCAGTTCAGGGACGCAATGATTTCGGTTATGCTGGATTCGGTGGCGCCTGTCCACCGCCGGGCGATAAACCTCATCGCTATCAGTTTACCGTGTGGGCGTTAAATACAGACGAGTTGCCAATTGACAGTAACGCCAGCGGTGCCCTAGTCGGTTTTATGCTGAACAGCCACGTGATTGCTAAAGCTGAATTAACCGCCACTTACGCAAGAAAATAAAGAGGATACTCTGGTGCAGGATGTACATTTTCGCCATAACAACCTTACCACCGCTGAGGTGCGTTCCGGCCATCTGCACCACTTGCATCGGGTTAAACTGTTTTCTGCTGCTATTTGCCATATTACGCAGGGAAGTAAGGTCATTATTCAGGATGAAAATCGTCTGGTTGCAGGACCGGGTGAGCTGATTATCATCCCGGCGAATACGCCTCTGGAGATTATTAATCAGCCGGAACAGGGAGCATTTCGCTCGGATTTGTTGTTGCTATCGACGAGCATCATTACCGCGTTTAAAAATAACTGGGTCGAGGATTTCCCTCCGGCAAAATTGACGTCGCTATGTACGCCAATGAGCAACGGACTGGCTTTTATGTGGGAAAGCCTGCTGGATGCAGTACGCCAGGACTTACCTGCAAAATTGCAGGAGCATCAGGCGATGGGATTATTGCTGGCGCTACTGCATGATGGTATGGCAGGGCCTCTGCTTATCGAGCGACGGTTTAATCTTACTGAACAGGTGCGACAACTAATTATGTTATCCCCTGCTAAGCTATGGACAGCTCAGGAGATTGCTGGTCACCTGTCTATCAGTACCTCGACGTTACGCAGACGATTACAGATGGAATCGCAGAGTTACCGGCAGATAGTCGAGGAGGTGCGAATGTCCTGTGCGCTCTCTCAACTACAGTCGACCACGCTGCCGATTGGCGAAATAGCGTTACGCTGTGGCTATCTGTCAGGTTCACGATTTACTGCAAGATTTCGCCAGCATTACGGATGTCTGCCGAAACAGGTGCGATGAGGCCTCGGTACCTGTTCCTTCATATACGTTAATAAGGAGAACCGCAATGTCGAAAGTCTGCATAATCGCCTGGGTCTATGGCCGGGTTCAGGGGGTAGGATTTCGCTACACCACCCAGCATGAAGCACAACGGCTGGGGTTGACCGGCTACGCGAAGAATATGGATGACGGCAGCGTAGAGGTTGTCGCCTGTGGTGAAAGCGACCGGGTAGAACAACTGATGAAGTGGTTGAAAGCCGGGGGGCCGAGCAGCGCCAGGGTTGACCGGGTTCTTAGTGAACCACATCGTCCTGGCGACGAGCTAAAGGGATTTAGTATCCGCTATTAAATACATTTCACCGGTTTCGGCAGGCCGGCAATTTTAGTCGCCTGCTTGGCCGGACCTTTCGGGAACAGGCGGTAGAGATAACGGCTGTTGCCTTTCTCTTCGCCAAACTTGTTGGCCATTGCTTTTACCAGCATGCGGATAGCGGGGGAGGTATTAAACTCCAGATAAAACTCGCGGACAAAACGCACCACTTCCCAGTGTTCCGCGGAGAGCGTAATGCCTTCGTTTTCGGCGATTCTCTCCGCCAGCGCCTCGCTCCACAGCGTGGTATCTTTCAGATAGCCTTCGCTATCGGTACTAATTTCTTTACCTTCAAAGATCAACATAATTCGTCACTGCGTTAGTCAAACTGGCGGCAGTTTACCAAAAAAGAAAGCCCCGCATAAGCGGGGCTGGAGAATGCGTGTGGACATCTTAATCGCGGCTGGCGAAGCCCAGAATACTCAGCAGGCTGACGAAGATGTTGTACAGCGAAACATACAGGCTAACGGTGGCACGAATATAGTTGGTTTCACCGCCGCGGATGATATTGCTGGTTTCAAACAGGATTGCGCCTGAAGAAATCAGAATGAACACCGCGCTGATTGCCAGATGTAATGCTGGCAGTTGCAGGAAGATATTGGCAACCATACCAATCAACACCACTACAACACCCGCCATCAGCATACCGCCGAGGAAGGACATATCTTTACGCGTGGTCAGCACATAGGCTGAGCAGCTGAAGAAGACCAGCGCCGTACCGCCCAGCGCCATGGCGATAACATCACCCATGCCTGCGGACAGGTATGTATTCAGCATCGGTCCCAAGATGTAGCCCAGGAAGCCAGTGAAGGCAAACGCTGACAAAATACCAACCGGTTTATCTGCCGTTTTATAGGTCAGGAACATCAGACCATACATACCCACCAGCGTCAGGATAAGCCCCGGAGAAGGTAACATCAGTACGGTACTGGCGGTCGCAGTGATCGCTGAAAACGCCAGCGTCAGGCTGAGCAGGAAATAGGTATTGCGCAGCACCTTATGCGTGCTGAGTAGCGATGTACGCTCGCGCGAAGAACTAATAATACGATCCATGAGTCACTCTCTTATGACAGATGTAATTAATGATGGAGGATAATGAAATCAAGGGGAATGACACAGCGGTTTTACCCATCTTTACGCATTTTAGCCCGCCAGACTTAAGCATATTATTTCAACAAAAGTTCCCGAATTAGATGTTAGCACTGTATGTGCAAAAATGTCAGATCGCTATCTACCAGGTAACTGAAAAATATTGCGTTATTCCTGAATCTCTCTGACAGTGACATCGGTGTCTACATAAAACAGAGCAATAAGGTAAAGGGAATGATTCAACATAAATCGAAGATATTGACGTTTACGCTGTTGGCTGTCTGTTTGATGTCTATAAACGGCGCGGCGAGGGCGGCAAATGTTCCCGCAGGAACACTACTGGCAGAAAAACAGGAACTGGTCAGAAACAACGGCAGTGAGCCGGCATCTCTGGATCCGCATAAAGTTGAAAGCAACGTTGAGTTTAATTTAATCAGCGATATGTTCGACGGTCTGGTTACTGTCAAGCAGGATGGGTCTATCGAACCCCGTCTAGCCTCGTCCTGGGAGAATAAAGGCAACACTGTCTGGACCTTCCATTTACGCCCGGGCATAACCTGGTCAGATGGATCTGCTATTACCGCACAGGATGTCGTCTGGAGCTGGCAGCGTCTGGTTTCGCCGCAAACGGCTTCACCTTATGCTTCGTATCTGGGCAACATGCACGTTGCGAACGCGGTTGATATTGCCCAAGGGAAAAAAGATCCCGCTACGCTGGGAGTTAAAGCCCTGGATGATACCACGCTGGAAATTACCCTGACGCAACCGACGGCGGCGTTTCTGGCGATGCTGGCGCATCCATCTCTGGTCCCGCTGGATAAAGTGTTGATAGGTCGTTTTGGCGATAAGTGGACCCGGCCAGAGCATTTTGTCAGCAGCGGGCCGTACAAATTATCGCAGTGGGTGGTTAATGAGCGCATCGTTGCCGAGCGTAACCCACATTACTGGGACGATCGGCATACGGTTATTAATAAAGTTACTTATTTGCCTATTAGCTCAGAGTCTGCTGACGTAAATCGCTATAAGGCCGGTGAAATCGACATTGTGTATAGCGTACCGGTTAATCAGTTCGCGCAACTGAAAAAAACAATGGGGGATGAACTGCATGTCTCGCCTCAGCTTTCAACGTATTACTATCAGTTCAATACAACCCGCGCGCCGTTTAATGATCCGCGCGTGCGCCGGGCGCTGAATATGGCGTTGGATAAAGACATCATTGCGCAAAAGGTGATGGGGCAGGGGCAGCGAGCAGCGTGGGTTATCAGCCAGCCGGAAATAGGTGGGGTGAAACTGCATGCGCCGGAGTATGCGTCATGGCCGCTCGAAAAACGTATTGCTGAAGCCAAAAAACTGCTGGCTGAAGCCGGTTTTGGTCCTGAGCATCCGCTTAGCTTGAACCTGCTCTACAACACCTTCGAAACGCACCAGCGTATTGCGATTGCCGCATCGTCGATGTGGAAGAAAAACCTTGGCGTCGAGGCGAAGCTGCAAAACCAGGAATGGAAAACCATGCTGGACACTATGCACACCGGTAATTTTGACGTCGTGCGCTATGCGTGGATAGCCGACTATGATGATGCCTCAAGTTTCCTCAATATCTTCCGGACCGGTGATAGCGAGAACACCACTAAGTACAGTAACCCCGCCTTTGATGAAGCGATGCGTAATGCGGCGAAAGCAAGTTCACTGGAAGAACGCGGCAAATACTATCAGCAGGCTGAAGACCTTTTAGGTGAGGATGTGCCCGCGATTCCGGTTTACCACTATGTCCGCACGCATCTGGTGAAGCCGTGGGTGGGGGGATTTGCGCCGGATAACCGGGGAAATTACTACACCAAAGATATGTACATCAAAAAACATTAAGTGCTATAGCTGGTATTCGTGCTGAATAAATGGTCAATCTGTTGTTATTTCAGTCGATTAACAACATTTTGGCTATTTTTCAGGCAAACGAACACATTGGTGCTTTACAGGTCCGTTCGGGATGTTTATAGTGCGCCTCATTGGAAGCGTGGCCGAGCGGTTGAAGGCACCGGTCTTGAAAACCGGCGACCCGAAAGGGTTCTAGAGTTCGAATCTCTACGCTTCCGCCAAACATGAAAAGGGGTTACCGAAAGGTAACCCCTTTTTGCTTTTGAGAAAGATTTAAAACAGGGTGTCGTGAATGTCGGTGGTGCCGAAGCGCATTACATGCTCTATATTTGGCAAGTAAACTGAATAACGTAAGCAGCCATCATATTTTCCAGCCCAGCCTGAGTGAGCTATGGTAATCCCTGATATCACTTGAAATGACTGGTGTAGAAACTTCTTCAAAAACAAAGCCCTCCACATTTAGGTGTGAGGGCTTGTAATCGTTAATTGTTAAATTTACCTAAGTAGACGATAGCGGTGTTATCTGAGATGAATAATGAATAATATTCATTAGATGATACAGGTTTAATTCCTTTGTTAATCATATCTGCAAATTGATTTTTGCTTTCATTCACATCAGTATAACCATGTCGTGTTTGTGTTAATCCTTTATTGATCAATTGAAAGGACGCTAAGAATTCAGTGGCTGGGAAAACGAAGTAACCTATGAGCGGTTTGCTCTCTACTATTAGCTTTGCTCTTTCATTTATATTTAATTGACCGACAGTACCAATAGATACGATGTTTTTATGATTGGCAATATCTTGCGCAATCATGTTAAAAACAAAATCTTCGTATTCTTGTTGTGATTTCATTGTGTTGCTTAGTTGAGCACTAAAAGCAAGTGAAGCAATAACCGGTATCAATGCTGCATATTTAAAGCGTGGAGCAAAATGCATAATGGGTATAGCAATTATAACCAATATGACTGAAAATGATACTAAGGTACGGGGGAGTACCGGTGCATCCTGAAGTAATATAGTTGGCCCCATAAGAGATATAATGAATATTAAAAAAGACAATCCACTATACAAAATAAAGGATACTATACTCCCTGTGTTTGTGCGATAAGAAATGAGCATAAACACCAGGCTAATTAGTATCGGAATAGCAAAGTAAATGTAAACAGGGTGGTAAAAATATGAAAGGGTTATTGCTTTTAAAGAGGTTAATGTTCCGATTAGGTGCTCAAATCCTCCCTTATCCAAAGATATTAACTCTGAGCGCGAGTTGTGTTTTGGAGAGAAGAAAATCATGTAGATAAGATAAAATGAGATAAATAAAATTGTTTTTTTAAATAAAAATATTACCGATTCTTTGATATGTGTCTGTTTTTTTATTGCGATAATTATTACGTCAACAGCCAGCAAACCGATGAAAATATTTGCACACGGTTGATACAATGTTAAGGATAATACACCCGCTATCAACTTTATTGCTATCTCTAGTGTCAAGTTTTTATTTTGGTATGTATATGCCACTACAGCCACGAAAAAGGAAATAGACATTCCCAGGCTATCGTATCTATAAGCGATATTTTGCAGGATAAATGGGTTGAATATTAAAAGTGCGGCAACTATTTTAGCGTTAGGCACATCTGATTTAATCAAATGTTTACTAAGTGCAAGTGAAGATGCTCCTAAGAGAATGCAGGACGCGATCATGGTATAAGGAAATAAATCTAGATTGTAGTGGCCACTTGCAGAAAAAATTCTTGCTATAACATCCGCAAAAGGTCGACCTAAACCTCGCCAGCCGTAGTTTCCAGTGATCGATCTGTCTAAATCATCTCTATAATATATTCCAGCTTGAATTAGAGGGTAAATAAATAGGAGAGCCAGTCCTGAATAAATAAAAAATAATTTTTTATCGAATTTAGAAAACATGTTAAATCCCATCTTGTTTTTTAACTATGTAGCGCGGTCTTTGTTTGGTTTCAATATATATTCTACCTATGTACTCCCCGAGTACACCGATTCCAATTAACTGAATACCGCCCAGGAAAAGAATTGAAACAATAATAGATGGATATCCCGCTACCGGATTTCCCCAAAATATTTTGTCTATAATCATCCATGCGCCGAATAAGAAGGATAAAGTGGCGACAAAAAAACCAATGTAAGTCCAAATTCGGAGTGGGAACGTTGAAAAACTGGTAATACCTTCGAGTGCGAGATTCCACAATTTCCAGCCATTAAACTTTGATTTACCGGCTATGCGGCCTGCTCGAGTGTACTCCACTACGTCAGTACGACCTCCCACCCAGCTAAGAACACCCTTCATAAAGAGATTACGTTCCGGCATGAGTTTGATATTTTCTACGACATCGCGGGACATGAGTCTGAAGTCACCAACGTTCTCTTCGATCTTCGGGTCGCTTATTTTATTGTGCAATTTATAGAACCATTCAGCGGTTTTTCGCTTAAGTTTGCCATCTGTAGAACGGTCCGCACGCTTTGCCAGTACAATATCTGCACCCGATAACCATTTATTTATCATCAATGGAATTGTTTCAATTGGATCCTGTAGGTCGACATCGATTGGGATAACGGCTTCGCCAGTGGAACATTCCAGGCCTGCAAATATGGCGGCTTCTTTTCCAAAATTACGTGTGAATGAAACGGGAACAACGAGCGAATCAGATAAGGCAAGGGCATTAATAATTGATTCTGTAGCATCTTTGCTACCGTCGTTGATAAACACAATTTCAACATCGTACTTTTTTAGTTCTTCGTATCCTCGCACCGTCTTGTAGAAAATAGGTATTGTATCTTCTTCATTGAAGACTGGCACTATCAGAGAAATTTTCATTTCGGATCCCTAAAAACAACAAATTTAGAGTATACAAACCCACATACTAAGCTGATTGAGGAGAACTCAATCAGCGTTATGAGTGGGGAAATGTTAAAGCGATCGGAAATCTGACCGGAGATGAAACTCAACAACCCCATAAAACCAACAAACAGTATGTATCCTCTGCTGGTGGCTTTTGCATTGAAGGTGAATTTTGCGTTAGCAAAAAATGAAAATGTTACTGCGCATAAGAATGCCACTACATTGCTCACAGCTTGGTCATTTTTCATGATGTACACCATGATGCCGAACACGGCCCAATGCAATGCCGTGTTTACGATTCCGACGGAAATGTAGCGAGAAAGTAGTTTTATCATGATTAAAAACGCTGAACAGGAAGAAAGGGAGTTTAACATTGATGTAAAACCAGATCGACATGTTGACGCCAGTCAGCGCAGTAAGCAGAGTCATTTGGGGATGATTAAGGGGCTGTGAATGCCACAGCCACGTTATCTGTAAGAATAGGTTGCCGAAAGCCCCCGCTTTTTGCTTTATACTTTTGGCGCAAGTCAGCTGATATAAGGAGATTATGATGATAAAAGTTGGCACCTTGCTGGCGCTAAGCATTCTGTCATTGTCGGCGTACGCAGCAACGACTGGGCTAAACAGTCCAGCGCCGGGCGTATTGTGCGATAAAACCATCTGTGCCGATGAACACGGTTTGTCGGTGGCGTTGACCACGAAATATCTTGGCAAGCAGCAGGCCGAAAAACTGGCAGCTGCCGGACAGTTCGATACCTCGGCTTTTACATTTCGCGGTGGCCTGTTTTGTGACACCAACGAACGTTTGTGTCGGGATGACCGCTATTTCGGCACCGACGGTAAGCGCAGCGGTAAAATAAACACCCATTACACCATGTTACTGTTCGGAAGGGTCGACAAGCCCTGACAATCTCTGACGTGTCCCCAGCCTGTATTGCGGGGGCACTACAACACTAACTCTCAAAAATGAGAGGCCGATCCTCTGAGCAGGACTTTTGTCCTCAATCACCTCACAAACGTCTGGTTACAATCCCTGCATATCTTCAATACCCATAATTCAGGAATTGTTATGACTGCACATATTAATGCCAGGCCAGGTGATTTCGCGCCAACCGTTATTATGCCGGGCGATCCGCTCCGTGCTAAATTTATTGCCGAAAATTATCTAATGGATTACCGCGAAGTCACCAATGTACGTAATATGCTGGGTTATACCGGTTTATATTTTGGGCAACCTGTTTCGGTGATGGGACATGGAATGGGCATTCCTTCAATGACGCTTTATGCCCATGAACTGGTACATGATTTTGATGTGCAAAGAATTATTCGCGTCGGCAGTTTAGGCGCAACACAACATCATGTCAAAATGCGCGATATTATCCTGGCCGTCGCCGCCGGAACGGATTCAGTCACAAATTTAAAACGTAGCGCAGGCTATGCGATGGCAACATCCGCCTATTTCCCATTATTGCAGCAGGCGTGGACGCTGGCACAGAAAGCCGGTATTGATATTAAAGTGGGCAATGTTTTTAGCGGCGATCTTTATTACGACCCTGACGAAAATTTAATACCGGCATTGGAAAAATTCGGTGTGCTGGGTGTAGATATGGAAGTAGCAGGCTTATACGCTTTAGCGCATCAGTTTAATATTGAAGCGCTGGCTATTTTAACTGTCTCCGATCATTGCCTGACCGGAGAAGAAACAACCGCAGAAGAACGACAATTGACCTTTAACAACATGATTGAGTTGGCGCTAAATACTGCTGTTACCGCTTAGTTCCGGCTTTTAATTGAACCAATCAGAGATGGCATTATATGAAGAATAAAATAGCACTTACGCTGATTAGTTTTCTGGCAAATTTTATTATGGCAGGGTTTGCCAGTCAGTTCGGTATGCTAATCGAACCGATTGCAGTACGCTACGGCGCCGATGTGAATACCGTTGCTTCGATATTTTCGTTGCTCAATGGTGGAGCATTAGCCGGCACTATCGCCGCCTTTTTCCTGATTGAGAAAATCGGTGTGAAGCGTATGACGCTCATTATCTATTCGATAGTGTTCCTTTGCGCTCTGGTAATGCATTTAAGCCCTGGCTTATGGCCTGTGATGGTCGCCATGACCCTGGTGGGTTTTTGCGGTGGAATCGGTCTGTGCGTGGCGGGAACGATTGTGGTATCGGTCTGGCAGGATCGTATTCAAAGTACGATGCTGGTGGTGCAGGACGCCACTTTCAACGTTGCGGGCGTGGTTTTTCCGCTGATCACGACCTTCGCCCTGACGCACAATATGTCGTGGAGTTACAGCTATCTGAGCGTAGGTATGGTGGCCTTACTCACGCTGGGCGTTGTGGCGCTCACCCGCTTTACTGCCTGCGAGACGGCGCCCACGGCAGATCGGACAGATAAGGTAAAATCGGAGTGGAATCCAGGGATCATCAGCGGAGGCATTGGCCTGTTCTTAGGTATGCTGGCGCTGTACACCTTCCTGACCTGGGCACCATTATTTGTGAAGAACAAATTTGGCATTCCCTTTGAAGAAGCAGGAAATATTATTACGCAATACTGGGGCGCTGCGCTGGTCGGGGCATTAGTATCAACCGTCATTGTTTCTCGGGTGAAGATACATTATTTCTTGCTAAGTATTATTCTGCTGGCTAGCATCATTACCACAATTATCGTCACGAAGGATAATATCTCTGGGCTTGATTATCTGGCATACAGTTACGGGTTTGTCTGTGCTGCGCTGTATAACTCATTTATTGCCTATGGTGTTTCTTTCGTGAAGCGTGCGAGCAGTCAGAACGTTTCTTATATTTTAATTAGCGGCAGTGCCGGGGCCATGTTTAGTCCGGCGATCAGCGCGCTCATGGAAAAAACAATGGGATTGCAGAAAATTATGTACGCGATACCGGTGTTGTATTTAATTATCTTTGTCATGTTGATGGTGACATTAAAACTCAAACGTAATTAAAAGCACTGATAACACTTACCTCTTTAATTAAATAGCCAGTCGCCACACCATTTATATGGTGGGGCGATACTCAACCTTACTCAAAGGAATTGAAAAATGCTGAAGAACAATAAGTTAATGATTAAAAAAACAATCCTGGGTGCAGTAGTGGCAATGAGCTGTATGCAAGCATTCGCGGCTGACTATACTGATGGCAACATCCGTAAAAATGATTTTAACTGGATGCAGATGAACTTAATGCAAAGTGTGGACGCGAAAGTGCCATATGGTATTCGCAATGACACCTATCTGGAACTGGAGTTTGGTGCACGCTCTGGCATTATCGATCTGTACGGTTATGTGGATTTCTTTGATATTTTGGATCGCGAACAGGACGATCGTCATGGGGGGGATAACTTCTTTGCCAAGATATCTCCGCGTTTTTCCCTGGACGCCATTTTTAATAAAGATTTATCCGTTGGGCCGTTTAACGAATTCTATATTGCAACGGTAAATAACATTGGCGATCGGGAATTATTTGAACATTACGTTGGCCTGGGTACAGATGTGAAGGTCCCGTGGTTTGGTCTGGTGGGAATGAACATCTATGCGCACTATGTTCGTGAAAACTACGGTGCGGATAACGAAGGAAAGTGGGATGGCTATATGTTCTCGACTAACTGGTCGACGCCATTCTATACCTTTGCCAACGGCAGTTATCTGAACTATCAGGGGTACTTTGACTACCAGTTCGCCGCGAATAAGATTGCTAATCAACCGTTATACAGCAATAACGCAATTGAATGGTATAACGGTATCTACTGGCATTCAGAGCATTATGCAGTCGGTTATGGCCTGAAGTATTTCCGTAACATGGCATTGATGGAAAACCACGGCGGAGCAGGGCGTACCACCGGGCTCGGTCACTATTTCAGCCTCACCTATAAGTTCTGATTGCGCCGAAATGACACACCAATGTTCTGTTAACGAGAGTTGGTGTGTCAGTCAATGATGTCATTGCCGAGAAATTTACGCAGCCCATCCAGATCCTTAATTTCCAGTCCTTGCTTCGTTCGCGTTACCAGCCCGGCATCCGTCAGCGCTTTAACCGCCCGCCGATAGACCCGGTCGGTTGTGCCGAATCGCTCAGCTTCCTGGTATTTTTTATGGAAACCATCCATCGGCTGCTTGTTCTGATGCTGGCGATACAGGTCATACGCCACGTTATGTACGATAGGGTAGAGCATCCGGTGCAGGAAGATTTCCAGCATATCCTGATAATCAATCGCCATTGCACTGGCAAAAAATATCGCCAGTCTGGGGTGCTGATTCAGCGCTTCTTCCAGACGGTCACAGCTGCACACCGCTACGGTCAATGGTTCTTCCGCGACGATATCTAGCTGGCAGTGATACCCGGTAAAAAACTCCATTTCACCAAAAAGCTGCTCGTCGCATTCCATGGCGCCCAACTGGAATCGGCGGCCATTCTCCGCGCTGTAACGCAGCGAAATTCTTCCGGATTGCACCATGATCAGTCGATCGACAACCTGTCCCTGGCGGTATAGATACTCATCTTCCTTGATAATCTGCGTTTCAGAGAGCAGTTCCTGAAATATCTTCTCAATCAAGGCATCATCCTGCTGCCAGATGTTGTGAAAACGACCTTTCGTGAGGGGTTTAAGCTGCATGACTCAACGTCTTATTGTTTAAGATAATTCTTATCTCAGACTGTATGCCATCTGCTGGGCAATGTCATTAAGAGCGCGGGGCGGATAATAAAAGGACCAGCACTATGCTGGTCCTGACACACTACGGATGGCTGATAAAGCGAGACAGGCGCTGGCGCAGCAGGCGGTTTTCCTGGCGTAACTGAGCGTTCTCCTCCAGCAACGTCAGCGCAACGGCAATCCCTGGCCAGTCAAGTTCCAGCTCCTGACGCAGACGCACCGCGCGACGCATTACTGTCAGCGCATGATCATCAAACGTCTTGTCTTCATGGGGTTCTATCACCCCTAAGCCGACAATCTCATGCAGTTCTTCTTCTGATACACCGGTGTACAGACAAAATTCGGTAATGGTAAAAGTGACGGTAATGTTAGCCATTATGCTTTCCCCCACTCTTTGCGCGGATCAAAGGTCTTTTGTGCATCCGCCAGTTGTTGCCACAGGGCGGCACTGGCGTCGTCAGGTTTCGGTGGCATGACGATCTTGAACACCGCATACAAATCGCCGGTATGTTTTTTACTTACCAGACCCTTGCCCTTAATGCGGAGTCGCTGGCCGGCCTGACTGCCTGCAGGAATGGTCAGCAGGATGCTCTCTTTCAGCGTCGGAACGGTTACTTTCGCACCCAGCGCAGCTTCCCACGGCGCGAGGGGAACGACAACTTCCAGATCCTGATTAACGATATCGAACAGCGGATGCGGTGCAATATGAATCACCAGCCACAAATCACCGTTCGGCCCACCGTTTTCGCCGGGGGTGCCCTGGCCTTTCAGACGGATACGCTGACCGTTACCGACGCCAGCCGGAATTTTCACATTCAGCGTTTTAGGAATTTCTCGTTCTACCATGCCAAACGCATTATAGACTGGCAGGTTGTAACTGATAGTGCGGCTATGTTCAGTAAGCGTTTCTTCGAGGAATACGGCAACTTCAATTTCGATATCGTGCCCGCGGCTGGCAGGACGCTGGCGCGACTGGTGCGCACGCTGGCCAAAAATGGAGGAGAAGATATCGTCGAAATCTTCGGCGCTGTAGCTTTGATTCTCTCCTTGCTGGAATTGACGGCTGAACTGTGGGTCGTTGCGGTGCTGCCACAGCTGGTCGTACTCGGCGCGTCGCTGCTCATCACTCAATACTTCCCAGGCTTCTGCAACCTCTTTAAACCGGGCCTCCGCGTCAGTCTCTTTGCTGACATCTGGATGATATTTACGGGCGAGTCGACGATAGGCGGTCTTGATTGTCTTGAGATCGTCTGTCGGTTTCACGCCCATAATGGCGTAATAATCCTTTAATTCCATAGCGTTCTCTCGTGTAAATCAACACTTGCAGAAGGTGAAACCTGACAACAGGTATCACCGCTACTTTTAGGGTAATCCTGATAACGGCGTATGCCAACCGGGAAGGGAGGATATTGCGATAAACGATGCAGGCATTGCACCACCAACAGCGCAGTTGAGGTTACGTCATCTGTTGTGTGGTGCGAAAAATGAGATTAGCTAAACATCAGGATTTGCTTATCAGGAAGCGGACCGTATCAGCATAGTTTTGCACGAATGCATTAAGGTCATCTGACTTCAGTCCTTTTGGATTGATCATATATTTTCCGTTGATAAAAATGGCGGGCACACCGGTTAAATCAACTGCCTTCGCCATTTCTTGCTGCTTAGCGGTCAGTGATTTCACGGCAAAGCTATTCCATGCCGCATCATAATCACTGGCGCTGACGCCCGCGCTGATAAATACGTTACGAATATCCTCCGCTGTTTTAACGGTTTGTTTTTTCTGAACGGCATCAAAAAGCAACGGCTTAACTTTATCTTGTACGTTCAACAGCATGGCGACGGACCAGGCGTGGGTCATGTCTTGCCCCAGCGGACCTAAAAAGTCGACGTGGTATTCGGTGAGTTTGACATCTGCAGGCAATACTTTTTTCACGTTATCAGTGATTTCAAAAACTTCATCGTACTGATAACAGGAAGGGCAATAGAATGAGAAAAACTTCAGTGCGGCTGGAGCGGAAGCGACAGGTTTTTCCAGTGAGATATACTCTTTGCCGTCGGTAAATGATGCTGCCTGAGCGCTAACTGTAAAAAGTAACCCAATCAGGGGTAATAAATATCTTTTCATTTCCATATACTCTAAATAACATTTAATAAACAAATTATCTGCTAATGAATACGTTATTCATTGCGTCTGAATATAATAAGGTAATTCTCTGGAAATGCGCTGACCCTTACTTTCATTTACGCATCAGTACGTGGTGGGCATTATTTGTGTACTGTCATGGAAATATCTACATGCACTCTTCGTAAATAGTGAATGATAACTTGCGTGATATTTTCAGGCGTACTTTTAGCAATGTTATAGTGTAATAAAAAAAGACGAAAATATGATTAATTATCATTTCGTTTTTAAAGCGTGAATTGCAGGTTGTTGCGTTAAGTTCTGCAAATAACTCCGTAGATTTTCTTTTTCTTGTCGCGCGTGAATGTATAGGGTAAGTGTCAGAGATGAGCAACCCAAATGGATATCGCTATGATCGACCACCTGGATCACCTGGTACTAACCACCAATCATGAAGAGGCTTGCGTTCGTTTCTATGTCGAGCTTTTAGGCATGAGGCTGGAAACCTTCGCGCAAGGTCGGAAAGCCTTTGTCTTTGGCAATCAGAAAATCAATCTCCACATTCGGGGAAAAGAGTTTGAACCCAAAGCCTACGCGCCAACGCCGGGGGCGCTGGATTTATGTTTTATCACCACGCGTACGCTGGAAGAGGTGATGGAGACGTTTCAAACCCACGGGGTCGAGATTATTGAAGGGCCCGTTGCACGTACCGGTGCGACAGGACCTATTCGCTCGGTGTATGTCAGGGATCCCGATCTCAATCTGATTGAAATCGCGGTATATCCAGCAGATGGCAGGATATAACTTTACAGCGTAAAGGTTGCCAAAACCTGGCGAGTGGTTAAGATAACTCGCATCAATGAGTGAGGGTATAATGGCGAAACGTCAACGGATGGGATGGTGGTTCCTCTGTCTGGCATGTGTTGTGGTGATGGTTTGCACCGCACAACGCATGGCGGGCCTGCACGCGTTGCAGATGGACACCGCCGTTACAAGCGTTGTCGCCAGCGCACAAGTGCAGACCGATGAGGCCTCACCCGTTACCCCTTGTGAACTGAGTGCGAAATCATTACTGGCTGCGCCACCAGTACTGTTTGAAGGTGCTATTCTGGTGCTGTGCCTGCTGCTGTCGTTGCTGGCGCCAGTGCGGGCGTTTCGTCTACCTTTTTTCCCACCGCGAGCCATCTCGCCGCCCACTCTCCGGGTGCATCTCCGATTTTGCGTCTTCCGTGAATGACAGAACAGCCGTTGCTGACTGTTAGATAATTATTCACGGAGAAAAACTATGATGACTGTTTTCAGGCAGGCACTGCTCTGTCTGTTATTGCTATGGCTGCCCGTATCCTGGGCGGCTGAACCCGGCTGGCTGCGTTCACCCGATAACGATCACGCCAGCGTGCGGTTACGCGCTGATACGTCCGCTGGCGGTGAAACCCGTCTGCTGCTGGATGTCAAACTGGAGGACGGCTGGAAAACCTACTGGCGTTCTCCGGGCGAGGGGGGCGTTGCGCCTGCTATCGCCTGGAAAGGGGAAATGCCCGCGGTCGACTGGTTCTGGCCAACCCCTGCTCGTTTTGAGGTCGCCAATATCACTACCCAAGGGTATCACGATAAGGTGACGTTCCCGATGGTGGTGCGCGGCAGATCGCCCGCCACGCTTAGCGGCGTTTTGACGCTATCCACCTGTAGCAACGTTTGCCTGTTGACGGATTTTCCTTTTTCCGTGATGCCCACAGCCCAGGACCCGACTTTTGCACATGACTATGCTCAGGCGATGGGACAGATCCCACTTGCCAGCGGCCTGACCGATGCTCTGAGCGCTGGCGCACGGGCGGGAGAGTTAGTCGTCGAGGCTCGCCGTGCGGGAGGCTGGACTGAACCAGGGCTGTATCTGGATGCTGTTGATGATGCGGATTTTGGCATGCCGCAAATTCATGTTGAGGGGGAGACGTTACGCGCTACGGTACCTGTACATGACGGTTGGGGAGAAGGCGCGCCGGATCTGCGTGGTAAGTCAGTCACGCTGGTGCTGGCCGATAACGGTGTTGCCCAGGAGAGTCGTCTTGCGATTGGCGAAGCCCCGGTTGTTGAGAACGCCTCACTCCCACTGTGGCAAGTGGTGCTCATGGCACTGCTGGGTGGTTTGATCCTCAATCTGATGCCTTGTGTGTTACCGGTTCTGGGCATGAAGCTGGGCTCTATTTTGCTGGTCGAGGAAAAAAGTCGTCGCCAGATCCGTCGTCAGTTCCTCGCATCGGTAGCCGGAATACTGGTCTCGTTTATGGCTCTGGCGCTATTGATGACGGTGCTGCGTTTAACCAATCAGGCCCTTGGCTGGGGGATCCAGTTTCAGAATCCGTGGTTCATTGGTGTCATGGTGCTAGTGATGCTGACGTTCAGCGCCAGCCTGTTCGGGTGGTTTGAATTCCGACTCCCTTCTGCGATGACCACCACGCTGGCGACTCACGGCGGCAACGGACTGTCGGGACATTTCTGGCAAGGTGCATTTGCGACACTGCTTGCCACGCCGTGCAGTGCCCCGTTTCTGGGAACGGCGGTGGCGGTAGCATTGACCGCTTCGCTGCCGACGTTGTGGGGATTGTTTATCGCACTTGGGCTGGGGATGAGCTTACCGTGGCTGCTGGTGGTCCTGCGTCCCGGTCTGGCGCTGCGTTTGCCGCGGCCAGGGCGGTGGATGAATATTTTGCGACGTCTGCTTGGCGTGATGATGCTGGGTTCGGCTATTTGGCTTGCGACGTTGCTGCTCCCACACTTAGGGTTTAGCGGACAAAGTAGCGCTAAAGAAAGCGTGAACTGGCAACCGCTAAGCGAGCAGGCGATTGAGGATGCGCTGGCGCAACATAAGCGCGTGTTCATTGACGTCACAGCCGACTGGTGCATCACCTGTAAGGTAAACAAATACAACGTGTTGCATAAAGAAGACGTACAGGCCGCATTGCAACAGCCGGATGTGGTGGCGCTGCGCGGCGACTGGACACTCCCTTCTGAAGCTATTACCGAATTTCTAAAAAAACGCGGCCAGGTTGCTGTGCCGTATAACCAAATTTATGGCCCCGGTCTGCCGGATGGCAAGGCGTTACCCACGTTGTTAACCCGCGATGCGGTACTGCAAACGTTGAATGATGCCAAAGGAGTAACCCCATGAAAATGATGATTGTTCTGCTGTTAACCCTGTTTTCTGCCGTCAGTATCGCGAAAGAGCCTGCGCCGTTTACCCCGGAACAGGAAAAGCAAATTGAAGCATTAATTCAGGAAGCCTTGTTTAACGATCCCAACAGCCCGCGGATTGGCGCGAAGCAGGCGAAACTGACCCTGATAAACTTCACCGATTACAACTGCCCATACTGCAAGCAGTTGGATCCAATGCTGGAAAAAATTGTGCAGAAATACCCTGACGTGGCGGTAGTGATTAAACCGCTGCCGTTTAAAGGTGAAAGTTCGGAACTGGCGGCGCGGACCGTACTGACGACATGGCATGAGCATCCGCAACAGTCCCTGGCATTACATGAAAAATTGATGCAGAAGAAGGGCTACCATACCGACGTCAGTATCAAACAGGCGCAGGAAAAAGCGGGGGCCAGTCCGGTGACGCTGGACGCCCAAAGTGCTGAAACGCTGAGCACTAACCTGCAACTGGCGCGACTGGTGGGGGTGCAGGGAACCCCGGCAACGATTATTGGTGATGAACTTATTCCCGGCGCGGTACCGTGGGAAACCCTTGAGGAAGTGGTAAAAGAAAAACTGGCGGCGGCCAATGCTCAGTAAACTGCGCCGCTGGTTGCGCGAAGGGCTGATCTTACTGGCGCTGTTGGCGGGGGCAATGCTGCTGATGGATGCCTGGCGCGCGCCGCAGCTCCCTGCCTCCTTTGACAGCACGCCTTTACAAACACTGGATGGTGAAACCGTTACGCTGGCGGCGCTCAGCAAAGACGAGCCGGTGTTGCTTTATTTCTGGGCGAGCTGGTGCGGCGTATGCCGCTTCACGACGCCGGAAGTCGCCAGGCTGCGTTCGGAAGGGGAAAATGTGATGACCATTGCGTTACGTTCCGGAAATGAAGCTGAGGTATCTCGCTGGCTGTCGCGTAAAGGCGTGGACTTTCCGGTCATCAATGATGCGAACGGGGCCATTTCCCGCAGTTGGGCAATCAGCGTCACGCCCACGCTGGTGGTGATGTCACAAGGTCGGGTAGTATCAACCACCAGCGGCTGGACCAGCTACTGGGGCATGAAACTTCGGTTGTGGTGGGCGAAAACGTTCTGATAAATGTGCCGGGGAAACCCGGCATTTTTTATGGCGTCGCCCTCCCCAGGAAGGCATATTTCGTTGCCTGACGAAGCAAACACAGTGATTAACGTCCAGAATCAGTCATCTTCTCTTTTCCAGGAAAGTGCAACATGACGAGTTCTTTAGCGTTTGGACCCGCCCTGGTGGTGATGATTGCCGCCACATTTGTCCTCGCCGGGATGGTGAAAGGCGTTACGGGTATGGGGTTACCTACCGTGGCTATGGGGATCCTCGGATCGCTTATTTCGCCAGTTGCCGCGGCGGCCATGCTGTTATTGCCTTCGCTGATAAGCAATTTGTTCCAGTTTGGCGGTGGTGGAAATACACGCCAATTACTCAAACGACTGTGGCCAATGCTGCTGGCAGTAGTGGTGGCGACACTGCTTGCCAGCGCCTGGATTACCGGTGGTGACACCACCCGAACTCAGTTTGCACTCGGCGTAGCGCTGGTGGCCTACGCTATCTGGACGCTGGCGGGAAAGAAAATCGCGGTGGCCCCGCAGCGTGAAAAACCGTACTCCCTCGTTATTGGATTTGTGACCGGCTTATTGACCGGCGGAACCGGGGTGTTTGTGATGCCCGCCGTGCCCTGGATCCAGTCCCTCGGCTTTGAGAAAGATGAACTGGTGCAGGCGCTCGGGATCTCTTTTACCTTTTCGACCCTGGCATTGGCGCTGGGTCTGTGGTGGCACAACGCGCTGCCCATACAATCGTTAAGTTTGTCGGCTTTGGCCATTGTTCCTGCGCTGATTGGCCAATGGATAGGTACCCGTGTGCGAAGGGTTATTTCTCCGCTCGTGTTTAAACGCTGTTTTCTGTTTTGTCTGGTCGGGTTGGGTACAGAGATGATGCTGCGTGCTGTGTGACCGGTGCGGTGACTTTGCGCGACTTTCATGGCATCGTTAATTCAGAGATTCAGGGCCAATGAGGTCGTTATGGCATCCGTGATGTTACATGAAGAAGAGGGCGATCTGGAGTCGAAAATGGCACTCACTGCGGCAGTGATGGCCGATAAATCGCGCTCACGTATGTTGTGCGCCCTAATGGATGGCTGCGCCTGGACTGCAACTGAGCTCAGCGCGGTGGCGGATATATCCGCGTCGACCGCCAGCGCGCATCTGGCGCGTCTGTGCGAACAACGTTTTGTTGTCGCGTTGGCGCAGGGCAGACATCGTTATTTTCGCCTTGCAGGTTCCGATATCGCTGAACTGCTGGAACGCCTGATGGGCGTTGCGTGGGCGACATCAACGCCCCGCAGAATCACTACACCGCCAGGTTTGCGGCATGCCCGCACCTGCTACGACCATCTCGCCGGAGAGGTCGCGGTGAGGTTGTTCGATACGCTAGTTTCCCGTCAGTGGTTAACGCCGGATGGTGAAACGCTGACTCCTCTTGGCCAGGAAAAGCTGGCACAGATGGGGATTGTCCTGGCGGCTGGCTCATCCCGGCGGAAGTTAACCTGTGGTTGTCTGGACTGGAGCGAACGACGTTATCATCCTGGTGGTGTGCTTGGAGCAACGCTGCTGCGCTGGTTCAGTGAACAGCGATGGATAAAAACCGAACAGGGCAGCCGCCATGTCATCTTCACACCTCTTGGCATTCGTAAACTCGAAACCGAGTTTGGTGTTAAAACGACACGCTAGATGGTCTGTTTTGCGAAAGCGTTCCCGGAAATATGTCATATTTCTGTCACACTCTGTTGTGATTGATAACAACAAGAGGTCGTAGGGATGAATAAATCGTTAATCGCCACAGTCGTGGCAGGGGCTGTCTTATTGTCAACCGCCGCGCAGGCGCAGACCGCGCCGGAAGGCTATCAGCTTCAGCAAGTATTGATGATGAGTCGGCATAACTTACGCGCACCTTTAGCCAATAATGGCAGCGTTCTTGAACAGTCCACCCCCAAACAATGGCCAGAATGGGATGTCCCCGGTGGGCAACTCACTACCAAGGGCGGTGTGCTGGAAATCTATATGGGCCACTACATGCGAGAGTGGCTGGCAGAGCAGGGGATGGTGAAATCGGGCGAATGCCCGGCACCGAACACGGTCTATACCTATGCTAACAGCCTGCAGCGTACGGTCGCCACGGCGCAGTTCTTTGTTACCGGTGCTTTCCCTGGTTGCGATGTTCCGGTCCATCATCAGGAAAAAATGGGCACCATGGATCCCACCTTTAACCCGGTGATCACCGATGATTCCGCCGCCTTCAGCCAGCAGGCCGTTCAGGCCATGGAGAAAGAGCGCAGCAAAATGCAGCTCAACGATAGCTATCAGTTGCTTGAGCAAATGACCGACTACAAAGACTCTCCGTCCTGCAAAGAAAAACAGCAGTGTTCCCTGACCGATGCCAAAGATACGTTTAGCGCGAAGTACCAGCAGGAGCCAGGCGTTTCGGGGCCGCTGAAGGTGGGAAATTCGCTGGTTGATGCCTTCACGCTGCAATTTTACGAAGGCTTCCCGATGGACAAGGTTGCCTGGGGCGAGATTAAATCGGATCAGCAGTGGAAGGTTCTGTCGAAGCTGAAAAACGGCTATCAGGATAGCCTGTTCACCTCCCCGGAAGTGGCGCAGAACGTCGCCAAACCACTGGTGAAATATATTGATAATGCGCTGGTTACTGAACGCGCGAAAGCACCGAAAATAACCGTGCTGGTGGGGCATGATTCAAATATCGCTTCGTTGCTCACCGCGCTGGATTTTAAACCGTACCAGCTTCACGATCAGAACGAGCGTACGCCGATTGGCGGGAAGATTGTCTTCCAGCGCTGGCATGACAGCAATGCAAATCGTGATCTGATGAAAATCGAGTATGTGTATCAGAGCTCGCAGCAGTTGCGTAATGCAGACGTTCTGACGCTGAAATCTCCGGCGCAGCGCGTAACGCTGGAGCTGAAAGGATGTCCGATAGATGCAGATGGTTTTTGCCCGATAGATAAGTTTGATAGCGTGCTGAATGAGGCGGCTAAGTAAAAGAAAACTCCCCCGTGTTCGCGGGGGAGTCAGCGCGCTAGACGTTTTTGCGTTCGATAGTCTGTTCACCCCAAAAGAGCGAATCTTTGTCTGTTTTTTCAAAGGCTTTGATGAGTACTTCATCGCTACCTTCTTCCCAAATTTTTTCCGCCAGTTTCTCGTCATAATGTGCGACTTCAAAAATGGCTTCGGCTATTTCCGGCGATGTATTGCGCAGACTTGCCCATTCGCCGACGCGATGGGCTTTCGCTTCTTGAGTTGGCATTCGAATCCTCCTGTTGAAGATTAGCCGTTGAGTTTTACTGCCAGACCTGCGACATATTCACCCTGATAGCGGGCGATAGATAATTCTTCCTGACTTGGCTGGCGGGAGCCGTCGCCTCCGGCAATGGTGGTTGCACCGTAAGGGGTACCGCCGCGAACTTGAGAGACATCAAACAGCTCTTGCGCCGCGTAACCGATAGGTACAATCACCATCCCATGGTGGGCAAGCGTAGTCCAGGTTGATGTAATGGTTTGTTCCTGACCGCCGCCGGTTCCCGTTGAGCTGAATACGCTGGCGAGTTTGCCGTACAGGCCGCCAGAGGCCCACAACCCGCCAGTCTGGTCGAGGAAGGTACGCATCTGACCGGACATATTGCCAAAGCGCGTGGGGGTACCAAAAATGATGGCGTCGTAATCAGCCAGTTCTTGCGGGGTTGCGACTGGTGCGTTTTGTGTTTTGCCGCCAGCCTTAAGGAAAATCTCGGGCTGCATGGTCTCTGGTACACGCTTAATAATCACTTCCGCGCCATCTACCTTATTTGCGCCTTCTGCGACTGCGTGGGCCATAGTTTCAATGTGTCCGTACATGGAATAATAAAGCACCAGAACTTTTGCCATTTTACACTACTCCTCGAGTTAACCGTGTCCGTAGCGATTCGCTACCTACCTTTAAAGATATGACGTACTGTCAGGAGTGCAAATTTCACAATCACTTCTTTGATTTATAACAATTTTTATAACAATCTGCTTTGTAGCAAAATGATACATATTTAACCGGGTAGAATTTGGTAGTCATAAGAAAGACTTATTGATTTCTTATGGTGATTATTTCTTTGTCACTCCTGATCCTGTTGCAGGATATTACAGTAAGCGTCTGCCCAGGCCACACTTCACTATGCTTATTCCCACGCAGTTATTTCAGGGCCTCGCCCGTAACGCTGCGTGAGGTATCACTCCTCAGTACCTATGCAATATGATGTCTAATCAATGACGGAGGTCAGTAATGGCAAACCATCGGGGCGGTTCCGGCAACTTTGCGGAAGACCGCGAAAGAGCATCAGAAGCAGGTCGAAAAGGTGGCCAGCACAGCGGGGGCAACTTCAAGAATGACCCGCAACGCGCTTCAGAGGCAGGTAAAAAAGGGGGCAAAAATAGTCACGGCAACAACAAATCGTAATTGTCGGGCTATCTGTCAGATATGTCGTGACGGCTGAGAGTCAGAGACAGACGTTACGTAGCCACCGCCGCCGGGTCTTTCCGGCGGTTTTTTTTGTCTGCAAGGTTGAACTGTAACAAAACGCAACGCAGACTAATGACATTCAGTTAATCGGGTGTCTCATGTCATTACTTTCTCGTTATTCCTTCTCTGTTAAACCTCAGGAAGCGATCCTCATTGTGATCACCATGTTCTGGGGTGGCACGTTTTTGGCGGTGCAATATGCCGTTACCCTGAGCGGCCCTTTTTTCTTTGTCGGTGTGCGTTTTGCCACTGCCGCTCTGGCGGTCGCGCTTTTGTCGTTACACACACTGCATAAGCTGACGTGGCTGGAAGTTAAAGCAGGGGTTGCAATCGGTATCGCAATTGCACTGGGCTATAGTCTGCAAACCTGGGGGTTACAGTTTATTCCCAGCAGTAAATCGGCGTTTATTACCGCGATGTACGTACCGTTGGTGCCGCTTTTACAATGGTTGTGTCTGGGACGCATACCAGGTCTGATGCCGTGCGTCGGCATTGTGCTGGCCTTTATCGGATTGATTTTTCTTGCCGGACCGGGAGGCAATTTACTGGCTTTAGGCGAAGGAGAGTGGATCACGCTCGCCGGTGCGGTGGCGATTGCGGCAGAAATTATCCTGATTAGCGCGTGGGCGGGAAAAGTGGATGTACGTCGGGTAACGGTAGTGCAACTGGCAACCGCTTCGATAGTGGCGTTTATGGCGATGGGACCGGCCGGAGAGACCGTACCACCAATGTCTACCGGATTGCTGGTGGTGGCGCTGGGGCTGGGGATTTTTAGCGCGATTATTCAGGTCACCATGAACTGGGCGCAGCGCAGCGTTTCGCCGACGCGCGCGACGGTTATTTATACCGGTGAACCGGTGTGGGCGGGGATCTTTGGCCGTCTGGCGGGTGAACGCTTACCGCTACTTGCATTGCTTGGTGCGGCATTCATTATTGTTGGCGTACTGGTCAGCGAGCTGAAGTTCAAAAAGAAAAAATCGCTTGGACAAGAGGCGCCGCCGGAATCGCTTTAATTTAACCATTCACCGCGTGATTTGGTATGCTGACGCCCTCACAAGAAGGAGAGGGCGCATGGTCCAACGCGCAGAGAAAAAAACAGGTAAGCGCTCGCAGGCCGTCAGTGCAAAACGCCAGGCCATCTTAACCGCGGCATTAAATATCTTCTCCCAATATGGGATCCACGGCACGCGCCTGGAGCAGGTGGCAGAGCAGGCGGGCGTGTCAAAAACCAATCTACTTTATTACTACCCGTCAAAAGAGGTGCTTTATATCGCCGTTTTACGGCAGATCCTCGACATCTGGCTGGCTCCATTGAAAGCTTTTCGCGAAGACTTTGCGCCGCTGGTGGCCATTAAAGAATACATTCGCCTTAAGCTGGAAGTGTCGCGCGATTACCCTCAGGCCTCACGGCTGTTTTGTATGGAGATGCTGGCCGGAGCGCCTTTATTGATGGCAGAACTGGAGGGGGATCTCAAAACGCTAATTGATGAGAAATCCGCGCTGATTGCCGGTTGGATCAAAAGCGGAAAACTGGCTCCGGTCGATCCGCATCATCTGATTTTTATGATTTGGGCTTCAACTCAGCACTACGCCGATTTTGCCCCACAGGTAGAGGCGGTGACGGGCGCAACGCTGCGTGATGAAGCCTTTTTTAACCAAACGGTGGAGAGCGTACAGCGGATGATTATTGAAGGGATCCGCGTGCGTTAACTGGCCGGCGGTAACGGGCAGCTTAAATCGCCTTCTTCACACTGCAAGAGCGAGGCGAGAAACGCTTCGCGCTCGTTGGTCTTATCCGTCAGGCACTGGCTGGAAATCATCGCCTGAACGCTACCGCCTTCAGTGCCAGAACTGATTAACGCACAGTCCGCATCGCGCAAAGTTATCCAGGATACTTGCGCTTTTTTCAGTAAATCGCGCTGGGTTGGGGCGGCGCGCTTCAGCGCATTCTGATAAGTTTCATTAAGTTTGGCGTCGGCCGCTTTATACTGCTCTGCCGCACAGGTGTTCATCTCAATCTGCGTGTTCGCGTTGGCGCAGTCATCCGCCAGCGCCTGGCCGCTCAGCAGCAGCGCTGCACATGTCAGTACGATTCGTTTCATGCTTCCCTCTGGCTTCATAAAAAAAGGCCCCGTTACCGGAGCCTTAATTAACCACAACCTTAGCCGATTGTCATCAGGCTGGCGTTCCCCCCAGCTGCGGCGGTATTGACGCTCAGGGAGCGCTCAATATACAACCTTTCCAGCAGGATATTGCTTTCGCCGCGGGCAAAGCCCTGGACCGACACAATCGCCCCTTCGCGGGCCGCCACCGCTTCACACAGTGCGCGAAGCTGATCGGAATCACCGTGGAATATAACCGCATCAAACGGCTGTGTAGTGATGTTGTCCGCTTTGGCAAACTGGATGCGCCCGGAAACTACTGCTGGCAGGCGTTTTGCCAGGTCGCGATGGAATGTATCATCTGGCCACAGGATTAAGCTACCAACGGAAGTTACAGCGGCAACCTGTACCAGCGCATCCTGTTCATCATCGGCGATACACAGCACGCGTTCGCGCGGCAACAGCGTCCAGGTATTGCGCTCGCCGGTGGGTCCTGGCAGCAGGCGTTGCGTTCCGGCCTGCGCCAGTTCACCAAACTGCTGGCAGAGCGCACGCAGTGCTGGACGATCGGTTGCCCATTCGCTAAGCGCTTGCAGCGGCTGAACGAGCGCCGTTTTAAGCTGTGCATCGACAGGGTATTCGGCATCCTGACGGGCAAGCGTAATGCCTAACGCATTTTCCGGACGGTTTGCCAGCAGGCGGTACAGATACAGCGGTCCACCCGCTTTTGGCCCGGTTCCTGACAAGCCTTCACCACCGAATGGCTGCACTCCGACGACGGCGCCGACCATATTGCGGTTAACATACAGGTTCCCCACATGTGCCGAACCCGTGACCTGGGCGATGGTTTCATCGATACGGGTGTGCACGCCCAGCGTCAGGCCATAGCCGGAGGCATTAATTTGCTCAATCAGACTGCCCAGATTGTTGCGGGTGTAACGCACAACGTGCAGTACCGGACCGAACACCTCTTTTTGCAATTCGTCGAAGCTTTCCAGCTCGATAAGCGTCGGCGCGATAAAGGTACCGGTTTGCCATTCACGCGCATCGTCGCTGTTTTCGCGCACGGCCTGGAACACCGGACGCCCTTTGGCGCGCATGGCCTGAATATGGCGCTCAATATTGGCTTTGGCTTCTTCATCGATTACCGGTCCAATATCGGTGGTCAGGCGGCCCGGGTTACCCATGCGGCATTCCGCCATCGCGCCACGCAGCATTTTCAGCGTATGGTCGGCGACATCGTCCTGCAGACACAGGACGCGAAGCGCGGAGCAGCGCTGTCCGGCGCTGTCAAAGGCAGAAGCCAGAACATCGACCACAACCTGTTCCGTTAACGCAGAAGAGTCGACGATCATGGCGTTCATCCCGCCGGTTTCGGCGATAAGCGGGATTGGACGCCCCTGAGCATCCAGGCGGGTCGCGATATTACGTTGCAACAGCGTGGCGACTTCCGTTGAGCCAGTAAACATGACGCCGCGTACGCGCTCATCGGAAGTGAGCTGTGCCCCGACCGTTTCACCTTGACCAGGCAACAGTTGCACCACGCCTGGCGGCACACCTGCTTCGAGTAAAATGGCAATACCCTGGGCGGCAATCAGCGGAGTTTGTTCCGCGGGTTTTGCCAACACGCTGTTGCCCGCCGCCAGCGCAGCGGCAATCTGCCCGGTGAAAATGGCCAGCGGGAAGTTCCAGGGGCTGATACAGACCACCGGCCCTAACGGACGATGGGTTTCATTATCGAAGTCATCGCGGACCTGACCGGCATAATAGTGCAGGAAGTCTACCGCTTCGCGCACTTCCGCAATGGCGTTGCTGAAGGTTTTGCCCGCTTCGCGCACCAGAATGCCAATTAACTGCTGCATCTGGCCTTCCATCAGAACGGCGGCGCGATGCAAAATAGCGGCGCGCTCTTGTGGCGGTGTGGCGAACCAGATCGGCGCGTTATTTACCGCGTTCTGCAGTGCCTGTTCCACTTCGCTGTGGGTTGCTTCACGCACGTAACCGACAATGTCTTTCGGTTCGGCCGGGTTGACGACTGGGGTCATTTCACCGTCAGCAACCGGATGTTCGAGCATCGGTTTAGCGTGCCATTTTTGCAGCGCGCTGTTGAGCAGGGCGGAGGACAGTGAGGCCAGACGATGTTCGTTCGCTAAATCCAGTCCGCCTGAGTTTTCGCGGCCTTTACCGTACAGGTCACGCGGCAGGGCAATCTTCGGATGTGGCAGACCAGCCTGGCCTTCCTGCTGCGCCAGTTTTTCAACGGCTTCGACCGGATCGGCTACCAGTTCATCCAGCGGCAGGGTAGTGTCTGCAATGCGGTTGACGAACGAGGTGTTGGCACCGTTTTCCAGCAGACGACGCACCAGGTATGCCAGCAGGGTTTCGTGTGTACCTACCGGCGCATAAATACGGCATGGACGGTTCAGCTTGCCATCGGCAACTTTACCGGTGACCTGCTCATACAGCGGTTCGCCCATACCGTGCAGGCACTGGAACTCGTACTGGCCTGGATAATAGTTTTGACCGGCCAACTGATAAATCGCCGCCAGCGTATGGGCGTTGTGGGTGGCGAACTGCGGGTAGATCAGATTCGGTACCGCAAGCAGTTTTTTCGCACAGGCCAGATAGGAAACGTCGGTGTAGACCTTACGGGTATAGACCGGATAACCTTCCAGGCCATCCATCTGGGCACGTTTGATTTCGCTATCCCAGTAGGCGCCCTTAACCAGACGGATCATCAGGCGACGACGGCTGCGCGTGGCGAGATCAATCAGGTAGTCGATAACATACGGGCAGCGCTTCTGGTAGGCCTGAATAACAAAGCCGATACCGTTCCAGCCCGCCAGTTCAGGTTCAAAGCACAGTTTTTCCAGCAGATCGAGGGAGATCTCCAGTCGATCGGCCTCTTCAGCATCGATATTGATACCGATGTCGTACTGGCGGGCCAGCAGAGTAAGCGACTTCAGACGCGGATAGAGTTCATCCATCACGCGGTCATACTGCGCGCGGCTATAACGCGGATGCAGCGCCGACAGCTTGATAGAAATGCCCGGCCCTTCATAGATGCCGCGACCATTTGAGGCTTTACCAATGGCGTGGATTGCCTGTTGGTACGAAACCATATAAGCCTGGGCATCGGCGGCAGTCAGAGCTGCTTCGCCCAGCATGTCGTAAGAGTAGCGGAAACCTTTTTCTTCCAGTTTACGGGCGTTAGCCAGCGCTTCGGCGATAGTCTCTCCGGTGACGAACTGTTCGCCCATCAGGCGCATCGCCATGTCGACGCCTTTACGCACCAGTGGTTCACCGCTCTTGCCGATAATACGGTTGAGTGAGCGTGAGAGGCTGGCTTCATTATGCGTAGAAACCAGACGACCGGTAAACAACAGCCCCCAGGTCGCCGCGTTGACGAACAGGGACGGGCTGCGTCCAATGTGCGACTGCCAGTTGCCGTTGCTGATTTTGTCGCGGATCAACGCATCGCGGGTTGCCTTATCTGGAATACGCAGCAGGGCTTCGGCCAGGCACATCAGCGCGACCCCTTCCTGCGAAGAAAGTGAGAATTCCTGCAATAAACCCTGTACCATCCCGGCGCGGCCGCTGGCGGTCTTTTGGTTACGCAGTTTGTCAGCCAGATCGTACGCCAGCTTGTGCGCTTGCTCCGCGATGGGTTGCGGCAGACGAGCCTGCTCCATCAGCATCGGCACAGCATCGGTTTCGGCTCGGCGGTACGCGGCGGTGATTGCTGCGCGGGAAACTGACTGCGGCAGGATCTGTTCGGCAAATTCCAGGAAAGGCTGATGCGCTTCATTCTGCGGCGTGGTTGACTCCTCACCCTCATTCGCGGCACCCGCCAGCAGGGCCGGCAGTTCAGGAAGCGCGTCGTCATTTTCCAGTCTTTCGAGATAATTAAAGATGGCTTGCTTGATCAGCCAATGTGGCGTGCGATCGATTCGTGATGCTGCTGTTTTAATACGCTCGCGAGTGGCGTCATCCAGTTTAACCCCCATCGTGGTGGTTCCCATGCCGTTTACTCCTGTTGTACTGAAATACGGGTCTGATAGTTACCGAGAAATATCCACTATGTTGCAACTTTGTGCAACCGTGTTAAATGTGACTTGGTTTGCAAGCTTGGAAATGAATGAGATGTTAATAAATATGAGTCTTATGATGTGGGCTGTAAAAATTACAGAATCTTTTTCTCTGCGGTAGTTAACACTTTTAAAAGGTGCAACCGGAAAAAGTGTGAGAGAGTGCAACCTACAGAAAAATGCTATCTACTCTGGATCAAATTTGATGTAAATGGTGTGTTAAATCGATTGTGAATAACCATCGCTTCCGGCAGGATACGGTCGCCCTGGTCAACATAGATATCTTTGCCACGTTCCGGCAGGGTAATAAAACGGCAAGCCACGGCATTGCTGATACATAATTTTGGAGAGTTTTGATGGCTATTAGCACACCGATGTTAGTGACATTCTGTGTCTATATTTTCGGCATGATATTGATAGGGTTTATTGCATGGCGTTCAACCAAAAACTTTGACGATTACATTCTGGGTGGACGGAGTCTGGGTCCATTCGTGACCGCGTTATCCGCCGGGGCATCTGACATGAGCGGCTGGTTGCTGATGGGTCTGCCTGGCGCGATTTTCCTGTCGGGGATTTCAGAAAGCTGGATCGCCATCGGCCTTATTTTGGGCGCCTGGATCAACTGGAAACTGGTGGCCGGACGTTTACGCGTACACACTGAATACAATAACAATGCGCTGACGTTACCGGATTACTTTACCGGTCGTTTTGAAGATAAAAGCCGAATTCTGCGTATTATCTCCGCGCTGGTTATTCTGCTGTTTTTCACCATCTATTGTGCTTCCGGTATTGTGGCAGGGGCACGTCTGTTTGAAAGCACCTTTGGCATGAGCTACGAAACAGCACTGTGGGCGGGCGCGGCCGCGACGATCATTTATACCTTTATTGGTGGTTTCCTGGCGGTTAGCTGGACCGATACCGTCCAGGCCAGCCTGATGATCTTTGCTCTGATCCTGACGCCGGTGATGGTAGTCATTGGCGTGGGTGGATTCGACGATTCGCTGGAAGTGATTAAACAAAAGAGCATTGAGAACGTGGACATGTTCAAAGGGCTGAATTTTGTTGCCATTATTTCCCTGATGGGCTGGGGTCTGGGCTACTTTGGTCAGCCGCATATTCTGGCGCGCTTTATGGCTGCAGATTCCCACCATAGCATCGTTCATGCTCGCCGCATTAGCATGGCCTGGATGATTCTGTGTCTGGCAGGTGCTGTGGCCGTGGGCTTCTTTGGTATTGCTTACTTTAACAACAACCCACAGCTTGCCGGTGCCGTTAACCAGAACGCCGAGCGTGTGTTTATTGAACTGGCGCAAATCCTGTTCAACCCGTGGATTGCCGGTATCCTGCTGTCTGCGATCCTCGCTGCGGTTATGTCGACCCTGAGCTGCCAGCTGCTGGTGTGCTCCAGCGCAATCACCGAAGATTTGTACAAAGCGTTCCTGCGTAAAAATGCCAGCCAGAAAGAGTTGGTGTGGATTGGCCGCATCATGGTGTTGGTCGTGGCGCTGGTGTCTATCGCGCTGGCGGCGAACCCTGAGAACCGCGTACTTGGTCTGGTAAGCTACGCCTGGGCGGGTTTCGGCGCTGCGTTTGGTCCGGTAGTCCTGTTCTCCGTAATGTGGTCGCGTATGACCCGCAACGGTGCGCTGGCAGGGATGATCATCGGTGCGGTGACGGTAATCGTCTGGAAGCAGTTTGCCTGGTTGGGTCTGTATGAAATCATCCCGGGCTTTGTTTTCGGCAGCATCGGTATTGTGGCCTTCAGCCTGTTGGGTAAAGCGCCTTCAGCTGCTATGCAGCAACGTTTTGCCGAGGCTGATGCGCATTATCACTCAGCTCCGCCATCGCGTTTACAGGCAGAATAATCTGCCTCTGTCTTCAAGCCCGCCGCGTGCGGGCTTTTTTATTGCTTCCGTTGTAAACCTGCTATAACCATTACCCGCCTGGCTTTTTACATTCAGTCATCATTCTCAAAACATTCTGCTTGAGTTTTTCTTTGCTGTAATGATAATCACTATCACTGTAATTTACTTTTCTTTTCATCAATTGACCGAGAATAACGTTTAAGGGTTCTTCGCATGTTTGTTCCATTTCTAATTATGTTGCGCGAAGGGTTAGAGGCCGCGCTGATTGTCAGCCTGATTGCCAGCTACCTGAAACGGACTCAGCGTGGTCGATGGATTGGTGTGATGTGGATTGGTGTTCTGCTGGCGGCGGCGTTATGCCTGGCGTTAGGGATTTTCATCAACGAAACCACCGGTGAATTTCCGCAAAAAGAACAGGAGCTGTTTGAAGGCATCGTGGCGGTCATTGCCGTGGTGATCCTTACCTGGATGGTGTTCTGGATGCGTAAAGTTTCGCGCAACGTCAAAGTCCAGCTTGAACAGGCTGTCGATAACGCGTTGCAACGTGGCAACCATCACGGCTGGGCGCTGGTAATGATGGTCTTTTTTGCCGTTGCCCGAGAAGGGCTGGAGTCGGTGTTCTTCCTGCTGGCAGCATTCCAGCAGGATGTAGGTATCTGGCCGCCGTTAGGCGCGATGCTGGGACTGGCTACCGCGGTGGTACTGGGTTACCTGATTTACCTCGGCGGTATTCGCCTCAACCTCGGGGCATTCTTTAAATGGACCAGCCTGTTCATTTTGCTGGTGGCTGCCGGTCTTGCCGCTGGGGCGATCCGCGCTTTCCACGAAGCTGGGTTGTGGAATCATTTTCAGGATGTGGCGTTTGACCTGAGCAGTGTGCTGTCGACGCATTCGCTGTTTGGCACATTGATGGAAGGCATTTTCGGCTATCAGGAAGCGCCAAGCGTTAGTGAAGTCGCTGTTTGGTTTATCTACCTGATTCCGGCGTTGGTTATGTTTGCGTTACCGCCGCGTTCAGGCACTACGGCATCGCGTACCGCACCTTGATAAAAACGCGATGCAGAATACTTTTTAGTTACAACATACTTATTTATAGGGATAGGTTATGACGTTTAATTTTCGCCGTAGTGCGCTGCAGCTAGGTATCGCCGCGCTGTTTGCCTCCGCTTTTAATGCACAAGCTGCCGATATTCCGCAGGTGAAAGTCACGGTTAACGACAAACAATGTGAACCGATGACTATCACGGTTAATGCCGGGAAAACGCAGTTCATCATCCAGAACCATAGCCAGAAAGCGCTGGAGTGGGAGATCCTCAAAGGCGTTATGGTGGTTGAAGAGCGCGAAAACATTGCACCAGGCTTTAGCCAGAAAATGACCGCTAACCTCCAGCCTGGCGAATATGATATGACCTGCGGTCTGTTGACTAACCCGAAAGGCAAACTGATCGTAAAAGGTAGCGCAACGGCGGATGCCGCGCAAAGCGAGGCTCTGCTGAGTCTGAGCGGCGCGATTACCGAATACAAAGCCTATGTGACAGCCGAAACCGCGCAGTTGGTTGCGGGCACTAAAGCCTTTACCGATGCGATTAAGGCAGGCGATCTGGAAAAAGCGAAATCGCTGTATGCGCCAACCCGTCAGCATTATGAGCGTATTGAACCGATTGCTGAACTGTTCTCCGATCTCGACGGCAGCATCGATGCGCGGGAAGATGATTACGAACAAAAAGCCGCCGATCCTAAATTCACCGGCTTCCACCGCCTGGAGAAAGCGCTGTTTGGCGACAATACCACCAAAGGTATGGATAAGTACGCCGACCAATTAAACAGCGATGTTCTTGACCTGCAAACGCGTATTAGCGAGCTGGCTTTCCCACCGTCTAAAGTTGTTGGCGGGGCAGCAGGACTGATTGAAGAAGTTGCTGCCAGCAAAATCAGTGGGGAAGAAGATCGCTATAGCCATACCGATCTGTGGGATTTCCAGGCTAACGTCGATGGTGCGCAGAAAATTGTCGATCTCTTGCGTCCTCAGTTGCAAAAATCCAATGCTGAACTGCTTGCGAAGGTGGATGCGAACTTCAAAAAGGTCGATACCATTCTGAGCAAGTACCGTACCAAAGACGGCTTTGAAACCTATGACAAACTGACTGACGCCGATCGTAATGCACTGAAAGGGCCAATCACGACGCTGGCAGAAGATTTGTCGCAATTACGCGGTGTTCTGGGTCTGGATTAAGCACTATGCAGCAAGATAATGAAAACGGCGTGAGCGAACCGTCACGCCGACGTTTACTGAAAGGGATGGGCGCCCTGGGTGGGGCGCTGGCGCTGGCGGGTGGGTGTCCGGTTGCCCACGCGCAAAAACCACAAAGCGCGCCGGGCACGTTGTCTCCGGATGCACGTAGTGAAGCGCAGCCGTTTTATGGTCAGCATCAGGCGGGGATCCTGACGCCGCAGCAGGCATCAATGATGCTGGTGGCGTTCGATGTTCTCGCCAGCGATAAGGCCGATCTTGAACGTTTATTCCGGTTGCTGACCAGCCGATTTGCGTTTCTGACCACCGGTGGACCGGCGCCGGATACGCCGAATCCGCGTCTCCCCCCTATGGATTCAGGTATCCTCGGCGCATACATTGCGCCAGACAACCTGACGATGACGTTGTCAGTCGGCTCCTCGCTGTTTGATGAACGCTATGGACTGAAATCGCAGATGCCGAAAAAGCTGCAAAAAATGACCCGTTTCCCGAATGATTCGCTGGATGCGGCGCTGTGCCATGGCGATGTGCTGCTGCAGATTTGTGCCAACACCCAGGACACCGTCATCCACGCGTTGCGCGATATCATTAAACATACGCCCGATCTCCTTAGCGTGCGCTGGAAACGTGAAGGTTTTATTTCCGACCACGCCGCACGCAGTAAAGGCAAAGAGACCCCGGTCAATTTGCTTGGCTTTAAAGACGGCACCGCGAATCCGGACGCTACGGATGCGAAGTTGATGCAAGACGTGGTGTGGGTTACGGACGGGCAGGGCGAGCCTGCCTGGGCACAAGGCGGAAGCTATCAGGCCGTCAGGCTCATTCAGTTTCGCGTTGAGTTCTGGGATCGTACGCCGCTGAAAGAGCAGCAAACGATTTTTGGTCGCGATAAACACACCGGCGCACCGCTGGGTATGCAGCATGAGCATGATGTGCCTGACTATGCCAGGGATCCTGAAGGCGAGGTGATTGCGCTCGACAGCCATATCCGTCTCGCAAATCCGCGTACGAAAGAGACCGACTCCAGCCTGATGATGCGTCGTGGCTACAGTTATTCGCTCGGTGTGACTAATTCCGGTCAACTGGATATGGGGCTGTTGTTTGTCTGCTATCAACACGATCTGGAAAAAGGTTTTTTGACAGTGCAGAAACGTCTGAACGGTGAAGCGCTGGAAGAATATGTCAAACCGATTGGTGGGGGATATTTCTTTGCTTTGCCGGGTGTTAAAACTGCAGATAATTATCTGGGACAGTCTCTGCTTGAAGCCTGATGATTATGCCCCGCAGTACAGCGGGGTTTTTCCTGACATCTTGATGAAGGAACAAACTATTTTTTATGATCGGTATGCGACTGAAATAATTCTGTCATCTTTCTGCAAGAGACTGTCTCTGGTGATAAGATAGAATTTAAGTTAACAACAAGTACAAATATTGTTGCATTAGCGAAAGGTTATGATGTACTTATAAGTAATAGCGGTAGTTCCCGGCGGTGATTGTCATTCACTATGGAGATCGCGAATGGAAAAGTCCTGTATTGGACACGTTTTTCACAGTAACAGCAGTACCTTACGCGGACGTTTCTCTTCCGGTAGCCTCCTCGTCACCGCTAAATCTCTCTCTCATTCACTTCTTATCTTCGCAACTGACGCCCTGTACGGTGCGCGTAGCTGTGCGTGGCGTCTTATCCGAAAGCAAGCAATGGCTTACAAGGAAGCCAACCCTCAGATGTTCGTGCGCATAATCGTGCCGCCAACGGCGCGTGTGATGTATACCTACAACTCAAGGTGCTATCCATGGGAAGACAAAAAGCAGTGATCAAAGCTCGTCGTGAAGCAAAACGTGTGCTGAGGCGGGATTCGCGTAGCCATAAGCAACGTGAAGATGAATCGGTCACCTCGCTTGTGCAGATGGGCGGCGTAGAAACGATTGGTATGGCGCGTGACAGTCGCGACGCCTCGCCAATCACGGCGCGGAATGAAGCTCAGGCGCACTACCTGAATGCTATCGAGAGTAAACAGCTGATCTTCGCCACCGGTGAAGCCGGGTGTGGTAAAACCTGGATCAGCGCGGCAAAAGCAGCAGAGGCCCTGATCCATAAAGATGTGGACAGGATCATTGTAACCCGTCCAGTTCTGCAAGCTGATGAAGACCTCGGCTTCTTACCTGGAGATGTTTCCGAGAAGTTTGCTCCCTATTTTCGCCCCGTGTATGACGTGCTTGTCAAACGGCTGGGAGCCTCCTTCATGCAATATTGCCTGCGACCTGAGATTGGTAAGGTGGAAATCGCGCCGTTCGCCTATATGCGTGGACGTACCTTTGAAAATGCAGTGGTCATTCTTGACGAGGCTCAGAACGTCACTGCTGCGCAAATGAAGATGTTTTTGACCCGCCTCGGGGAGAATGTGACGGTGATTGTGAATGGGGATGTGACCCAGTGCGATCTACCAGCCCACGTTCGCTCAGGGCTTAGCGATGCGCTGGCCCGTTTCGAAGAAGATGAGATGGTTGGGATTGTTCGTTTCAATAAAGACGATTGCGTCCGCTCTGCGCTCTGTCAGCGGACGCTCAACGCTTACAACTGATAAGTACTCCGTCTTCAAGGCCCGGGAAACCGGGCTTTGTTGTTTGACGCCAGTACATGACCGGTCGGGGCTTCTCATCCCCCGCAGATGTGCAATATGCGAAAAAAAGCCCGTACTTGCGTACGAGCTCTTCTTAAAATATGGCGGTGAGGGGGGGATTGACTCGCTTCGCTCGCCCTTCGGGCAGCCCACTCACTCCGTTCGCGGTCTGTCCAGCTGGCTGCGCCAGCAGTCGAACCCCGGTCGGGGCTTCTCATCCCCCCGTAGATGTGCAACATGCGAAAAAAAAGCCCGTACTTTCGTACGAGCTCTTCTTAAAATATGGCGGTGAGGGGGGGATTGACTCGCTTTGCTCGCCCCTGCGGGGCAGCCCGTTCGCTGCGCTCCCGGTCTGTCCARCTGGCTGCGCCAGTAGTCGAACCCCGGTCGGGGCTTCTCATCCCCCCGTAGATGTGCAACATGCGAAAAAAAAGCCCGTACTTGCGTACGAGCTCTTCTTAAAATATGGCGGTGAGGGGGGGATTCGAACCCCCGATACGTTGCCGTATACACACTTTCCAGGCGTGCTCCTTCAGCCACTCGGACACCTCACCATATTGTTGTTCCTGTGCTACCGGAACGGGCGCTAATGTAGGGGAAACACCGCCCCGCCGTCAATCAACTTTTTGAAAAAAATGTGCATTTACACAAACTTCAAGCAACATGGAGCATAAATAAGCGGGAATTGTTTTTTTTGCCAGCATCCTAAAATTTGCTACTCTGATGTTCCCTCGAAAAATGATGATAATAAGTGCGAGAAAGTTCCGCACAACAATGTTCAGGAGACAATATGGATATAATTTTCTATCACCCAACATTCGATACGACCTGGTGGATTAATGCGTTGGCAAAGGCAATACCTGGTGCGAACGTACGTGAGTGGAAAGCGGGTGATAATGCACATGCTGACTATGCGCTGGTCTGGCATCCGCCGGTTGAAATGCTCGCAGGACGAAAATTAAAAGCCGTATTTGCGCTGGGAGCGGGTGTCGATTCTATTCTCAGTAAACTCAATGCTCATCCGGAAATGTTGGATGCGTCGATCCCGCTTTTCCGTCTGGAAGATACGGGTATGGGCCTGCAAATGCAGGAATATGCTGTCAGTCAGGTGCTGCACTGGTTTCGTCGCTTTGATGATTATCAAGCATTGAAAAATCAGGCGAAATGGCAGCCGTTGCCAGAATATACTCGCGAGGAGTTTACCGTCGGGATCATGGGGGCTGGGGTATTGGGCGCAAAAGTTGCCGAAAGCCTGCAGGCATGGGGATTCCCACTGCGCTGCTGGAGTCGTACGCGTAAATCCTGGTCTGGCGTGGAAAGCTTCGCCGGTACTGAGGAACTGGGCGCGTTTTTGAGTCAAACTCGCGTGCTGATCAACCTTCTGCCTAATACGGCAGAAACCGTAGGCATTATTAACGCTGATTTACTTAGCCAATTGCAGGATGGCGCCTACGTGCTGAACCTTGCACGCGGTGTTCATCTCAATGAAGACGATCTTCTGGCATCGCTGGAAAGCGGCAAGGTGAAGGGGGCCATGCTGGATGTTTATAGTCGTGAACCGCTGCCAGAAAACAGCCCATTATGGAAACATCCGCGTGTGGCGATGACGCCACATATTGCCGCAGTTACCCGTCCGGCAGAAGCGGTGGACTATATCTCCCGCACGATTATGAACCTGGAGAGCGGGCAAGTCGTAACAGGTCAGGTCAATCGCGTTCGGGGATATTGATGGTAACCCGGCAAGTACCGGGTTTCAGCTAAAATACCCGTCATACTTCAAGCTGCATGTGCGTTGGCTACGGTTGTTCACCTGAATCACCTACGTAAGTAAGTGATTCAGGTATCACTCCCTTGCCACCTGCCTGCGACTCGAATTTTAGGGTATTAATGGCGGCGATACCTGCTATCCTTGACGGAAAATGACTACAGGAGAGAGTTATGTATCCCGTTGACCTGCATATGCATACCGTCGCCAGCACCCACGCCTACAGCACCTTAAGTGATTACATCGCGGAAGCTCGTCGCAAAGGCATCAAGCTATTTGCCATTACCGATCATGGACCGGACATGGCGGATGCGCCTCACCACTGGCACTTTATCAATATGCGTATTTGGCCACGTGTCGTGGATGGCGTGGGGATCCTGCGCGGAATAGAAGCCAATATTAAGAATATTGAAGGTGAAATTGACTGTTCAGGTCCGATGTTTACCTCCCTGGACCTCATTATTGCGGGCTTCCATGAGCCGGTTTTTGCACCTCACGATAAAGACACCAATACCCAGGCAATGATAGCTACGATGGCCAGCGGTAATGTGCACATCATAAGTCATCCGGGAAATCCCAAATATCCTGTTGATATTAAAGCAATTGCGCAGGCGGCGGCAAAGTACCAGGTTGCACTGGAAATCAATAACTCTTCGTTTTTGCATTCGCGTAAGGGCAGTGAGGATAATTGCCGTGCGGTTGCTGCGGCTGTGCGTGATGCTGGTGGATGGGTGGCGTTAGGGTCGGATTCACATACCGCTTTCACGCTGGGAGAATTTGGCGAATGCCGTAAAATCCTGGATGATGTTAATTTCCCTGAAGACAGAATTTTAAACGTCACACCTAAACGTCTATTGGCGTTTCTGGAATCGCGAGGCATGGAGCCGATCGCGGAATTTGCTGAACTGTAATTGTTACTAACTGGAATATATCAATGAACGAGTTTTCTATCCTGTGTCGTGTACTGGGCTCGCTGTTTTACCGCCAACCGCAGGACCCTTTACTGGTTCCCCTGTTTACCCTGATTAGTGAAGGTAAACTGTCCGCCAACTGGCCGCTGGAACAGGACGAACTGCTCACCCGTTTACAGAAGAGCTGCGATATGCCCCAGTTGGCTGCAGATTACAACGCGCTGTTTGTCGGTGACGAGTGTGCAGTGCCGCCTTATCGTAGTGCCTGGGTAGAAGGGGCGAAAGAATCCGATGTTCGTGCATTTCTTTCAGCCCGGGGCATGCCGCTTGCTGATACACCGGCAGATCACATTGGTACGCTGTTGCTGGCGGCTTCATGGCTTGAGGACCAGTCTGCGGAAGATGAAAGTGAGGCGCTTGAAACCTTGTTTGTAGACTACTTGCTGCCCTGGTGCGGTACGTTCCTTGGTAAAGTTGAAGCGCACGCGAACACGCCTTTCTGGCGTACGATAGCACCGCTGACGCGTGATGCCATTGGTGCGATGTGGGACGAATTGCAGGAAGATACAGACGAATAAATGTGACCTACGTCACTTAAAAGTGCAACTCAATTTATAAGCTTGCATAAATTGTGTGCGCGATCTCATTACCATGCCGTTTTTCTGCTAAGATGCGCGGCATGAACATACTTCTCTCAATTGCAATCACAACGGGCATTCTCTCCGGGATCTGGGGATGGGTGGCCGTTTCTCTTGGTTTACTCAGTTGGGCTGGCTTTCTGGGTTGCACGGCTTATTTCGCCTGCCCGCAAGGTGGGTTAAAAGGACTGTGGATCTCGGCGTGTACGCTGCTAAGCGGTGTGGTGTGGGCGTTGGTGATTATTAACGGTAGTGCGCTTGCTCCGCATATGGACATTATTGGTTATGTCATGACAGGAATTGTCGCGTTTCTGATGTGTATCCAGGCAAAGCAATGGCTGCTTTCATTTGTACCGGGCACGTTCATTGGCGCATGTGCAACATTTGCAGGGCAGGGCGACTGGCGACTGGTTGTACCGTCACTGGCACTGGGCCTCGTATTCGGCTATGCAATGAAAAACAGTGGTCTGTGGCTGGCATCTCGCCGTGAAAATAGAATATCGTCGACGCGACCAGTAAATAAAAAAGCGTGAGGGTTTTCCTCACGCTTTTTATGCTGTATAGACCCATCAGGATTCTGGCGGTACCGACATATGACGGTATTTAACCAGGATGTCATTATCAACTTGTTTCTTATCCTGCAAATCCCACAATCCGCGATCGATGCCGTCATTAATCAGGAAGATAACGCCCGTTTCAATCGCTGACATCAGACAAAGCATAACCGGTTCGTTAGAGGTGTAGCCAATTTCACCTTCCAACAGACGCTGGTAGTCAATAAAGCGGAACACCCCAGCCTGTACTTCATAAGACAGAATGGTTTTACTGGTATTCACTGACGACAGGATCTCACCGGTGCTGACGTTAACTACGCGCAGGTTTACCGCTATCTGGTCGAGCTGGTATTGCGTATCGGCGCCAATACCAAAATAACGTGCACCGACACCACCCGATTTAACGTTGCTTTCATAACCGATAATTGATCCTTCCACCATGACGTTTGCCGCGGTCAGGGACTGTAGCGGGATCCGGTTATTAATCGCAACCGTACCGTTTTCCTGAGCTGCACGAATGATTTTGCGTTCGTTAAGCAAGTTCTGTAACCCCTGACGTTCCAGTGGGATGAACCAACGAGAATCTTTCAATGCGGTGACAAGCATAGCCGTGGCGCTTTGCGGGACGGCGGTTGAGAAGTTACTTGCCGGGTAAGGTTTAAATTGGCCAGTCTCATCCTGAATGTTGTATACCGACACAAAGATCTTACCTGTAGGCATAGGCAGATGCGTCAAGTCTTTATAGCTTTGGGCTCGGGGCATTAATGTCGGCTTAGCGGCTTCTTGAGGCGGAGCTGTTAAACATCCGCTGAGTAAAATTACTGCCACCATGATAAGTAAACGCTGCATGATTATTTCCTTTCGTGGCTATAACTTAGAAGTCGGTCGACTGTGTTTGTAAACCCGACACTTCAATTGTCGAAGTTTTCCCCGATTTCCTGTCGGTGACATTCAATTGCAGTTGTCCGTCCCGGTTGGCGATATCAATGATAAAATCATTGGTCACCATTCTTCCTGGTTTACCGGTATTAATGTTGGTGAGTAGGCCACCGAGAATTTGTGACTGAATCGCCTGAGTAAAGTTATCCAGAGCTGACGGGGTTTCAATACCGTAATCGTCATAGCTTGGATCTTTATATGAGTTCTGGGCCTGGGCGCTGTTCAACAGAAAAGCACCATTATTCGGGTTGCCACCAAAGTTTGGGTTGCGAAACTGGAACGTCATGTTTCCGGCCCAACTTAATGGTGAAATTAGCATGAGCAAAACCACTGCATGTTTAACACGCATGAAAGCCTCCGGACAAAATCATGTTTTAGAATTCATCACGCGCTAAATCGCTAGTGCTTAATAGTGTTTGATCTATTTGCCGGCGATTTAATGCTTCCTCAGTTTGTGCCAATGCGAAGACTACAATTTTGTCGAAGTCTTTTTTCGTCGGAAATAAAAAAGTCTGGAAGATAACGTCCTGATTGACCGTTATGGTGATCCAACTTCCCCAACGCGCACTGGGTCTTTCATTAATGGTTAAGTTTCCTGTGTACTCGCTTTCCCACTTATCACTAAAGGCCCGATAAAAATCATGCCCGATTGAAGAGACAGTGTGGTCAGTTAACAGCCCGGGAACCTCCACCTCTACGGTTGTCGCTGCGTGCAGACTCCCGGCAGCAAAGAATAAATTTGCTGCCACAATCCAGGTCAAATACCGTTTCATGGCTTTATCGCCTGAGGTTATCATTGGCCCATGAGACCGCCTGCGTACGGTTTTTGACAGCTATCTTTTTGAAAAGATTATAAAGATGTGTTTTTACCGTATTTTCACTGATAAACAGTGAGCGAGCGATTTCAATATTTGAGGCGCCGATACGCAATTTATTAAGGATCTCTTTTTCACGGTGCGTCAGCAGTGCCGACTCCGTGCTGTTATAACGATAATTTCCAGAGTGCGTGATCAGATAACTGGCAAGTTTTTGCGTGAAGTAACATTCACCGCGCAAGATACCCTGCAAGCCGCTTACGACACGCTGCTCGTCTTCAGTTGCGTAAAAAACACCATTGATATGCGGCCAGTTTTCGATATCCCGATAAGGGTAATCATCAGGAGTATTCAACAATAACGTCTTTATATTGTTGTTTTTTCTACTCAAATTATCTTGCCAGTAATGGATCAGTTTTTTATCTGCCTCCATCATATCCAGTAAAACAATGCAGCTGGAGGATATATCATCCAGAGAACGTTGAATATTATGTAGTTTTCCGGTGAGTGCCAGTGATTGTTTTAAATGCTGCAATAATGCAGTTGCCTGCAAAGAAGGTTTTGTGATCAACAATAATGTATGACCATGAATACTATGGACTTCATTAAACATGATGAAACTCCACTTTTTAGTCGCACACCTGACAGCTGTCTCTACTAAAATAGAGGCACCAGAAGTACTGACAGATGTTGCACTGCTGTGTAGATATAAAATATCGACCCAAAGGGGTGAAAATATTAAAACAAATGGACTTCAACTGATTTCAATCTAGCTATTACAAATCTTAAAGCAAGTGTTAAACATGTAACAACTTGTAAAATTATATATTAAAATGTGATTTTGTGGTTTTATTAGAGTTTAGATTTGATAGGAAAGTTGTACATTTTACCTTTGCTGCATAGATTTAAAAAATCATACAAATTATAGTAATTCATTGATTTTAAATTGGTTAATTAATGATTGCTAAGTTTTAGATTTCTAATGAATTCTAAAATTCTTGTCTCAATTTACGTTGGTCAATTTTAGATGGAAAAAAATGACCTTTGTCACGACTTGTACCGATGTCTATCTCGACGTTGTACTGAGAGGCCCTGATATCGTGCAAAATGCACTTTCTCAGTGACTGCATAGAAATTCATTACTGATAGCAAAATAAAAATAAAAGCCAGACCTGAAGCGGTGTTATTCACTGTTAATTAGTACTTTGGTGTGAATCCGGATATAAAAATACCACTCGCGGGTGAGTTATTTAAAATGTTTCCACGGACATACTCTTCATCGTAACGTGGCGTTAACAAATGTAAGTCATGTTAACAACAATTTGAGTGGTAATTAATTTAACTTCATGTACGACCAGGTCCAGGGTGACAACATGAAAAACAAGTTGTTATTTATGATGTTTACAATACTGGGTGTGCCTGGGATTGCATCCGCAACCAGTTATGATTTAGCTAATTCAGAATATAACTTTGCGGTAAATGAATTAAGTAAGTCTTCATTTAATCAGGCAGCCATTATTGGTCAGGTTGGTACTGCTAATAGTGCAAATACTCGCCAGGAGGGCACCAAGTTATTGTCGGTCATTTCGCAAGAAGGTTCAGGTAACCGGGCGAAAACAGATCAGACGGGATCAAATAACTTTGCATATATTGATCAAACGGGTAGCTCTAATGATGCGAGTATTAAACAAAGCTCTTACGGTAATACGGCGATGATTATCCAGAAAGGCTCTGGTAATAAAGCCAATATTACCCAGTACGGTACACAAAAAACAGCAGTTGTGGTGCAGAGACAGTCGCAAATGGCAATTCGCGTTACTCAACGCTAATCCATAAACGACGTTTAAATCAATCCGATGGGGGTTTACCATGAAACTTTTAAAAGTGGCAGCATTCGCAGCAATCGTAGTTTCTGGCAGTGCTCTGGCAGGTGTTGTTCCGCAATGGGGCGGTAATCATCATGGTGGCGGTAGCAACTATGGCCCAGACTCTTCAATGAGTATTTACCAATTTGGCTCTAGTAACGTTGCGAATGCGCTGCAAAGTGATGCACGTAAATCAGACGTGACTATCACACAACACGGACATGGTAACGGTGCGACCGTCGGCCAAGGTGCTGATGACAGTACCATTAGCCTGAAACAGACCGGCTTCCAGAACAGTGCTGATATCAATCAGTGGAATGCGAAAAATGCTGATATCAGCGTAACTCAGTTCGGTGGTCGTAACGGTGCTGTGGTTAATCAGACAGCGTCTGACTCCAATGTGCTGATTCAGCAGGTTGGTTATGGCAACAATGCTACAGCTAACCAGCACTAATTCAGTTTTCTGACTGATAATAAACAGGGCGAAAGCCCTGTTTTTTTTCGGGAGAATATTATGCACACGCTATTACTCATTGCCGCGTTGGCAAATCAAATAACATTCAATACAACTCAGCAAGGTGACATGTACACCATTATTCCTCAGGTGACATTAGCTCAACCGTGCGTATGTGAAGTGCAAGTCCTTGCCGTACGTAAAGGAAAGGGCGGACAAAGTCAGTCACAGCAGAAAACAAGCCTTTCGGTCCCTGCTAATCGGCCAATTGAATTAACAAAAATGAGCTTTAATATTTCACCGGAGGATTCGGTCAAAATTATCGTTACCGTTTCTGACGGGCAGTCTCTGCATCTGTCGCAACAATGGCCTGACTCAAACAGTCACCCATAATTTTTTGCCGGATTTGCATTAAGGGTGTGGCTGGGAGTGCAGTGCTGTTCTATGAATATAGAAACGAACAAACGTTTTATTTGATCGTAACTCGCAGCGGTGAAGGATCATTGCGATCCCTCAAGGATGATTAATCATTGAGGAACCCTTATGTGTACATTATTAAAGCGTATTTTAAATACCGGTTTGTGGGCTTTTTCTCTTTTCACCCTCCCCGCAATGGCGACGCAAATCTTACCCGGCGGGGTTATTCATTTTCGTGGTGCAATAGTTGAAGCACCTTGCGACGTTAACACTCGACAACAACAGATTGAATTGTCATGTATGCGTGATGGCACGATGAGTAATAGTCTCTACGACCTGCAACAGGTCACGACAGCGCCTCAGAGTGTGCAACAAATTGCCACGGTGAAAATGCATTACCTCAATGAACAGAAAAGCATGGCTATTCTGAATATTGAATATAAATGAATCATTCTGGCGTAGGTATGCACGCTTATGGCTAAAAAGTGAGATTTCAAGGAAAACCCTGCTGTACACTTAACGGAGAGTGTTTTGTCAGGGGGAACTTATGCAATCGCGTGTTCATGTGTTACAGGGCGACATTACGACGATCGCGGTAGATGTGATCGTCAATGCGGCCAACTCCTCGTTACTGGGAGGAGGTGGAGTCGATGGCGCGATTCATCGTGCTGCCGGGCCTGCGTTGTTGGAGGCCTGCAAACAGGTTATACAACAACAGGGAGAATGCCCGACCGGGCATGCCGTTATCACGCTGGCTGGCGCGCTTCCGGCAAAAGCAGTTATTCACACCGTAGGACCCGTCTGGCAAGGCGGTGATCACCACGAGGCTGAACGACTTGAAGAGGCCTATCTAAATACATTGCAACTGGCCTTAGCCAATGGTTATCAATCCATTGCTTTTCCTGCTATAAGCACCGGAGCTTATGGTTACCCACGTGCTGCAGCGGCAGAGATCGCGGTGAAAACGGTGTTGAAATTTATCACCCGACGTACGCTACCCGATCAAATATACTTCGTGTGCTTTGATGAAGAAAACGCTCGACTCTACAAGAGATTACTTACCCAACAAGGCGATGAACGCACGGACTGATATGACGCGACTTGAGCGTGCCATCACGCCGCTATGCGTAAACCACCCGGGAGAATGCGGCATTCTGACGTTGGATGACAGCCTGGATGCGTTTGCTGCTCGCTATCGGTTGACGGAAATGGCGGAACGTACCCTGGATGTTCAGTATTACATCTGGGAAAGCGACATGTCCGGGCTATTGTTATTTTCCGTTTTGCTGGCCGCAGCGAAGCGGGGCGTCCGGGTGCGTTTGTTGCTGGATGATAACAACACGCCAGGTCTGGATGACACGCTGCGTTTGCTGGACAATCACCCTAATATTGAAGTCCGCCTGTTTAATCCCTTTTCCTTTCGCATCCTGCGTGCCCTGGGCTATTTAACCGATTTTGCGCGGTTGAATCGACGTATGCACAACAAAAGTTATACCGCTGATGGCGTCGTAACTCTTGTGGGGGGGCGAAATATAGGCGATGCCTATTTTGGCGCAGGCGAACAACCACTGTTTTCCGATCTGGACGTTATGGCTATTGGACCGGTTGTCCAGGATGTTGCAGACGACTTTGAGCGTTACTGGCACTGCCGCTCGGTTTCAACATTGCAAAACGTACTTGAGGTGGCTGAACCAGCTTCTACGCAAAAAATCGAACTTCCTGAATCCTGGTATAACGATGACATCACGCGTCGCTATCTACATAAGCTGGAAACCAGCCAGTTTATGACCCATCTCGATCAGAGGTCGCTGCCGCTAATTTGGGCGAAAACGCGCTTGCTGAGTGATGATCCTGCAAAAGGAGAGGGGAAAGCGCCGCGCCACTCACTATTACCGCAGCGTTTGTTTGACGTGATGGGATCTCCGACCGAGCGTATTGATATTATTTCCGCCTACTTTGTACCAACTCGCGCCGGTGTGGCGCAGCTCCTGAGACTGGTGAGAAAAGGCGTTAAGATCGCAATTTTAACTAATTCTCTGGCGGCGAATGATGTCGCAGTCGTTCACGCGGGCTATGCGCGTTGGCGAAAAAAACTCCTGCGCTACGGCGTGGAGTTATACGAGCTCAAACCAACCCGCGATCGCGTTTCAGCAGTACACGACCGGGGATTAACCGGTAATTCAGGCTCCAGCCTGCATGCGAAAACCTTCAGTATTGACGGTCGTAAAGTGTTTATCGGTTCGCTTAATTTTGATCCCCGTTCAACGCTGCTCAATACGGAAATGGGGTTTGTGATTGAGAGTGACGTACTGGCTGAGTTGATTCATAAACGTTTTATGCAAAGTCAGCGTGATATGGCCTGGCAACTACGTCTTGACCGTTGGGGCAGAATCAACTGGGTTGATCGGCTTTCTGGCAGCGAACAGGTACTGAAAAAAGAACCCGCTACAGGATTCTGGAAGCGGATTCTGGTGAGGCTTGCATCTGTGCTGCCCATTGAATGGCTGCTCTGAACCATTCAATGCAAGAAAACTAACCGGCAACCGCCTTGTTTTTATCCTGCTTAATGGGCGGTTTACCCGAAAAGAGAAACTTCAGCACCGGGATCCGTAAATGGATTTCGTACAGAATGACCGCAATTCCAACCACAAAAAGCAGACCGCAGAGAAAACCCAGCAGGTTCGACTTGATGTGCGGTGTGATATACGCGCCAAAAAACAGCGTTAGCGGGTGGTGCACCAAATAGATGAACAGCGACGCGTTGACAAAATAGGTCACGCGAGCCGACTGGAAATTCAGTAAACGGTGGCCAAGCGAGAAGACAACGTTCACCATCCATAGCCCCATGACCATGGTAATGACATATTCGGTTTCATACATCCAGGCATCGCCGTTGCCGTAACGCTGATTGAGCAGGTATGCGACAAATGCGAATGCGGCGCCTAACGTGCAGCCGCGCGATGGCGTGGTAAACAGTGCTTTCAGATTCGGATTGATAAACGCCAGCGCACCGAGCATAAAGAAAGGCACATAGAACAGCGTTTGCATAACGATAAAATTAAACATGCCATCGCTGAGAATCGAAGGGTAGAGGATGAAAATCGTTCTTCTGACGGCGGCATAGCCGACACCCAACAATATAAAAATCAGCGTTAATTTGGTCATTGACACCCCCGATGCAGGGGTACCGTCTCCACGCGATAGTCTGTTTTTCATCTGGGTAAATACCCACATGCTCAGGGTCGTTAACACCACCAGAACCAGCAAAAACCACAGATGGGAAATCAGTTCCCAGGCCAGCGCATTGTATTTGTCGTAGCCGCTGAGGGTATGCCAGCTGTCTGCTTTTCCCTTCACGTATTGCAGCATGATAAATTGCGGCAGCGTAAGCAGCGGAATCGCGGTCAGCATAGGGATCCCCACGCGTTCTACACGCACCTTCCACCAGCGTTTTAACGGATAGCGCAAAAAAAGCATGTAGGAAAAATAACCTGAAATGACAAAGAAGACCTGCATGCGAAATGCATGGATAAAGTCGTTAAAAAGGGTTAACCACCATGACGGTTCTGCGCTGTTCACGTGCCAGGTGTGGGTGGAGTAGATCAATGAAATATGGAATGGGATCCCTAACAACATTAGCCAGGCACGGATGGAGTCAAGAAAATATTCACGTGGTGGTGATACAGAGCTCATAGACAGTTACGTATTCTCAGACTTTTCGTCTTATCCCTAAGACGAATAATGGTTACATTCGAGGGCAACCCTACACGAAGTCCAACAACCTGTCTCCAGGATAAGCACGCAAAGTGAAAACAGGCAGATGAACCTGCTTAAACCATGAGCCAGCGCGCGAACAATACAGGGATTCAGTTGTCGGAGTACCCGATTATCCATTAAAATGGATCGGATCAATATAAGCACACAAAGGGGGAAGTGCTTACTAATTATGAAACATAAACTACAAATGATGAAAATGCGTTGGTTGGGTGCAGCAGTCATGTTAACGCTGTATACATCATCGAGCTGGGCGTTCAGTATTGATGATGTTGCAAAACAAGCTCAATCCTTAGCCGGGAAAGGCTATGAGGCGCCAAAAAGTAACTTGCCCTCCGTTTTCCGCGACATGAAATATGCGGATTATCAACAGATCCAGTTCAATCGCGATAAAGCGTACTGGAGCAATCTCAAGACCCCATTTAAGCTCGAGTTCTACCACCAGGGTATGTACTTCGACACGCCGGTCAAAATCAACGAAGTTACCGCCACGGCGGTGAAAAGAATCAAATACAGCCCGGATTATTTTAATTTTGGCGATGTTCAGCATGATAAAGACACGGTAAAAGATCTCGGCTTCGCCGGGTTCAAAGTGCTGTATCCGATCAACAGCAAAGATAAAAACGATGAAATCGTCAGCATGCTCGGTGCCAGCTATTTTCGCGTTCTGGGTGCAGGTCAGGTCTACGGCCTGTCAGCGCGTGGCCTCGCGATTGATACCGCTCTGCCTTCTGGTGAAGAATTTCCCCGCTTCCGTGAGTTTTGGATCGAGCGTCCGAAACCGACTGATAAACGTTTAACCATTTATGCTTTGTTGGATTCTCCGCGTGCAACCGGAGCGTATCGTTTTGTCATTATTCCAGGTCGTGACACGGTCGTGGATGTTCAGTCCAAAGTATACCTGCGCGACAAAGTGGGCAAACTGGGTGTGGCACCGTTAACCAGTATGTTCCTGTTTGGACCGAACCAGCCGTCTCCGGCGACAAACTATCGTCCGGAACTGCATGATTCTAACGGTTTGTCTATCCACGCGGGCAATGGGGAGTGGATTTGGCGTCCGCTGAATAACCCGAAACATCTCGCGGTGAGCAGCTTCGCAATGGAAAACCCGCAAGGATTCGGACTGTTGCAGCGTGGCCGTCAGTTCTCGCGTTTTGAAGATATCGACGATCGTTACGATCTGCGCCCAAGCGCCTGGATCACGCCAAAAGGTGACTGGGGTAAAGGTAAGATTGAGTTAGTTGAAATCCCAACTAACGATGAAACGAACGATAACATCGTTGCGTACTGGACGCCGGATCAACTGCCTGAAGCGGGCAAAGAGATGAACTTCAAGTACACTTTGACGTTCACGCGTGATGAAGACAAGCTTCATGCGCCGGAAAGCGCCTGGGTACAGCAGACTCGTCGTTCTACCGGTGATGTAAAACAGTCCAACCTGATTCGTCAGCCTGACGGTACCATCGCGTTTGTGGTGGACTTTATCGGCACAGATATGAAAAAGCTGCCGCAGGATACCCCGGTTACCGCACAAACCAGTATTGGCGACAACGGTGAAATCGTTGAAAGCACTGTGCGCTATAACCCGGTATCTAAAGGTTGGCGTTTGATGCTGCGCGTGAAAGTGAAAGACGTGAAGAAAACCACTGAAATGCGTGCTGCCTTGGTCAATGCCGATCAGACGCTGAGTGAAACCTGGAGCTACCAGTTACCTGCCAATGAATAAGACAACTGAGTATATTGACGCAATGCCGCTTTCGGATATCGAGAAAGCGGCACTGCCGAAAACTGACATCCGCGCCGTTCATCAGGCGTTGGATGCCGAGCATCGTACTTACTCGCGCGAAGATGATTCACCGCAGGGTTCTGTGAAAGCTCGCCTTGAGCAAGCATGGCCGGATTCTTTGGCTAAAGAGCAGTTGGTTAAGGACGATGAGGGCCGCGATCAGCTGCAGGCGATGCCAAAAGCGACGCGTACCTCTATGTTCCCCGATCCCTGGCGTACCAACCCGGTTGGTCGTTTTTGGGATCGCTTGCGTGGGCGCGATGTGACGCCGCGTTATCTTTCGCGTTTGACGAAAGAAGAACAGGAAAGCGAGCAAAAATGGCGTACCGTAGGCACCATCCGCCGCTATACGCTGTTGATTCTAACGCTGGCGCAAACGGTCGTAGCAACCTGGTATATGAAGACGATCCTCCCGTATCAGGGGTGGGCATTTATTAATCCGGTAGACATGATGGGGCAGGATTTATGGGTCTCCTTTATGCAATTGCTGCCCTACATGCTCCAGACCGGCATTCTTATTTTGTTTGCTGTGCTTTTCTGTTGGGTGTCTGCGGGATTCTGGACTGCGCTGATGGGCTTCTTGCAACTGTTGATTGGACGAGATAAGTACAGTATTTCGGCCTCAACGGTTGGGGACGAACCGCTGAATCCTGAACACCGTACCGCGCTGATTATGCCTATTTGTAACGAAGACGTTGATCGCGTATTTGCGGGACTGCGCGCTACGTGGGAATCGGTCAAAGCAACGGGCAACGCCGAACATTTCGATGTTTATATCCTGAGCGACAGCTACAACCCTGATATCTGCGTAGCAGAACAAAAAGCGTGGATGGAGCTGATTGCCGAAGTGCAGGGCGAAGGGCAGATTTTCTACCGCCGTCGTCGTCGTCGCGTGAAGCGTAAAAGCGGCAACATTGATGACTTCTGTCGTCGCTGGGGAAATCAGTACAGCTACATGGTGGTGCTGGACGCTGACTCAGTGATGAGTGGTGACTGTCTGAGCGGCCTGGTGCGTCTGATGGAAGCGAATCCGAATGCCGGGATTATCCAGTCTTCACCGAAGGCTTCCGGTATGGATACGCTGTATGCGCGCTGCCAGCAGTTTGCGACCCGTGTTTATGGACCGCTGTTTACCGCCGGGCTTCACTTCTGGCAGTTAGGGGAATCACACTACTGGGGCCACAACGCAATTATCCGCGTGAAGCCATTTATCGAGCACTGTGCGCTCGCGCCGTTACCGGGCGAAGGCTCGTTTGCGGGATCGATCCTCTCCCATGACTTCGTGGAAGCGGCATTGATGCGTCGTGCTGGCTGGGGCGTGTGGATTGCCTACGATCTGCCGGGCTCTTATGAAGAGCTGCCGCCGAACCTGCTGGATGAACTCAAGCGTGACCGCCGCTGGTGCCACGGCAACCTGATGAACTTCCGTTTGTTCCTGGTGAAAGGGATGCACCCGGTTCACCGTGCGGTATTCCTGACCGGTGTAATGTCCTATCTGTCTGCGCCGCTTTGGTTTATGTTCCTCGCGCTCTCTACCGCATTGCAGGTGGTGCATGCGTTGACGGAGCCGCAGTACTTCCTGCAACCGCGTCAGCTGTTCCCGGTATGGCCGCAATGGCGACCTGAACTGGCGATCGCGCTGTTTGCTTCAACGATGGTGCTGCTGTTCCTGCCGAAGCTGCTGAGTATTTTGCTCATCTGGTGTAAAGGGACGAAAGAGTACGGCGGGTTTATCCGCGTCACGCTGTCGCTACTGTTGGAAGTTCTGTTCTCCGTGTTGCTGGCGCCGGTGCGTATGTTGTTCCACACCGTCTTCGTTGTAAGCGCCTTCCTCGGTTGGGAAGTTGTGTGGAATTCGCCGCAGCGTGATGACGATTCGACCCCGTGGGGTGAAGCGTTTATGCGTCACGGTTCTCAGTTACTGCTGGGGCTGGTGTGGGCTGTGGGTATGGCCTGGCTGGATCTGCGTTTCCTGTTCTGGCTGGCACCGATTGTCTTCTCGCTGATCCTGTCACCGTTTGTTTCCGTGATTTCCAGCCGTTCCACGGTGGGGTTACGTACCAAGCGCTGGAAGCTGTTCCTGATCCCGGAAGAGTATTCTCCGCCGCAGGTGCTGGTGGATACCGATACTTATCTGGTGATGAACCGTAAACGTACGCTGGACGATGGCTTTATGCATGCGGTGTTTAATCCGTCGTTTAACGCACTGGCCACGGCCATGGCGACTGCACGCCACCGCGCCAGCAACGTGCTGGAGATTGCACGCGATCGTCATGTGGAACAGGCACTGAACGAAACGCCGGAGAAACTGAATCGCGATCGTCGCCTGGTGTTGTTGAGCGATCCGGTGACCATGGCGCGTTTACATTACCGTGTCTGGAATTCACCTGATAAGTATTCTTCGTGGGTGAACTACTATCAGGGACTGACACTGAACCCGCTGGCGCTCAGGAAAAAATAAGCGTTCTGTAACGTGAAAATACCGGCCTGGTGCCGGTATTTTTTTATATTGAATAGAATGAGTCGTGAGGTAGCAGGTGCGAATATTGGCTGTAGGAATAATGATCTTCTTCCTGAGCGGATGCGGCAGCATTATTAGTCGTACCATCCCAGGGCAAGGACACGGAAACCAATACTATCCTGGCGTGCAATGGGATGTTAGGGACTCCGCATGGCGCTACGTCACTATCCTCGATCTGCCATTTTCGCTGGTGTTTGATACGTTGCTGCTGCCGCTCGACATACATCATGGACCTTACGAGTAATTATCGCTCATCCCATTCATCGGCTGCGGTCTGTCCCTCTTCAGTATCAAGGGGAGGTTCCAGCTGGAATTCACCTTCATCCCATTCGTGAAGCGTATTTTCTTCCTGCCACTCCTGGCGGATTTCAATTTCATCATAGTCGCCATCAAAAACGCTCTGGGCCGCTTCCCCGCTCAGGATTGGAAGACATTCACCATCTACATCATCCTCGTCAGCAAAGAATTCCGCCTGCCACATAATGTCGCCATCCTGTAGCACGTATTTTTGGACGCTTAGCTGTTGAACGCTGGCGTCGTCTGACTCAAGGTCAGGGTTATCAGCCAGAAACACTTCACGAGCTGCATCAATAGCCTCTTCCAACGTGGCATAAAAATTCATGTCATTCTTTGCCATATTTCTTCTCCTAAGGCGAACAATAAAGGGGGATGATTCAATCTATAGACGGCGATCCGCAGAGCGTCAAACCCATTAGCTGCATGGTTCATTCAATCAGATGATTACTGCCTGCAATGCCTACGAGACTGGGGGAAAGTAACTTCGGTTGTTTATGAAAAATTTACATTGGCAGATACTGAAGCCGACGTAATATCAGGAAAAAAATTCAAGAAAAAATAGTAATGTATGTGATTTGCAATGTAGTAATGAAAATCAAAAAATTAAAAAATGACGTTATATAAGGAAATCTTCAGGGTTGAACGTTATTTTTTATGTGTTTTAGAGAGGGAATCCGATCGCTTATGACGTAATATTTCATAACTTAATAAAAACAAAGAAGAAAATTAATGCCCAATACGGAAGTGTCGCAGGTGCAATCAATGAAAGTGGCTAAACTTAGTGGTGTCTCTGGTAGTGACAAAGTATCTTTTGTGTATGGGGGCTGTGAATGGTGTGAGTGATACTTAAAAAGTATACATAATTAAATATTATTAATGACAAAGGTTATAAATCTATAAGAAACCATTAAATAAGAAATGAATTAGTGTCATTGAATCTGTGCAGATATAATAGTTTGCAAAATCTTATGCTTTATTATATAAAATGCAAAATTAAGAAAGCCCTTAAGGTTGTTATGGATAACGGCAATTCAAATAATAGAAGGTTAATGGCTTTCTATATAATCTGTTTGGCTAGCTATGTTCTTGGTGGAGTGTGTCTTACACAATTTAAATCAACGATACAAAGTGTCCCGCAAACAGTATATCTGATTATAATTGTAGGGTTGTTCTTTTTATATGGGATAATTTTCCTGTTTATGTTATTCCAGTATCTTTGTAGAAAAGATCTCACCTGCCTTATGATATTAGGTATGGCGTTTCTTGGGAATAACATATTTTTCATCGAGACTATCTACATCGTTCAGGACTTGATTAATGATTATGCCTCAATCGAAAAAAGAACTAACGATATAGCCATATTCTATTACTTTCGGCAGATTAGTTTCATTGCTCTGCTATTTGTTTCATTAAAATCTTATAAAGTATCCTCGACAGTTATTGAAACCAAAGAAAGAGAACCTTGCTATATCGTTCTGTCTTTTTTAATCATGCTTGTTATCGCGGTGGTGGCGCACGCTCTGGCAAGTTACAACCCTAATTTTACACTCGAGATCACAAGCCTGAAGCCTGATAATGTCACCGTGCACTGGCATATTGGGTACATTTATTCGCTTATTGTATCCTGGGGACTGGTCCTGTTGTATTTAATCATTAAAACCAGAACGCATAACATCTTGTGGAAAAGTATAGGGCTACTGTGTTGCTCAGCAATATTGACCAATGTACTACTTCTGAGCCTGGATGAATATAGCATGTATATTTGGTATGTAAGCCGGGGGATTGAGGTGATAAGTGCCCTGTGTATAATCTCAATACTGATGTACAACACCTTCATCATCTTAAAAAAAGAAACGGATTCAGCTATTAAAGACGCAATGACTAAAATATATAATCGTAAACTATTCTATAAGTCATTAAAATCATCATTAGCAAAAGGCACAGTATGTGTAATGGTTCTGGATATTGATAAATTCAAACGGATTAATGATACTTACGGTCATCAGGAAGGTGACAGAGTGATAATCAGCATTGTCGATATTGTCAATAAATCAATCAGAGATACGGATATTTTTGCCAGAGTAGGCGGTGAAGAATTTGCGATCCTTCTTAAGTGTAACGATAAAGATGAGGCAATTGTTGTTGCAGAGCGAATTAGGCGAAATGTAGAGAATGGTACGACAATACCAAACTCATATGAGTTAAAGGAAAAAATGACGATCAGTATCGGTGTATATTGCAGCAAAATTGATGATGAATCAGCGGATAAAGTTGTTTCATACGCCGATGCCGCTTTGTATGAAGCCAAAAATTCTGGCAGAAATAAGGTGTGTTACTATTATCATTAAGGTTGAAATATACGCCGTATAAGATAAGTTTATTATTCCGAACCGGCGAATACAAATACACAAATCATCCCACGATCTCTGTACTCCGACGACGGCGCAGGCTATTCCACGAGTACAGGGCGTTAAACAGTACGACGCCCGCGGTCACACAGAAAACGGCACGAAAACCGTAGTTGGCGGATATCGCTGCCCCCATTAGAGGTCCTGTTACGTTACCGATATCGCGAAATGACTGATTATAACTGAAAATACGTCCAGCTATTTGATTGGTCGAGTTGTAAACCAGCAGCGTTTGTACCGCCGGGAGCAGAGCGCCGTCGGCCGCACCCAATAAAAAGCGCAGAACACCAAGCTGCCAGGGCGTATGGACAAATGACATTGGAATAAGCAGTAACACAGAAACGATCAGTGCGACGATCAGGATCTTCTCCGGGCCAATTCGATCGCCTAATCTGCCAAGTTTTGGGGCGCTGATTAATGCCGCAACGCCGGGGACAGAGGCTATCATCCCACTGATAAACGCAATATTGCTGACGTTGCCAGCCAACTCTCGAACGTACAGGGTCAGTATTGGTGCGATAGAACCGGTGGCTACCTGAATGATCAAAGTGGTGATAAACAGGCTCAGCACCAGTTTGGGGTTCTTTAAAGAGGCCACGACTTCACGAATGTGCAGCATCTCTTTCTTGCTCACTGGCTGGAAACGCTCGCGGATAAAAAATAGCGTCAGGATGAAGCAGACCAGCAGCACGCTGGCGGTGATGAAAAATACAGGGCGTAATCCGTACTGATCCGCGAGCAGCCCGCCCGCTAGCGGCCCGAGCAGTGCGCCACTAACGCCACCGGTTGAAAGCGTTCCCAGTGCCCAGCCGCTTTTATTGCGTGGAACCTGGGTGGCGATCAGTGCATTCGCATTGGGGATGAATCCACCAAGCAGCCCTAACAAGGCGCGCAGGATTAAGAACTGCCAGATATTTTGCGCCAGTCCCATCAGCAGCATCACAATTGCCATGCCCAACGCGGAACGCAGCAGCATGATTTTTCGTCCTTTGCGATCGGCAAGGCCACCCCAGAAAGGAGAGGCAATGGCTGAAAAGAGAAAGGTGATGCTGAAGACCAGGCCTGACCACATATTCAGGGCGCTATGACCCGTGACGCCGAGACTCTCGACGTAAAGAGGCAAAAAGGGCATGACCAGGCTAAATGCTGCTCCGGTTAAAAAACAACCTAACCAGGCAACGGTGAGGTTGCGTTTCCAGTTTATGGGGGCATCTGAGGGTGACATAGCGATCCGCAGTGTGATGCGCTGTTTGCGCTATCGATTGAATATAAGTAAGCAGGCTAATTATGCGCCTGGTTGATAGTTGCTGCAATGCGGATAGCAGTTAAACCTAAAACGGGTTGGGAGGGTGTTGCAGCCCACTGGACTGCAACACTACGTCAGTACAGAGAAGGGGAGCCTTCAGGACGCGTCTTGAAGCGACGATGCAGCCACATATACTGCTCTGGCGCCATCATTATGCATTGCTCAACAATTTTGTTCATCCACGCAGCAGTGGTTTCTGCGTCGTCCAACGGTGGTGAGCATTCTGGAGGCAACATAATCAATTGATACCCTTTACCGTCAGGTTTGCGGCGGGGAACAAACGGTACCAGGCAGGCATTGGACATGCGCGAAAGCATCCAGGTCCCTGAGGTTGTTGCGGCTTGTTCAACTGCAAAAAGTGGTACAAACACGCTGGCGCGAGGGCCGTAATCATGATCCGGCGCGTACCAGACCACTTCGCCCTTTTTCAACGCTTTAATCATTCCTTTCAAGTCCTTACGATCAAGCATTGATTTATTCGAGCGCATGCGGCCCCAGGTTTGTAGCCAGTCCAGCAGCGGATTGTCGTTAGGGCGATACACACCAATACCCGGCTCCTGCAAGCCAAACTGGCGCGCACCCAGTTCCAGAGTCAAAAAGTGCAGACCCACTAACAGAATCCCGCGTTTTTGCGCCTGAACGTCACGGATATGTTCCATTCCGATCACTTCCGTCCAGCGCGAAATACGCTTATCGGACCAAAACCAGGCCATCCCGGTTTCCATTACGCCCATGCCTACGGATTCGAAGTTCTTGACGACCATCTGCTGGCGTTCCTGCTCACTCATCTGCGGGAAGCACAGTTCCAGATTTCGGGAAACAATTTTTGCCCGACGTTTCATCAAACGTAGCGCCAGTCGACCTAACGCACAGCCCAACTTAAAGAGGATGGGGTAGGGTAACTGCACGATTAACCAAAGGATGCCAATACCCAGCCAGGTTAACCAATAACGTGGATGCAGTAACGCAGCCGAAAACTTGGGTAAATTCGTCATGTCTATCCTGTCTTCAAACGACCAATTCCCTGTATTGTCGCATTTTTTCGCGCGTATCAAAAATTTGTGACGGGAGAACGGTGATTAATTCCGCAATTGTTGTTGCGATTTTATCGTGAAGTATGAAATGTAGCGTAAAATGTGTGGATGTAAATTGGCGATGTTTGCTTTATTATGCCGCCGATTTTCATTTATTCCTTATTTGCAGGATACGTACACCATGCCAGTGTTACACAACCGCATTTCGAACGACGCCCTCAAAGCTAAAATGCTGGCCGAGACCGAGCCGCGCACGACAATCTCATTCTATAAATATTTCACCATTGCCAATCCTCAGCACACGCGTGATGCGCTGTACCAGATGTTCACCGCATTGAACGTCTTTGGGCGAGTATATCTTGCCCATGAAGGAATTAACGCGCAAATCAGCGTACCGCAAAGCAACGTCGAGGCATTTCGCCAGCAGCTCTATGCGTTTGATGCTGCATTGAAGGATTTACGTCTGAATATAGCGCTGGATGATGACGGTAAATCGTTCTGGGTACTGCGTATGAAAGTCCGCGAACGTATCGTGGCGGATGGTATTGACGATCCAGACTTTGACGCCAGCAACGTGGGTGACTACCTGAAGGCGGCTGAAGTGAACGCCATGTTGGACGATCCTGACGCGGTATTCATTGATATGCGCAACCACTATGAATATGAGGTGGGTCATTTCGAGAATGCGCTGGAGATACCGGCAGACACGTTCCGCGACCAGTTGCCGAAAGCGGTTGAAATGATGCAGGCGCATAAAGATAAAAAAATCGTGATGTACTGCACGGGTGGGATCCGCTGTGAGAAAGCCAGCGCCTGGATGAAACACAATGGATTTAGCAAAGTCTGGCACATTGAGGGCGGTATTATTGAATATGCCCGCAAGGCGCGTGAACAGGGGCTTCCGGTACGTTTTGTCGGTAAAAACTTTGTCTTTGATGAGCGTATGGGCGAAAGGATCTCTGAAGATGTTATCGCGCATTGCCATCAGTGCGGCACGGCGTGCGATAGCCATACTAATTGCAAAAATGATGGCTGCCATCTGTTGTTTATTCAGTGCCCGGCTTGTGCGCAAAAATATAAAGGCTGCTGTAGCGAGCTGTGTAGCGAAGAGAGTGAGTTGCCGGAAGAGGAACAACGGCGTCGTCGTGCGGGGCGTGAAAATGGCAATAAAATCTTCAATAAATCACGCGGTCACCTGAATACCAAACTGGGTATTCCAGACCCTGCGCAATAACATGATGCCGGATGAGGGGTAGTACCTCATCCGGTAATTCATGCGTTACTTCTGCTGAACACCTTCCACTGAGATGATCAAATCGACTTCCTGCGATGCAGGGCCGAGATCGGTGGAGATGTTGAAATCCTTCAGCTTAATCTTACCTTGCGCTTCAAAACCAGCGCGCGTACCGCCCCAGGGATCGCCACCCTGACCGATGAGCTTCGCGTCCAGCGTAACCGGTTTAGTAACGCCGTTCAGGGTCAAATTACCGGTGATATCCAGGTCATTCCCCTCTTTTTTCACGCTGGTGGAGCTGAAGGTCGCCTGCGGGAATTTTGCCACGTTAAGGAAATCTGCACTGCGCAGATGCTTGTCGCGTTCGGCGTGATTAGTGTCAACGCTGTTGGTGTTGATGGTTACGTTAACCTTATCGGCTGCGGGATTTTTCTCATCAAAGGTAAACGTACCGTCGAAATCTTTGAAAGTGCCGTACAGCCAGCTGTAACCCAGATGCTGAATACGGAAATTAACAAAGGCATGCTGTCCTTCCTTGTCAATTTTGTAATCTGCCGCCACGGCCGACCCGGTGGTGAATAAAAGAGAAGCGAGTGTAAGTCCCAGCAGGTTTTTTTTCATTTTAAGCTCCATAGTCAGATGACGATTTTCCCAACATGCGATTGAGGGTATCGTCGTTATCAATAAAGTGATGTTTCAGGGCCATCAGTCCGTGTAGTAGGGATAAAATCACCACGGTCCACGCAAGCCACAGGTGCAAGCTACCGGCGAGGTCGGCCTGGGTACCTGCATTGGCCAGGGTGGCGGGAATGTCGAACCAGCCAAAGACGCTTATCGCTTTGCCATCTGCGGTGGAAATCAGATATCCACTGATGACAATCGAAAAGAGCAGCAAATAAAGTGCGAGGTGACCCAGTGCCGCTGCGATACGGGTCAAACGGGAGTAGCTTGCCAACGCAGCAGGCGGAGGGGAGAACAACCGCCAGACAACGCGGATAACCAGTCCCATCATGAGTAGGATGCCGATGCTTTTATGCAGTTCGGGAGCCTGGTGATACCAGCCGTCGTAATAGCTGAGCGTGACCATCCATAACCCCAACGCAAACATGCCATATACAGCAATCGCAATCAGCCAATGTAATGTGGCTGACACTACGCCATAGCGCTGTGGAGTATTATTGAATTGCATAAGCACACCGATTGATATTTCAGAAGTGAATGAAAATGGCGTGTAAAAGACATTAATGCAACTAATAAATAACAATAGTGATGATATTTATTTTTTATTCAATAAAGTTGACTGATTGTTGAGGTAATCATCAAGGGATTAGTGCGAAAATATGTGGCGGGGCTTAGTCTATGGGATGTTATGGTTTTTGTTATTATTCAGTTTATTGCAATGAAAATTAAGCTAATCTCAATTTTTGTCAATTATTGTCAGCGCGCAGGAATCAGAAAAACATAATATATATTACATCCATAATGGCCAGCAGTGACCATAAAATAATGTAGAGCATAAGATGCTCGCGAATATTATTAACCAGATAGTGAAAGATACGGCGCATTGACGTTATTCCTGTCATTAAAAATGGCCTCACCAACGAGGCCATTCATTTATTATCACTTAAAACGGCTTAGCCTGAAGGGGGTCAGGTCAAAGTCAGACGGTTTGTCCTGAGCGAAGTCTGCCGCAATCTCTCCCAGTACAGAGGCAAACTTAAAGCCATGTCCGCTCAGTCCGGTAATGATCAGCGTGTTGTCATGTTCAGGCAGAGTATCAATTATAAAGTCTTCATCTGGTGAATTATCGTAAGTGCAGGATGCGCCGTGCAGGCAACAGCCAACGCCAGGCAGAATTGTGCGCAGGAATGGGAAGGCTTCAGAACCGTCGCTGGCTACAGCGGCAAATGGCTTACGCTCTTCTGCAGAATGGATTACCTGTCCGCCATTGTGCTTACCAATTTTCAGCTCGTCGTTTTCAGCCGGGAAACCGTAGTATTGATCGCCATTTGGCAGCTCGCCGGTGAAAGCCGGGAAGTTATTCTTAACGCTGTAGCGCCCATCGGCCTGATACCAGGCGAACACTTTGCGCACCGGTTGTATCGGTAGTTCAGGGACTAAAGCCTGCACCCAGGTACCGGCGCTGATCACTGCTTTTTTCGCATGGTAGTCACCGTCAGCCGTTTCTACCGTGATGCCATCATCACCGTGATGAATTGCGCTGACCGGGCATTTAAACAGTTGCGCACAGCCTGCTTCTTCCGCCAGACGGATCCAGGTTTTAATTGCTAACTCACTGCGTAAAAAACCGGACTCCGCTTCAAACAGACCGATATAGTTGTCAGGAACGCGAATTTCCGGCCAGCGAGCCATGATGGCCGCTGCATCTAATTGTTCAACGTTAAGTTGCCACTGTTTTGCGCTTTGCGCTGCAGTTGCTATGAAGGTTGACTTTGCCGGACCGAGGTTGATAACTCCGGAGCGAACAAAAATCGGTTCTTCATTATGGGTGGACAGTTCATCCCACAATGTTTGCGCACGTAGCACCAGCGGAACGTATTTTTCGCCTTCGCCATAAGCATGACGAATTAATCGAGTATCGCCGTGGTGGCTGCCCTGTTGATGTGGTGGCATATGCGCATCGATCATCAGAACCTTCAGACCGGCACGAGTGGCATAGTATCCAGCTGCGGCGCCTACCGAACCGCTGCCAATAATGATTAAGTCGTATTTCATCCGCTTCTCTCTGCAATCGCGATAGTAGAAGGGTAAATAACTGACCTGGAATATTCAACCTGGAAATAAGAAAGGCACCGCTAAGGTGCCTTTGATGGTTGGATGTATCAGGTTTAATGTCGCTGATACTCATTTACCTGGTAATCGCCAGATTCAATTTTGGCGATTCCTGCTTCTAATATCGAAATAAATTGCCTGGCAACATCAGTGGTTAACCAGAGCGTTTGACCAACTTCAGTCCCATCCGGGTCAGGGCGGTTCGGGGTTTGGTAGTGCAAACGCAGCATCAGCGCATCGTAGCTATCAACAGTGCTGATGTCCCACCCTACAAGCGGATGAGTCTGAATGACTTCATTATTCTTTTCCATCATGCCCCCTAATTCGTGTTACTAGACAACGGTTTTCGAGGTTCAATGCGTTTTTTTCTGAAGCAACTTCAGTATATCAATAAATAAGGGTATTCATTGAAAATTTAAAGAGGGAAGGGCATAAAATTTTTGTTTTCAGCGTTATCTGACTAAGAAACCGACATGTTATTCATTTTTTTTTAGTATGTTGCACAATTATTTTGTTGTTTTGGTTAAAAGATAATCGGTGGGTTAATATTAAATTAAATGCTCGTCAGAAGAAATGCGCGATTGATTACAAGATAGCGTGTATAAAAAAGCCGGGGCGACCCGGCAAACAAACATCACTGCATATCGTTATTTATTCGTTGATGAACCAGTCATCCGCGCTTTCCCAGGTTTCCTGTAGGATCTCGCTGATGCGTTCTTTGTCCTCTTTGGTCGCGCCAATAACCGACAGATTGTTTGCGCCGGCATAACGGACGGTAACGTTACCTTCGTTATCCGGAAAATGGTGCTGAATACGGCGGGAGAGTTCACCTGCCAGTGCGTCAATTGCACCGGCAGGTAAAGGTGAAGTTTTGGCAATAGTGACTTCAATACGCATAGTAGCCCCCTGTTGAATATACTGTTTATTTATACAGTTATTCGAATCAGTTGGCTACACTTTTTTTAGCTTTTTACTGACCAGCGTACCGTTTCGCCACCCAGGAAAGGCACCAGCGTATCGTCTTCCAACGCTATGCTCTCAGGAACAAGGTGCTCCATGCGTTCCAGCTCAATAAAGGTCTCATTTACCGGCAAACCATAGAACTGTGGGCCGTTGAGTGAGCAGAAGGCTTCGAAATGGTCCAGCGCATTCATCTCTTCAAACACGGTGGCATAGCTGCCTAGTGCGGTCGGTGCATTAAAGCATCCAGCACAGCCACAGCTTGACTCTTTGCGATGACGTGCGTGCGGCGCTGAGTCGGTACCGAGGAAGGCGCGCGTAAACCCGCTGGCAACCAGTTCACGCAGCGCCTGTTGGTGGACGTTACGTTTGAGGATCGGCAGGCAGTACAGGTGAGGACGAATCCCGCCAACCAGCATGTGGTTGCGGTTAAACATCAGGTGCTGTGGCGTAATAGTCGCTGCCAGAAGCTCGTTACCGTCGCGCACGTATTCGGCAGCATCTCTGGTAGTGATATGCTCGAATACTACTTTCAGCGAGGTCAAACGCTGGCGCAGCGGTTCCATCACCGTTTCAATAAAGCGCGCTTCGCGATCGAAAATATCGATATCTGCATGCGTCACTTCGCCGTGCACCAGCAGCGGCATACCCAATTTTTCCATCCTCTCCAGCACCGGCATGATGGCGTCAATAGAGGTTACGCCATGCGTCGAGTTGGTGGTGGCATTGGCCGGATAGAGTTTTGCTGCGGTGAATACGCCTTCGTTAAATCCACGTTCCAGCTCGTTGGGATCCAGCGTATCCGTTAAGTAGCAGGTCATTAATGGTGTGAAGTCGTGTCCGGCAGGTACCGCGTCAAGAATGCGCTGGCGATAAGAGATAGCCGCGTCAACCGTGGTGACGGGCGGTGCCAGGTTCGGCATGACAATGGCGCGACCATAAATTTCACTGGTGTAGGGCACGACAGTTTTTAACATGTCGCCATCGCGAAAGTGAAGATGCCAGTCGTCTGGGCGGCGGATCTTTAAAACCTGGGATGGTGCAGTCATCAATATGCTCCGGCTGAGGATAGTCTTTTTGCCGGAAACAAAGGATAAGCGGAAACGTTTTCGTTTGCACGAAAAAAAAGGGCGCATCGGCGCCCTCAGTTTTATTAGTCGGTGAACGGGATGATGATTTCCCCCGGTTTCACCTCAATTCCCTTCGCCAGTTTTTTCGCCAGAGCTTCACCCTGGCTACTGTCATCCTGCAGAATGTAGGCTGGCTGCTGGTTGAAATAGTTACGCAGCGACTGGTTTAAATAAGGCATCAGCGTTTGCAGTACCGACTGCATTTTTTCTGGTGTCACGGTCGCATCCACGACTTCCATCTCTTGCAGATAAATTGCGCCTTTCTCTTTGTTAAATACCGGTAAGGCTTTTAACTTCAGCTTCATGGTCGCTTTCTGGCTGCCAAACAGGGAATTCATGTCCAGGTTGGCGTCACCGGTCAGGGTCACTTTATTGGGTTCTTCACGGCCAATCTGACTGGCGAGATTATTTAGTACGATGTGTGCTTCAGCAACGCCGGGCAAGCCGATATCTTTAGAAAAGTTATTATGCTTTGCCAGGGCCTGATTAATTTCTTGCTCGCTAACCGTGTATTGCGTGAGTTGATTACAACCAACCAACAGGCCGCTGACAATCAGCGCAGCGGCAAAAAAAAACTTTTTCATGGGGTTCCTCAACATGATGCATGTGGCGTAATCGTGACACAAAGCATCATCGAGTACCAGCGCCCCGGGCGCCAGCAGAAAAAACTGAAAAGCGCCCGGAAGCAGGTTCGGCTATCAGGCGTCTGGCTCCAGCATGCCTCTCGTTGGGCGTTTGAGACTGAATTGCCAGCCCAGCGCCAGGAAGGTGATGAGGCCGATAATACCGAGCATCATCCAGGGCAACTCAGGCTGTGCCAGGGCCTTGCCCATGTCAAACAGCCAGCCGCCGCCGATATATCCAATTGCGCCACCGATAGCGAGCCCCAGTCGACTGAAGCCCATATAGCTTCCTCGGGCACGTGCATTCGCCAGTGAGGCGCTAAGGGTTTCACGCGCTGGTTCGGCGATGATCGAGCCAATATAGAATGTACAGATCAGGGTGAACAACTGCTGCAAATTCCCCACCAGACCGATCGGCATCATGCTCAGAGACATCACCAGCAGACCGGCCATCAGACGATGTTCAAGGCGAAAACGTTTTTCACTCCAGCGGGCAATTGGGTAGAGCAGCGTCAATGAGAGGCACGCCTCGATGGCATACATCCATTTCACAGCGGCCGGTGAACCTGCGATGTCGTTCACCATGATTGGCAGCATCAGCATCACCTGTACCGCCAGCATGTAATAGCCCGCCAGCGTCAGCACATACGTGACAAAGCGCTTGTCATGCATCACGTGGCTCATCCCTTCGCGCACTGGAATTTTCACCGTCGACAGCTTCCATGCCGGGAGCAGCCAGGCGTTAAACGCCGCGCAAAGAACGAACAAAATTGCGCCGGTGGCACAGACGAGACGAAAATCGTATTGCAATAACCAACTGCCAAGCAACGCGCCAACCACGGCCCCGGCGCTATCCTGCATCATCAGAATAGAGAAAAAGCGCCCACGCTTTTCCGGGCGGATCAGTTTAACCACCAGCGCCGAGCGGGGTGGGTCGAATAGTGTACCGCCCAGTCCGGAGAGAAAGCAGGAAAACCACAGCAGCCACGGCTCATGGGCAATGCCCATGGTGGCGAACCCGGCAGCGCGCATCAGCATGCCGGTGACGATCATCGGTTTTGCACCGAAACGGTCCGCAATAGCACCGCCGAAAATACCCAACCCCTGCTGGATAAATTGACGTAATCCTAGTGCAATACCGACCATCACGGCGGCCCAGCCCATTTGGTCGACGAAACGAATTGAGATCAGCGGGAAAACGACGAAGAAACCCAGTACGACCAGCATATTATCGATGAGAAGGAAGTATTTACCCAGGTTCCTTGCCTGCGAGACTTGCGACATTTCCCCTCCAGGGAAAAACTCGTCACTCTGGATAGAGTTTAAAAGATAAGCACCTCCTATTCTGCGGTGTCGTCATCGCTTTTCCCACCCTTCGCGGGACAATATTTTTTTATCAAAAGTCCGTCTTGATAGAGAGTTTTCATCAAAATGTGTGAATAATTCAAAAAATGGCATTTTGCTCTTTTCACAGGGCGTATTCGCACAGGTATAGTAATGCGAATAGCGTATTGAAGACGTTACGGGAAGGAGTAGGTATAGAATGTTTGGCTATCGCAGTAACGTGCCAAAAGTGCGCTTAACCACCGACCGCCTGGTCGTGCGTTTAGTGCATGAGCGTGATGCCTGGCGTCTGGCAGATTATTACGCAGAAAATCGTCATTTCTTAAAACCCTGGGAACCTATTCGCGATGAAAGCCACTGCTATCCGTCCGGCTGGCAGGCGCGTCTGAGCATGATCTCTGAGTTTCATAAACAGGGCACCGCCTATTATTTTGCGCTGCTCGATCCGGACGAAAAAGAGATTATCGGCGTTGCGAACTTCTCAAACGTGGTGCGGGGATCCTTCCATGCCTGTTATCTCGGCTACTCCATTGCGCAGAAATGGCAGGGGCAGGGGCTAATGTATGAAGCCTTAACCTCGGCCATCCGTTATATGCAGCGCACGCAGCATATTCACCGCATTATGGCTAACTACATGCCACATAATAAGCGCAGCGGTGACCTGCTGGCGCGACTGGGTTTTGAAAAAGAAGGGTATGCCAAAGACTACCTGCTGATTGACGGGCAGTGGCGCGATCACGTGCTGACGGCGTTGACCACATCAGAATGGACCCCCGGCCGCTAAGTTTCAGATGCAGCCATGATTAATGGAGAAGACGATGAAATACGAATTAACCGCCACCGAAGCACGAGTGATTGGCTGTTTATTAGAAAAACAAGTGACCACGCCGGAACAGTACCCACTCTCCGTTAATGGAGTCGTAACAGCCTGCAATCAAAAAACGAATCGTGAACCGGTGATGAACCTGTCGGAATCGGACGTGCAGGAGCAGTTGGATAACCTGGTTAAGCGACATTTTCTGCGCACGGTGAGCGGTTTTGGCAATCGCGTCACGAAATATGAGCAGCGTTTCTGCAACTCTGAATTTGGCAATCTGAAGCTTAGTGCCGCAGAGGTGGCCATAATCACCACACTGCTGCTGCGGGGCGCTCAGACGCCTGGTGAACTGCGTAGCCGCGCATCCCGTATGTACGAATTCAGCGATATGGCCGAAGTGGAGTCGACGCTGGAAAATCTGGCGAACCGGGAAGATGGGCCTTATGTGATCCGCCTGTCGCGTGAGCCGGGCAAACGTGAAAGTCGCTATATGCACCTGTTTTGTGGTGAGGTTGATGAAGCCATTGCCGCGGCAGATGAACTCCCTGTAGCCTCCGGTGATCTGCAGGCGCGCGTGGAAGCGCTGGAAACGGAAGTCGCAGAGCTTAAGCAGCGACTTGATTCCTTGCTGGCGCACCTGGGAGACTAACGTGAATAAATTACGTATCGGCGTAGTCGGCCTGGGCGGTATTGCGCAAAAGGCCTGGCTACCCGTGCTAGGCACCTCCGCGGACTGGACGCTGCAAGGCGCCTTTTCACCTTCGCGCGATAAAGCGCAGCGTATCTGTGATACCTGGCGAATACCCTACGTGGATTCATTGAAGAATCTGGCGCAAACCTGCGACGCGGTTTTCGTCCACTCCAGTACCGCGACGCACTATGCGGTAGTCAGTGAATTGCTGAATGCCGGAGTTCACGTGTATGTGGATAAACCGCTGGCGGAAAACCTGCACGAGGCTGAGCAACTGGTCGAGCTGGCCGCGCGGAAAAAACTCACGCTGATGGTCGGGTTTAACCGTCGATTTGCACCGCTGTACCAGGAGCTCAAAACCCAGTTGGGCACCGCAGCGTCTGTACGTATGGATAAGCACCGTACGGATAGCGTTGGGCCGCACGATCTGCGCTTCACTCTGCTGGACGACTATCTGCACGTGGTCGATACCGCTTTGTGGCTGGCGGGAGGGCAGGCGCAGTTAAATAACGGCACGCTGCTGACCAATGAATCTGGTGCGATGCTCTACGCCGAGCATCATTTTTCTGTCGGTCAAATGCAGATAACGACCAGTATGCATCGCCGTGCCGGTAGCCAGCGCGAGAGCGTGCAGGCGGTGACGGACGGCGGCCTGATTGACGTCACTGATATGCGGGAATGGCGGGAAGAGCGTGGGCAAGGTGTTGTTCATAAGCCGATAGCGGGCTGGCAAACGACCTTAGAACAGCGTGGTTTTGCCGGATGTGCGCGTCATTTCATTGAGTGCGTGCAAAATCAGACGGTTCCCCAGACGGCAGGCGAGCAGGCGCTACTGGCCCAGCGTGTTGTTGAAAAGCTGTGGCGGGAGGCGATGGCTGAATAACCCCCTGTAACATCTGGCGGTAGTAATTCATTGTAATCCAGGTACTATATGCCCACTCAAAATAACACCTCTTTTCAACCATAGGCTGGTTTGTCGGCCTGATAAGGTGCCAGGGTGTCGCCATCAGGCACAGCAAAAGTGTCGGATGGCGGCGAGAATGCCTTATCCGACCTACGGGCAGGTTTGTCGGGGTTTTGCCTCAGAGTCTGGAATACAACATAGATGAATTTATTAAAGTCGCTGGCAGCCGTCAGCTCGATGACGATGTTTTCACGTGTGCTGGGTTTTGCGCGTGATGCGATTGTCGCCAGAATCTTTGGTGCAGGGATGGCGACAGATGCCTTTTTTGTGGCATTCAAACTTCCTAACCTGTTGCGCCGAATTTTTGCCGAAGGCGCATTTTCGCAGGCATTTGTGCCGATTCTTGCTGAGTACAAAAGCAAGCAGGGGGAAGATGCTACCCGCGTGTTTGTTGCCTACGTTTCCGGACTGTTGACGCTGGCGCTGGCCGTGGTGACGGTAGCCGGGATGTTGGCTGCGCCATGGGTGATATTAGTCACCGCGCCGGGATTTGCCGACACAGCGGATAAATTTGCGCTGACCACTCAACTGCTGCGGATCACTTTTCCCTATATTCTACTGATTTCACTGGCCTCACTGGTTGGTGCGATCCTTAATACCTGGAACCGCTTTTCCATTCCTGCGTTTGCCCCGACCTTTCTGAATATCAGCATGATCGGCTTCGCGCTATTTGCGGCACCCTATTTTAACCCGCCGGTGCTGGCGCTGGCGTGGGCCGTTACGGTTGGCGGCGTGCTACAGCTGATTTATCAGCTTCCGCACTTGAAGAAAATTGGCATGCTGGTGCTGCCGCGCGTGAACTTCCGTGATGCGGGGGCGATGCGTGTCGTCAAGCAAATGGGCCCGGCGATCCTTGGGGTATCGGTCAGCCAGATTTCACTGATCATCAATACGATTTTCGCCTCGTTTCTGGCCTCTGGCTCAGTTTCATGGATGTATTATGCCGACCGTCTGATGGAGTTTCCGTCCGGTGTTCTGGGCGTGGCGCTGGGGACTATCCTGCTGCCATCGCTGTCCAAAAGCTTTTCCAGCGGTAATCATGATGAATATTGTCGCCTGATGGACTGGGGCCTGCGCTTGTGTTTCCTGTTGGCATTACCGAGTGCCGTAGCGTTGGGTATTCTGGCCAAACCGCTGACGGTGTCTCTGTTCCAGTACGGTAAATTTACCGCCTTTGATGCCGCGATGACCCAGCGTGCGCTGGTGGCGTACTCGGTAGGTTTGATTGGCTTGATCGTGGTGAAAGTGTTGGCTCCGGGCTTTTACTCGCGCCAGGATATTAAAACGCCAGTGAAGATTGCCATTGTGACGCTGATTATGACCCAGGTGATGAACCTGGCGTTTATCGGGCCGTTAAAGCATGCCGGATTGTCGCTGTCGATTGGTCTGGCGGCATGTCTGAACGCTTCACTGCTGTACTGGCAACTGCGGAAACAGAAAATCTTTACCCCACAACCGGGCTGGAGCTGGTTCCTGGCGCGTCTGGTGATTTCCGTGCTGGTGATGTCTGCGGTGCTGGTTGGGATGCTCTACATCATGCCGGATTGGTCGCAGGGAACGATGTTGTGGCGTCTGCTGCGTCTGATGGCGGTCGTGGTGGCAGGTATTGCCGCTTACTTCGCAGCTCTCGCCGTACTGGGCTTTAAAGTAAAAGAGTTTGTGCGCCGGACGGCGTAATGAATCAATGCCGGATGGCGGCATAACGCCGTATCCGGCCTACAAAAGGCGTAGGCCTGATAAGCAAAACGTTATCAGGCTGACATCAAATAGAGAATTTTTTCCCGCCGCGGTGCGCAGCAGAGGTTTGACCGTTTGCGCCATACAACGCCGGTTCCTGGTGCGGTTTCAGCACTTGTATTGCTTGTTGATTACGCTCGATCTGCCCTTCCAGCAGCCAACCGTTGTGCTGGTTGAGGTCGCGTAAATGCTGTGTTTTCTTGGTGATAGTCTGCCAGCGTTCAGCAATCTCATCATTGGCGCTGCGCGTGGCGTCATGTTCCAGGCGGCGCTGCTGCTCAAGATAATCAAGGGTTGCCAGCAAGGAGCTTTTTTCTTCTGTAATACGTTGTAGCTGGCTGCCGTTGATATGCCCTGCGGAAAGCTGCTGCTGTTCAGCATCCATTACCGTTTTCAGGTCATTGAGGACGGTCGTCATCTGGTCAAGTATTTCTGACAAACGAGTCATACTTTATTTACTCTGTAGGTAGCTCTGCGCCTCGCGAATCAGCGAGTCGGCAATTTTTCCGGTATCCATTTTCAATTCACCGTTACGGATTGCGGTTTTCAGTGCTTCCACGCGTTCCATATTGATGTCATTGCTGCCGGGCTGCATCAGTTTGGCCTGGGCGTCGCTCAGCATGACGCTGGTGCTGGTGGTCGCGGTGGTTTTTTCCTTCAGCGCTTTTTGTACCGGCGCATCGCTGGTTTCACGCGGCTGAACGGTGCTTACTGGCTTCAATGGTGAGGTACGATCAATGCTCATTTTATTTTTCCTCATCGAGGGGTTACGCTATAGCGGCCCGCTGTAATCATTGGTTGTTTATCTATCGGCACACGCTAAAAAATCTTTAACCTATTATAGGTTAATAAGAATATTCCCATCAGAATCGACGACGCCGCTCACCACCTGGCCTGAAATCATCCGCACTCGTGCATTCTGTGCGACAGCGGCGTTGTTCAGCGCTTTACCTTCGGCATTGACCCGAAAGCCATCTCCGTTGGCAATAACCATTACGCGCTGACCGGCCTTGATCCGCCATGCCTGGCGCAACATCGAAAGCTGTATCGGTTGGCCCGGCACCAGATCGCGCAGGCTCACTGCATCCTGCACCTGACTCATATCCAGCACCGCGCGCGGCGGTAGTTGGTCCAGTCGACCACGTTTCAGCGTTACGCTGGCTGGGGTCAGGGTGCTACCTCGCGCTACGGACGCAGCGGCAACAACGTAGTTTCCCGTCGCCTGCACGTTCACTTGCAGATAACGTTTTTCGTTGGCACAGCGGGCCAGCACATTCACATTGCCCCACAGTTTCGCGCTACCTGACACGCTTAATGCTGGTTGTTCGCAGTTGGGCAATAAGTTTGGTGACGTTCGGATAGTGACCACCACCTCATCGCTAAATCCGGCCAGGCGCTGGGAAAACCATGCCGTTAGCTGCGAATTCAGGTCTTGCGCCAGCGTCATAGGGCTGAACAGCAGTGCTGCCACGACTATTCCACGTTTAAACGTTTGCATCAAAACCTCGCGCTTTTTCAGGTAGTGGCAGGATTTTACCTGTGTGACGCAGTCATCAACGCAACAAATAGCGACGCATTTTGCGTTTATTCCGGCGATAACGCGCGCGTAATGGGATTTAAGCTGTCGGCTGAATTTTGTCATTTGCGGAGGAGATATGCTCGATAAGCTCGACGCCGCCTTACGTTTTCAACAGGAAGCGCTGAATTTGCGCGCCCAACGCCAGGAAATATTGGCGGCCAACATTGCCAATGCCGACACGCCGGGGTACCAGGCGCGCGATCTGGATTTCGCCAGTGAATTAAAAAAAGTCATGGTGCGAGGACGGGAAGAAACCGGCGGCGTTTCGTTGACGCTGACCTCTGCACAACACATCCCAGCCCAGACCGTTTCTGCGCCGTCTACGGAGCTGCTCTACCGTATTCCTGACCAGCCGTCTCTTGATGGCAACACGGTAGATATGGACCGGGAGCGCACGCAATTTGCAGACAACAGCCTCAAATATCAAATGGGGCTGACGGCGCTGGGTGGACAAATCAAAGGCATGATGAACGTGCTGCAAGGAGGGAACTAATTCGTGGCGCTGTTAAATATTTTTGATATCGCAGGTTCTGCGCTGACGGCTCAGTCTAAACGCCTGAACGTCGCGGCCAGCAATATGGCGAATGCGGATAGCGTCAGCGGACCCGACGGTCAGCCGTATCGCGCGAAGCAGGTTGTTTTTCAGGTAGATGCTGCGCCAGGCGCGGCAACCGGTGGCGTAAAAGTTGCTGACGTCATTGAAAGTCAGGCGCCGGATAAGCTGGTTTATGAACCCGGTAATCCGCTGGCCGATGCGAACGGCTACGTAAAAATGCCGAATGTGGACGTTGTTGGCGAGATGGTCAACACCATGTCTGCCTCACGTAGCTACCAGGCAAACGTCGAAGTGCTCAACACCGTGAAAAGCTTGATGCTTAAAACGCTGACGCTAGGCCAGTAAAGGAGGCGCACATGTCTATTGCTGTAAAAATGAATGACCCGAGCACAACGGGGGTTAATGCCGCCACGGGGAACAGCTCCCTGACGGGCAGCAACGCCGCTGACCTGCAAAGCAGCTTTCTTACGCTGCTGGTTGCACAACTGAAAAACCAGGATCCTACCAACCCGTTGCAAAACAACGAACTGACTACCCAGTTGGCGCAAATCAGTACCGTGAGCGGGATTGAGAAACTGAACACTACGCTGGGATCGATCTCTGGGCAGATCGACAACAGTCAGTCGCTGCAGGCCAGTACGCTGATTGGCCACGGTGTCATGATCCCGGGTACGACCATTCTGACCGGTAAAGGGACAGAAGAAGGTGCCAAAACTACGACAACACCATTTGGCGTTGAGCTGCAGCAACCGGCAGATAAGGTTACCGCAACCATTACCGATAAAGACGGCAAAGTGGTACGCACCATTGACATTGGTGGATTGAAAGCGGGCGTTCATACCTTTACCTGGGACGGCACCATGACCGATGGCACGGATGCACCAAGCGGTTCTTACAACGTGTCAATTGCTGCCAGTAATGGCGGAACGCAACTGGTGGCACAGCCGCTTCAGTTTGCGCTGGTGCAGGGCGTTATTCGCAGTAACGGCGGTAATACGCTGGATCTGGGCACTTATGGAACCACCACCCTCGACGAAGTACGGCAGATAATTTAAGCCTTCACACTTATCAGGAGTAAGTCATGGCCTTTTCTCAAGCGGTCAGCGGTCTGAACGCTGCAGCGACCAACCTCGATGTCATTGGTAACAACATCGCCAACTCCGCCACCTACGGTTTTAAATCTGGCACGGCATCTTTTGCCGATATGTTTGCCGGTTCGAAAGTCGGTTTAGGCGTTAAAGTTGCGGGTATTACTCAGGACTTTACCGACGGTACTACCACAAACACCGGACGTGGTCTGGATGTTGCTATCAGCCAGAACGGTTTTTTCCGTATGGTCGACAGCAACGGTTCCGTTTTCTACAGCCGTAACGGTCAGTTCAAGCTCGATGAAAACCGCAATATCGTTAACATGCAGGGGCTGCAGCTGACAGGCTATCCGGCTACCGGTACACCGCCAACAGTTCAGCAGGGTGCGAACCCGGCGCCGATCACTATCCCGAATACGCTGATGGCGGCTAAATCCACCACCACTGCGTCAATGCAGGTCAACCTGAACTCCACTGACAAGGTTCCTACCAAGACCCCGTTTAACCCAAGCGATGCTGATTCCTACAACAAAAAAGGCAGTGTTACCGTTTTCGATAGCCAGGGTAACGCTCATGACATGAACATTTTTTATGTCAAAAACGCGCAGAGCAACACCTGGGAAGTCTTCACTCAAGATGCTTCTACTGGGGATGCTGAGAAATCAGCCGGGTTTATGCGTTTTGATAATAATGGTTTGTTTTTAGGTATTAGCGCCACGGCAGCAGAAATACCACCGACGGCTCCAGCCGTCTGGCCAAAGGATATCAAAATTACAACCGGTCCGATCAATGGCGCAGTTCCGGCGAACTTCTCCCTGAGCTTCCTGAACTCCATGCAGCAGAACACCGGTGCCAACAACATCGTTGCCACGAATCAGAACGGCTACAAGCCGGGCGATCTGGTGAGCTACCAGATTAACAATGACGGTACCGTGGTCGGTAACTACTCCAACGAACAGCAACAGGTTCTGGGACAGATCGTGCTGGCAAACTTTGCCAACAACGAAGGTCTGGCGTCTCAGGGCGACAACGTCTGGGCGGCGACTCAGTCTTCCGGCGTGGCGCTGCTGGGTACCGCAGGCGAAGGTAACTTCGGCAAGCTGACCAACGGCGCGCTGGAAGCGTCAAACGTGGATTTGAGTAAAGAACTGGTGAATATGATTGTCGCCCAGCGTAACTATCAGTCGAACGCGCAGACCATCAAAACCCAGGATCAGATCCTCAACACGCTGGTCAACCTGCGCTAAGCGCCTGACGGGATGGCTTAATGGATCACGCAATTTATACCGCCATGGGCGCGGCCAGTCAGACGCTGAATCAACAGGCGGTGACGGCCAGCAACCTGGCAAACGCCTCCACGCCAGGGTTTCGTGCGCAGCTCAATGCACTGCGCGCGGTTCCTGTAGAAGGATTGTCTTTACCGACGCGTACGCTGGTCGTGGCCTCCACGCCGGGGGCCGATATGACGCCCGGTCAGATGGACTATACCTCCCGCCCGCTGGATGTGGCGCTGCAACAGGATGGCTGGTTGGCTGTGCAGACCGCTGACGGTAGTGAAGGATATACCCGTAACGGTGCTATTCAGGTGAGCCCAACGGGTGAACTGACTATTCAGGGACACCCGGTAATTGGCGAAGCCGGACCGATCGCCGTACCAGAAGGCTCGGAAGTCACCATTGCGGCGGACGGGACCATTTCTGCACTTAACCCTGGCGATCCGGCTAATACGGTCGCGCCAGTGGGGCGGTTGAAGCTGGTGAAGGCTACAGGGCTTGAAGTACAACGTGGCGATGACGGTATGTTCCGTCTGACCCAGGCCGCACAGGCAACCCGTGGTGCGACGTTACAGGCTGACCCCAGCATCCGTGTGATGTCTGGCGTGCTGGAAGGCAGTAACGTTAAACCGGTTGCTGCGATGAGCGACATGATCGCCAACGCCCGCCGCTTTGAAATGCAGATGAAAATTATCAGTAGCGTGGATGATAACGCGGGCCGCGCCAACCAACTGCTGTCGATGAGTTAATACAGGACATTTTATGATCAGTTCATTATGGATCGCCAAAACCGGCCTGGATGCACAGCAAACCAACATGGATGTGATTGCCAACAACCTGGCAAACGTCAGCACCAACGGATTTAAACGCCAACGTGCCGTGTTTGAGGATCTGTTGTACCAGACGATTCGTCAGCCTGGCGCACAGTCTTCTGAGCAGACCACACTGCCGTCTGGTTTGCAGATTGGTACCGGTGTACGTCCGGTTGCGACCGAGCGTTTACACAGTCAGGGGAACCTGTCGCAGACTAACAACAGTAAAGATGTGGCGATTAAAGGCCAGGGCTTTTTCCAGGTCATGTTGCCCGATGGTACGTCCGCTTATACCCGCGACGGTTCTTTCCAGGTGGATCAGAACGGTCAGTTGGTGACGGCGGGTGGTTTTCAGGTTCAGCCTGCCATCACCATTCCGGCTAACTCGCTCAGTATCACCATTGGACGTGACGGTATTGTCAGCGTGACCCAACAGGGGCAGGCGGCGCCTGTTCAGGTCGGGCAGCTTAACCTGACAACCTTCATGAACGATACCGGTCTGGAAAGCATTGGTGAGAATCTGTACACCGAAACGCAGTCATCCGGTGCGCCGAATGAGAGCACGCCAGGGCTGAACGGCGCGGGTCTGCTGTATCAGGGCTATGTTGAAACCTCTAACGTCAACGTGGCGGAAGAGCTGGTAAACATGATCCAGGTTCAGCGCGCTTACGAAATCAACAGTAAAGCGGTATCGACCACCGATCAGATGCTGCAAAAACTGACGCAACTCTAAAGTGGAGTCCGGTGGGGTGAAAACCTCACCGGCACACTGATTTTGAAGATGACCGCAATGCGAAAATACGCGCTTCACCCATACCCAATTTTAGCCCTGCTGGTGGTTTCACTAACAGGATGTGCCTGGATCCCGGCCACGCCGCTCGTGCAGGGCGCAACGTCTGCCCAGCCTGTTCCAGGTCCAACGCCGGTGGCGAATGGCTCAATCTTCCAGTCGGCACAACCGATTAACTATGGTTATCAGCCACTCTTTGAAGATCGTCGTCCACGCAATATTGGCGATACGCTGACCATCGTATTGCAAGAAAACGTCAGCGCGAGCAAAAGCTCTTCGGCGAACGCCAGCCGCGACGGCAAGACAAACTTTGGCTTTGATACCGTACCGCGCTATTTGGAAGGATTGTTCGGTAACGAACGTGCCGACGTAGAAGCCTCCGGCGGTAACTCCTTTAACGGTAAAGGCGGCGCGAACGCCAGAAATACCTTTAGCGGTACGCTGACCGTAACGGTCGACCAGGTACTGGTGAATGGCAACTTACATGTCGTGGGTGAAAAACAGATCGCTATAAATCAGGGCACTGAATTCATCCGCTTCTCCGGGGTTGTTAACCCGCGCACCATCAGTGGCAGCAACTCCGTACCGTCAACCCAGGTTGCGGACGCGCGTATTGAGTACGTCGGTAACGGCTACATCAATGAAGCGCAGAATATGGGCTGGTTGCAGCGTTTCTTCCTTAACTTGTCGCCGATGTAAGCGAGGTACCCAGTGTTTAAATCTTTTGTTGGAATGGTACTGGTGCTGATAACCACCTTTGCGCATGCTGACCGTATTCGTGACCTGACAAGCGTGCAGGGCGTGCGGGAAAACTCGTTGATAGGTTACGGGCTGGTGGTCGGGCTGGATGGTACCGGTGACCAGACCACCCAGACGCCGTTTACGACGCAAACGCTCAATAACATGCTTTCGCAGTTGGGGATAACCGTGCCAACTGGTACCAATATGCAGCTGAAAAATGTGGCGGCGGTGATGGTTACCGCGTCGTTTCCTGCATTCGGTCGTCAGGGACAAACCATCGACGTAGTGGTCTCCTCTATGGGGAATGCCAAAAGCCTGCGCGGCGGTACGCTGCTGATGACCCCGTTAAAAGGGGTCGATAGTCAGGTATATGCGCTGGCCCAGGGGAATATTTTGGTGGGCGGTGCGGGCGCGGCTGCAGGTGGCAGTAGCGTGCAGGTTAACCAGCTCAATGGTGGACGCATTACCAACGGCGCGATTATCGAACGTGAATTACCCAGCCAGTTCGGCGGTGGTAACACCATTAATCTGCAGCTCAATAATGAAGATTTCACGATGGCGCAGCAGATTACCGACACCATCAACCGCTCGCGTGGCTTTGGTAGCGCAACAGCGTTGGATGCCCGAACCATTCAGGTGCGCGTGCCAAGTGGCAACAGCTCGCAGGTGCGTTTCCTCGCTGATATCCAGAATATTGAGGTGAACGTCACGCCGCAGGATGCGAAAGTGATTATCAACTCGCGCACCGGATCTGTCGTCATGAACCGTGAAGTGACGCTGGATAGCTGTGCCGTGGCACAAGGCAACTTGTCGATCACGGTGAACCGCCAGGCGAACGTCAGCCAACCGGACACACCGTTTGGTGGTGGACAAACCGTGGTGACGCCACAAACCCAGATTGACCTGCGCCAGAGCGGTGGTTCACTGCAAAGCGTGCGTTCCAGCGCCAACCTGAACAATGTGGTGCGTGCGCTGAATGCGCTGGGGGCAACGCCGATGGATCTGATGTCCATTCTGCAATCGATGCAGAGCGCGGGTTGCTTACGCGCCAAACTGGAAATCATCTAATGATTGGTGACAGCAAACTGCTGACCAGCGCTGCCTGGGATGCGCAATCACTGAACGAACTGAAAGCGAAAGCGGGTCAGGATCCGGCGGCGAATATCCGTCCGGTCGCCCGTCAGGTTGAAGGGATGTTCGTGCAGATGATGCTGAAAAGCATGCGTGAAGCGCTGCCGAAAGATGGCGTGTTTAGCAGCGATTCAACGCGTTTGTATACCAGTATGTATGACCAACAAATTGCGCAGCAAATGACCGCAGGCAAAGGTCTGGGGCTGGCTGAAATGATGGTCAAGCAGATGACTGAAGGGCAAGCGCAACCTGCGGATGACGCGCCGCAGGTGCCGATGAAGTTTTCACTGGAAACGGTGACCAGCTATCAAAATCAGGCATTGACGCAACTGGTCCGCAAAGCCATCCCCCGGGCGACGGAAAGCAATGATGAGCCGCTGTCAGGTGACAGTAAAGACTTCCTCGCCCAGCTATCGCTGCCGGCTAAGCTGGCCAGCCAGCAAAGCGGCGTCCCGCATCATCTGATTCTGGCACAGGCGGCGCTGGAATCCGGATGGGGGCAGCGACAAATTCGCCGTGAGAACGGTGAACCGAGCTTTAACATTTTTGGCGTGAAGGCTTCAGGAAGCTGGAAAGGTCCAACCACTGAAATCACCACGACTGAATATGAGAACGGTGAGGCGAAAAAGGTGAAAGCCAGATTCCGCGTCTATAGCTCTTACCTTGAGGCGTTGTCGGATTATGTCGGTCTGATATCGCGTAACCCGCGCTATGCGGCAGTGACCGCTGCCGCGACAGCCGAGCAAGGGGCGCAGGCATTGCAAAATGCGGGTTACGCCACGGACCCTAACTATGCGCGAAAATTAACCAGCATGATCCAGCAGTTGAAATCGATGAGTGAAAAAGTGAGCAAAACCTACAGCACGAACATCGATAATCTCTTTTAAATAGCTCAAGTCTACCGACCTGCTGCCGATAATAACGAGTATTGAAGGATTACAAGGAACCTCCATGTCCAGCTTGATTAATAACGCGATGAGTGGACTCAGCGCAGCGCAGGCCGCGTTGAATACTGCCAGTAACAACATCTCCAGCTATAACGTTGCCGGATATACCCGACAGACGACAATTATGGCGCAAGCGAACAGCACGCTGGGTGCGGGGGGCTGGGTAGGCAATGGTGTCTATGTTTCTGGTGTACAACGTGAATATGACTCCTTTATCACTAACCAGTTGCGAGCAGCGCAGAACCAGAGCAGCGGTCTGACGACACGTTATGAGCAAATGTCAAAAATCGACAATCTGCTCTCCAGCAAAACCAGTTCTATTTCGACCTCCATGCAGGACTTTTTTACCAGCCTGCAAACGCTGGTCAGCAACGCCGAAGATCCGGCGGCCCGCCAGGCGCTAATCGGTAAAGCTGATGGATTGGTAAATCAGTTTAAAACGACCGACCAGTATCTGCGCGATCAGGATAAGCAGGTCAATACCGCGATTAAAGCCAGCGTTGATCAGATCAACAACTATTCGAAACAAATTGCCAGCCTCAACGACCAGATTTCTCGTATGACAGGCGTCGGCGCAGGTGCGTCTCCTAACGACCTGCTTGACCAACGCGATCAGCTGGTCAGTGAACTGAATCAGATTGTCGGTGTTGAAGTCAGCATTCAGGATGGAGGCACTTACAACCTGACCATGGCCAACGGCTATTCGCTGGTGCAGGGCAGCAATGCACGTCAACTGGCGGCAGTGCCTTCCAGCGATGATCCTAATCGTACAACCGTGGCCTACGTTGATGGCGTTGCCGGAGCTGTTGAAATTCCGGAGAAACTGCTGAATACCGGTTCACTGGGTGGGCTGCTCACCTTCCGTTCTCAGGAGCTGGATCAGACGCGTAATACCCTCGGCCAACTGGCGCTTGCATTTGCCAGCGCATTTAACGCCCAGCATAAAGAAGGTTTTGATGCCAACGGCGATCAGGGTAAGGATTTCTTTGCTATCGGTAGCCCGGAAGTCTTCAACAACGCGAAAAATACGGGTACAGGATCGTTAAGCGCTAAGATCACTGACAGCTCCGCTGTACAGGCGACAGATTATAAAATCGTTTTTGATGGGAAGGACTGGCAGGTTACTCGCCTGGCGGATAATACCAGCTTCAAAGCCACCGTTACCGGTGGAAAAATGTCCTTTGACGGGATGGAAATCACCGTTAATGCTGGCGCGAAAGCTAATGACAGTTTTACTGTAAAACCCGTGAGTAACGCTATCGTTGATATGAAAGTTATGGTGACTGATGAGTCGAAAATCGCCATGGCTCAAGTGTCTAAAAATGATACGGACCCCACGATCGATAAAGGCAAGAGCGACAACCGTAACGGTCAGAAACTGTTAGATCTGCAAACCAAAGCGACTGTCGGCAATAAGACCTTCAACGATGCATATGCCACGCTGGTAAGCGATGTCGGGAACAAAACCGCTACGCTGAAAACCAGTGCCACCACCCAGAACAACGTGGTGACACAGCTTTACCGGCAGCAACAGTCTATTTCCGGCGTTAACCTCGACGAAGAGTACGGTAATTTACAGCGTTTTCAGCAGTATTACCTGGCTAACGCGCAAGTGCTGCAGACCGCGAATGCGTTGTTTGATGCACTGATTAATATCCGCTAAGGGAGAGGGACACAATGCGTATCAGCACCCAGATGATGTACCAGCAGAATATGCGTGGCATCACTAACTCTCAGGCTGAATGGATGAAGTTCGGCGAGCAGATGTCAACGGGCAAACGCGTGATCAACCCATCAGACGATCCGATTGCCGCCTCGCAGGCCGTGGTACTTTCTCAGGCTCAGGCGCAGAACAGCCAATATACGCTGGCACGCTCATTCGCGACGCAAAAGGTGTCGCTGGAAGAGAATGTTCTGAGCCAGGTGACGACGGCAATTCAGGCTGCACAGGAAAAAATCGTTTATGCCGGGAACGGAACGTTAAGTGATGATGACCGTGCATCGCTGGCCACCGACCTACAGGGGATCCGCGATCAGCTGATGAACCTGGCAAACAGTACCGACGGTAATGGTCGCTATATTTTCGGTGGATATAAAACAGAATCCGCACCGTTTGCCCAGACAGATGGCGCTTACAGCGGCGGTACAACAAACGTTACCCAACAGGTCGATGCCTCCCGAACCATGGTGATTGGTCATACTGGCGATAAAGTATTCGCCAACCTGACCAGCAACGCTGTACCGGAACCTGGTGGCGGTACTCAGGAAAAGAACCTGTTCAAAATGCTGGATACCGCTATTGATGCGCTCAAAACCCCTATTGAGGGTAATGACGTGGCAAAAGCTACCGCCGCTGCTGCCATTGATAAAACCAACCGTGGCCTGAAAAACTCGTTGAATAACGTCCTGTCCGTTCGTGCAGAATTAGGTACGCAACTGAGTGAATTAAGCTCGCTGGATTCACTGGGCGCCGATCGTGCATTAGGCCAAACTCAGCAGATGAGTAATCTGGTGGATGTTGACTGGAACGCCGCGATCTCGTCTTATGTCATGCAGCAGGCTGCGCTACAGGCATCCTATAAAGCATTTACCGATATGCAGGGAATGTCGTTGTTCCAGCTTAATCGGTAATAACTCTTTTTGAACATATCTTGAAACTGGGTATGTTTGTCTGCCCGCTCCTTTAACACCCCGGAGCGGGCATTTTTTTAGGCAACCGACGTCTTACTAAGCGACGGGTTCCCCGTCAGTCTTATGACCAATGCAATTGCACTGCTGAAGGTAGCCAACGCAACGACACCTTCCCAATTGGCCAGGGCGTAGACCTGACTTCCGAGAACCGAACCCAGCGCCATACCGATAAACACCATCGTAAACAGCAGAGCGTTCAATCGTCCTCGTGCCAGAGGCTCCAGGCTATAGACCAGATTCTGGTGGGCAACCAGGCTGGATTGCAATCCGAGATCAAAACCTACCGCCGAAAGGGCGATGAGCAGCCACTGCCCCTGAACGGGCAGGGCGGGTAACAAAAACATCAGAGCGAAAGATGCCGTTACCAGCAAAGCACCCAATTGCGTTACTTTTGCCGCACCCACTTTATCGGCAAGATGACCCGCCAACGGTGCGGCAAGCGCTCCGGCTGCTCCCGCGATACCAAAAGCACCCGCTATAGCGCTACCCATGTGGTAATGCTCAGATAACATTACCGCCAGCGTAGACCAGAAGGCGCTAAAAGCAATGGACAGAAAGCCTTGTGCCAGTGCTGCGCGGCGCAAGGTGGAATATCGTTGCCAAAGTTGCGCCATTGAGAACATTAATGATGGATAGCTCAACGTGGAATGGACCGTAAAGCGAGGCAGTACTTTCCACATAATCGCGGTAATTATGGCAATGCTGACGGCAGCGAGTTGATACATCTCGCGCCAGCCAAACGCTTCGCCCACCACTCCACTGACGGTACGTGAGAGTAAAATCCCCAGCAGAAGGCCCGTCATCACAGTACCCACCGTTTTTCCCTGCTTGCCGTTGGGCGCCAGTATTGCCGCCGCAGGCACAATATCTTGTGCCATGGTTGCCGCCATTCCCATCAGCAGGCTCACCAGTAATAGCGAATGCAACTGACCGGTAAAGCTACAGGCCAGCAGCAGCGCGGCAAGAGAGATGCTTTTCAGCAGGATTAATGTCCGGCGGTCATAACGATCGCCTAATGGCAATAAAAACAATATACCTAACGCATATCCCGCCTGGGTCAGCGTCGGGACCAACCCCATACCGGTGAGACTTAAGGCCAGATCCTGACCCATTAAAGGCAGAAGAGGCTGGGCGTAGTAGATAGCGGCCACGCTGAATCCGGCGCCCATTGCCAGAACAAAAATGACCCAACGGGAAAGTGCGGTATGTGTGTTCACAAATGATTCCTCAATCACAGGATGTGCGGCTATTTTTATCCTTCTGCGGGTGGTGCGGTAGCGAGCGCAGTGGTAAAACAGTTATACGCCAGACGTATGAAGAAACTGATAATGATAAAAACTGAACGTATAGATAGGGTGGAGCTGATGCGCACGTTTGTGCGTATCGTAGAAGCAGGATCGCTTTCGGCAGCGGCAAAACAGATAGGGACGACGCAAGCGACCGTAAGCCGACGGCTGCAATCGCTGGAGACGCTGCTGGGTGTGAAACTGCTTATGCGTACCACGCATGCGATGAAATTGACCGACGACGGCGAAAGAGGCTATCAGCATGCTAAGAAGATTATTGATGCCTGGCTGGCGCTGGAAGATGGACTTAATGTCACAGAAGATGAACCGGTGGGAACGTTGCGAGTCCGCGCACCGCATGCGTTCGGGCAACAACAACTACTGGAGCCGCTTTTGCAGTTTCTTTCGCGCTATCCCCAGTTGGCAGTAGAGTGGATGCTCAACGATAAAACCGTTGATTTTCTGAGCGATAATATTGATTGCGCTATTCGGGTTGGCGCGGAAGTCGATCCGGCCACGGTTTCCGTTTTACTGGCTGAAGTTCCCCGTAGTATGGTGGTGAGTCCAGGACTGCTGGAGCAATATGGCGAGCTTTCTCATCCTGAGCAGTTATCAGCGCTGCCCTGGATTGCAGTGAACACGTTTTATCAGCATAGCGTTTCGTTGTTGCACCAATTGCGTAATGAGCCAGTCACGCTGAATATTTCACCCAGATTAAGCACAGACAGTATTTATGTCGCAAGAAATGCCGCGCTGGCGGGGTTGGGAGTGACTATTGTTTCAAGCTGGATGGTGGCGGAGGATATTGCCGACGGACGTCTGGTTGCATTGCTACCTGAGTGGCATGCGGCGCCGTTGCCTGTACATTTGGTTTATCCGTGGGCACGTTACTATCCGACCCGCTTACGCAAGTTTCTGGCCCTAATGAAGGATGTTATGCCGCAGCTGACGGGGATGAAAGGCGTAGATCAGATATAAAAAAGCCGACCCGAAGGCCGGCTTTGATATTGATTATGGCTTACTCAACAGGCTGTGGACGTGTTGCTGGCGCAGTCGCTTGATGCGTTGCGCTATGTCCACCTGCGGCACCTTTGCCTTCAAAGGCGAATGCCGGACGCTGCCAGTCGCTATGACGCGGCGCTTCTGGCACATATTCCGGTGCCGGAGCGCGGGTCATTGGCGCGGTTGCATGGCTGTGCAGGTGTTCAGCATCAGCGCTTGCTGCGACAACTTCAGCCTTAACGACTTCAGTTTCGACGACAGGCGCGGCAACAACGACTTTCGGCGCTGCAACCTCTTCAACAACTGGCGCTGTTTCCACAACTTCAGCAATCTCTTCAACCACTTCTGGCTGGGGAATAACCACCTCTGCAGGCTCTTCGGCAACCGGTGCAGTCACAACGTCAGCCACAGGTTCGGCTTCAGCGGCGATTTCTTCTGCTACGGGCGCATCAGATGCAGCGATAATTTGCGGTTGTTCCTCGACTGGGGTCGCAATCACTTCCGGATGCGTGGTTTCAACCTGTGTGGTTTCAACAACGGCGGCCTGAGGCTCAGCTACGACAACCTCTGGTTGCACGGCTTCAACCGGCGCAGGGGTATCCACAATGTGTTCAACGGCAGCGGCAGCAACCTGAGGCTCTACGGCGACAGGTGCAGCTTGCTGCTGGACCATTTCCTGTTCACGCTGTTCTTCAACCTGCTGATCCTGAGGACGTGCGACAGGGTAGCGGATCCAAACTTTACCGGACGCTAATTCAGGAGATGCGCAGGCGACCGTTAACGGCATCGGTGACTGAACCGGATAACGCTCGTCACGGTAACGACGACGACGCTGTCCACTGACGCGCAGATGGCGAGGAGAGCGGCGAGAACGACGCGGCATACCGTTGGAGTCACGAGCTTCGCTGTTGTCTTCCTGCTCAGTCGCAACGACGGCTGGCAGATCAACTTTCGCCAGTTCGGTGCGCTGTGCCGGTACCGGCTGTTCTGTTGGTTGAGCAACAGCAGTTTCAGCGATTGCAGCAACAGTAGCCACTTCGGCTTCAACCGCCGGGCTGTCTGTGAAACGAACTTTCTGAGTCAACTGACGCTGTTTGCGGCGGGTTTGAGGCTGACGTACGCGCTCTTCCTGCTCAGTATCCTGCACAGGTTGTTCAGCCTGGTTCAGCTCTTTAACTTCCTGCTGAGCCTGACGCTTGTCATCGTTACGACGGCGGTTGCGTTCGCGACGCGGCGCCTGCTGTTCATCACCGGATTTCGCTTTGTCTGCAACATCAGTGGTTTGCTGGCGGTTATCGCGAGCTTCCGCATTTTGCTGCTGGGACTGACGACGGTTACGGCGGTTATCTTCACGGTTTTCGCCGTTTTCTGAACGTTCGCTACGGTTGTCGCGGTCACCGCGATTATCACGGTTATCACGACGATCGTTACGGTCGCGACGATTGTTCTGACGCGGTTTACGACGATCCTGCTGGCGTTCGGTTTTCTCTTCAGCTTTCGGCGCAGGTTGTTCAACCGGTTTCACTTCTTCGCTACCACCGAAGATGGACTTCAGTGCGCCAAAGAAACGGCTAATCAAACCGGGTTGTGCGGCAACGGCTGCGGTTGCTGCTGCAGCTTTAGTCGCGGTGGCTTTCGCGGCAGGTTCCTGCAGAGCAGGGGCTGGCGGAACGTCTGGCATGGCGAAGGTGGCCAGCGCCGGTTGCTCAGGCTGTTTACGCTCGACGTACTCTTCTTCCGTCGGCAATGCCATTGCCTCTTCATGCAGTTTCGGCAGCAGGTAGCTCAGGGTCGGTGTTTCTTCCCCTTTACGTACGCGCAGCACAGAATAGTGCGGGGTTTCCATCTGATCGTTTGGCACGATCACACAGCGCACGCCATTCTGACGCGTTTCGATAGCATTAACCGCGGTACGTTTTTCGTTAAGCAGGTAAGAGGCGATTGGCACAGGAACAATAGCATGAACTTCTTGCGTATTTTCTTTCAGTGCTTCTTCTTCGATCAGACGCAGAATAGACAGCGACAGTGATTCGTTATCACGTACGGTACCGGTGCCGGAACAGCGCGGGCACACGTGATGGCTGGATTCACCCAGAGACGGGCTCAGACGCTGACGAGACATCTCCAGCAGACCGAAGCGAGAAATATGGCTGATCTGAATACGCGCTCTGTCCTGGCGTACGGCCTCGCGCAGACGGTTTTCAACCGCGCGCTGGTGGCGAACCGGCGTCATATCAATGAAGTCGATTACAATCAGACCGCCGAGGTCGCGCAGACGTAGCTGACGGGCAATTTCATCGGCTGCTTCAAGGTTAGTGTTGAACGCAGTTTCTTCGATGTCGCCGCCGCGAGTTGCACGCGCGGAGTTGATATCGATAGCGGTCAGGGCCTCTGTGCTGTCAATAACGATTGAGCCGCCGGACGGCAGGCGCACTTCGCGCTGGAACGCGGATTCAATCTGAGACTCGATCTGATAGTGGCTGAACAGCGGGATTTCACCGGTGTACAGTTTGATTTTGCTGCTGAAATCCGGACGACCCAGTGCGGCGATGTGCTGACGTGCCATCTCCATCACTTTCGGATTATCGATAAGGATTTCGCCGATGTCCTGACGTAAGTAGTCACGGAAAGCGCGAACGATAACGTTGCTTTCCTGGTGGATCAGGAACGGAGCAGGGCGGCTGTCAGCGGCTTTTTGAATCGCTTCCCAGTGCTTCAGGCGGAAGCTCAGGTCCCACTGCAGTGCTTCGGCGGATTTGCCGACCCCTGCGGTACGCACGATAAGCCCCATGCCATCAGGCAGTTCCAGGCTTGCCAGCGCTTCTTTTAATTCGGTACGGTCGTCGCCTTCAATGCGACGGGAGATACCGCCCGCGCGCGGGTTGTTCGGCATCAGAACCAGATAACTACCCGCCAGGCTGATAAAGGTAGTCAGCGCAGCGCCTTTATTGCCGCGTTCTTCTTTATCGATCTGAACGATGACTTCCTGACCTTCGCGCAACACGTCTTTAATGTTGGGACGACCATGGGAGTTGTAGTTAGCGGGGAAGTATTCGCGGGCAATTTCTTTTAACGGGAGGAAACCGTGACGTTCAGCGCCGTAATCAACAAAAGCAGCTTCCAGACTCGGTTCAATACGGGTAATTTTGCCTTTATAGATGTTGGCTTTTTTCTGTTCGTGTCCAGGACTTTCGATATCCAGATCGTACAGACGTTGCCCATCTACAAGGGCGACACGCAACTCTTCCTGCTGAGTTGCGTTAATTAACATTCTTTTCATCGTAACTTACTCATTATTCTTACATTGACGACTAAGCTGCGGGCAGAGTAATGCCTTTCCGGGTGTGAACCGATGGCCTCGTGTCTATTCGCGTCGCCAACCTCACGGTTATCGTCAGCTCAAAGAGGCGCAGAGTGTCGGTTGCCTGCATTTCATACGGAAACACAGCGCAATTATCAGGGGAACAGTCTGGGTGTTACTCTCCAGAAAAGCTTCCATATTACCGGTAAGGACTGCAACCCGCAGCCCGCTAACTGCCTGAAAGATCAATACGTCTTACGCCATTGCTGCGTTGATGATCGGTCGGGCAAAATTGGGTCATTCCGGAAAAGTTCTTGTTTTAACAAGATTCAACACGGAAACAACCTCATTATTCCACTGCTAACCTTGTTATAGCAAGATGACTTTTGCCATTTATCACCCGGTTACTCACAGTTTTTTCACTTCCGCGTAGTGATTGCTTTAATAACCACCAAATCGGCTATGTCAAACTTAAGTAATAGGGTATAGCAGTTAATATAAGCATAGAAAAATGTGTGGCGCGAATCTTGATGGCTATTTAAAATCGGCCCCCATGAAAACAGAGACTCCAGCCGTAAAAACAGTTGCCATTACTGCCGACGAAGCAGGGCAACGCATCGATAACTTTTTGCGCACCCAGCTTAAGGGCGTGCCGAAAAGTATGATTTATCGCATTTTGCGTAAAGGCGAAGTGCGGGTGAATAAAAAACGCATTAAACCCGAGTACAAACTCGAAGACGGGGATATTGTGCGTATTCCACCTGTGCGTGTCGCTGAACGTGAAGAAGAGGCCATTTCACCGAACCTGCAAAAGGTCGCGGCGCTGACCGACGTCATTTTATATGAAGATGACCACATTCTGGTGCTTAACAAACCTTCAGGTACGGCCGTACATGGCGGAAGCGGGTTAAGCTTTGGCGTCATTGAAGGATTACGAGCACTGCGCCCGGAAGCGCGTTTCCTTGAACTGGTGCATCGCCTCGACCGGGATACCTCCGGCGTGCTGCTGGTTGCCAAAAAACGCTCAGCCTTGCGTTCATTGCATGAACAACTGCGTGAAAAAGGCATGCAGAAAGACTATCTCGCGCTGGTTCGAGGTCAATGGCAGTCGCATGTCAAAACCGTGCAGGCGCCGCTGTTAAAGAACATTCTGCAAAGTGGCGAGCGTATCGTGCGGGTGAACCAGGAAGGCAAACCGTCAGAAACACGTTTTAAAGTGGAAGAGCGCTATGCGTTTGCCACGCTTGTGCGCTGTAGCCCGGTGACCGGACGTACGCACCAGATTCGTGTGCATACCCAGTATGCCGGTCATCCAATTGCTTTTGACGATCGCTACGGTGACCGTGAGTTCGATAAGCAACTGGCGGATACGGGGTTGAATCGACTTTTCCTGCACGCCGCAGCGTTGAAATTTACCCATCCTGGAACGGGTGAAGTGATGCGTATTGAGGCGCCGATGGATAAGCAATTGAAGCGCTGCCTCGAGGTTTTACGCAGTAAAGCCTGATGCGCGTTGCTTATCAGGCCTACAATCGTGTGATGCACCGTAGGCCTGATAAGACGCATCGCGTCGCCATCAGGCAGATCAATCAGGCATTCAACGGGTTCATCTCTTCCCGCCGCAGCATTTGACACAACGCGATAAGCGGCAAACCGATCAGGGTATTTGGGTCACGGCCCTCCAGGCGTTCAAAGAGTGCAATACCTAACCCTTCACTTTTGAAGCTACCTGCACAATGGAGCGGGCGCTCTTTGCGCAGATAATCATCAATTTCCGCCTCGCTTAAATGACGGAAATGCACGTCAAAAGGTTCAACTTCGGTTTGTAAATGTCCGGTCGCAGAATTATACAGCGCCAGTCCGGTGTAAAACGTCACAATATTGCCACGGGCTTTGAGTAATTGTTGGCGCGCATTTTCTTCAGTTAATGGTTTGCCGGTTATTTCACCATCAAGAACACAAATTTGATCGGAGCCAATAATCAGATGCGATGGGTAACGGTGGGCGAGAGATTGCGCTTTTTTCTGCGCCAGTCGCAAGACTAAATGGCGTGGTGCTTCGCCGGGCAACGGCGTTTCATCAACCTCTGGCGCAGCGCATTCAAACGGGATTGCCAGTTTTTCGAGTAAAGCGCGACGCCAGGGGGAGGTAGAAGCAAGAATAAGTTGAGGCATATTTTTTCCCTCGCATATAGCGTATTGATGAGAGCCATTTTAAACTATGGACTTCGACCTACAAGCTGGCTGTAGTGGCTTGTCTTGAGTGATTTTAAGTCGATGACCCGCAATGTGTGCGAATTATTGGCAAAAGGCAACCACAGGCTGCCTTTTTCTTTGACTATATGACGTTACAAAGTTAATATGCGCGCCCTATGCAAAAGGTAAAATTACCCCTGACTCTTGATCCGGTTCGTACGGCTCAAAAACGCCTCGATTATGAAGGTATCTATACTTCTGATCTGGTTGAGCGCGTCGCCGATTCTGTAGTCAGTGTGGACAGTGATGTGGAATGCTCCATGTCGTTCGCTATCGATAACCAGCGTCTCGCCGTTATAACCGGTGATGCGAAGGTATCGGTTACGCTCGAATGTCAGCGTTGCGGGAAACCGTTCCCACTTCATGTTCACACAACATATTGTTTTAGTCCTGTCCGTTCTGACGAGCAGGCTGAAGCACTCCCGGAAGCGTATGAGCCGATTGAGGTTAACGAATTCGGTGAAATCGATCTGCTTGCAATGGTTGAAGATGAGATTATCCTCTCCTTGCCGGTAGTTCCGGTGCATGATTCTGAACACTGTGAAGTGTCCGAGGCGGACATGGTCTTTGGCGAATTGCCTGATGAAGCGCAAAAACCAAACCCATTTGCCGTATTAGCCAGCTTAAAGCGTAAGTAATTGAGGAGTAAGGTCCATGGCCGTACAACAGAATAAACCAACCCGTTCCAAACGTGGCATGCGTCGTTCTCATGACGCTCTGACCGCAGTCACCAGCCTGTCTGTAGACAAAACTTCTGGTGAACAACACCTGCGTCACCACATCACTGCCGACGGTTTCTACCGTGGCCGTAAGGTAATCGCTAAGTAATCACGCATGACTCAATGGCTTTCCCACTTCTGGTGAGAAAGACAAAGAGTGAACGCGTGATGAAGCTTAGTGAGGCTTTCCCCGGGTAACTGGGGAAACACCTAACCGGGCAGCGACGATACCTTGACACGTCTAACCCTGGCGTTAGATGTCATGGGGGGAGATTTTGGCCCTACCGTGACAGTGCCTGCAGCATTGCAGGCACTGAATTCTAATTCGCAACTCACACTTCTTTTAGTCGGGGATCCCGATACAATCACGCCATTACTTGCCAAAGCTGACTTCGAACAACGTTCGCGTCTGCAGATTATCCCTGCTCAGTCAGTTATTGCCAGTGATGCCCGGCCCTCGCAAGCTATTCGCGCCAGTCGTGGAAGCTCAATGCGTGTTGCCCTGGAGCTCGTGAAAGAAGGTCAGGCACAAGCTTGTGTCAGCGCCGGTAATACGGGCGCACTCATGGGACTTGCGAAGTTATTGCTCAAACCTCTTGAGGGGATTGAGCGTCCTGCGTTGGTGACGGTGTTACCCCATCAGCAAAAGGGCAAAACGGTGGTGCTGGATTTGGGCGCCAACGTAGATTGTGATAGCACGATGTTGGTGCAATTTGCCGTCATGGGTTCCGTGCTGGCAGAAGAGGTTGTTGGCATTGCCAATCCTCGCGTAGCGTTACTCAACATCGGCGAAGAAGAAACGAAAGGTCTCGACAGTATTCGAGATGCTTCAGCTGTGCTAAAAACAATCCCTTCCATTAATTATATCGGCTATCTTGAAGCCAATGAGTTACTGACTGGCAAAACCGATGTGTTGGTCTGTGACGGTTTTACAGGTAATGTCACATTAAAGACGATGGAAGGTGTTGTCAGAATGTTCCTTTCACTGCTGAAATCTCAGGGTGAGGGCAAAAAACGGTCGTGGTGGCTGCTGTTATTAAAACGTTGGTTACAAAAAAGCCTGACAAGGCGATTTAGTCACCTCAACCCCGACCAGTATAATGGCGCCTGTCTGTTAGGATTGCGCGGCACGGTGATTAAGAGTCATGGTGCGGCCAATCAGCGAGCATTTGAAGTCGCGATTGAACAGGCAGTGCAGGCGGTGCAGCGACAAGTTCCTCAGCGAATTGCCGCTCGCCTGGAATCTGTATACCCAGCTGGATTCGAACTGCTGGACGGTGGCGAAAGCGCAAAATCACGAGCACACAGATAACGGTGCGTTTGTGAATGTGGCCAACGTATCAGCGATTTGCTCGTAGCGGTATATAACCAAAAAGTGACTGAGCGTACATGTATACGAAGATTATTGGTACTGGCAGCTATCTGCCTGAACAAGTGCGTACTAACGCCGATTTGGAAAAAATGGTTGAGACGTCTGATGAGTGGATCGTCACTCGTACAGGTATCCGTGAACGCCATATTGCAGCGCCAAATGAAACAGTTGCGACGATGGGCTTTGCCGCCGCAAACCGTGCGATTGAAATGGCGGGCATCGACAAAGAACAAATTGGTCTGATTGTGGTTGCTACCACATCATCCACTCACGCATTTCCAAGCGCGGCGTGCCAGATCCAAAGTATGCTGGGGATCAAAGGCTGTCCAGCGTTTGACGTTGCAGCCGCTTGTGCTGGCTTCACTTACGCCCTGAGCGTTGCCGACCAGTACGTTAAATCTGGCGCAGTTAAGCATGCTCTGGTCGTTGGCTCCGATGTCCTGGCCCGTACCTGCGATCCAACCGATCGCGGAACGATCATTATTTTCGGTGATGGGGCTGGTGCGGTTGTACTGAGCGCATCAGAAGAGCCAGGCATTCTCTCCACGCATCTGCACGCTGACGGTCGCTACGGCGAACTGTTGACGCTGCCTAACGCCGATCGCGTGAACCCGGAAAACCCGATCCACCTGACGATGGCGGGTAACGAAGTATTTAAAGTCGCGGTGACCGAGCTTGCGCACATCGTTGATGAAACGCTGGAAGCCAATAATCTTGACCGTTCTGCGCTGGACTGGCTGGTGCCGCATCAGGCTAACCTGCGCATTATCAGCGCGACAGCTAAAAAGCTGGGTATGTCGATGGATAATGTTGTCGTGACGCTCGACAGACATGGTAATACCTCTGCTGCCTCCGTACCGTGCGCGCTGGACGAAGCCGTCCGCGACGGGCGTATTAAAGCTGGGCAGTTGATATTGCTTGAAGCCTTCGGGGGTGGATTCACCTGGGGCTCCGCGCTGGTTCGTTTCTAGTATAAGGATTTAAACATGACGCAATTTGCATTTGTGTTTCCGGGGCAGGGTTCCCAGACCGTTGGGATGTTGTCTGAAATGGCAGCAAACTACCCAATTGTTGAAGAAACATTTGCTGAAGCATCAGCTGCACTGGGCTATGATCTGTGGGCGTTGACTCAGCAAGGTCCGGCTGAAGAACTGAATAAAACCTGGCAGACGCAGCCCGCGCTGTTGACCGCATCCGTTGCGCTTTATCGCGTATGGCAGCAGCAGGGGGGTAAAACACCTGCGCTGATGGCGGGTCACAGCCTGGGCGAATATTCTGCGCTGGTATGTGCGGGTGTTATCAGTTTTGCCGATGCCGTACGTCTGGTTGAACTGCGTGGCAAATTCATGCAGGAAGCGGTTCCGGAAGGCACTGGCGGCATGTCTGCTATTATCGGTCTGGACGATGCCGCTATCGCTAAAGCGTGCGAAGAGTCTGCCGAAGGCCAGGTGGTTTCACCGGTAAACTTTAACTCACCGGGTCAGGTGGTTATTGCCGGGCATAAAGAAGCCGTAGAACGTGCTGGTGCTGCCTGTAAAGCCGCGGGCGCTAAGCGTGCGCTGCCGCTGCCGGTCAGCGTTCCTTCTCACTGCGCGCTGATGAAGCCTGCCGCTGAGAAACTGGCCGTTGAGCTGCAGAAAATCACCTTTAACGCGCCGACTGTTCCGGTTGTGAACAACGTCGACGTGAAGTGCGAGACCACGGCAGACGCAATTCGCGATGCGCTGGTTCGTCAGCTGTATAGCCCGGTTCAGTGGACTAAAACCGTTGAATTTATGGCATCCCAGGGCGTAGAGCACCTGTATGAAGTCGGTCCGGGTAAAGTTCTGACCGGCCTGACGAAACGTATTGTTGACACCCTGACTGCTTCGGCACTGAATGAGCCGGCGGCATTGTCTGCGGCGCTAGAGCAATAAAAGAGGAAGACCATGAGTTTTGAAGGAAAAATCGCGCTGGTTACCGGTGCTAGCCGTGGCATTGGCCGCGCAATTGCTGAGACACTTGTTGCCCGTGGCGCGAAAGTTATCGGTACTGCTACCAGCGAAAGCGGCGCGCAGGCCATTAGCGATTACTTAGGTGCAAATGGTAAAGGTCTGATGTTGAATGTGACCGATCCGGCATCTATCGAATCTGTTCTGGAAAATATTCGCGCAGAATTTGGTGAAGTCGATATCCTGGTCAATAATGCCGGGATTACTCGTGATAACCTGTTAATGCGCATGAAAGATGACGAGTGGAACGATATCATCGAAACCAACCTGTCATCTGTTTTCCGTCTGTCAAAAGCGGTAATGCGAGCTATGATGAAAAAGCGTCATGGGCGTATTATCACTATCGGTTCTGTGGTTGGTACCATGGGAAATGCGGGTCAGGCTAACTACGCTGCGGCGAAAGCGGGTCTGATCGGCTTCAGTAAATCACTGGCGCGCGAAGTTGCGTCTCGTGGCATTACTGTAAACGTTGTTGCTCCGGGCTTTATTGAAACGGACATGACGCGTGCGCTGTCTGATGATCAGCGTGCGGGTATTCTGGCGCAGGTTCCTGCGGGTCGCCTCGGTGGCGCTCAGGAAATCGCCAGTGCGGTTGCATTTTTAGCTTCTGACGAAGCAAGTTACATCACAGGTGAGACTTTGCACGTCAACGGCGGGATGTACATGGTTTAACCACGATGAAAAATATTTGCGTTATTGTAGGTCTTGGCCTCAAAATAACGTAAAATCGTGGTAAGACCTGCCGGGATTTAGTTGCAAATTTTTCAACATTTTATACACTACGAAAACCATCGCGAAAGCGAGTTTTGATAGGAAATTTAAGAGTATGAGCACTATCGAAGAACGCGTTAAGAAAATTATCGGCGAACAGCTGGGCGTTAAGCAGGAAGAAGTAACCAACAATGCTTCCTTCGTTGAAGACCTGGGCGCAGATTCTCTTGACACCGTTGAGCTGGTAATGGCTCTGGAAGAAGAGTTTGATACTGAGATTCCGGACGAAGAAGCTGAGAAAATCACTACCGTTCAGGCTGCCATTGATTACATCAACGGCCACCAGGCGTAAGTGAACATCTCCAGGCGGTCATTCGACCGCCTGAGTTTTATCTTTTTATCCCACTTGAATTATTTTCCCTCCCTGGAGGACAACCGTGTCTAAGCGTCGTGTAGTTGTGACCGGACTGGGCATGTTGTCTCCTGTCGGCAATACCGTAGAGTCTACCTGGAAAGCTCTCCTTGCCGGTCAGAGTGGCATCAGCCTGATCGACCATTTCGATACTAGCGCCTATGCAACGAAATTTGCTGGCTTAGTAAAGGATTTTAACTGTGAAGACATTATCTCGCGCAAAGAACAGCGCAAGATGGATGCCTTCATTCAATATGGAATTGTCGCTGGCGTTCAGGCCATGCAGGATTCTGGCCTCGAAATTACGGAAGAGAACGCTCATCGTATTGGCGCCGCTATCGGCTCTGGTATTGGCGGTCTCGGTCTTATCGAAGAAAACCATACCTCACTGGTAAACGGTGGACCGCGTAAGATCAGCCCGTTCTTCGTTCCGTCGACGATTGTTAACATGGTGGCTGGTCACCTGACCATCATGTACGGCCTGCAAGGGCCAAGCATCTCCATCGCGACCGCCTGTACTTCAGGCGTGCATAACATCGGTCATGCCGCACGTATCATTGCATACGGCGACGCAGACGCGATGGTTGCGGGTGGTGCTGAAAAAGCCAGTACGCCGTTGGGTGTGGGTGGCTTTGGCGCGGCACGTGCACTGTCTACGCGTAATGATAATCCGCAAGCGGCAAGCCGCCCATGGGACAAAGAGCGTGACGGCTTTGTGCTGGGCGACGGTGCTGGCATGGTGGTACTGGAAGAGTACGAGCATGCGAAAGCGCGCGGTGCAAAAATCTATGCTGAAGTCGTTGGTTTCGGTATGAGCAGCGATGCTTACCACATGACGTCGCCACCGGAAAACGGTGCAGGCGCTGCGCTGGCAATGGTCAACGCACTGCGCGATGCGGCTATCGAAGCGGGTCAGATTGGCTATGTCAACGCACATGGTACGTCCACCCCAGCGGGCGATAAAGCGGAAACCCAGGCAGTGAAATCTGTCTTTGGCGATGCGGCAAGCCGTGTAATGGTAAGCTCCACTAAATCCATGACCGGACACCTGTTGGGTGCGGCGGGCGCGGTAGAGTCAATTTTCTCTATCCTGGCGTTGCGCGATCAGGCTATTCCGCCAACCATCAACCTGGATAACCCGGATGAAGGTTGTGACCTGGACTTCGTACCTCACGAAGCGCGTCAGGTTAGTGGTCTGGAGTATGCGCTGTGTAACTCCTTTGGCTTCGGTGGTACCAACGGCTCTTTGATCTTTAAAAAGATTTAAGTCCGTCAGGTGATGCGCTAGCATCGATAGCAAATTGAAAAGGTCCGCTTGTCGGGCCTTTTTTTATTCGGTTTTCCGCCCTTGTCCTGTGTTACTCATCCTGCCAAACTAGCGGACCAGAAATAAGGAGCCACCATGTTCTTAATTAATGGCTGCGAGCAAGATATGCTGGCCGCAAGCGATCGAGCGACCCAATTTGGTGATGGCTGTTTTACCACTGCCTGTATTATCGACGGTGAAATCCCTCTCTTTGCAGCGCATCTTGAGCGTTTACAAGACGCTTGCCAAAAACTGCTGATCTCTTTTGAAGATTGGTCCGAGCTGCAAAATGAAATGAAAATGCTGGCGAAAGGGCACGTACGCGGTGTGTTGAAGGTGATTATCAGCCGTGGCAGTGGAGGCCGGGGTTACAGTGGCAAAAATTGTCATAGTGCCACACGCATCCTCTCCGTTTCAGCCTGGCCCGATCATTACGATCGTTGGCGGCAAGAAGGCATTACGCTGGCGCTAAGCCCAGTGCGGCTGGGACGTAATCCACTGCTTGCCGGGCTTAAACACCTGAATCGACTGGAGCAGGTGTTGATTCGCTCTCATCTTGAACAGACGGACGCCGATGAAGCGCTGGTTCTTGACAGCGAGGGATGGGTTACGGAATGCTGTGCGGCTAATTTGTTCTGGCGTAAAGGCGATGTGGTTTACACGCCCCGGCTGGACCAGGCCGGAGTGAACGGTATTATGCGACAATTCTGTATCCGGATGCTGGCACAATCGCCATTCAGTATTGTCGAAGTGTATGCCGGGTTGGAGGAGATAATGCAGGCTGATGAAATCGTCGTCTGTAACGCGTTAATGCCCATTATTCCCGTGCGTGCCTGTGGCGACACGTTGTTGTCTTCACGTTTGTTATTCGATTATTTAGCCCCACTTTGTGAGCACCCGAATTAGCCATGAAAAAACTGTTACTTGTTGTCCTGTTATTGCTGGTTGTGCTGGGCATTGCCGCTGGAGTGGGAATGTGGAAAGTTCGCCATCTGGCGGACAGCAAATTATTGATTAAAGAAGAAACGATTTTTACGCTGAAAGCGGGGACGGGCCGTCTGGCTCTCGGCGAACAGCTGTATGCAGACAAAGTTATCAATCGTCCGCGCGTGTTCCAGTGGCTGCTGCGTGTGGAGCCCGAGCTGTCGCATTTTAAGGCCGGAACATATCGCTTCACGCCTGACATGACGGTGCGGGACATGCTGCAACTGCTGGAAAGCGGCAAAGAGGCGCAGTTCCCGTTACGTCTGGTTGAAGGGATGCGCCTGAGCGATTACCTCAAACAGCTGCGTGATGCCCCGTATATCAAACATACGTTAAGCGACGATAGCTATGAGACCGTGGCCGAGGCACTTAAGCTGGAAAACCCGCAACGGGTAGAAGGCTGGTTCTGGCCAGATACCTGGATGTATACCGCCAATACTACTGACGTAGCGTTGCTAAAACGCGCGCATCAGAAAATGGTTAAAGCGGTGGATACTGTCTGGGAGGGGCGCGCTAATGGCCTGCCTTATCAGGACAAAAATCAGCTGGTAACCATGGCTTCTATTATTGAAAAAGAAACTGCGGTTGCCAGCGAGCGCGACCAGGTGGCTTCGGTCTTCATTAACCGCTTACGTATCGGTATGCGTTTACAAACCGATCCGACCGTGATTTACGGGATGGGTACACGGTATAATGGCAAATTGTCGCGTGTGGATTTAGACACCCCGACCGCCTATAACACCTATACCATTACGGGACTGCCGCCTGGCCCGATTGCCATGCCGGGAGAGGCTTCATTGCAGGCCGCGGCGCATCCGGCAAAAACGCCGTATCTCTATTTTGTGGCTGACGGTAAAGGCGGCCACACGTTTAACACCAATCTTGCCAGCCATAACCGGTCCGTGCAGGATTACCTGAAAGTGCTTAAGGAAAAAAATGGGCAGTAACTATATCGTCATTGAAGGCCTGGAAGGCGCCGGAAAAACCACCGCGCGTAACGTGGTGGTGGAGACACTTGAGCAACTCGGTATTCGTGACATGGTTTTCACCCGTGAACCTGGTGGAACGCAGCTGGCTGAGAAACTAAGAAGTCTGGTGCTGGATATTAAATCGGTCGGTGACGAGGTCATTACCGACAAAGCCGAAGTTCTGATGTTTTACGCGGCGCGTGTACAGTTGGTCGAAACCGTTATTAAACCTGCACTGGCGAAAGGCGCGTGGGTAATTGGCGATCGTCACGATCTGTCGACCCAGGCGTACCAGGGCGGCGGACGCGGTATCGATCAAAATATGCTGGCAACCCTGCGCGATGCGGTGCTTGGTGATTTTCGCCCGGACCTGACGATTTATCTGGATGTGACACCAGAAGTCGGGTTGAAGCGTGCCCGTGCCCGCGGCGAGCTGGATCGTATTGAGCAGGAATCTTTCGACTTCTTTAATCGTACTCGCGCGCGCTATCTTGAGCTGGCTGCCAAAGACGCCAGCATTCGTACTATAGACGCTACGCAGCCGTTGGAGGCTGTGATGGCTGATATCCGTCATACCATCACCCAATGGGTGAAGGAGCAGGGCGCATGAAATGGTACCCATGGTTACGACCGGATTTTGAAAAACTGGTAGCCAGCTACCGGACGGGTCGTGGTCACCATGCGTTACTGATTCAGGCGTTACCCGGAATGGGCGACGACGCGCTGATTTACGCCCTCAGCCGCTATTTAATGTGCCAGCAGCCGGAAGGGCATAAAAGCTGTGGACAGTGCCGCGGCTGTCAGCTAATGCAGGCGGGGACGCACCCTGACTACTATTCGCTGCTGCCGGAAAAAGGCAAAAGCACGCTGGGGGTTGATGCGGTACGCGAAGTCAGTGAAAAGCTGTACGAGCATTCGCGTCTCGGCGGTGCGAAGGTCGTGTGGATCCCGGATGCTGCCCAGTTAACCGATGCCGCCGCCAACGCCTTGCTGAAAACGCTGGAAGAACCCCCGGCACAAACCTGGTTTTTCCTCGCCAGCACAGAGCCAGCTCGCTTGCTGGCGACATTACGCAGTCGTTGCCGGTTACATCATCTTGCGCCACCGGCTGAGTCGTATGCGATCTCCTGGCTTGCCCGAGAAGTGACCGCGTCTCCAGAAGCGCTGCTTAGCGCGTTACGCCTGAGTGCTGGTTCGCCTGGCGCGGCACTTACGTTGTTACAGGCTGAAAGCTGGGCGCACCGCACAGATTTTTGTGCGGCACTGGGGAACACATTAAACGCAGGCGACTGGTATATCTTGCTCGCGGCGTTAAACCACGATCAGGCTGCCGCCCGTTTACACTGGCTGGCAACGTTGTTGACGGATGCGTTGAAACGTCCGTATGGGGTTTCCCATTTAACGAATCCTGATGCGCTGGACCTGATATCTTCTATCGCAGAACGGTTATCCGTTGCCCAGATACAGGCGATACTCGGTGACGTTTGTCATTGTCGTCAGCAACTGCTGAACGTAACAGGCGTAAACCGTGAGCTGGTGTTAACCGATCTTATCCTGCGTATTGAGCATTACCTGCAACCAGGCACCGTACTGCCTGTTCCCCATCTTTGAGAGAGACATTATGTTTTTAGTCGACTCACACTGCCATCTTGATGGCCTGGATTATCAATCTCTGCATAAGGACGTGGATGACGTGCTGGCGAAAGCGGCCGCACGTGATGTGAAATTCTGTCTTGCCGTTGCGACCACTCTGCCAGGATATCGCAGTATGCGCGAACTGGTCGGTGAGCGTGATAATGTGGTTTTCTCCTGCGGCGTGCATCCGTTAAATCAGGATGAAACCTATGATGTTGAGGACCTGCGTCGTTTTGCCGCCGAAGAGGGGGTTGTGGCGATGGGAGAAACCGGGCTGGACTATTTTTACACGCCGGAAACAAAGGTGCGCCAGCAGGAATCTTTTATCCACCATATTCAGATCGGCCGTGAGTTACAGAAGCCGGTTATCGTGCATACCCGCGATGCGCGAGCCGATACGCTGTCTATTCTGCGCGAAGAAAAAGTGACGGATTGTGGCGGCGTACTACACTGTTTTACAGAGGACAGAGAAACGGCGGGCAAATTGCTGGACCTTGGATTCTATATCTCGTTTTCCGGCATCGTCACGTTCCGAAATGCAGAGCAGCTCCGTGATGCCGCCCGCTATGTTCCTCTGGACCGGTTATTGGTCGAGACGGATTCTCCCTACCTTGCGCCTGTACCGCATCGTGGAAAAGAGAACCAGCCCGCCATGACTCGTGACGTTGCAGAGTACTTGGCCGTAGTGAAAGGTGTTGCCGTTGAAGAACTGGCGCAGGCAACCACTGATAACTTTGCCCGCCTGTTTCACATCGACGCTTCTCGCCTGCAATCTGTTCGTTAACTGACTTTTTTTAAAGCTCGTAATTAATCACTAATGCGAGTAAAGTTCACCGCCACAAAATGGGCGGTGAATAATCAGTTTGACACATTCAGAAACTCATTTTATCGGAATGTGCGGATTTTGCGGCCATTCACGACTGAACTGTGATAGCCGTCAAACAAAAACAAACTGAATTATTTTACTCTGTGTAATAAATAAAGGGTACTTAGATGCCCTGTACACGGCGAGGTTCTCCCCCCTCGCCAATGCGTGAGAACGTAGAATACACAAAGTCAATCAAGCTGCATCAAGGCGGCAAGTGAGTGAATTGCAGGAGCTTACTAGAGTAAGTGTCTGGGATGAACGAGCGCAGCCCGCGCTGAGGCGGTTTGAAGGATGAAGTGTATAAGCACAAATACTCAGGAGCACTCCTAATTATGTTTAAGAATGCATTTGCTAACCTGCAAAAGGTCGGTAAATCGCTGATGCTGCCGGTATCCGTACTCCCGATTGCAGGTATCCTGCTGGGCGTCGGTTCCGCTAACTTCAGCTGGCTGCCAGCCGTTGTATCGCACGTAATGGCAGAAGCAGGCGGTTCTGTTTTTGCGAACATGCCGCTGATTTTTGCTATCGGTGTTGCGTTAGGCTTCACTAATAATGACGGTGTATCTGCACTGGCATCCGTTGTTGCTTACGGCATCATGGTTAAGACCATGGCTGTTGTTGCGCCGCTGGTTCTGCATTTACCTGCTGAAGAGATCGCCGCTAAACACCTTGCTGATACGGGTGTTCTCGGGGGGATTATCTCCGGTGCGATTGCAGCGTATATGTTCAACCGTTTCTACCGTATCAAATTGCCTGAGTATCTTGGCTTCTTTGCGGGTAAGCGTTTCGTTCCTATCATTTCTGGTCTGGCTGCCATCTTCACAGGTGTGGTTCTGTCCTTCATTTGGCCGCCGATTGGTACTGCTATTCAGACGTTCTCTCAGTGGGCTGCATACCAGAACCCGGTCGTAGCGTTCGGTATCTATGGCTTCATTGAACGCTGCCTGGTACCGTTTGGTCTGCACCATATCTGGAACGTTCCATTCCAGATGCAGATCGGTGAGTACACCAACGCTGCGGGCCAGGTGTTCCACGGTGATATTCCTCGCTATATGGCGGGTGACCCGACTGCGGGCAAACTGTCCGGTGGCTTCCTGTTCAAAATGTACGGTCTGCCGGCTGCTGCTATCGCTATCTGGCACTCTGCTAAACCAGAAAACCGCGCGAAAGTGGGCGGTATCATGATCTCCGCGGCGCTGACCTCGTTCCTGACCGGTATTACCGAGCCGATCGAGTTCTCCTTCATGTTCGTGGCGCCGATCCTGTACATCATCCACGCGATTCTGGCTGGTCTGGCATTCCCGATCTGTATCCTGCTGGGTATGCGCGACGGTACGTCGTTCTCCCACGGTCTGATCGACTTTATCGTTCTGTCCGGTAACAGCAGCAAGCTGTGGCTGTTCCCGATTGTCGGTATCGGTTATGCGATTGTTTACTACACCATCTTCCGCGTGCTGATCAAAGCGCTGGACCTGAAAACGCCAGGTCGTGAAGATGCTACCGAAGACAGCAAAGCAGGTGCGACCGGTGAAATGGCTCCGGCTCTGGTTGCTGCATTCGGCGGTAAAGAAAACATCACTAACCTCGATGCGTGCATCACTCGTCTGCGTGTCAGCGTGGCTGACGTTGCTAAAGTGGATCAGGCTGGCCTGAAGAAACTGGGTGCGGCAGGCGTTGTGGTAGCTGGTTCCGGTGTTCAGGCTATCTTCGGGACTAAGTCCGATAACCTGAAAACTGAAATGGATGAGTACATCCGTAACAGCTAAGCAGTAAGAAGTTGGGGAGAACTAAGGCAGCCTGCGGGCTGCCTTTTTTATTGCATTAATTAGCCTGAACGCGAATCGGTGCGGTGGCAGCGAACAGCCAGGGACGAGCCTCTGCGTTCACGCGCGGGGATAGCGTCTCTCTGACCTGCTGGTGGTAATCATCAATCCACTGTTTCTCAGCATCACTCAGCAGATGCAGTTCGACCAGATTCAAATCAATCGGTACCAGCGTCAGCGTTGAGAAACGACAGAAACCAGGACGACTGTTGATAATCTCCACCTGATTCTCAATACGGATCCCATATTGTCCGGCCAGATAATAACCCGGCTCGATGGTGATGATGTTGCCTGCGACCAGTGGCCACGGGTTTACTTTTTTGGCGATGCGATGGGGTTGCTCATGAATAAGCAACTGGTGACCCACGCCGTGTCCCGTGCCATGATCAAAATCCAGTCCCAGCTCCCACAACGCCCGGCGGCTAAAAGCATCCAGTTGATGGCCCTGAGTCCCGCTGGGAAACTGCAGCGAAATAAGCGACAAAAAGCCTTTCAACACGGCGGTGTAATGCAGGCGGCGTTGCGGATCCTGTGGGCCAAATGCGAGGGTACGCGTCGTATCCGTCGTACCATTGTGGTACTGGCCACCGGAATCATTCAGATACATGGCCTGCGAGGTAATTGGCGTATTGGTCTTTTCACTGGAGTGGTAATGACACATTGCGGCATTGCTGGCAGAGGCCGAAATCGTGCTGAAACTTTGCTCGATAAATCCCGGCTGCTGCTGGCGAAATTCCAGTTGCTTGGCCTGCGCTTCCAGCTCGGTGACCGGATTGCCTGCGGCTTCGCGCAAAGGAACTTCATGGGCCAGCCAGGCAAGGAAGTTTACCCAGGCTGCGCCATCTTGTTCATGGCATTCACGATAGCCTGCCAGTTCAACGTCATTTTTGTGGGATTTCATCAGAGTGATGGGATCGGGCGCCCAAAGAACGTTGCCACCGTGTTCTTCAATGGCAAAACGCAATGCGACCGGGGCGTAGTCTTTATCGACCAGGAAACGCTTCCCATTAGCTAATTGCTGGCAGCGAGTCAGAAAATTCTCTTGCGGGGCCAGAGTAAGCGTATCCAGCAGTGATGCGGGGAGCTGTTGCGTTTTATTGCTATCCACAAACCATTCCAGCTCACCGCTGCGATGGAGCAGGGCAAACGAAAACGGCACTGGCACCATGGCCAGATCCGAACCACGCACATTCAATAACCAGGCAATGTTATCTGGCAGGGTAATTGCCAGCACGTCAGCCTGGTGTTGAGCGAGTTGTTCCACGACGCGGGCACGCTTTTGCGTGCTGCTTTCCCCGCTGATTTCAATGGGCATTTCACGAATGATGCCGCAGGGTGCTGCCGGACGGTCTAGCCATACCTGGTCAAAAGGATCTTGCTCAAGAGGCACCAGCTCGCAGTGGGTTGCCGACAGTGCTTCAAACTGACTATTGACCATCAGCATTGGTTCAAAGCCGATACGTTTACCTGCTGCAACATGAGACTGCAAATAGTCGGCCAGCGGCTCATCGTGTAAATGATGAATTTCAAAATCATCCAGCGAGACTTCATTACGTACCTGGACCTGATAGCGTCCATCGACAAACATTAACGCGCGATCCCGAAGGACCAACGCGAGGCCAGCAGAGCCGCTAAAACCGGTCAGCCAGGCCAGTTTATTGTCATGCGGCGTACAATCTTCGCTTTGATGAGCATCGGCGCGCGGAACAATCATGCCATCCAGCCCCTGCGCTATCAGCAGGTTGCGCAGGGCGGAAAGAGGAGTTGAGTTGTGCATAGTTACCTTCAGGTCTTAACGGAACGGCGGTTCGTTGAATGTACGTAATTTACGGGAGTGCAGTCGGTCGCCTTCAGCACGCAAACGATCGATAGCCCGGATACCTATTTGAAGATGCTCAGAAATGGCACCTTCATAAAAACGGTTGGCCTGACCCGGCAGTTTGATCTCACCGTGCAGCGGCTTGTCGGAAACGCACAGCAGCGTGCCGTACGGAACGCGGAAACGGTATCCCTGGGCGGCGATGGTGGCGCTTTCCATATCGATAGCCACCGCGCGGCTGAGGTTAAAGCGTAGCGCAGAAGCGGAATAGCGTAGCTCCCAGTTGCGATCGTCAGTGGTGACGACGGTACCGGTACGCAGGCGCTGTTTAACCTCCTCGCCGGGCATACCGCTGACTTCTTTGGTGGCGTCATACAGTGCGCGCTGCACTTCCGCGATGCTCGGAATTGGAATATCTGGCGGCAGTACGGCATCCAGCACGTGGTCGTCACGCAGATAAGCGTGGGCCAGAACATAGTCGCCAATCGCCTGGCTTTCACGCAGCCCGCCACAGTGACCAATCATCAACCAGACGTCAGGACGCAGTACGGCCAAATGATCGCAAATGGTTTTGGCGTTAGACGGGCCAACGCCGATATTGACCAGCGTGATCCCCTGACCGTCGGCGGTGATTAAATGCCAGGCGGGCATCTGGTGTTTCTTCCAGGCGAGATCGGAGATGGCTTCTTCAGGCGCTTCAGTTTCAGCGGTGATCCAGATCCCGCCCGCACAAGAAAGCGCGATATACGGGCTGTCCGGGTCGAGGATCTGGCTGCAACCCCAACGCACAAACTCATCGACGTAGCGGGTGTAGTTGGTGAACAGCACAAACGGCTGAAAATGTTCAACCGGTGTTCCCGTGTAGTGGCGCAGTCGCGCCAGCGAAAAATCTACTCGTCGGGCGTCGAAGTGCGACAACGGGGAGAATTCCGCCGGATGATAGGTACCGTCGGCTGTTTCATCGCCAATCTGTGACAGCTCGGTTGTGGGGAAGTGGCGCGTTAGGCCGGCACTCATCGAGCGGTCGAGCGTCAGTTCAGAACCGTCAATGACATACGGATAGGGGATTTCATGCTGCGACGGCTCAACGGAGATATGCGCATCATAATCCTGATACAGCAGCGTGAGTTGTTCTTCAAGATACGGACGAAAAAGCGACGGACGGGTAATCGTAGTGGTGTAGCAGCCCGCATGGGTAAAACGACCATAGGCGCGGGTTTTAGGGGGATTGGTGGCGCTGCCATCCCAGGTGACACACAGTGATGGGTAAACAAAAAGACCGTTATGGCGGGCGATTACGTCAGGGAGCGTCCCTGTTTCAATATACTTACCAATGGCGCTACGCAGTGCTTTTACCGACTGCTCGTACAGCGCGTCCAGTTTATCCAGTGCCTGAGCCGGGGTCAGGCTGGAGCCCTTATTGTTCATGTCTGTCTCCTTGTTCCACAGATGTACTGCTCTCCCGATAGTATGTCACAGGAATGTGAAACAAAAGTCAGACGTTGAGGAAGATTGTGCGAAGATCGGACGGCCTCCGCACCCGGGCTTAACCGTGCTGCTTATCCCGCATCAGCAATGCTGTAGTGGCGGAAATAAGACAACCCGCCATCAGATAAATGGCCACACTGTGCCAGTCTCCGCCGGAGAATGTTACCAGCGCAGCAGCAATGAAGGGGGTAAAACCGCCGCCAACCACACTTGCTACCTGATAACCAACGCCAGCGCCGCTGTAGCGGTAGCTTGCGCCAAACAAACCGGTAAACATTGGTTGCTGCACGCAGACCACCATATCGTGTGCAATGTTGGCTAACATAATTGCGAAAAACACGATCCAGAAAATGGATTGCGCTTCTAACGCTATAAAGAACGGGAATGCGCTGAGCGTCCCCACCAGCGCGCCGGTAATGTAAACGCGCCGGCGACCAAAGCGGTCGGCGAGCCAGGCAAAGCAGGGGATGGTCAGACAGCTCAGCCCTCCCACCAACAAGCCGATATTCAGAAACAGTTCGCGAGGTAAGCCCAGATTCTGCGTGGAGTAATTTAGGGCAAACGCGGTGACGATATACATCGTCAGCAGTTCACACAGGCGCAGAGCGATAATTTTCAAAAAGGCACCTGGATGACGGATTAACGCCTCGACTACCGGTAGTCTCTTTTTCTCTGGTTGCGCTGCCTGCTGCTGCTGTTCGAATTCGGCTGATTCATCCATTCGGTTACGCATCCACAACGCGCCCAATACCAGCACGATGCTGAACAGGAATGGAATACGCCAGCCCCAACTCAGGAACTGCTCATCGGTGGTTTGCGAGCTAATCAGCGAGACCAGACCGGTAGAAAGCAGTAGCCCGACGCCATAACCGACCTGAACACCGCTGCTGTAGAAGGCTTTTTTATTTTTCGGCGCGCTTTCGACGGAGAGCAACGCCGCGCCGCCCCATTCACCGCCAACGGCGAATCCCTGAATAGCACGCAGCGTCACCAGCAGAACGGGAGCCCACCAGCCAATGGTGTCAAAGGAAGGAATAATCCCTATCAGTGCAGTGGCGATCCCCATCATCCAGACGGTGAGCATCAGCATACGTTTACGCCCCAGGCGGTCGCCGAAGTGGCCGAAGATCACCCCGCCTAGCGGGCGGAACAAGAATCCGACGCCAAAGGTGGCAAATGCGGCAAGTGTCCCCATCGCCGGGCTGACCTGCGGGAAGAACTCGCGGTTAAAGACCAGTGCGGCAGTGATGCCGTAAAGCAGAAAATCATACCAGTCGACCACGGCACCCGCGAAGCTACCAAGCGCAGCGCGTCGGGCGCGGTTAAGTGAAGAGGCGTCCTGTTGGGGACCCGTGGAGGTGAGGGAGGAATCCATAGTTATCCTGTCTGTACTGTTTTTTAGTTATTAGTATTTGAGTTGGGTTACACACATTGCAGTCGCAATATTAACGACCGTTATGAGATTACCGCGACAGACGGGAAGTGAAAACGATTATCTCCCTCATCTGAGGGCAACATGAAAAATAAGATGAATGAGAAATCTGAACCTGGTGGAATCGTGGCCTGTCAGGAGTGTTCTGATTTCAGGTGTAACATCAGGAGCGCTGTATTTGGGGAAGTTATAAACCCACTTTCATAATGGTATACGGAGATTCGGTGAAACCACATCGCTCATAAGCACGAATCGCACGCCCGTTATCTCCGTGGACATATAAGCGAAGCTCCAGTGCCTTTTCTGATCTAGCTTCTTTTGTAAGATGTTTGATGAGCTCATCAGCTAATCCCATCCCACGATGCTCCGGGGCGATATAAAAGCTTTGGATCCACCAGTAGTCATTTCCATGAAAATCACTCCATTCTTTTACGACAGAGGTATTGGCGATCACTGTTGCTGAAGAATCTTCCATGACCCAATATTTTGAACGTGGGTTTTCACTAAACGCCGACGAAACGCCACGCTCCACAGCAACAAGGTCAATCACTGAACCTTCAGATTCTTGTGCTTCCTGAGTGGTGAATTCGATGATTTTATTGATATCGTCAGGCGTAGCTGGTCGAATAAAGTAGTTCATAAGTCTGGCTCTCATTAGCGTTGCGGCTATACGAATCGCGCAATACCCTACATCAAATCTTGTTCAATGTCCGCTTCTGGCACAAAGCGGCCGGTCACCCGCTAGACAGCAATCCCCATGATCCTGATGACGCTCTGCTGTGAAGCTGTTTTGAAATAGTCTCTTTTAATTAAGGTCATGCCCTGTTTGCGGTAGAAATTACAGGCGCGTTCGTTCTGTTCAAGAACCTCCAGCCATACAAAGTCTTTCCCCCTGGCCCGGGCCAGCGCTTTGACGGTGTCAAACATCACCTGACCGTAACCTTTACGGGTGTCTGCAGGATCAAGATAGAGTTTGTTAAGCAGCATCCCTGACATATTCGTATCAGGGATGCTGCTTTCATAGGTCACTTTCGCAAAACCAATTGGCCTATCGGTCTCTGCTACATACCAACAGACCGCTTGCTCTTTCAGGCTCTGTTCCAGCTCGTCCAGAGAATATTCGCTTGCTAAAAAAGCTTCCAGTTCAGACTTTGACTCCCACAGATGTTCAAAGTGTGCGCGGTAGATGCGGTAGCCCAGCGCATTAAGCAACATCGCGTCGGCAGGTGTGGCTTCACGGATTTGTAATGTCATGAATGATTCCTGTCCTGGTAATAAATTAACGATTACTGAACTATATCAAAACTGTCAGTGATACAGTGGTATGCGAATATTTCAGAGGCTTATCAGTATGAAGATTGTTTTTATCCCTGCGTTGATCGCCGTCCTGATTGATAAAGAACAGGACATGGGACGGGAATTGACCCGCGATGAGGTTGAGTCCATCCGCGATGGCGCTACAGCCATTCGCCTGCCGGCCGAAGCAGCCGAGGGCATAATCAGAGAGCGCGGCTACCGCGATATTGATCCTGAGAATGTCTGGCGCGAGTGGCAGGCGTATAAAGCTGACTGAATGTCGATGGGAGCACGCTGCTTAAGTAGCGCATGAAAATTGTGCACTTACATGGATGCGTTTATTCCGCATCTGGCGTGGAACTGAGGGGCAACTTTGAGCGACATGCAGCCAGTCAGTTTTGAATAAAATTTAACGGCTAAATCGACGCCCCGTAATTTTTATAAGTGGGGCATTTTTATCTTCAGAACCTATTAACTCCAGCCTTGTTTACTACGACGGATATAAGGTAATACGGATAATAAAGCCAGAACCGCTAATACCATTCCAATCCATAGAGCTGAACGTAAACCGAATCCAGATGAAATTGCCATTCCACCTAAATAAGAACCGCCACCTAATCCAATATTGATCACGGAAGTATGAACGGCATTGACCATTGGCCCTGGATGTGCCACGCTGACAATTCTTGTCATCATTGCCGGATTCATTGGTACGCCAGATAAACCGATAAGTATAACAGCCAGAATAGCAATGACCTGATATTGAACAAATAGCGCCATGCCGAGCAAAGAAATACTCAATATTGTTAAGCCGACAACCATAACAGTTAAACTATGGCGATATGCAAGACGTCCCGTTACCATATTCCCGATGATATTGGCTAGTCCATAAAGCATCAGAATGAAGGGAACCGTCTGCATTGTAAATTCACTGACATCAGTCAGCACGGGAACAAAATAACTGAATGCCGCAAAACTTGCCCCCAAAATCAAACAGCTGGTTGCACAGGCTTTCCAATAGGCTTTATTTTTAAATGCCTTAATCTCTTCAGCCATCTTGATAGCACCGCCGCCGCTCATATGTGGCAATAAACGTACTAATGCTAGCAGGCATATGAAAACCAGGACCGCGACCAGCCCAAAACTCATTTTCCAGCCCCAGTGCTGGTCAATGATTGTCGCGATAGGTACACCAAAGACATTGGATACCATAAAACCTGCTATCACTATTGATGCGGCACGAGGGCGATTTTCAACAGATACAAGAGCCATACTTGTCGCGAGTGAAAGACTTAAACACCCTGCACATAAAATACCTGTCACGATTCGAATGGCAACTAACACATTGTAATCAGGGGCAAAGACGCTTAATCCTTGTACGATAACATATAACCCTAACAGCCATAATAATGTTGAGCGATAGGGCGCTTTAAACTTAAGAAAGGTGTAGGTTAATACCGGGCCACCTAGCATTACACCGAATGCATAATATGAAATCAAATGCCCGACTTCGCCGACTGTAACACCAAATGCTTCCGATAGCGTGGTCATCATACCCGCCACCATTAACTCTGCTGTACCTAATGAAAAAATGGCTAACCCTAAAATATAAACGACTAATGGCATGTTTTTTTATTTTTCCTTGTATTGGAATGATCGTTACAAAAATGAGTGCAAGTAAATAATGAATTTTTTCGCTTAAATTTATAAATTGATTAACAGACCAGCGACGACATCTTCGAGGATTTTTCTATCTGTAATGTTTTTATTCAGTACACGTAAACCGTAATAGCCTGCCATAAAGCCTCTCGCCATTTCGACGGCTGATGCTTTATTGTTCAGTTCGCCGGTTCGTTGGCCTTCGATGAATACCGACACCAGCGTTTTTTCTAAATGCTGACGATATTCATTATTCAGGCTCGCAACGGCTTCATCTTTACTGCCCATCTCCAGGGCTGAAAATAAGACCATCGCATCATGCTGCTCTGGCTGAGAAAGATCTTCGGCAATACCCCAGAGCAGAAGGGTATGCAATCGCTCTTTTACCAGACCTGGCTGTGTGAGTATTGTTAACTGTGCTGACATAGTTTGTTCGTGGCTGCGCAACAAAGCTTGCTCGTACAGGGCTTGCTTGCTTCCAAAGGCATTGTATAGGCTTCCCCGCCCTAATCCCGTACCATTGCATAAATCTTGCGCAGAGGTGCCTGCATAACCATTGGCGCTGAAAACAGCGACGGCAGCATCAATGACATCCTGATCTTCGAACTTTCGTGGACGACCTGGAAAGGTTGGTTTTTCAGCACTCATAGGGATGTGGGACTTGAAATGAGTTGAGGCGGCATAGTATTGATTATGGAACGATCAGTCAAATAATTTTCATAAAAAAATCAGTGGTGATGCGCAGACAGATTTTCTTATGAATTGCTATGCGTTTCTATAGAGGGATGTGTGGATTTTATCCTTTCCAGGATAGTACGTTGATACAACGGCAACCACGCGTAATGGTTAATCATCACACCGGAATCTGCCGTATTCTAGTGAACGTCCAACGTCCCCCTTCGATTAAGGATAGTGTTGCATCGACCGATTGAACTCACAGGGCAGAGTAAAGTCATCGCAGCGTGAGTGATATGACAGGCGACCTGTTGAGGCCATGGTACCATTACAGACTGTATCATCTACCTCACTACACACATTGGCCTGCCAGATACTGGTTCGGGGTGTATCTCCGTATCCACGCTGAATATGGTTCTCAGCAATCCAGGGTTCATCACCTCTTCTGGTGTGCCTTGCGCCATAACATGTCCGTTCGCCATGACCACCAGATGGTCGCAGTACCGGCTGGCTTGATTAAGGTCGTGCAGCACGGCGACCACCGTTTTCCCCTGAGCCCTGAGTTCGCCCATCAGCCGCATCAGTTCCACCTGGTGATTGATATCGAGATAGGTGGTTGGCTCATCGAGTAGTACAACGGGCGTATCCTGCGCCAGGACCATCGCCAGAAATGCGCGCTGTCGCTGACCGCCAGAAAGATCGGTTAACCGTCGGTCAGCAAGATGTTGGATCTGCGTCTGGCTCATAGCATCATGGACCCGCGTATTGTCTTCAACGGAGAGACGCCCCCAGAGTGACAACCACGGGTTGCGACCGTACGAAACAAGCTCCTGGACGGTGATCCCCTCGGGAGTTAAATGGTGCTGGGGCAGCAGCGCCAGCCTGCGGGCTAGCTGGCGTGATGAGAGCGTATTGATGGCACTATCGCCGAGAAATACGCCGCCGGACTGCGGCGTTAACAGTCGTGAAAAACAGTTTAACAACGTTGACTTCCCGCAGCCGTTAGGGCCGAGCAGGGCGGTTGTCTTCCCCGCTGGTAGGGCGAGTGAAACGCCATCAAGCACCTTGTTTGTACCGTAACAGACCGTCAGATTTTCAGTTCGTAATGTCATTTATCGCATTCTCACAAGCAGCCAGACAAACCATGGTGCACCGATAATGGCGGTCAGCACGCCAGCCGGAAGTTCCAGAGGAGGATGAATAATTCGCGCCAGCAGGTCGGCAACCACCAGCAGCAACGCACCTGTCATGGCTGAAACGGGCAGCAGCCAGCGGTGACGTCCACCAGTAATGCTGCGCACCATATGCGGCACCACAAGACCAATAAAGCTAATTGGGCCGCAGACGGCCACGCCGGTCGATGTCATGGCGACGGCCAGTAGTAAAGCCTGGAGCCGAATACGCGGCACCGACACACCGAGCGTGGCGGCGCGCGCATCGCCCAATGCCAGGAGGTCGAGATCGCGGCAAAAACGCAGACTCAGCGGCAGAAACAAAATCAGCAGTGGGGCGGCTATTTTCACAAAGCTCCAGTCACGGCCCCATAAGCTGCCGGTCAGCCACAGCAGGGCGCTGTTCACATCCTGCGGGTGCGAAAGCATCAGATAATCCGTCAGGCTGGCCCAGCAGGCAGAGAGCGCAACACCCGTGAGCGCCAGCTTCATCGGCTGGCTGGTGTTCGCCAGTATTCTCAGCAGGATCAGGCCCGCCATGCCACCGGCAAAGGCCAGCAGCGGCAGAGTAATCACCGGTAGTGACGGTAAGAGAAGCAGCGTGCCCACAGAGGCCAGGCTGGCGGCATGGTTTACGCCGAGGATATCCGGTGATGCCAGAGGGTTACGCACGATCCCTTGTACCAGCACGCCTGCCACCGCGAGGGCTGCACCGACAAGCAGCGCCAGTAGCAGTCGCGGCAGGCGGTACGCCGTTAATACGTAATGATATTCGCGCCCGGTCTGCCAGTCGCTCAGCAGAGCACGCCAGGGAACGGCGATCACCCCCATTTGTAGTGACAAAGCCGAAAGTCCTGCCAGCGCGAGGGCGATGAAAATGACGAACGCAATTTTCATCCACGCCTCCTGACCAGCCAGACAAAACAGGGTGCACCAATCAGCGCCACTACTGCCCCCGCGGGCAATTCGCCAGGGAAAGCCAGCGCTCGGGCCAGAACATCAGCCAGCAGCAGCAGCGTGGCGCCCATAAGCATGCTCATCGGCAGGACCTTGCGCTGATCGAATCCCACCCAGAAGCGAGCCAGATGCGGCATCAGCAGACCGATAAACGCCACCGGACCTGCCACGCTGACGCAGGTACCGACCAGAAGCAGCACCAGAACATTGATGATCAAACGGAGCTTCGGCAGATTCACCTCCAGCGTGCGGGCGGTGCTGTCACTGACGTTAAGCAGGTTCAGTTGATTAGCCAGCAGCAATACCACCGGTACAGCAACCACTACCATTGGGAAAAGCTGCCAGAACTCCTGCCAACGTGCGTGGGATACGCCTCCCGCAAGCCAGTAAAAAATGCCGTAGGCGTGATCTTCCGTCAGCAGCAGAGTGATGCGGGTAAGGGCCATGCAGAAAGCCGAGAACGCGATGCCCGCGAGGATCAATTTGTTTCTGTCCTGGGTGTGGCGAAATCCACCACCTGCGGTCATCACCATCAGCCAGCTTACGCCACCGCCGCAGGCGGCGATAAAGGCGATGGAGTAACCCGTAGCTGGCGCAGGGCTGATAGCGCTGGTAAGCGCCATCGCCAGCGCTGCGCCACTGTTAATACCGAGTAGTGAAGGGGAGGCCATTGCATTATGCGTCAGGGTCTGCAGCAGCGTTCCCGCCAGAGCCAGGCTTGCGCCGATCAAAATGGCGACCAGGCTTCTCGGCAAACGAAGGTTTTGCACCAGCGCTTGTGGAAGCGTCGGCGTATGGCCTGGCAGCAGGGCGTGAATGGCATCAACGCCAGAAACAGGAATGGCCGAGTAGCAAAACAGACTCAGCCAGAAGATAGCGATAAGCGCGACAAGGGGAAGCCCCCACTGTAGCGCTGGATGTTTGAAAACTGTCATTTCACATCGGATAAAGGCTGGTGGTGAAAGATTTTTACCGTGTCGCTGGCAATGCGTTCGGCTGCGAAAATGCCGCGCATCCGCGCCCAGGCGTTACTGTCGACCGACGCCGTCTGCTGTTTTTGCGCCGCAGTTAGCATCTGCCACAGCGGGTCTTGTTGCCAGCGTTTCACGATGCTCTCTTCACGATAGTGCGCGACCAGCAGCCATGCCGGATTGAGCGCCAGCAGCTGTTCCAGACCGATGGACGGCATAGACGAACCCGCCATAGCCGCAGGCGCTGTCAGCCCCAGAGAGGTCAGGACGCCCCCGGTCCAGGTCTCCTGCGTGTGCAGGTTGAACTGCTGCTCCCGGGACGTACCAAACACCACCATCGTGTTTTTTGGCAGTTGGTTGGCCCACGCTGACATCTGTTGTTGGTGTTGCGCCAGGCGTGACTGCATCTGTGCCTTTTTACCCACGATTGCACCGATGATGGCCGCAGATTGCAGATTTTCAGCGTAAGTTTCATTGCGGGACTTGAGCAGCAGCACAGGTGCGATTTGCTGTAAGGCGCTGTAAATACCCGCATGGCGGTTGCTGTCGGCAATGATCAGATCCGGTTTCAGCGCGCTGATGGCTTCTAAACTCGGCTGCGCACGCGTGCCGACAGACTGCCAGGGTTTCAGATGGGCACGAACCTCTGGAAGAATGCGCATGGCATCGTTATCGTCGGCAATGCCGACCGGACTGACATCGACAGCAGCCAGTGCGTCCGCGAACGACAGTTCCAGCACCACTATCCGTTGTGGCGTTTTATCAAGCGTAAAGGTGCCATGTTCGTCATGAACCGTGGCGGCAAAAGCATGGCCGGTGAACAGCAGAGCGGCGAATAGCGTACGTAATAGTGTGAACATGTAAATTGCCTGCGTCGGGTGGCGTTTCGTTTGCCCGACCTACAAAAGCATCATGCAGGCCGGTCAACCGGGATTTAGAACTTCAACGAACCCTGCATATACAGCGTGCGCGGCTGGCCTGCGTAGATGCCTTTGTTGTTGTCGTCGTAAGAGCGGGTGAAATACTCATGGTCGAAGATATTTTTCACGCCAAACGCCAGGTTCAGGTCTGCCATCTGCGGACCAAAGTCATAGGCCATGCGTGCGCCCCAGAGCATAAAGCCAGGGATGCGACCGGTACTGCCGTCAGCGCTCTCTTTAACGGTGTTGGCGTTATCCGCAAACTGGCTGGACTGGAAATCACTATTCAGATTGAAGGTCCAGTTGCCCGGCTTATAGTCCACGCCCAACGTGCCTTTGTGTTTTGGTGAGAAGGGCACCTGATTGCCATAGGTATCGCCTTTCTCGCGGATCTCAGCGTTCACATACGCATAGCTTGCGTAGACTGAAACGTTGTCGAGCGTTGGCGTCAATGTGCCGAGATCATAGCGAGTCTGAGTTTCCAGTCCGGTATGGCGCGTTTTACCGCGTGCGGTAACGGTGTCGTTGGTTTGGTTGGAATCGTACTGATTATTAAAGTTAATCAGGAACAGCCCCATTTCCGCCGTCAGCGCGCCATCGTCGTATCGGGTTCCGAGCTCCCAGGTTCGCGCTTTTTCCGGTTCCACATTGCCGCTTTGCACAGCCTTGCCAATTTGGCTGTACTGTACGGTGCCGAATGAGCCTTCAGTGTTTGCATAAAGATTCCAGCTATCAGTCAGGTGATAAAGCACATTTAGCGCCGGAAGTGGGGCGTTGTAGCTTACTTCCTCATGTGTGCCTTTGATGGCGTTGTTCTGGTATGACTCGATATGTTCAAAGCGCATACCCGGTGTGATAGTCCAGTTGCCAATGTCGATTTTGTCATCCAGATACCAGGCGTGCGCTTCGGTGCCGGAACGAGTGTCGCGATCGTAAGGGCTGGCGCTGGACGGCAGTTGTCCACTGCTGGTGGCCGTGTAGTAACGCATTTCATGCGTCGACTCGCTCACATAGCGGTATCCCACGCCCACTTCGTGCGCGGAAGGACCCACCATAAAGCTCTGACTGTAGCGTGGTTCAATGCCGCGTACCCAGTAGTTACGCGGTGAAAGGGTGAGGCGTTTTCCCTGTTCCAGGTAGCCGCTGCGCAGGGTTTCAGTGTAGAAGCCCTGAATATTGAATTTATGCTGGCTGTCCGGCTGGAACTGATAGCCGAGGCTTGCCAGCTTGCGGCGCCCCCAGAAGCGATCGTAAGGGCGCGTGGATTGCCAGCGGTCGGCGTCGTAATCCGCGCGAGACAGGCCGCCGGGCATGTCGGCTTCACCGTCGTAGTATTGCAACAGACTGTTGAAGGTATGCACTTCGTTTGGCGCATATTTGCTTTTCAGCATCAGGTCGTCGATGCGGGTCGCGCTGTGTTCGCGCCAGTCGCTTCCACGTGTACCGGAGTAAAGCAGGGCGGTACCAAAACCGTTATCCGCCGTGCCGCCCACCATCAGGTTGTGCGTTTCTTTTGGGTTATTTTGTGAAGATGTTGGGCTGAGCTGGCCTTCCACGCCGGCTTCCATGCCGAAGTCTTGCGGAATAGCGCGGGTAACAAAGTTCACCACACCGCCCACGCTCTGTGGCCCGTAACGCACCGCGCCACCGCCGCGAACCACGTCGATGGCGTCCATATTTCCGAGTGAGACAGGCGCCAGTGAAAGCTGCGGCTGGCCGTAAGGGGCAAACGGCACGGGAATACCGTCCATCAGCACCGTTGAACGGCTGGCCAGGCGCGGATTCAGGCCGCGAATACCAAAGTTCATTGCCAGATCGTGGCTACCGGTGCCGTTGTTTTCTGGGGCGGTAACGCCAGGAATGCGGTTCAGTACCTCGCGCATGGATGTTGCGCCGGTTTTGGCGAAATCCTCACGGCGGATAACGTCACGTGCGCCAGCATGTTCGAAAACGTCGTTTTCGCGCGCATCCCCCAGCCAGTCGCCCACCACGGTCAGGGCATCTTCTTGCGGTGTTGGTGCGGGCTCCAGCGTCCAGCTATTATTACCCAGCGATTTCACCTGCAGGCCACTACCGTTCAGCAGGTGTTGCAGGCCGGTTTCGACGTCGTAGTCACCGTGAAGACCGTTACTCTGTTTGCCGCGAGTCAGGCTGGCGTCAACCGACAGGGTAATTCCGCTGAGCGCGGCATACTGATTAAGGGCTTTGTCGAGCGAACCCGGTGCAATATCAACCTGCGCTGCGAAGGCGGATAACGACAGCCCGGCCAGCGGCAGCAGGCTCAGGCGAACGGCGTTAACCAAAGGTGTTGTTTTGCGAAAAACGCGTAAAGGCGTCATACCTTCTCCATCATCATTTTTGTTGTGTTCATCTATGAGTCGAATGAGAAGGGGAAAAAGGACAATCGAAATGAGAATTATTTTTCTTACAATGCAGAAATATTTACCCAGTATCGCGTAACTGACTGAATTTTCACTGGAAGAGTCTTGGCAATAACATCCAGGATTGCATCAGTATTTTTCAGCGGGAAAGTGCCACTCAGGCGTAATCCGGCCACAGCCGGATCGCAGCGCAGCACGCCGTTGCGATAACGGCTCAGCGTGGCAATCACTTCACCCAAAGGTTTATCGCTGAAGCTCAGAATGCCCTGCGTCCAGGTGGCGCTTTCATCATCCGCTGAGGCTATTGCACCAAATTCAGACGCGCTAAACTGCAGGCTCTCGCCAGCGCTGACGATGCGTTTTTCCTGCGGACGATTTGCCAGTAAGACTTCTACAGCATGTTGTTGAACGACAACGCGTGTGACGTTGTCCTGCTGGTAGACGGTAAATTCTGTGCCTAATGCGGTGAGCTGGCCCTGGCGGGCCACAACGCGGAAAGGTCTCTGCTGCGCGTCTTTTGCGGTGGTAATAGCAATTTCGCCGTACCAGAGATGGACAGCGCGTTGACGCGTATCAAAACGAACATCCGCGGCGCTTTGTGTGTTGAGCGTCAGCAGAGAACCATCTTCCAGCCGCTGATGGCTCACCGCGCCTTTGGCGGTGCGGTAATCCGCGCGCAGACCTTCACCGGCTTCAGACTGCCAGAGCTGCCAGCCGCCGCCCACGCCGAGCAGCAGCAGTAGCCCTTTCATGACATGACGACGGGTAAGGCGCGTATCGTGCAGCGCCCGGCTGGCAACATTGCCCGGTACGCGGCTGAGCTGGCTGCGCAGGTTTTCAACCTGTTGCCAGGCCCACTGATGATCTTTGTCCTCATCGTACCATTGTTGCCAGCGCGCTTCTTGCCGTGGGCTGACACGCTCGCCGCTCAATACAGCATACCAGTGCGATGCCGAGCGCAATGCCTGGCGGCGAGAATCGGTGATAGAAGCATTCACAGGCCGTGCTCCAGACGAAACAGCAGACAATGTTCGATAGCCTTTGCCATATACTTTTTCACCGAGCTGACGGAGATACCGAGCTTCAGCGCGATCTCGCTGTATGTCAGACCATCCAGTTGCGAAAGCAGAAACGCTTCTCGTGTTTTCCCGTTCAGCCCGTCAAGCATGCTGTCGATGAGTTGCAGGGTTTCGAGCTGGCTCTCGCGTTCCTCGGGGGAAGGCGCGAGCGCCTCCGGCATAAGCGCCAGCATCTCCAGATAGGCTTTTTCCAGCGCGTTTCGGCGAAACAGGTCGACCATCACCCGTTTGGCGAGAGTGCACAGAAAGGAGCGCGGATCGCGGATCGTCGAGAGCGAGTCGCTGCCCATTACCCGTAGAAAAGTGTCCTGGGCAATGTCATCTGCATCAAAGGCGGACTGGAGTTTGCGCGTCAGCCAACTTTTCAGCCAGCCGTGATGTGCGCCATAAAGCGACTCGAGCGTAAAGGAAGCAGTGGTAGTGGCGTGGTCAGACATGCGGAATGTATCAAAAGTTAATTATCACGCGATTATAGTAATATGAGAATGGTTATCATTACAATTAGAAATATAATTGTATTACGTTGAACTTCTTAATGCGTTGTTATTTATAAAAATGTTATGAGGTGGATATCGGATGGGGAAGGGGAGTCTGCTTCTGGCATGTGACGGTTGGAATGACATCTGACCATGTCTGCTGTGAGCATGGAGCAGACGAATGCTTTAAAGCATGCTGAACTCTTTAAAAGTAAACCGTCTTGGGAGGACACCGAGAGCAGAGCAGCTGTTACTTTTCGGGAAAAGGTGAGTTGTGGATCAGGAAATGCTCAATCGAGTCGATTAAACCGGGAGCTAAGGGGAGCGCGGGTTCAGCGTATGTCGCGATATTCGCTTTGCGATCGTCCGAAGTCACCTCTTTCATAACATGGTTCATATTGGGCAGTATAACCAGGGACGCTTGAGGATTCGCGGCCTTAAGCAGTCCTGCATCCGTTTCTTCCACCTGGAGATCGCGTTGCCCTTGTAGCACTAACACGGGTTTGGAAATACTCGAAATGAGATGACCCGGATTATATGAAAACGCATTGATCAAAAACCCCTGAACAGCAGGATTAAAGATACTTTGCAGTGCTGGGTGAATATTCGTAATATCGACTCGCTGCTGATGCTCCAGAGCATCAATTATCGGCAGCGCCTGCTTTAATAGAATTTCATTTTCCGGATTAGCGTTAAGTTGCCCCCTCAACACCTCGCCCATCGGCCTCCCGGGCGTTGCGATAAGAACCACACCGCACACATTCTCTTCTTGAGCCGAGGCAAGTGCGACTACGCCCCCTTCGCTGTGCCCTAAAACCCAAATACAGGGGGTGTGCATGTGACGTCGAAGCACGTCTACCCAGGATCGAATGTCGTCAACATAGTCAGCAATCGTCACCGCATTGGCATCCTCTACAGCCATTGCGCTAGCGAACATTCCACGTTTGTCGATACGAAGCGTCGCAAAGCCTTTGGCAGCAAGGCCTTCAGCAAGAAGTCGGTAAGGCGATGCATTCACACCAAGCGGGTTGTTTCCATCCCGATCGGTTGGCCCGGAGCCAGGAACGATAAGAACAACGGCTGTTGGTTTTGAATTCGGGGTGAGTAACGTGCCTTTCAAAGGGCCTTTTGGCCCTGCGGCATCCAGGACAGTTTCGGAAAAGGTCACCGGTACTGCCGCCAGACTCACAAATGGGCAAGCGCCCAAAAGGGCAATTGAGGCGGCAATATTCATTGGAGATGTTCCTGTAAAATTCAGCGTATCCGTCAATTTATATTATAAATATGGCCTGCTCTCCATTGATTAATATATCAGCGGCGATAGAAAACGCCGCTGCTGGCACAGAACGGAGGTACTGGGTGAGTTTAAAGTCTGCAGTGAGCGAAGAGCGGACATCTCAACTCATTGTTGGTCCTGTCTATTGATATGGAAGCCCGGAACGGCAAGCGTCTGGAACAAATACCTGCGGCTATTATGAATGAAGTGTTGGCCAAACTAAGTTGAGGTTTTGATATGTGCAATGAGCAATGGCATAAAAGCAAAAAGCCTGCTTAGTTTCCTAAGCAGGCTTCTTAAATATGGCTCCTCTGACTGGACTCGAACCAGTGACATACGGATTAACAGTCCGCCGTTCTACCGACTGAACTACAGAGGAATCGTTTGAACGAGGCGCATATTAGCGAGGGTGGTGAGGCTTGTCAAAGGGGTAAATACATTTGTGTGTTCGTTTGCTGACAAAATCAGCAAAGAGGCGATCTTTCCGTCTTTTTATGCTTTTGCCCCATTCTGGTGCGTGTCTACCTCTTCCAGGGCAGACTGAATGAGATACTTAGGTGTGCAGAATGATCTTCCTTCGCTTTTACTCCTGACTTTACGCGGCTTTAACCGTAAAACACCGTTTTAGAAGAAAGTGGCAAGCATCTTGCAATCCTGAATTCAATGACTGCCAGCACGGGTTCTGGTATTCCGACAGGAGGCAAAATGAACTTCAGACGACTGAAATATTTCGTGAAAATCGTCGATATTGGTAGCCTGACCCAGGCAGCGGAAGTGTTGCACATTGCGCAACCCGCGCTGAGCCAGCAGGTCGCTACGCTGGAAGGTGAGCTGGATCAGCAATTGCTGATTCGTACCAAGCGTGGCGTCACGCCGACGGAAGCAGGAAAAGTGCTATATACCCACGCCCGGACGATTTTACGTCAGTGCGAACAGGCGCAACTTGCGGTTAATAACGTGGGCCAGACTTTGAGTGGACAGGTCTCTATCGGCCTTGCGCCGGGGACAGTCGCGTCATCCATTACCATGCCGTTATTACAGACGCTACGTGCCGAACTGCCTGATGTGCTGGTCTATTTGCATGAAAACAGTGGGGCAGTGCTGAATGACAAGCTGCTCAGCGGGCAGTTAGATATGGCAGTGCTCTATGAGCGTTCACCCGTGGCGGGCATCAGCAGTCAACCGTTGCTTAAAGAGGATCTGTACCTGGTTGGCACGCGTGAGTGTCCGGGGCAAAGCGTCGATTTAGCCGCAGTGGCGCAGATGAATTTGTTCTTGCCACGGGATTACAGCGCGGTTCGCCTGCGCGTGGATGAAGCTTTTTCGCTACGTCGCTTAACGGCTAAAGTGATTGGCGAAATTGAGTCTATCTCCACCCTAACGGCCGCCATTGCCAGTGGTATGGGTGTCACAGTGTTGCCTGAGTCGGCCGCCCGTTCATTATGCAATGCGGCTAACGGCTGGATGGCGCGCATTACAACACCGTCGATGAATCTGCCATTATCGTTGAACGTATCCGCCAGAGGGAGCTTATCGCCCCAGGCGCAGGCCGTGAAGGAGATCCTGTTGTCGCTGGTCAGCCGTCCGGCGCTGGAAAATCGCGAGCTGCAGCTGGTCAGCTAAACCTTATTCCCGCAAGGAATAAGATGCAGGTTTTTATTATTTGTTATGCCGGGCATCAGACTTTAACAATAGCGTAATGTCTGATGTGCCCGGAGCGAAACGTGAATTTCCAGCAACTTAAAATAATCCGCGAGGCGGCTCGTCAGGATTACAACCTGACAGAGGTCGCGAATATACTGTACACCTCGCAGTCGGGCGTCAGCCGACACATTCGTGAACTTGAAGATGAACTTGGTATCGAGATTTTTATCCGTCGCGGTAAACGCCTGTTGGGCATGACCGAACCGGGTAAAGCCTTGCTGGTGATTGCCGAGCGTATTCTGAATGAGGCCAGCAATGTTCGTCGACTGGCGGATCTGTTTACCAATGACACGTCCGGCGTTCTGACGATTGCCACCACGCATACCCAGGCACGCTATAGCTTGCCTGCGGTGATAAAAGCTTTTCGTGAGCTGTTCCCTGAGGTGCGTCTGGAACTTATTCAGGGCACGCCACAGGAGATTGATGTCCTGCTACAAAATGGCGGGGCAGATATCGGAATTGCCAGTGAGCGGCTGAGCAGCGATCCATTGTTGGTGGCTTTTCCCTGGTTTCGTTGGCACCACAGCCTGCTTGTTCCTCACGACCATCCATTAGTGAAAGCCTCTCCGCTCACGCTGGAGTCTATTGCTCACTGGCCGTTAATTACCTATCGTCAGGGGATTACAGGGCGTTCCCGCATCGATGAAGCATTTGCTCGCAAAGGGCTGATACCGGATATTATTCTCAGCGCCCAGGACTCGGATGTGATTAAAACTTACGTGTCGCTGGGGTTGGGGATTGGGCTGGTGGCAGAGCAATCCAGCGGCGAGCAGGAAGAGGGGACCTTAACCCGTCTGGATACCCGGCATTTGTTTGATGCAAATACCGTTTGGCTGGGGCTTAAACGCGGACAGCTGCAGCGCAACTACGTCTGGCGATTCATCGAGCTATGCAATGCAGGGTTATCCGTCGATGAAATTAAGCGTCAGGCGATGGAGCCAGATGAGGCGGTGATTGATTATCAGATTTAACTACAAAAGCCCGTGAGTAAACGGGCTTCCCTGACGTCGCTGAATAGCGGGTAGAAAGCTGCGTTACCTCAAGGTCTCCAGCCTCAGATCCTGCGTCGGCACCCGCGACAATATCGAACAAGACACCGCCCGTCCCGAATCCGCATAAATAAACTGAAATCCATTCTTCACCGAAAGAACATCTCGATTGGTAAACGTATAGAATTTATTACTCTGACTACGCCGGGCATCGGAAACATAAAAACTATTGTTTTCCCACAGCACGCTAACGTGCTGGAACAGATGAAATGTCACCTCCGCCCAGCCTCTGTCCGGGCAACGTAGCGTGACTTTCTCACCGGCTATTGTACTCAATGGAATTACTAATAAAGCGGTTAGCGCTGCTTTCAGCAGTATCGGCATGGGCTAGTATGGGTCTCATTCTGATGTCGTTGCACGATAAGATACTTAACCATGACGTTAACGAATTGGATCATAGAGACATTTTGCATAAGCAGACGGACATTCTCCCATCGGCAGTATGGAAAAACCTGGTGTGGAGTGAAGCGCTCTACCTGGCTAATGGGATCGCAGAAAAGCAAAAAGCCTGCTTAGTTTCCTAAGCAGGCTTCTTAAATATGGCTCCTCTGACTGGACTCGAACCAGTGACATACGGATTAACAGTCCGCCGTTCTACCGACTGAACTACAGAGGAATCGTTTGAACGAGGCGAATATTAGCGATGCCGCTCAGCGTTGTCAAAGCCTGAATGGATAAATGCGATCGTTTGCTGAAATATTCCCCATTTCGCCGCTTATTCAGACGCAACCGGTTGTTTTATGCACTTTTCGCGTTCGGGGCGTGGGTATTTCCACAGCCAGCGGCCGGTGACCATACGCCAGTAAAATAACGCGGCGCGTACGGCCCAGTCGAAGAACATGCCTAACCAAACGCCGACAACTCCCCATCCTAATACGATACCCAGGGTGTAACCCGCGACTACGCGGCAGCCCCACATGCCCAGCATCGATACCCACATAGCAAAACGTGCATCTCGCGCACCTTTAAAGCCTGCTGGTAACACCCAGGAGGCTGCCCATATCGGCATAAATGCTGCGTTGAGCCAAATCAGGATGACTATGACCTCTTTTACATCCTGATCGTGGGTATAAAATGAGGCCATTACCCCGGCGAAAGGAGCGGTTAACCAGGCAATTGCCGTCAGGCCGATCGTCGACAGCCAGAATACATGCCGTAGCTGGATTTCAGCTTGGGCAATCTGGCCATTTCCCAGACGCCTGCCGGTAATGATTGTCGACGCGGAACCTAAAGCATTCCCCGGTAAGTTGATAAGCGCGGCGATAGAAAATGCAATAAAGTTCCCGGCGATAACGCTGGTTCCCATGCCTGAAACAAACATCTGCGTCAAAAGTTTACCGCCATTGAACAGCACTGACTCGATACTTGCCGGAATGCCGATCCCCATCACCTCCCAGATAATGGCGAGATTGAGTGGCTTAAAATAGCTTTTGAAGGGAATTCGCAGCGCGGGGTTAAAACCAATCATCAGTACCCAGATGATGGCAATCGCCCCGATGTAGCGCGAAATGGTCAGTCCCAGGCCTGCTCCCACAAATCCCAGACCTTGCCAGGAAAAGATCCCGTAAATCAGGATGCTACTGATGATGATATTCAGGATGTTCATGCCGCCGTTAATCAACAACGGTATTTTTGTATTTCCGGCTCCACGTAGTGCGCCACTGCCGATCAGCGCAATGGCTGCCGCCGGGTAGCTGAGCACCGTCAGCTCCAGATAGGTGAGTGCCAAAGCTTTAACGTCTGGCGTTGCTTCACCTGCGACAACGTCAATAATCTGTTGACCAAAATAGTGAATGACTGCTGCCAGCACGGTAGCAAAAATTGTCATGATCACCAGTGATTGTCTGGCCGCGGCTCTGGCCCGTCGACGATCTCGTTTCCCGAGGCTAAATGCTACAACCACGGTGGTGCCCAGATCGATGGCGGCGAAAAATGCCATGATGACCATATTAAAGCTGTCGGCGAGTCCAACCCCGGCCATCGCTTCTTTTCCCAACCAGCTGACCAGGAAAGTACTCAGAACACCCATCAATAGCACACAGGTGTTTTCCAGAAAAATGGGGACAGCCAGCGGAGTGATTTCGCGCCAAAAGAGAACCTTATAACTCTTGCGTTTGGCATACCAGGGCGTGCGGGAAGCGACCTGGCGTAAGGCAGCGGAGACGTTCAAAGTGGACCTTAACGAAGAAAGTTGAAACCTCATTTCAAATGATGAGGGAGAATCGAAAAAGCTGCAAAGTTTTTTCTATTTAAAATGTCTGTAAATGCAACAAACTGTCGAGAGAAGCATCAATTGATTCGCATTCGAGGAAATGGGGTTTGACAAAATTTTTTTCGCCGCTAAGATAAGCCTCCACAACGATTCCTCTGTAGTTCAGTCGGTAGAACGGCGGACTGTTAATCCGTATGTCACTGGTTCGAGTCCAGTCAGAGGAGCCATATTTAAAAAGCCTGCTTAGGAAACTAAGCAGGCTTTTTGCTTTTTGTTTCAAGCCTGATCGAGCGAAGCTATACCGGAATCTTACGCCGGGAAATCCCCATGCTGACGCGCAACCAACGTCAGAATGGAATACAGCGCCACCGCCTGCTGGTGCTGATTAAAGATCTCCACCGACCACTCCACCACGCCGGTCGCTTTTTCTTCGGCATTTCGCTGACGTTTCACCGTTTTGCGTTTGCAGGTTAAACGCACCTGGATAGTGTCGCCCGGCTTAACTGGCTCGATAAAGCGCAGGTTTTCCATGCCATAGTTGGCAATCACTGGACCGACACCCGCGTCGACAAACAGCCCGGCTGCGGCGGAAATCAGGAAGTAACCGTGCACCACGCGCTCGCCGAAAATGGAATCGGCTGCTGCAATCTTGTCCATATGGGCGTAGAAGTGGTCACCGCTGAGGCAGGCAAAGTTAACGATATCCGCTTCGGTCAGTGTACGACGTGGCGTCAGCAGGCTGTCGCCCGGCTGGATCTCTTCGAAGTATTTACGGAACGGGTGAATACGATCTTCCTCCACCCGAGCGCCACGCACCCACTGTTGGCTTACCGCCGCGAGCATGGTTGGGCTGCCCTGAATGGCGGTGCGTTGCATGTAGTGTTTCACCGCGCGTAGACCACCCAGCTCTTCACCGCCGCCTGCACGTCCAGGCCCACCGTGGACCAACTGTGGCAGCGGAGATCCGTGGCCGGTCGATTCCACCGAGGACTCTTCGTTCAGCACCTGAATACGCCCGTGGGCGCGGGCCGCACCGAGGATAAACTCTCGCGCCAGTTCGCCGCTCGCCGTCACCAACGTTCCTGCCAGACTGCCTTCACCGGCGCGTGCCAGCGTCATGGCATGCTCGGTATTTTGATACGGCATCAGCGTGGCGACCGGGCCAAAGGCTTCAATTGCATGTACCGCGGCAATTTCATCCGGCTGCGGACAAAACAGCAGAGTTGGCGGGAAGAAAGCCCCAGCCGTGCTCAGATCTGCTTTTCCACCCAGCAGCACCTCACACCCGGCTTCAACCAGACGATTCACATTATCCTGCACGTCCTGACGCTGATCGTTATTCACCAGCGACCCCATCTTCACGCCTTCCTGCGCCGGATCGCCCACTACCACTTTTTGCAGACGGGTAATCAGCGCCTCGCTGACCGCTTTCACCTGCGCCTGTGGCACGATAATGCGGCGGATAGCGGTACATTTCTGCCCGGCTTTGGTCGTCATCTCGCGCACTACTTCACGTACAAACAATGCAAACTCAGGCTGTTCTGGGGTGACGTCATCACCCAGCACACAGCAGTTGAGTGAATCCGCTTCCATGGTGAATGGAACCGATTTAGCCACCAGATTGGGATGCACGCGCAGCTGCTGTCCGGTATGAGCAGAACCGGTAAAGGTCACCACATCCTGGCTGTCGAGGTGATCGAGCAGGTCACCCGCGCTGCCGCAGATAAGGCTAATTGCGCCGTTCGGTACCAGACCACTGTCGATAATCGCTTTCACCATTGCCTGAGTGAGCTGCGCGGTGGCGGTTGCAGGTTTGATAATGGCGGGCATCCCGGCAAGCAAGGTTGGCGCCAGCTTCTCCAGCATACCCCAGCAGGGGAAGTTAAAGGCGTTGATATGCACCGCAACACCGGATTTGGAGGTCAGCACGTGGCGTGCGGCAAAACCGCCCTGTTTGGACAGCGGGATCAGTTCGTCTTCCGGCCACAGCGTATCGTCCGGCAGCTCGCGGCCACCGAGACTGGCATAAGTGAAAAGCGTGCCAATGCCGCCTTCGATATCGACCCAGCTGTCACCGCGCGTTGCTCCGGTTTGCGCGGATATGGCATAGAAATCGGCTTTCAGTTCCATTAAATGCTTCGCCACCGCTTTTAGCATCGCGCTGCGCTCAATAAAACTCATTGCCTGTAACGCTTTGCCGCCGTGCTCAATAGCAAAGCGGCGCGCTTGCGCCATATCCAGTCCAACGCTTGTCACTTCCCAAAGCGCTTCACCGGTAAGGGCGTGGTGGATGGTGCGGGTGCGGCCCCGGCCTGTCTGCCAGGCACCGGATAAATAACTGGCTAACTGCTGCATCGTTAATCTCCAGATGTGTTCCGTAATATCTCTTTAAATAGTTCTTTTATGAATCACAAAATGCAAGCGAGATTTTAATAATTTATTAACAATGCGATCGCGAACACTTTATCTTAATTGGTTATCTATCTGTTATTAATGGATAAACAAAAACCATTTGCGACAAGTATCGCAAAACCAGCAAACAAAATTTGTGGTTTTATTTAACCAAGATGTAACTTTTGTAAAACAAAGTGATTCACAAATATTGATTTGTTGAAATTATCGGAATCATAAGGTGATGACGTGACAGAAGAACAACGCTTTGACCAGCGCATCGCGCAGGAAACGGCCATCGAGCCGCAGGACTGGATGCCGGACGCATACCGTAAGACGCTGATCCGCCAGATTGGCCAGCATGCGCACTCGGAAATTGTCGGCATGTTGCCGGAAGGCAACTGGATAACCCGCGCACCCACGCTGAGGCGTAAGGCCATTCTGCTCGCAAAAGTACAGGACGAGGCCGGACACGGTCTGTACCTCTACAGCGCGGCGGAAACACTGGGCTGCGCGCGTGAAGATCTGTACCAGAAGATGCTCGACGGCCAGATGAAATACTCCTCCATCTTCAACTACCCAACCCTGAGCTGGGCGGATATCGGTGTGATCGGCTGGCTGGTCGATGGCGCGGCGATTGTTAACCAGGTGGCGCTGTGTCGTACCTCCTACGGCCCGTATGCCAGGGCGATGGTCAAAATCTGCAAAGAAGAGAGCTTCCATCAGCGTCAGGGCTTCGAAGCGTGTATGGCGCTGGCTACTGGTAGCGAGGAACAGCGTCAGATGCTGCAGGACGCCATCAACCGTTTCTGGTGGCCTGCGTTGATGATGTTTGGCCCGAACGACGACAACTCACCGAACAGTGCCCGCAGCATGGCGTGGAAAATCAAACTGCACTCCAACGACGAACTGCGTCAGCGCTTTGTTGATAACACGGTCCCGCAGGTAGAAATCCTCGGTATGACCGTGCCGGACGCCGACCTACAGCTTGATGAAGTGACGGGGAAATATCGATTCGGTGAGATCGACTGGCAGGAATTTAATGAGGTCATCAACGGTCGTGGTGTCTGCAACCACGAACGTCTGGGCGCAAAGCGTAAGGCCTGGGAAGAAGGGGCATGGGTGCGCGAGGCCGCACTGGCGCACGCCGAAAAGCAACAGGCCCGCGACGCGGCGTAAGGAGAGAGTCATGAGCAAAACATACTGGCCGTTATACGAAGTTTTTGTCCGCAGCAAACAAGGGTTATCACACCGTCACGTTGGAAGTCTGCATGCCGCCGATGACCAGATGGCGCTGGAAAATGCACGCGATGCCTATACACGCCGCAGCGAAGGCTGCTCCATTTGGGTGGTGAAAGCCAGCGAAATTGTTGCGTCACAGCCGGAAGAACGCGGTGAGTTTTTTGACCCGGCGGAGAGCAAAGTCTATCGCCATCCCACGTTCTACACCGTGCCGGACGGCATGGAACATATGTGAGGCAACGATGAATAACCTGAATCCCGTTGCAACCTATGCCCTGCGTCTGGGCGATAACGGCCTGGTGCTGGCTCAGCGTCTGGGTGCCTGGTGCGGTCATGCGCCGGAGCTGGAGATTGATCTGGCGCTGGCTAATATCGGCCTCGACCTGCTGGGGCAGGCGCGCAACTTCCTCAGCTACGCCGCCGAACTGGCGGGTAACGGCGACGAAGACACGCTGGCTTTTGGTCGTGACGAGCGTCAGTTCCGCAATCTGTTGCTGGTGGAACAGCCTAACGGCAACTTTGCCGACACGATCGCTCGCCAGTTCTTTATCGACGTCTGGCATGTGGCGCTGTTCACTCGTTTGGTTAACAGCCGCGATAAGCAGATTGCGGCTATCGCTGCCAAAGGACTGAAAGAAGTGCGTTATCACCTGCGCTTCAGCCGCGGCTGGCTGGAGCGACTGGGGAATGGTACTGACTACTCCGCGCAACTGATGCAGAAGGCGGTGGACAATCTGTGGCGTTACACCGGCGAATTGTTCCTTGCCGACGAACTGGAGATCGCTCTGGCCAGGCAGGGCATTGCCGTCGATCCCCGCGAACTGCAAACCGAATGGCAGACGACGGTACACACTGCGCTGATTGATTCTGGTTTACACGTTCCGCAAGAGGCGGCGTTTCGCAACGGCGGTAAGCAGGGGCTACACAGCGAACATCTCGGGCCGATGTTGGCCGAGATGCAGTACTTGCAGCGTGCGTATCCTGGTCAGCAGTGGTAGCAGGGGGTGGCTATGCAACGTCTTACCGCGGTCGCACCGCCAGAGGTGCACACCGTTTGGGGGCTGTTAAGTGCGATTTCCGATCCGGAAGTGCCGGTGCTGACCATCACCGATCTCGGCATGGTACGCAGCGTTGAGCGCTGCGGCGACGGCTGGGTAATCGGCTTTACGCCGACGTACTCCGGCTGCCCGGCCACCGAGCATCTACTGGGTGAAATTCGCATGGTGATGGCGGAGCACGGCTATACGCCAGTACATATCGTCCTGCAGCTTGACCCACCGTGGACCACTGACTGGATGAGCCCGGACGCCCGCGAACGCCTGCGCCAGTATGGTATCAGCCCGCCGCAGGCCCACGCCTGTCATGCCGAAATGCCAACTGACGTACAGTGCCCGCGCTGCGCTAGCCCCCATACCTCGCTGATTAGCGAATTCGGATCCACGGCCTGTAAAGCGTTGTATCGCTGCGACAGCTGCCGTGAACCCTTTGATTACTTTAAATGTATTTGAGGTTGCGATGACAACATTTCATTCGCTTACCGTGGCCAACGTCGAAGCGGAAACGCGCGATGCGGTGACCATCACTTTCACCATTCCCGACGCGCTGCGTAATGCCTACGCCTTCCGACCGGGCCAGCATTTGACGCTGAAAGCTCACCTCGGTGGAGAAGAGCTGCGTCGGTGTTACTCCATTTGTCGCAGCCGCTCGCCGTCGGAAATTAGCGTCGCGGTTAAAGCTATCGACGGTGGGCGTTTCTCCCGCTATGCCCAGCAGGATATCCAGCAGGGTATGGCGCTGGAAGTGATGGTGCCGCAAGGGCACTTCGGCTACCAGCCGCAGGCCGAGCGCGAAGCCGAATATCTGGCGATTGCCGCCGGGTCCGGCATTACGCCGATGATGGCGATTATTGAAGCGACGCTGACGATCGAACCGGCCAGCCAGTTCACGCTGATCTACGGCAACCGCAGCAGCCACAGCATGATGTTCCGTCAGGCGCTGGCCGATCTGAAAGACCGCTATCCGCAGCGTTTACAGGTGGTGCACTTGTTCAGTCAGGAGGCGATGGACAGCGATCTGCTACAGGGTCGTATTGACGGCGACAAACTGCGTGCGCTGGGTAAAAACCTGCTCGATTTCAGCCGCTTTGACGACGCCTTTATCTGTGGCCCATCGGCAATGATGGATGAAGCCGAAGTGGCACTGCGCGAACTGGGCATAGCGGAAAAATCCATTCACCTTGAGCGTTTCAATACGCCGGGGACCAGCGTGAAACGCGCCACCGGCGTGCAGGCGGAAGGCCGCACGGTCACCCTTCGTCAGGATGGGCGCGATCGCCTGATTTCACTGAATGCGGAAGATGACAGCATTCTCGACGCCGCGTTGCGCCAGGGCGCTGACCTGCCGTTCGCCTGTAAAGGCGGCGTGTGCGCTACCTGCAAATGCAAGGTGGTCAGCGGCGAGGTGGCGATGGCCGCCAACTACAGCCTTGAAGCCGATGAACTGGCGGCGGGCTATGTGCTGAGCTGCCAGGCGCTGCCAACCAGCGGTGACGTAGTGGTCGACTTCGATGCGCGGGGGATGGCATGAGCGAACTGCTGATTTCCCGTCACGACCGTGTACTGCAACTGACCCTGAACCGCCCACAGGCGCGTAACGCACTGAACAATGCGCTGCTAACGCAGATTGCTGACGCGCTGGAAAGCGCGGCGGCGGACGCCAGCATCAGCGTTTGCGTGATTAGCGGCAACCTGCGCTACTTCGCTGCCGGAGCCGATCTCAACGAAATGGCGGAAAAAGATCTGCCCGCCACTTTCGACGATATTCGCCCTCGCCTGTGGGCACGTATTGATGCCTTCAACAAGCCGTTGATCGCGGTGGTTAACGGTTACTCGCTGGGAGCCGGGTGCGAGCTGGCTCTGCTGTGCGACCTGGTGATTGCCGGGGATAACGCCCGCTTTGGTCTGCCGGAGATTACTCTCGGCACCATGCCAGGGGCGGGCGGTACGCAGCGGCTTATCCGTAGTGTTGGTAAAGCGCTGGCCAGCCGAATGGTGCTGAGCGGTGAAAGCATTGATGCCGAACGAGCGCAACAGGCCGGGCTGGTGAGTGACATTCACCCGGCGAACCTCTCCGATGAATACGCGCTCAAGCTGGCGGCGACCATCGCCCGTCACTCACCGCTGGCGCTGCGGGCGGCAAAACAGTCTCTACGCGCTGCGCAAGAAGTGGGTCTCCAGGCCGGTCTGGTGCAGGAACGTCAGCTGTTTACGCTGCTGAGCGGCACCGAAGATCGTCGTGAAGGCGTCAGCGCCTTTTTAGAAAAACGCACACCGGAATTTAAAGGACGCTAATCGTGGACGTATTTATTCTCAGCGAAGTGGAGCAGGGCGTGATGACTATCACCCTGAACCGCCCGGACCGACTCAACAGCTTTAACGACGTGATGCACCAGCAGCTCGCCGACTGCCTGAAACAGGCCGAGCGCGACGACACCATTCGTTGTCTGCTGATCACCGGCGCCGGACGCGGATTTTGCGCCGGACAGGATCTGAACGACCGTAACGTTGACCCGAGCGGTCCCGCGCCGGATCTGGGCATGTCGGTGGAACGCTTCTACAACCCGCTGGTGCGCCGCTTAGCCGCGCTGCCGAAGCCGGTTATCTGTGCCGTCAACGGCGTTGCCGCTGGTGCCGGTGCCACACTGGCCTTGGGCTGCGACATCGTCCTTGCCGCGCGCTCGGCGAAGTTTGTTATGGCCTTCAGCAAACTCGGCCTGGTGCCGGACTGCGGCGGAAGCTGGGTGCTGCCGCGCGTAGCCGGTCGCGCTCGCGCCGTGGGTTTGCTGATGCTTGGCGATAACCTCAGCGCCGAACAGGCCGCGCAGTGGGGCATGATCTGGCAAGTGGTCGACGATGCCGAGTTGAAAGATACCGCGTTGACCATGGCGCGCCATTTCGCGACGCAGCCGACCTATGGCCTGGGGCTGATTAAGAAAGCCTTGCAGCTTTCCGAAACCAACACGCTGGATCAGCAGCTTGAGCTTGAGCGCGACTACCAGCGCATGGCCGGTCGCAGCGACGACTATCGCGAAGGGGTCAGCGCCTTTCTCGGCAAACGCCCACCACAGTTCAGCGGGAAATAAGCCATGACGCAAACTCTTCATCGCGTTGCCGTGATCGGCGGCGGAACAATGGGGGCAGGCATTGCCGAAGTGGCTGCCAGCGCCGGACATTCGGTCCTGCTGTATGACATTTCCACTGAGGCGATTACTCGCGCCATTGAGGGTATTCGCCAGCGACTCGACGTTCGTGTTGGTCGTGGAAAAATCAGTGCGGAACAGGCCAGTGAATTACTGGCACGGATCGCCCCCGCGACTGAACTGAATCAGCTTGCCGATGCACAACTGGTGATTGAAGCCGCTTCCGAGCAACTGGAAATTAAAAAAGCGCTGTTCAGTCAGTTGGCGGAGATCTGTTTGCCGTCAACGCTGCTGACCAGTAATACCTCGTCGATCTCAATTACCGCAATTGCGGCGGGAGTGAAGCATCCGGAACGTGTGGCGGGGCTGCATTTCTTTAACCCTGCACCGGTGATGAAACTGGTGGAAGTGGTGAGCGGCCTTGCCACCTCAACTGAGGTAGTTGAGCTGCTTAGCCAGTGCGTAATCGCCTGGGGCAAGCAGCCGGTGCGCTGCCGCTCAACGCCGGGTTTTATCGTCAACCGTGTGGCGCGTCCGTACTACGCTGAAGCCTGGCGCGCGCTGGAAGAACAGGTTGCGTCAGCGGAAGTGATTGATGCGGCGCTGCGTGATGGCGGCGGCTTCCCGATGGGACCGCTGGCGCTGACCGACTTGATTGGTCAGGACGTCAACTTTGCCGTGACCTGTTCGGTGTTTAACGCCTTCTGGCAGGACCGCCGTTTTCTACCGTCTTTGCTGCAACAGGAGCTCGCTCTGGCGGGGCGTCTGGGAAAGAAGAGCGGCCACGGCGTCTATCGCTGGCCTGCTGAAGTATCGCCTGAACTGGCTGTTGCAGCGGTAGCGCCTAAAAATGCAGCAAAAAATATCAAGCGTGACGTTGTCACTGAGCTGGATGATGTGCTGCTCCTTGAAACTACCGGTGAAACCGCGCTGGCCTTAAGCGTGCAGCACCAGCGCCCGGTGGTGGTGTATGACCATGCTGCGGGCGACACCGTCGTGCTGGCAAGCGCACCAACCAACCCGGCTTCAGCCACCGACAAAGCGGTGTACTACTTCCAGCAGCAGGGCAAAAAAGTGCTGCGTATTGCCGACTACCCAGGGCTGCTGGTATGGCGCACGGTAGCGATGCTGGCGAACGAAGCGCTGGATACGCTGCAAAAAGGAGTCGCCAGCGCCGAGGATATCGATGCCGCCATGCGCTTGGGGGTCAACTACCCGCACGGGCCGCTGGCCTGGGGCGAATCGCTCGGCTGGGGACGTGTGCTTCGTCTGCTGGAAAATCTACAACAGCACTACGGCGAAGAACGCTATCGCCCGAGTGCGCTGCTGCGCCAGAAAGCGCTGATGGAGATGCGTCATGAGTAACGAAGCCTGGCGCAACGCCCGCGCCATGTATGTGAAAGACACCTGCGCGCAGGCGCTGGGGATTGAAATTATTGAGATGGACGACGGTTATTCGCAGATGACTATGACCGTGTCGCCGTCGCAGCTGAATGGCCATCAGACCTGTCACGGCGGGCAACTGTTTTCACTGGCGGATACTGCCTTTGCTTACGCCTGCAACAGTCAGGGACTGGCGGCAGTAGCCTCAGCGGCCAGTATCGACTTTCTGCGTCCGGCCTTTGCAGGTGACAAACTGACCGCCACCGCGCGGGTCAAGCAGCAAGGCAAACTCACTGGCGTTTACGACATTGAAATTGTCAATCAGCAACACAAAACCGTGGCTCTGTTTCGCGGCAAATCCCACCGCATCGGTGGCACGATTACAGGAGAAGTCTAATGCGTGACGCATTTATTTGTGACGGTATTCGTACCCCGATTGGTCGCTACGGCGGGGCGCTGGCAGGCGTGCGTGCCGACGATCTGGCGGCCATCCCGTTGCGTGAATTACTCAACCGCAACCCACGCCTGGATCCCAGCGCTATTGACGATGTGATCTTCGGTTGCGCCAACCAGGCGGGCGAGGATAACCGCAACGTGGCGCATATGGCGACCCTGCTGGCGGGTTATCCGCACAGCGTTGCCGGCACGACCATCAACCGTCTGTGCGGCTCAGGGCTTGATGCAATCGGCTTCGCTGCTCGCACGATCAAAGCCGGTGATGCCGACCTGCTGATCGCTGGTGGTGTTGAGTCAATGTCACGCGCGCCGTTTGTAATGGGCAAAGCCACCGCGCCGTTTCAGCGTCAGGCCGAGATGTTTGATACCACCATTGGCTGGCGTTTTGTGAACCCGCTCATGCAGCAACAATTCGGAACTGACAGCATGCCGGAAACGGCGGAGAATGTAGCTGAATTGTTAAATATAAGCCGAGAGGACCAGGACGCCTTTGCGTATCGCAGCCAGCAGCGCACGGCGAAAGCCCTGCGTGACGGCATTCTGGCGCAGGAAATTGTGCCGGTACAAATCATTGGCAAGAAAGGGGCAGTTAGCGCAGTACGTGAAGATGAACATCCGCGTGCAGAAACCACGCTGGAGCAACTCGCACAACTGAAAACACCGTTTCGTAAGAACGGCGTGGTTACCGCAGGCAATGCCTCTGGGGTGAACGACGGCGCGGCAGCAATGATCGTAGCCAGCGAGCAACACATAAAGGCCCAGGGACTAACGCCGCGTGCACGCATTGTCGCGATGGCGACGGCGGGCGTGGAGCCGAAGTTTATGGGGCTTGGGCCAGTTCCTGCGGTACGAAAAGTGCTGGAGCGCGCCGGGCTGAATATCAACGATATGGATGTGATTGAGCTGAATGAAGCCTTTGCCGCCCAGGCGTTGGGTGTGATGAGACAGCTTGGACTGGCAGATGACGCAGAACACGTGAATCCCAATGGGGGGGCTATCGCTTTAGGTCACCCGCTGGGGATGAGCGGTGTGCGGTTAGCGCTGGCCGCAACGCTGGAGCTGGAACGACGCAATGGACGTTATGCGCTGTGTACGATGTGTATTGGCGTGGGTCAGGGCATTGCCATGATCCTTGAGCGAGTGTGAGCTAATTGACCTGCGAGTGCCCTACAAAATGACAACGACAACAACAAAATTAGATCCGATTGAAACCGCATCGCGTGACGAATTACAGGCTTTGCAAACCGAGCGCCTGAAATGGACGTTAAAACACGCCTATGAAAATGTCCCGATGTACCGCCGTAAGTTCGACGCGGCGGGGGTTCACCCGGATGATTTCCGTGAGCTGAGCGATCTGAGCAAGTTTCCCTGCACCACCAAGCAGGACCTGCGTGACAACTATCCCTTCGACACCTTCGCGGTACCGATGGAGCAGGTGGTGCGTATCCATGCATCATCCGGCACCACGGGTAAACCGACGGTGGTGGGCTATACGCAAAATGATATCGATACCTGGGCTAACATCGTCGCCCGCTCGCTGCGTGCCGCAGGCGGTACCGCGAAAGATAAAATCCACGTCGCTTATGGCTATGGCCTTTTCACCGGCGGACTGGGCGCGCACTACGGCGCGGAACGCCTGGGGGCAACGGTTATCCCGATGTCCGGCGGTCAAACCGAGAAACAGGCGCAGCTGATTCGCGATTTCAAACCTGACATGATTATGGTCACGCCATCCTACTGTCTGAACCTGATTGAAGAGCTGGAGCGCCAGATGGGCGGTGACGCGCGGGGTTGTTCGCTGCGTACCGGTGTTTTTGGCGCAGAGCCGTGGACAACGGGGATGCGGACGGAGATCGAACGTCGCCTGGGTATTACGGCGCTGGATATTTATGGCCTCTCGGAAGTGATGGGGCCGGGCGTGGCGATGGAGTGCATCGAAACGGGTGATGGTCCGACAATATGGGAGGATCATTTCTTCCCGGAAGTGGTCAATCCGGATGACGGTACGCCACTGGCCGACGGAGAGCACGGCGAACTGCTGTTCACCACGCTGACGAAAGAAGCGCTACCGGTCATTCGTTATCGTACCCGCGACCTGACGCGCCTGCTGCCGGGTACCGCGCGCACGATGCGTCGTATGGATCGCATTAGCGGGCGCAGCGACGATATGCTGATTATTCGCGGCGTCAACGTCTTTCCATCGCAGGTGGAAGAAGAGATCCTCAAGATTGAACATCTGGCTCCGCATTACCAGTTGGAAGTGGATCGCCGTGGCCATCTTGATTCGCTTTCGGTACGCGTGGAGCTTAAAGAGAGTAGCCTGGTGCTAAGCCATGAGCAGCGCTGCCAGATTTGCCATCATTTGCGTCATCGTATTAAGTCGATGGTCGGTATTTCAACGGACGTAAGCATTGTTAACTGCGGCAGCATCCCGCGCTCAGAAGGAAAGGCGTGTCGGGTGTTCGACCTGCGCAAAGTTGCCGCCAACGGTTAAGACTCGTAGGCCTGATAAGCGCAGCGCCATCAGGCGAGAGCGCACAAGTTACCGGATGGCGGCGTTGCCTTATCCGGCCTACAAATTCCTGCCATATCGCGGAAATTATCCTGTGCTATGATTCAAAAAGGACAAAAAAGACAACAGTATGAATCATATGGAAAAACTCGATAGTTTTATTCAGCAGGCGGTAACCGCAATGCCGGTCAGCGGCACCTCGCTTATCGCCTCGCTTTACGGGGACTGTTTATCGCAACGCGGTGGAGAAGTCTGGCTCGGTAGCGTTGCCGCGCTGCTGGAAGGGCTTGGCTTCGGTGAACGTTTTGTACGTACCGCGCTGTTTCGCCTTAATAAAGAAGAATGGCTGGACGTAGTACGTATCGGCCGTCGCAGTTTCTACCGCCTGAGTGATAAAGGGCTACGCTTGACGCGCCGCGCCGAGAGCAAAATCTACCGTGCCAACGCCCCTGAGTGGGACGGTACCTGGCTGCTGCTGCTGTCGGAGGGGCTGGAGAAAAATACCCTGGCCGAAGTTAAAAAGCAGCTGTTATGGCAAGGTTTTGGCGTACTGGCGCCGAGTCTGCTGGCGTCGCCATCGCAAAAACTGGCGGACGTACAGTCGCTGCTCCATGAAGCTGGGGTGGCGGAAAACGTCATCGTTTTTGAGGCGCATTCGCCGTTGGCACTCTCCCGCGCTGCGCTGCGTGAGCGGGTAGAAGGGTGCTGGCACTTAACCGAACAAAATGCCATGTACGAGGCGTTTATCACGCTGTTCCGTCCGTTGTTACCGCTACTGCGTGACGCCGGGCCGGACGAACTTACGCCAGAGCGCTGCTTCCAGATCCGCCTGTTGCTCATTCACTTCTATCGTCGGGTTGTGCTCAAAGATCCGCTGCTGCCGGAAGAATTGTTGCCTGCTCACTGGCTGGGTCAGACGGCGCGTCAGCTGTGCATTAATATTTATCAACGTGTTGCGCCCGGCGCCCAGGTTTTCGTCAGCGAAAAAGGCGAGAGCTCGGTGGGGGAACTGCCCGCGCCGGGTCCGCTCTATTATCAACGCTTCGGCGGATTAGCCGAGGTGTAACAGGAGAAGCCATGCCGATTTACCAGATTGACGGGATGATCCCGGTAGTTCCTGCAGAAAGCTATGTTCACCCAACCGCAGTGCTGATTGGCGATGTCATTCTCGGCAAAGGTGTTTATGTTGGTCCCAACGCCAGCCTGCGCGGAGATTTTGGGCGTATCGTGGTTAAAGATGGGGCGAATATCCAGGATAACTGCGTGATGCACGGATTTCCCGGCCAGGATACGGTAGTGGAAGAGGACGGACATATCGGCCACGGGGCGATTCTGCACGGCTGTGTGATTGGGCGTAACGCGCTGATCGGCATGAGCGCGGTGATTATCGATGGCGCGACCATCGGTGAAAACAGTATCGTTGGTGCTTCGGCGTTTGTGAAAGCGCGAGCTGAGATGCCCGCCAACCATCTGATTGTCGGCAGCCCGGCGAAAGCGATTCGCATGTTAACTGAGCAGGAACTGGTGTGGAAAAAACAGGGCACTCGCGAGTATCAGGTGCTGGTGGGGCGCTGTCAGCAGACGCTTGCAGAAGTGGAGCCGCTGACTGCGGTAGAACCCGACAGAAAGCGGCTGGAGTTTGATGAGAATTTGCAACCTAAGTCAGCGAGTTAGCGATTCTACGCAATACCCGGTGTCAGAACTGATAGCTGGCGGTAACGCTGACGTTACGCGGCTCACCATAAACGATAGAACCGTCGATATTCGTGTCGTAGGTTTTATCGAACAGGTTATTAAGGTTACCCTGCACTGAGAAGTTTTTTGTTACCTGGTAGCGGGTGAACAAATCTACCAGGGCGTAGCTTCCCTGTTCCGCGCGGAATGTGCCATAAGGCGTGACCGTATCGCTGTAAACACGATTCTGCCAGTTAACTCCACCGCCAACGGTCAGTTCCGGCATGGCTGGCAGGCGATAACGGGTAAACAGTTTGACCGTGGTCCGCGGCAGGTTTGGGTTTACTGCATTGCCTTCGTTGTCTTCTGCAACATAGCGTGTCGCACCAAACGTCATCTGCCAGTTATCGGTGATCGCACCGTTAATCTCGAATTCGACCCCTTTACTGACCGTACCATCCATCGCTTTAAAGGCCGTGTCGCCATTGCTACCGGCGATTGGCACGCCGGTTGATTGCGCTACGTTATCCTGTTCGATGCGGAACACCGCGAGCGTGGTGGTTAAACGGCTGTTCATCCAGTCGGACTTCAGACCAAGCTCATAGTTGTTGCCGGTGATCGGAGAGAGATATTTACCGGAACTGTCGCGCTTGTTCTGCGGCTGGAAGATTGAGGTATAGCTGGCGTAGGTAGACCAGTTATCGTCAATGTCATATACCAGACCCGCATACGGCGTGGTGTGGTTTTGCTCCATGCTGTAGGTCAGGGTGTCGATACGCCAGTTGGTGTAACGTGCGCCAACAATCAAATGCAGTGGGTCGGCCAGCGAAATACGCGTTGCGGCGTACAGCGATTTCATGTGCGTGGTATCGTCCTGAGCCAATGACTGCGGGTTCCAGTTGGTTTCAGGGAAGTTACCATCATAGGTATAGAAGCTGCCGATTTCGTTGGGGAAAACGTTCGCCCACGAGCTTTCATAACGGTTATTCTGTTTACTGTAGCTGCCGCCCAGCATCAGATTATGCTGACGACCAAACAGATCGTAACCGCCGTCGGCAAATAGATCGACAGCATCCACTTTACGTTTGCCGCTGTTCCAGCCGGTTCCTCCGACGTAGTCATATCCCGGACCATAGTTGCCATATGGGCCAATCAGCGTGCCGTCGGCCTTATTAACATAGGCATCGACGTACATCATTTTACTGTCGAACTTGACCTCGGAGTGGGTGGCGTTCATGGTCGCCTGCCAGGTATCGGCAAAACGCTGTTTGATGGTGACAAACACTTTGTTGAAGTCTTTATCGTTGTAAGCCCAGTCCGGCGCAGTGCTGCGCGAACGGTCGTAGCTGTTTTTACTGCCATCGGTATTCCAGCGCGGCAATCCACCCCAGGTTGGGCTGTTGATATCAATGCGCTGATATTCATAGCCCGCAGACAGGCTGGTGGTGTCACCCAAATCGGCATCGACAATCCCGGAGAAGAACATTTTTTCGCTATTGTAGCGATCAAGCCAGGAGTCGTTATTCTGGTAACCCGCCACGATGCGACCGCGCACGTTGCCGTCTGCCGTAAGCGGGCTTTGCAGATCGGTCACATAGCGTTGTTTGTTCCAACTGCCATATTCCGCTGAAACATTACCGGTGAACTCGCGGCTGGTGGCATGCTTACGGATCATGTTAATGGAGGCTGAAGGGTTACCCGTCCCGGTCATTAGCCCGTTTGCGCCACGGACCACTTCGACACGCTCAAAAAGGGCGGTGTCAGAAAGGGCGTCACCGAGATTCCAGCGGGATTCAAAATAGGTCGGGATCCCATCGACCATATAGTTATCAATCTGAAATCCGCGCGAGTAATAGCTGCTGCGATCTGAATCCGCCTGGCTTTTGCTTATCCCCAACGTGTTGTCCATCACATCGCCCAGCGTTTGCAATTGCTGATCTTCCATGCGTTGCTGGCTGACAATGCTGACCGATTGCGGAATATCGCGCTGTGTCATTTGCATTTTTGTGCCAGCGGTCGTTGATTTAACGCTGTAATCTTGCTCCTCACTGGATGCCGAAGGAGCAGAACCTTCCACGATCACTGTCTCTTCTGCAGGGGCTGCGAGGCTGGTGGAAGGTAAAAGGGCTAGCGTGATGCATGCTGCCAGCAAAGAAGGGGCAAGCCCCGGTTGGCGTTGAACATTCCCGTTGAGTGTTGTGAAAGACATCGAAAAGTCCTTGATAATTATTAATATTAAGTTCAAATCACCGGTAGTTGTGATGAACCCTTTGGTTGTAAACTATTAAATGCGCATGTAAATACAAATGCGAAATATACGCATTAGCAATTAATGTGTAAACAGATGCTACGACATAAATGAAATATTGTTTCAGTACTATGCTTGAGCAATAGCGCAGGAAAATGGTTATAAGAGCAGCACTGACTGAGGTTTTCGCTTAAAAAATCGAGGGTTAAAGTTGAAAGAGCGTGAGGAACTCGCTCATACTCTATACTCGCAGAGTTACCCGGCGTAGCATGGCAAAACGCTTGGGCTGTTAATGAAAAAGGAAAACGTCGTGGCAGAAGAAACTATATTCAGCAAAATTATTCGTCGTGAGATTCCGTCGGATATCGTATACCAGGATGAACTGGTCACTGCGTTTCGTGATATTTCCCCTCAGGCACCAACGCATATCCTGATCATTCCTAACATTCTGATCCCAACTGTCAACGATGTGACGGCGGAACATGAACAGGCATTGGGCCGCATGATCACCGTTGCGGCGAAAATTGCTGAGCAGGAAGGCATTGCTGCAGATGGGTACCGCTTAATCATGAACACCAACCGCCACGGGGGGCAGGAGGTGTATCACATTCATATGCACCTGCTGGGTGGACGTGCGCTTGGCCCAATGCTTGCGCATAAAGGTCTGTAAGCATGACCAGAGGATGCATTGCGCTTTCACTGGGCTTGTTGTTGCTGGCGGGTTGTCGTTCACACCCTGAAATCCCAGTAAGTGATGAACAGTCGCTGGTGATGGAATCAACAATTCTGGCGGCGGGTATTACAGCAGAGCAGCCCACGTTAACAACGTCTGATATTCAGGCTTCGGCATCCTCGCGACTCTATAACGAAAGACAAGAACCCGTTACCGTTCATTATCGGTTTTACTGGTATGACGCCAGAGGGCTGGAAATGCACCCTCTGGAAGCGCCACGCAGTGTGACTATTCCGGCCCATTCGTCGGTGACGCTGTACGGCAGCGCCAATTTTCTGGGGGCGCACAAGGTTAGACTTTATCTTTATTTGTAAGGGGTGAATCTTGATGAACAAAATGAATCGCTACGCACTGATTGCCGCGCTGGCGATGTTTCTCTCTGGCTGTGTGGCGCAACGTGAGCCCGCGCCGGTAGAGGAAGTGAAGCCGGTACCGGAACAGCCTGCGCAGCCGCAACAGCCGGTGCCGGTTGTGCCAACGGTGCCAAGCATACCGCAGCAGCCGGGCCCAATTGAGCATGAAGACCAAACGGCGCAGCCTACGCCACGTCAACGTCACTATGACTGGAACGGGGCTATGCAGCCGATGGTCGGCAAAATGCTGCAGGCAGACGGCGTCAAAGCGGGCGGCGTTCTGCTGGTTGATAGCGTGAATAACCGCACCAACGGTTCGTTGAACGCGGGTGAAGCCACCGAAACCTTACGTAACGCGCTGGCGAATAACGGTAAGTTTACGCTGATTTCTGCCCAACAGCTGGCTGTCGCCAAACAGCAGTTAGGTCTGTCGCCGAATGACAGTCTGGGAACGCGCAGTAAAGCGATTGGTATCGCCCGTAACGTTGGCGCGCAGTATGTGCTTTATTCCAGCGCATCAGGCAACGTCAATTCGCCTGCGCTGCAAATGCAATTAATGCTGGTACAAACTGGCGAGATAATCTGGTCAGGTAAAGGTGCCGTTCAGCAACAATAACAGACTCACGCGCGGCGAAGTGTTGTCGCGCTATTTCCCGCAGTATCATCCCGTCGCGACCAGCCAAACCGGCCTGAGCGGCGGGAGCTGCATCATTGAACACCGTTCCCACCGACTGGTACTGCGCTGCCATCACGACCCTGACGCGCCGGAATCTCATTTCTTACGCCAATATCATGCGTTAAAACACCTGCCAGAAAGCCTTGCGCCACGTCCTCATTTTTATACGCGTGGGTGGATGGCAGTCGAGTTTTTTCACGGTAAGGTAGAATCCAGATTACCGGACGCCGACGAACTCGCAGGCTTACTGTATCATCTGCACCAGCAACCCCGATTGGGCTGGCGAATCAACCTGCTTCCGCTACTTGAACAGTACTGGCAGTGTGGCGATCCGGCGCGTCGTACACCATGCTGGCTGCGCGCGCTGAAGCGGCTAAGGAAACGAGGTGAGCCTCGACCTTTGCGCCTGGGGCCGCTGCATATGGATGTTCACGGTGACAACATCGTACATACGGCATCAGGACTGCGGCTGATTGACTGGGAATACGCCGGAGACGGTGATATTGCCCTGGAGCTGGCGGCAGTATGGGTTAGCGATGAATCCCAGCACCAACAGTTGGTTAGCACCTACGCCCAACGAGCGCACATTGAGCCAGACGTTTTGTGGCGACAGGTCAGACAATGGCAACCCTGGATAATGATGCTGAAGGCGGGGTGGTTTGAGTATCGCTGGCGGCAAACCGGCGATCGACAATTTATCAGGCTGGCCGATGAAACCTGGCGGCAGCTAACAATGAAAGGATAAGGAGAGCAGTGTGGGCCCAGTAATGTTGGATGTCGAAGGGTATGAGCTGGACGCTGAAGAGCGTGAGATTCTGGCACATCCGCTGGTAGGTGGGTTGATCCTCTTTACCCGAAATTATCATGACCCGGAACAGCTGCGTGAATTAGTGCGTCAGATCCGGGCTGCGTCACGTAACCATCTGGTGGTGGCGGTAGATCAGGAAGGCGGACGCGTACAGCGTTTTCGTGAGGGCTTTACCCGCCTGCCTGCAGCTCAATCCTTTGCTGCGTTGCACGGTCTGGAAGAAGGCGGCAAACTGGCTCAGGACGCAGGGTGGTTGATGGCCAGCGAAATGATCGCGATGGACATTGATATCAGCTTTGCACCCGTGCTGGATGTGGGCCATATCAGCGCGGCAATCGGCGAGCGTTCTTACCATGCCGATCCGCTAAAAGCGCTGGCGATGGCGACCCGCTTCATTGACGGGATGCATGCTGCTGGCATGAAAACGACCGGTAAACATTTCCCAGGACATGGGGCGGTGACGGCGGATTCACACAAAGAAACCCCAACCGATCCACGCCCAGAAGCCGAGATTCGTGCGAAAGATATGTCCGTGTTCCGGACGTTGATTACGGAAAACAAACTGGATGCCATTATGCCTGCGCATGTCATCTACAGTGATGTCGATCCGCGTCCGGCGAGTGGCTCACCTCACTGGTTGAAAACGGTGCTACGCCAGGAGCTTGGCTTCGATGGTGTCATTTTCTCCGACGATTTGTCGATGGAAGGGGCGGCGATTATGGGAAGCTATGCGGAGCGTGGACAGGCGTCGCTGGATGCAGGTTGCGATATGATCCTGGTCTGCAATAATCGTAAGGGAGCGGTCAGTGTGTTAGATAATCTGTCGCCGATCAATGCAGAACGTGTTACACGTTTGTATCATAAAGGTTCATTTTCACGTCAGGAACTGATGGACTCGGCACGCTGGAAGACGGTAAGCGCTCAGCTTAACCAACTTCATGAGCGCTGGCAGGAAGAGAAAGCAGGTCATTAACGCAAGTTTGGCGAGGATGCGATGATTATCTATTTACACGGTTTTGACTCTAACAGCCCGGGCAACCATGAGAAGGTGTTGCAGCTGCAATTCATCGACCCGGATGTCAGGCTGATTAGCTACAGTACGCGGCATCCTAAACATGATATGCAGCATCTGCTGAAAGAAGTGGACAAAATGCTGCAGCTGAATGTGGATGACCGTCCGCTGATTTGTGGTGTGGGGCTCGGGGGATATTGGGCTGAACGGATTGGTTTCCTGTGTGATATTCGTCAGGTAGTGTTTAATCCCAACCTGTTCCCGTATGAGAACATGGAAGGCAAAATCGACAGACCTGAGGAGTATGCAGACATCGCAACAAAATGCGTGACCAATTTCCGTGAGAAGAATCGCGATCGCTGCCTGGTGATCCTGTCACGTCATGATGAGGCGCTTAACAGTCAGCGTTCGTCGGAAGAGCTGCATCATTTTTACGAGATAGTCTGGGACGAAGAGCAGACGCATAAGTTTAAGAATATCTCTCCGCATTTGCAGCGCATCAAAGCGTTCAAGACGTTAGGTTAATTCTTATTGAGTGTGTAAAAAACCAGTCATCGGGCTAATGCTCGTCAGTTACGAACGTATGGTGAACATGTGATTCCGGCTCAGGGTTCCGTTCACCTCAGTGGTGTCATTTCTCTGAAGCGCAGATACCTGTGAACGTGCAAGGGAGGCTCACCGCCGCCTCCCTTGCAACCCAGGCTCCCGGCGGGAAAATCGTCGCTACGCGAGTTATTCGTCTTATGCCGTCTGCCTGTCGGGTCGGGGTCGAGCCTGCGTCCGTGCAGGCCGTCCCCTCTGCCCGCATCCCTGCGGGCAGACCCGGTCAGTCGTCAACGCCTCATCGATTTTCAGCCGGACCGGGGTCATCGCTTCAACGCACTGACTTCCAGTTAAATCTTTTTTGCTGTTTAAACAAAAAAACGCAGATGGTCAGGTGTGGGCTGGTCCGGCTGAAAATTGCCGACGTGATTCCGTAAGGCCGGGAGAGCCAGCATGGATGCTGGCTCAGGGCGCGCTTTGCATGGATGCTACCTCGCGCCCGGCCCGGTAGCCTGGAGGAATAAGCGGAGGGTATTGCGCAGCAACAATTTTCCCGCCGGGAGCCGGGATTGTAAAGGGCGTGGCGGAGAACGCCCTTTACACGTTCACAGGAATCGGTGCTTAAGAGAAATGATGAGCATGAGGTGAACGGAACTCTTTCTCCGAGATAGCATGTTCTTTACCTCGGGCAGCACAGGTTGAAGCTTTCTGAAACTGAGGCGCTAACTGACTGGCATTACAGCCGCCGGGCTGGTTTTTTTGTTCTTAAAGTTCCGGTTGTCTATCTTTTCAGCATCAAAACTTGATACACATCAATTTTGGTATGACCAATGCACCGTTCGTGTTATTCTCACTCTCGAAGAACATTTTCATTGCCGTAACTTGTTGTTAATTAAAGGCTATGTTCATAACTTTTAATTAACAATTGGTTAATAAATTTGAGGGGGTCACGTTGACTACACCATTGAAAAGGATCGTGATTGTCGGCGGCGGTGCTGGCGGACTGGAAATGGCGACGCAGCTGGGTAAAAAACTCGGGCGTAAGAAAAAGGCCAAAATCACACTGGTAGACAGAAACCACAGTCACTTGTGGAAACCGTTACTGCATGAAGTGGCGACGGGTTCACTGGACGAAGGTGTGGATGCGCTGAGTTATTTGGCTCATGCCCGTAACCATGGCTTCCAGTTCCAGTTAGGCTCGGTGGTGGATATCGATCGTGAAGCGAAGACCATTACTCTCGCTGAGCTGCGCGATGAGAAGGGTGAGCTACTGGTTCCTGAGCGTAAAGTGCCGTATGACACGCTGGTGATGGCGTTGGGCAGTACGTCCAACGATTTCAACACCCCTGGCGTGAAAGAAAACTGCATTTTCCTCGATAACCCGCATCAGGCGCGTCGTTTCCACCAGGAGATGCTGAATCTGTTTCTGAAGTATTCCGCGAATCTGGGCGCTAACGGAAAAGTGAATATCGCCATTGTGGGCGGCGGTGCGACGGGTGTTGAACTCTCCGCTGAGCTGCACAATGCGGTAAAACAACTGCACAGCTATGGTTACAAAGGGCTGACCAATGACGCGCTGAACGTTACGCTGGTCGAAGCCGGTGAGCGTATTCTGCCTGCGTTGCCGCCGCGTATTTCCGGTGCTGCGCATAATGAGTTAACCAAACTGGGCGTACGCGTACTGACCCAGACGATGGTAACCAGCGCTGACGAAGGGGGACTGCACACCAAAGATGGCGAATACATTAAAGCCGATCTGATGGTGTGGGCGGCGGGTATCAAAGCGCCAGACTTTATGAAAGACATTGGCGGCCTGGAAACGAACCGTATTAACCAACTGGTGGTTGAGCCAACTCTGCAGAGCACGCGCGATCCTGACGTGTACGCGATTGGCGACTGCGCTTCCTGCGCTCGCCCGGAAGGCGGTTTTGTGCCTCCGCGCGCTCAGGCAGCACACCAGATGGCGACCTGTGCGATGAACAATATTCTGGCACAGATGAACGGCAAGCCGCTGAAAGCGTATCAGTACAAAGATCACGGCTCTCTGGTCTCGCTCTCTAACTTCTCTACCGTGGGTAGCCTGATGGGCAACCTGACCCGTGGTTCGATGATGGTGGAAGGACGTATTGCGCGCTTTGTGTATATCTCGCTGTACCGCATGCACCAGATTGCGCTGCACGGTTACTTCAAAACCGGCCTGATGATGCTGGTCGGCAGTATCAACCGGGTGATTCGCCCGCGTCTGAAACTGCATTAATATCGACTTGTGGTGCCGGATGATTTTACGCATCCGGCGCCTTCCTTCAGAGTTGTCTGAATCATTCCGCTTTCGCTCCACCTCCCGCTATTTTCATCCGTAATCTGATTGGCATTCCTTACCTTCTGTTGCAAAGTTGTTGCTAATAGCAAAAAAGGAGGAAGTCCCGTGAATAAATCAATGTTGGCGGGTATAGGGATTGGCGTAGCTGCTGCGCTGGGTGTTGCAGCGGTGGCCAGTCTGAACGTTTTCGAGCGTGGCCCACAGTATGCGCAAGTTGTCTCTGCAACACCGATTAAAGAGTCGGTAAAAACACCGCGTCAGGAGTGCCGGAACGTAACGGTCACCCACCGCAAGCCGGTACAAGATGAAAACCGTATCGCGGGTTCCGTACTGGGCGCGGTTGCGGGTGGTGTTATTGGGCATCAGTTTGGCGGTGGACGTGGTAAAGATATTGCCACCGTGGCCGGTGCTTTAGGCGGCGGCTATGCAGGTAACCAGATTCAGGGTTCGATGCAGGAAAACGATACTTACACCACCACGCAGCAGCGTTGTAAAACGGTGTATGACAAATCTGAAAAGATGCTGGGCTACGACGTGACGTACAAAATTGGCGATCAGCAGGGGAAAATCCGTATGGATAAGGATCCCGGCGCGCAAATTCCGTTGGATAACAACGGACAGTTGGTACTGAATAACAAAGCGTAAAATAGCATTATCCTGAACATTAGCCCCCCATTCGCTCAGGCTGGGGGGCTTTTTTTATCAGAAGGTTAAGGCGTAGTTCAGACCAAATGTACGACCCCGGCCCTTGTATTCATACAGTGACGGGCTGCCGTAGGTTGGGCTGTACAGCAGTGGCGCACGTTGTCCCCACAGTGTGGTGTACTCTTCATTCAGCAGGTTTTCCACGCTGAAGGTCAGCTTACCCAACGGGAGCTGATAGCTGCCGATAAAGTCCATCGTGTTATAGCCATCCAGCTTGTTACCGCTGGCGTCGGTCAGATCAAATGTTTGCTGGCTCTGTACGCGCAAGGTCCACGGTTCTGGTGCCCAGCCGACCCACGCGGTTGCTTTGGACGGTGAGGCCAGCGTGACATCCCATTTTTGCCATTTACCGTTCTGTTTCACTTCCGATTTAATGACGTTGAAGTTGCCACCCAGGCTCCAGTCCGTGTCCGCAATGAAATAATCCACCGCACCTTCAAGGCCATAAATGCGGCGATCGTCGGGCTGAACGTTAATAGTCATATCGCTGCGGTTGATAACGATCGATTTATCTGAAGTCGAGTAGTAAGCGGCCAGTTGCGTGCGCAGACTATCGCCGGTATAGCGCCACCCCAGTTCGTACGAGTTAACTTTAATCCCTTCCAGACGTGAATCCGCCACGTTGACGCTGCGCTGGAGCTGGTAATGATCGCCAACCAGCGAATAGGTACCGTTACCGTAATATTTCCCTGGGTCCGGAAGCTCCACGCCCTGAGAAAAGTTAAACCACGTTTGCTGACGGTCGGTCAGGTGGGCAAGGATACCGGCGTTGAACAGGAAATTATCGTAATCGGTTTTGCCGCCTGGAATGGTATCGGCAGAGTTCGCAAGCCCGGTCGCGATTCCCTGCTGTTGAGCATAGCCAACGAAATCATCAACCCTGTTTTCGGTCCACTGATAGCGCACGCCGGCGCTGAGGGTAAAGATATCGTTAATGTCATAGCTGTTTTGCAGGAAAGGCGCGAAGTTGGTGATGCTGTAACCGGGGTAACGTCCGGTGGTATAAGCGGTACGGTTATCCATACCGCCGGAGGGCAGGGACCAGGCCAGATCGAAGAATTTCTGATTGGAGTCGAAGGTTTCGTGATCGGCATCGACACCCCACGTCAGCTCCCAGTTATCCATCAACTGGCTGTTGAGGGTAATTTTGGCACCAAACTGGTCGGTGTCCTGCTGTGATGCGGAGAAACTGGTGACTTTGCCTTTGCTGAGCGTAGGGAAGGGGTAGAATTTCAGCGATTCGTCACGGTAATAGATTTGGCTGACCAGGTTCTGGCCAAAAAAATCTGCATCTGAATATTGCAGACTAATAAGATGACGTTCGGTGCCGGGAATACGATCGGAATTCAGTCCGCTGCTGGTATATGCTTTGCCGTTTCCGGTCACGGCGGACATGTTCTCGCCGAGATCCAGCCCGTAATCGTCATCCCCCTGACTTTTATAGTACTGCGTAACCAGTTGCAACTGACGGTTGTCGTCAAGTTCAATCGTCCCTGTGCCCATGACGTCCAGACGATCGGAGTGCTGTAACCCGGTTTGGGTGTTATCGAGCAGCAGGGCATCGTGATTACCGTCATACCAGCCGCCAAATCGTTGATACGCGACGGACATACGCCCGGAAGCGCGATCGGTTCCGCCACTCACCGCCGCGGCAACGCGTTCATCATGATCGTTGCTATTGTTGAAGCCGCTTTTGCTCCCCAGTTCGAGTTCTACTTCACGCTCCGGCTGGCCTTTTTTGGTGACAATGTTGATTAATCCGCCGGTACTGCCACCGCCATAAAGTGAGGTTGCGCCTGAAATGACTTCAATGTGCGCAATGTTAAATGGGTCAATGGAGTCAAGCTGACGGCTGTCGGTTCGCGAGGAATTCAGACGGACGCCGTCAATTAGCACGACAATGGCGCGACCGCGCATGTTCATGCCGTAGTTTGTGCGTCCCTGGCTACTAACATCGATTCCTGGGATTAGCTGAGCAAGAACATCCTTGAACTCTTTTCCTCCCTGAACCTGTTGTTCAATCTCGCTTCCTTCAATAACCCAGGTCGTTTGCGCCATTTCTGCCACTGTGCGCTGGCTACGGTTGGCGCTGACGATGAGGTTCTCTTCCTCAGCCGCAACGGCGGGTAGAGTTAAAGATAACAGAAGAGGATTGAGCACCCAGAGACGCTTATGCATTTGTATTCCTTTTAAAAAAGTCGGTCTGTTTTTGTTATAGCGGTAGAGAAACCGATGGTTACATTGTGAAACAGGCATTAAAACAAATGCGAATATTGCTGATAATAATTGTCGTTATCAATACTTTTTACAAAAAATGATCGGGTAACACGATGAAAACAATGAGAAATGTAGGGTCAATAGAACGGGAATCTAACCGGGGGCTTTATCAGCTCCCGGTGGTGTGAGTACAGCGGGGGAATTGTGGGAAAGGGTTAAGCTTTGACGAGTTCGGGCCACAGTCGCAGGGTTGTGTGTGCGATCTGCATCAGTTTTTCAAACGTTGCGCCTTCACGGGCGCTGATCGACATACCTTGTAAAATACAGTTCAGGTATTCGGCCAGTTTTTGCACGTCGCAATGGGCCGGAATTTCGCCTCGTTGCTGGCGCTGGTGAAGGAACTGGGTAAGCGTCTGTTCCTGCATTGCATGGCGGGATTTCACCGTGTGTGCAATATCGCGGGAAGAGGCTGCCAGCGTCGCAGAAGTATTAATCATGAAACATCCCGCCGGGGTGTCCTTGCTGGTAAAGCAGGTCGCTATAGCAGTGAAATAGTCTTCCAGTGCGGACTCAAGGCTTTTTTCTTCACAAAACAGCTGGGCTTCGTGTTTCGCCGCAAAGCGGGTGATGTAGCGGTCCAGTACGGCACGGAACAACCCTTCTTTATTGGTGAACTCCGCATACAGCGTAGGCGCTTTTGCGCCGGTGGCTTCCACGAGATCGGCGAGTGAGGTCGCTTCATATCCGTGCTGCCAGAAGAGTGTCATGGCCTTATCAAGCGCGGCTTCCCTGTCGAACACTTTTGGTCGGCCACGGCTTTTTTTTGCACAACCTGTCGTTTCAGTTGTCATGGCGCCGATGTACCTTTGTTGGGTTTATTGAATAACCATTATAAAAATATTCGACTGCACACTCCAGCGGATTCACGATAAAAATAATTTATAGCTATTAGTATGAAAAATAAGACCTTTATATTTTATATAACGATCATTATAAAAAAATGTTGACGTGTGACCTGGATCACATCTATGATTTACCTATCGATCGTTAAGTTAATCTTTTCGACACCCATTCATCTGCTAAAGGTCACTATTATGAAAAACGTAAAAACACTGTTTGTTGCTGCTGTTCTTAGCTCACTGTCATTTGCAAGCTTTGCCGCTGTTGAAGTTCAATCCACTCCTGCGGGCCAAGAGAAAGTCGGTACTATTTCTGCGAATGCGGGGACTAACTTAGGTTCTTTGGAAGATCAACTGGCGCAGAAAGCCGATGAGATGGGTGCGAAGTCTTTCCGTATTACTTCCGTTACCGGTCCTAACACTCTTCACGGAACTGCTGTTATCTACAAATAAGATTTAACCCATCGCAATGCCACTGCGAGTGCGAGTTAAATAAAAAACCCCCGCGGAATAAAATCCAGCGGGGTTTTTTTTATACACTACGTTTACAGCGGTTGTTGAGCAACGTCATGATGACGGGTCACATCGACCGGCATGCCTGAGCGAATCTCCATCGCATGATCCATGACGGCGGTATCTGTTTGCGCCGCATTTTTAAATGTCTGCATGGACGCGTTCAGCGCGATCGGCAGCAGTTGCGGGTCGTCATTGATTTTTTCGGACAGCGGTTGGTGTACTTCCACCAGGCGCACGCCGTTAGGCTCAACGGATGCTTTGATCGGCGTATTGATAATATTGACCTTAGTTCCGGGCGTTACCTGACGGAACAGGGTTTCTATATCACCGTCGCGCAGACGAATACAGCCGGAGCTGACGCGCATTCCGATGCCAAAATCAGCATTTGTACCGTGCAACAGGTACACGCCGCCGTATGCCGCTAAGCGAATCGCATGATGGCCCATCGGGTTATCCGGACCGGCAGGCACAACGGCAGGCAGGTCAATCCCGTTTGCTTTGTATCGCGCGCGGATATTTGCCGTCGGCGTCCAGGTGGGGTTGGCGCGTTTATCAGAGATGGTGGTTACCATCGTAGGCGTCAGCGTGTCACCACCTAACTGGCCAATACCAATAGGATACACGGTCACCGAATTGGTCCCCGGCTGGTAATAATAAAGACGCAGTTCGGCGAGGTTGATAACAATACCTTCGCGCGGGGCATCAGGTAGCAGAGTTTGTAACGGGATCGTCAAAACGCTGCCCGGACGTGGTACGTAAGGGTCAACGCCAGGGTTGGCCTGCAGCAGCGCGAGAAAGCCGACATTGTACTTTTTCGCAATCGCTTCCAGAGAACCGCCATTGTCTTCAACAACGTGAACGGCATTCTGACCCACCAGACGGCTTCCCGGTGGCGGCAGCGGCCAGGTGTTTGCCTGAGCCGGAAGTGCTAACGCGAATGTCGCTGCAAGCGTAAAAAACGCGAGCCAGCGAGAGAGTCGTTTATTGTTTAACATCACCATAAATCCATTGTTTTTACGTGGTTTTTATTATGTAAAAGTAAACGAGAATTATGGCTGTTTGCTGTGTCGGGAAGTGCAGGGAAGTGCAAAGAGTTTGTAAATTCATCAGGCCGGGTGAGTGGTGTGCTCACCCGGCCTGTTCACTATGCTTATGCTACGGCGTTTTCTTCAAGCTGACGCATAAACTGGCGGACCCAGTCGATCCGCGTTTTACGCTCGCTCAACTCCTGCATAAATTTCAGCCGGGTTGGACCGTCCAGACGGAAGTGCTGCGGCTGCTTTTGCAGTAAACCAATCAGCCAGACCGGGTTGACGTGGTTTTTCTCGGCAAATTCAATGGTACCGCCTTTTTCATTGCCTTCGAGCTTTCTGATCCCCAGTTTCTGCGCCTGCTGGCGTAAACGGGCGATATCCAGCAGCGTACGAGCCGGGTCGGGCAGCAAGCCAAAACGGTCTATCAGCTCGACCTTAATTTCTTCCAGTTCGTTTTCGCCTTTCGCACTGGCAATGCGCTTGTAGAACGACAGTCGGGTGTTTACATCCGGGATATAGTCATCCGGCAGCAGAGACGGCATGCGCAGTTCAACTTCGGTTTGCTGGCTGGTGAGATCTTCCAGTGACGGTTCACGCCCTTCTTTGAGCGCATCGACCGCGTTTTCCAGCAGTTCCATATACAGCGAGAAGCCGATGCTTTCCATGGAACCACTCTGATCTTCACCCAGTAATTCCCCGGCGCCGCGAATTTCGAGGTCGTGGGTCGCCAGCGCAAAACCTGCACCCAAATCTTCCAGCGAGGCGATGGCTTCCAGACGTTTTTGCGCGTCGGTGGTCATCGCTTTCGGATGCGGCGTCAGCAGCCAGGCGTAAGCCTGGTGGTGAGAACGTCCCACACGACCGCGCAACTGGTGTAATTGCGCTAAACCGAAGTGATCCGCTCGTTCGATGATGATGGTGTTAGCGGTGGGGATGTCGATCCCGGTTTCGATAATGGTGGTACACACCAGCACGTTAAAACGCTGATGGTGGAAATCGTTCATCACGCGTTCCAGTTCGCGCTCGCGCATTTGTCCGTGACCGATACCAATACGCGCTTCCGGCACCAGTTCTGCTAATCTGTCAGCGGTTTTCTGAATGTTTTCGACGTCGTTAAACAGATAATAAACTTGTCCCCCGCGCAGAACTTCACGCAGGATCGCCTCGCGTACCACCAGGTTGTCGTATTCGCGCACGAAGGTTTTGACCGCCAGACGACGAGCGGGCGGCGTGGCGATAATCGACAGATCGCGCATGCCGCTCATTGCCATATTGAGCGTACGTGGAATAGGCGTTGCTGTCAGGGTCAGAATATCGACATCTGCGCGCATCGCCTTGATGCGTTCTTTGTGGCGAACGCCGAAACGGTGCTCTTCATCGACAATCAGCAGACCCAGATCTTTTAACTTCACATCCGCTTGCAGCAGTTTGTGCGTGCCGATGAGAATATCAATTTTTCCCTCGGCAACCTGCTCCAGAATCTGCGCTTGCTCTTTGGCGCTACGGAAACGGGACAACATCTCAATGCGTACCGGCCAGTTGGCAAAGCGGTCGCGGAAGTTGTCGAAGTGCTGCTGTGCGAGCAGGGTGGTCGGCACCAGCACGGCAACCTGCTTGTGGTTCTCTACGGCGAGAAAGGCCGCGCGCATCGCGACTTCGGTTTTACCAAAGCCGACGTCGCCGCACACCAGGCGGTCCATGGCCAGCGGTTGACACATATCGCTGAGTACCGCGTTAATCGCCTGCGCCTGGTCAGGCGTGGTTTCAAACGGGAAACTGTCGCAAAACAGCTGGTACTGTTCACGGTCATGCTTAAAGGCAAAGCCTTCTTTCGCTGCGCGCTGGGCATAAATATCCAGCAGCTCTGCCGCAACATCGCGCACCTTCTCAGCGGCTTTCTGTCGGGCACGTGACCAGGCATCGCCACCAAGTTTATGCAGCGGCGCATTCTCTTCCGCGCCGCCGGCATAGCGGCTGATCAGATGCAGTGACGACACCGGCACGTACAGTTTGGCGTCGTTGGCATAGGTGAGCATCAGATATTCACCGGTGATGCCGCCCGCTTCCAGCGTGGTCATACCGGCATAACGACCCACGCCATGCTCCAGATGCACCACCGGCTGACCGGGGTGAAGCTCTGCGAGGTTACGAATTAACGTATCCGGGTTGATGGTGCGACGAGAATCCTGGCGGCGGCGCGCCACGCGTTCCCCAAGCAGATCGCTTTCACAAATCAGCGCCAGATTGCGTTTGCTATCGATGAAGCCGTGCTCAGCTGCGCCAATCATCAGATAACGACCGTTATCTACGGCTTCATCGAGTCGCAATATCCGCTTCGGCGCCACTTTGATACGGGCGAGCAGTTCGCCAAGTGCTTCACGGCGGCCTTCACTTTCCACCGAGAAAATCACCGGACCGGCGAAGCCTTCAAGGAATTTACGTAACGCATCTAACGGCGCTTTTTGCTGTGCCTGAACGGCGATATCCGGCAGCTTCTGGAACCCGAGGTTAGTATTCGCTGCTTTGTTCGCCAGACTCTCGGTTTTCAGTTGAACGCGCGGCCAGCGTTTAAGTTCAGAAAACAGCTCATCAACCCGCAGCCACAGCGATTCCGGCGGCAGAAGCGGGCGCATCGGATCAACACCGCGATTCTCAAAGCGTGACAGGGTATCGGCCTGGAAGCGTTCTGCGCTGGTCTCGATATCACCGGTATTCACCAATAACGTATTGGCGGGGAAGTAGCTGAACAGCGGCGGCAGCGGCTCGCTGAAAAACAGCGGTTGCCAGTATTCAATACCCGCAGGTAACGTGCCTTTGCTGACCTGCTGGTAAATATGTTCGGCGTCGCGTTTCACCTCAAAGGTATCTCGCCACTGGCTACGGAACAGCTCAATGGCCGTTTTGTCAGTCGGGAATTCGTGTGCGGGTAGCAAATTAATGGCATCGACTTCTTCCAGCGTGCGCTGGGTGTCGGTATCAAACAGACGCAGACTGTCGATTTCGTCATCAAAGAAATCCAGGCGATAAGGCAACTCGCTACCCATCGGGAACAGATCCAGCAGTGCGCCGCGGGTGGCGTATTCGCCGTGTTCCATGACCTGATCAACATGGCGATAGCCAGCGCTGTCCAGCTGTTCACGCAAAGCGTCACGTGAAAGTCGCTGACCTTTTTTCATGACCAGCGCATGGCCGTGCAGATAGCTGTGCGGACAAACGCGCTGCATCAGGGTATTTACCGGAACGATCAGCACGCCGCGCTGCATGGCAGGCAGCTGATACAGCGTGGAGAGACGCGAGGAGATAATCTCCTGATGAGGAGAAAAGCTGTCGTAGGGAAGCGTTTCCCAGTCGGCCAGGTTCATTACCATCTGGTCGGTAAACTGACGAATTTCATCATGCAAACGCAGCGCATTTTGCATGTCCGGCGCGATCAGGACCACTGGACCAGCATGATGTTCGGCGATTTCGGCAACCAGCGTTGCGCAGGCCGCGCCGGTAAGCTCACCCAACTGGCGCTGATCGCCTGCTTTCGCTGGGAGCGTGTAACGATGTTGTTCAGGCATTCGGTTGTCAGGATCTCGTTTAGATATACATCTGATAAGCAATGTTCTTTATTATCCGTGATCGTTTCTCATAAGCAAATTGATTCGCCCCCTGATGGGGGCAAAAAGCGCGTAGGGGTTAGCGCGAGACAGCCGATAAAGAAGGCGGGGAAAAGAGCAGGTCGGCCACTGTTTTTTGTGAAATTTTACGTACCAACAGGCCAAACAAGGTGCACAGTAGCAGGCAGGCGAACGGATACACCAGCAGCAGGGCCAGCTCCGCATATGCAGGCCAGGCGGTATGATTGATTTTAGGGATTAGCGTTAAGCTGAACAGCTCAACCAGAATACGGTGGGTGGTGTAGATGGCGATGGTATTGGCACCAATCACGCTTAACGGGCCGGACTCACGCATACCAAAGCGCAACTCAAATTGATAAAACAGCTTCATGATCAGCACAATGGAAAGCAGAGAAAGTAATAGTGAGACATTTGCCAACCACGCGACGACGGCGGCGATTGCGCTAACCAGAACAATGACCGCATGGCGGCGCAGGGGCACCTCCTTGATCCATACCATTAGCGTTGCGCCAAACCATGCACCGAGGCTGTACCAGGGCAGATTGCGAATCACGCTGTTCATTCCCCACCACGGCGTCGGGACAAAATTGATCGCCACGCTTAGCACCACAAATAACGCCAACAGTGGCACCGCCCAGCGGCTGAAAATCTTACACAGAACAAAATAGACAATCAGCGCGTACAGATACCACAAGCTGGTGCTGGCGGTCAGCATTCCGTGGGTAAAACCTGTGATCGAATCGGCATAAGCGGCGTTGGCAGCATGGCTCAGATCGCGCTGTGGGGCCAGCCAGTTATTGAGCGCGACTAACGCCAGCCATTGCACCACTCCCCAAAGCACCAGCACCCAGGCAATGCTCCAGATCCGCTTATCCACGCAGGTTGTCCACGGGACGCTATCAATGTAGCGACGGATCAGATACCCCGAAATAAAGAAAAAGACCGGCATGCGAAACGGCGCCAGGTACAAATTTAGGTAAATCCAGCATTTGCTCAGCAGCTCTGAAAGCGGATGCTGAAAAGTAGTGAGGTGCGGGTAAAACGTGATTACCGAGTGGTAAATTACCACCAGACAAATACATAACCCTTTGATTTGATTAATCCATAGTTCTTTTTTCTTCATCGAGACGGCGTATCCATATTGTTGGCTATAGCCTGCCATCCTGCGCAACCCGCTGTGCGCTGTAATGCGTAACTGTCTGCATTTTGTTTTTTTAAGATAAAGATCAGGGGCCCGGGCTGAAGGGAAGAGGGACAACTTTAGCGAATTGATTTATTTATACTTTTAGGAATAGTGCTGACGAACACTTACGGTTCAGTCATTTACCCATTCCGCTTTCGCTTATATACTCGTGACTTTGCTAACAGCAACCAGACGGATTTCATGTACCAACCTGTCGCTCTATTCATCGGCCTGCGTTATATGCGTGGGCGTGCAGCAGATCGCTTCGGTCGCTTCGTTTCCTGGCTCTCCACCATAGGCATTACTCTCGGGGTAATGGCGCTGGTCACGGTGTTGTCGGTGATGAACGGTTTCGAGCGCGAGCTGCAAAACAATATTCTTGGCCTGATGCCTCAGGCCGTACTCTCGTCTGAACAGGGTTCCCTCAACCCGCAACAACTGCCGGAAAAAGCGGTGGTGTTGAACGGCGTCAACCGCGTTGCACCTATAACTACGGGAGATGTGGTGCTGCAAAGTGCGCGTAGCGTGGCGGTCGGCGTGATGCTCGGTATCGATCCGGCGCAAAAAGATCCGTTAACGCCGTATCTGGTCAATGTGAAGCAAACAGATCTGCAACCGGGTAAGTATAATGTCATCCTCGGCGAGCAGCTTGCCGGGCAGTTGGGCGTGAACCCTGGCGATCAAATCCGTGTGATGGTGCCCTCGGCCAGCCAGTTTACGCCGATGGGGCGTTTGCCGAGCCAGCGTTTGTTTACAGTGATTGGCACTTTCGCCGCCAACAGCGAAGTCGATGGCTACCAGATGCTGACCAACATTCAGGATGCCTCGCGTCTGATGCGCTATCCGGTGGGTAATATCACTGGCTGGCGTCTGTGGCTGAACGAACCGTTAAAAGTTGACACGCTGAGCCAGCAAACGTTGCCGCAAGGCACCAAATGGCAGGACTGGCGCGAGCGCAAAGGGGAACTGTTCCAGGCCGTGCGCATGGAAAAGAACATGATGGGGCTGCTGCTTAGCCTGATCGTGGCGGTGGCGGCTTTTAATATTATTACCTCGCTGGGTCTGATGGTAATGGAGAAGCAAGGGGAAGTGGCGATTTTACAAACGCAGGGGCTAACGCCGCGGCAGATAATGATGGTGTTTATGGTTCAGGGGGCCAGTGCCGGGGTGATTGGCGCGCTGCTGGGCGCTGTGCTGGGGGCATTGCTCGCCAGCCAACTGAACAATCTGATGCCAATTATTGGTGTGCTGCTGGATGGCGCTGCGCTGCCGGTCGCCATTGAGCCGCTGCAGGTTATCGTCATTGCGCTGGTGGCGATGGCCATCGCGCTGCTGTCTACGCTTTATCCTTCCTGGCGCGCTGCCGCCACTCAACCCGCTGAGGCTTTACGTTATGAATAAGATCCTGTTGCAATGCGACAACCTGTGCAAACGCTATCAGGAAGGCACTGTGCAGACCGATGTACTGCACGATGTCAGTTTTTGCGTCGGCGAAGGTGAGATGATGGCGATTGTCGGCAGCTCCGGCTCCGGCAAGAGTACGCTGCTGCATCTGTTAGGCGGGCTGGATACCCCGACTTCCGGCGACGTTATTTTTAGCGGTCAGCCAATGAGCAAGCTCTCGTCGGCGGCGAAAGCGGAACTGCGTAATCAGAAGCTGGGCTTTATTTACCAGTTCCACCATTTGCTGCCGGATTTTACCGCACTGGAAAACGTAGCGATGCCGCTGCTGATCGGCAAGAAAAAACCGGCTGAAATCACCGAGCGCGCACGGGATATGCTGAAAGCGGTAGGGCTGGATCATCGTGCCAGTCATCGCCCGTCTGAACTGTCTGGCGGCGAACGTCAGCGTGTGGCCATCGCGCGTGCGCTGGTGAATAACCCGCGCCTGGTCCTGGCAGATGAGCCAACGGGTAACCTGGATGCGCGTAACGCGGACAGCATTTTCGAGCTTCTGGGCGAGCTGAACCGCTCTCAGGGCACGGCATTTCTGGTGGTGACGCACGATCTGCAACTGGCGAAGCGGATGAGTCGCCAGCTTGAAATGCGCGATGGTCGCCTGACGGCTGAACTGAGCCTGATGGGAGCTGAGTAATGGCTTCGCCTTTATCGTTATTGATTGGTCTGCGCTTTAGCCGTGGTCGGCGGCGCGGCGGTATGGTTTCGTTGATTTCGGTGATATCTACCGTTGGCATCGCGTTGGGTGTGGCGGTGTTGATCGTCGGTTTAAGTGCCATGAACGGATTTGAGCGTGAGCTGAACAACCGTATTCTGGCCGTAGTCCCACACGGAGAGATTGAAGCCGTAAATCAGCCGTGGAATAACTGGCAGGAAGCGCTCGACAAGGTACAAAAAGTGCCGGGTATTGTCGCCGCGGCGCCTTATATCAACTTTACCGGACTGGTGGAGAGCGGGGCGAACTTACGCGCGGTGCAGGTGAAGGGCGTTGACCCGAAACAGGAACAGCGTTTAAGCGCGCTGCCATCCTTCGTGCAAAACCACGCCTGGGATAATTTTAAAGCCGGTGAACAACAAATCATCATTGGTAAGGGTATTGCCGATGCGCTGAAGGTGAAGCAGGGCGACTGGGTGTCGATTATGATCCCTAACGCCAGCGCGGATCATAAGCTACAGCAGCCTAAACGCGTGCGTTTGCACGTGACGGGAATCCTGCAACTGAGCGGTCAGCTCGATCACAGCTTTGCCATGATCCCAATGGAAGATGCCCAGCAATATCTGGATATGGGAACCAGCGTTTCCGGGATCGCGCTGAAGGTTAACGACGTGTTTAACGCCAATAAGCTGGTGCGAGACGCGGGTGAAGTCACCAATAACTATGTTTACATAAAGAGCTGGATTGGCACCTACGGCTATATGTACCGCGATATTCAGATGATCCGCGCCATTATGTATCTGGCTATGGTGCTGGTGATTGGCGTGGCCTGTTTTAATATCGTTTCCACGTTAGTGATGGCGGTAAAAGACAAAAGCGGCGATATTGCGGTATTAAGAACACTCGGGGCGAAAGATGGGTTGATCCGTGCCATTTTTGTCTGGTACGGCCTGCTGGCGGGTCTGTTCGGTAGCCTGATAGGCGTCGTCATCGGGGTGGTTGTGTCGTTGCAACTGACGCCGATCATAAACGGGATTGAGGCGCTTATCGGCCATCAGTTCCTGTCCGGCGATATCTATTTCATTGACTTCCTGCCATCGGAATTACACTGGCTGGATGTGATTTACGTGCTGGTGACAGCACTCGTGCTGAGTCTTTTGGCAAGTTGGTATCCGGCGCGTCGCGCCAGCAATATTGATCCTGCGAGAGTACTTAGCGGCCAATAACAACAATAATACACGACAGCATTCATGCTGCATCAAGGCGTAGCCAACGCAGAGGCATCTTGAAGGATGACGTGTATCAAGGAGCGGTGATGTATTACGGATTTGACATCGGCGGGACCAAAATTGCGCTGGGCGTGTTTGATAAGCAACGTCGTCTGCAATGGGAAACTCGCGTTCCTACGCCTCGCGACAGCTACGACGCTTTCCTTGATGCGGTCTGCAATCTGGTGACGGAAGCGGATCAGCGGTTCGGCATCAAAGGTTCGGTAGGCATCGGCATTCCGGGCATGCCGGAAACCGAAGACGGCACGCTGTACGCGGCCAACGTTCCTGCCGCCAGTGGCAAACCGCTCCGCGCCGATCTCAGCGCTCGTCTTGACCGCGATGTGCGTCTGGATAACGATGCGAACTGTTTTGCTCTCTCCGAAGCCTGGGATGACGAGTTCACCCAATATCCGCTGGTAATGGGGTTGATCCTCGGTACGGGCGTCGGCGGCGGCCTGGTGCTTAACGGGAAATCCATCACCGGACGCAGCTATATCACCGGTGAGTTTGGTCATATTCGTTTGCCGGTCGATGCGCTGACGCTGATGGGCTTTGATTTCCCGCTGCGCCGCTGCGGATGCGGTCAACTGGGATGCATCGAAAGCTATCTTTCCGGCGGTGGATTTGCGTGGTTGTATCAGCATTACTACCATCAACCGCTGGATGCCCGCGAAATTATTGCGCTGTGGGAGCAGGGTGATGAACACGCGCGTGCCCACGTTGAACGCTATCTGGATTTGCTGGCGGTGTGTCTTGGGAATATCCTGACTATCGTCGATCCTGATTTGGTAGTGATTGGCGGAGGCTTGTCGAATTTTACCGCTATTACGACGCAACTGGCGGATCGACTGCCACGTCATCTGCTGCCGGTTGCTCGGGTGCCGCGTATTGAGCAGGCACGGCACGGTGATGCCGGCGGGATGCGCGGGGCCGCTTTCCTACATCTTACCGATTAATACAAAGAGGTTGTTATGCTGTCGCGTCGGGGTCATCGGTTAAGCCGCTTTCGTAAAAATAAACGCCATTTGCGCGATCGCCTGCGTCAACGAATCTTTTTCAGAGACAGAGTGGTGCCTGAATTGATGGAAAAACCAAGAGTGCTGGTACTGACTGGAGCGGGAATCTCCGCTGAGTCAGGAATTCGAACATTCCGCGCGGCGGATGGTCTCTGGGAAGAACATCGGGTAGAGGACGTTGCGACTCCGGAAGGATTTAGTCGAAACCCGGAACTGGTTCAGTCGTTTTATAACGCCCGTCGCCATCAGTTGCAGCAGCCTGAAATCCAACCCAACGCGGCGCATATCGCACTGGCAAAACTCGAAGCCGAGCTGGGCGATCGTTTTTTACTGGTGACGCAGAACATTGATAATCTGCATGAGCGTGCGGGCAGCCAGAACGTTATCCATATGCACGGCGAGTTGCTCAAAGTTCGCTGTTCGCAAAGCGGGCAGATTCTGGAGTGGACGGGCGATGTGACCCCGGAAGATAAATGTCATTGCTGCCAGTTTCCGGCACCGCTGCGACCACACGTAGTGTGGTTTGGTGAAATGCCGCTGGGTATGGATGAAATTTATATGGCGCTGGCAATGGCAGATGTGTTCATTGCGATTGGCACATCGGGACATGTTTATCCGGCAGCGGGTTTTGTGCATGAGGCGCGGCTGCATGGGGCACATACGGTAGAACTCAATCTCGAACCGAGCCAGGTAGGCAGCGAGTTTGAAGAGAAGTATTACGGTCCGGCAAGCCAGGTAGTGCCTGAGTTCGTTGAGAAGTTATTGAAAGGGCTGTAACGGCTATCCGGATAATACTGTTTAAGCCTGTACAAGCTGGCGGTCCTCACGCAGGGCCGCCACAATCAAAAACCCTACGATGTAAAAACAACAGATCAGACCCAGTGCGCTTAGCCATATGGGTAGTCGGGTAATGTAAACCAGGCTGCACGAGATAATCACCAGAATAATTCCGGTATACATGGGGTGCGCAATCCAGGCAAAAATGCCACGCGTAACCTTTTTTGCGCGGGGTAAATAGTAGCCTGTCCACGTGTGGCTCTCCCCCAAATCCCATTTTCCTTTGATGACCAGCGCGTTACCGACGATCGCCAAAATCAGACATCCCCACTCCACCGGGCCAATCTGATGACTGAAAAACAGGCTATAACCAAAAACCAGGATCGGTATTAAAAAGGTGAGCCGTAGCAGGTGGGTTGCGATGACAGGTAGCAAAGGACGAGCGTTTACCGGCTGCTTACGCGGGAGAATCACCAGCGTAAATACGATCAGATTAGCCAACTCAAGTAGCAGCCAGAGCGTTGTCATTGGAAGCCTCAGAAGCCGGCCTGGAATACTGTAAGCATAGCCAGAAACTGGGGAGCGGGAATCAGTCGAAAGACGTAAAAAGTAGGGATTGGCAGGTAGCAACCCGGCGCAGCGACGCCTGCCGGGTTGCACGAGTATTAGCGTCCTGCTTTTAGCTTCTGATAATACTCTTCATAGATAGCGCTGGCGGAACCGACATCGTTCTGCCATTCCCCTTTGTTGATGGTTTCCGCGTCAGGGTAGAGCGTTTTGTCGTTCGCGACCTCAGGACTTAACAGCTTGCGTGCTGCCAGGTTTGGCGTCGGGTAACCGATAGTTTCTGCGACTTCTTTCGCGACGTCCGGGCGCAGCAGGAAGTTAATCAGCTTCAGCGCACCTTCTTTGTTTTTCGCGTTAGCCGGAATAGACAGGCTGTCCATCCAGAAAATGCCACCTTCTTTCGGCCATACCACTTCCAACGGTGTGCCCGCCTGACGCGCAACATACGCGGAGCCGTTCCACACCATTCCCAGATTGACTTCGCCTTCCATATACGGATTGGCCGGGTTGTCAGAGTTAAATGCCGCAACGTTAGGCATCAGCTTCTTCAACTCGTTATAGGCGGCTTCAATCTCTTTAGGATCGGTGGTATTGCCGGAATATCCCAGCTTGCGCAGCGCCATCTGGAACACTTCTCGCGCATCATCCGTTAGCAGCAGACTGCCTTTGTACTCCGGCTTCCACAGATCGGCCCAACTGGTGACGGTTTTCGGATCGATAGCATCGCTGTTGACGCCAATGGCCGTTGCACCCCAGATATACGGGATGGAGTAGTCATTGTTTGGGTCAAACGGCTTGTTGAGCATTTCCGGATCGAGGTTGTGGAAGTTGGTCAACGTCGACTTGTCGATCTTCTGGATCATGCCTTCTTTACGCATTTTATCGACGTAATAGGTGGACGGAACCACCAAATCGTATGCGCCGTCTTTATAGGTTTTGAGCTTGGCGTACATGGTTTCATTCGACTCGTAGGTCGAATAGATAACCTTAATGCCGGTTTCTTTGGTGAACTGTTCCAGCAGACCCGGCGGGACGTATTCAGTCCAGTTATAGAAATAGAGCGTGTTGTTGTCATTCGCGTGAGCGGCGCTCATGCCCAGTACCAGAGCACCCGCCGCGAGCAGGTGGCGTGACCATTTTTTCATCATTTAACGTCCCCTGAATTAAGGGCCTTAGCGGCCCTTGGTTTTATCACGTGCAATAAGCTGGCTGGCAATCACCATAACCAGCGACAGAACCAACAAAATGGTCGCCAGCGCGTTCACCTCTGGTGATACGCCGACTTTAACCATTGAGTAGATTTTTAATGGCAAAATTTCATAACCCGGTCCGGTGACGAAAGATGAAACAACAACATCATCCATCGACAGCGTAAAGCTCAGCAACCAACCCGCAGCCACCGCAGGCATAGCCAGTGGCAGTATTATCTTGCGCAGAATAGTTACTTCGCTGGCACCCAAATCTTTAGCCGCCTCAAGCATGCGGACATCAAAACCTTTCAGGCGAGAATAAACCGTCACCACCACAAAAGGCAGACAAAAAGTGATATGCGAGAACAGCAGCGACCAGAAGCCCAGTTGAATGCCGATCAGCATAAACAGCACCAGCAGAGATATTGCCATCACAATATCCGGCGACATCATCACCACGAACAGCATGCCACTGACGAACGGTTTACCGCGAAAACGGTAGCGGTATAGCGCAACCGCAGTGAGTGAGCCGATCAAGGTGGCAAACGTGGCGGATAGCACCGCCATGGTCAGCGAGTGCTGCGCCGCTTGCAGCAGGCTGTCGTTGTTCACCAGCAGACCGTACCACTTGGTCGTAAAACCTTGCCAGTTGATGCCAAAGCGCGAGCTGTTAAAGGAGTTCACAATCAAAATAATGATTGGAATGTACAGATACGCGTAGATAGCGGTCATAAAACCGCCGCGAAGCAGTCGACCGATCATTCGAGTTCTACCCTCTTATTCAGTAAGCGGGAGGCGCGCCAGTAGATCAGCAGCATCAGACCCATCACGATGGTCAGTGTAATGCTGGTGGCTGCACCAAACGGCCAGTCGCGGATGTTCAGGAACTGAACTTTAATTACGTTACCAATCAGCAGGTTTTTCGCGCCGCCCATTAAGTCGGAAACGTAAAACAGCCCCATTGCGGGCAGCATGACCAGCAGGCATCCGGCGATAATCCCCGGCATCGTCAACGGAATAATGATGCGGGTGAAAGTCTGAAGCTTACTGGCGCCTAAATCGCGTGCGGCTTCCAGTAGCGGTTTATCGAGCTTTTCAATGCTGGAATAGAGCGGCATCACCATAAACGGCAGCAGGATGTATACAAGCCCGATAATCACCGCGCTGGGGGTAAACATAATGCGAATGGGTGTATCGATAACGCCGAGCCATAACAGAAACTCGTTGAGATAGCCTTTGGTACTGAGGAAAATTTTGAGTCCGTAGATGCGAATCAGAGAATTGGTCCAGAACGGAACAATCAGCAGGAACAGCAGCAGCGGGCGTACTTTTTCCGGCAGTTTCACCAAAAACCAGGCAAACGGGTAGCCGAGTACCAGACAGGCGAGCGTGGCAATCAGCGCCATATTGAGGGAGTGAACCAGCACCTCAAAATAGAGCGGATCGAGCAGACGCGTATAGTTCTCCAGCGTAAAGACCATTTTGACGAAATTGGCGTCGTCACGGGTCAAAAAGCTGGTGCCGATGATCATCAGGTTGGGCAGAAAGACAAATAACACAAGCCAACCGACAATGGTGAAGATCACCACACTCTGGAATTTACTTGTGCTCTTCATCAGCCAGTACGACCTCCCAGCTTTCTACCCAGTTAATTGCCATTTTCTGGTCGAGCGAGTGGTCAAAGTCAGGATCGTCTTCGTTGAAGAATTCACTGACCATCACCATCTTGCCATTTTCCAGTTCCACAACCGACTCCAGCGTCATGCCTTTGTAGTTGCGTTCACGCACGTAGCCGATAAGACCTTCAATATGATTATCATCATTGATTTCATCAACGCGCAAATCTTCAGGGCGTAACAGGACGTGCAGCTTTTGTCCGGGAACTACCGCGAAGTTGACATAAATATTGCACTCGCGGCCTTCAACGTTAGCACGAACACGCTGTTCATCCAGACGTTCAATCACCGTGGCGTTAAACATATTGATCTCGCCGATAAACCCGGCGACAAACAGATTCTTTGGCTCTTCGTAGATTTCGCGCGGCGTACCGTCCTGCTCAATCTTACCATCGCGCATCACCACGATGCGGTCGGACATGGTTAGCGCTTCTTCCTGATCGTGTGTGACAAAGACAAAAGTGATACCAAGCTTACGCTGCAGTGCTTTCAGTTCATTCTGCATCTGCTTACGCAGTTTGTAGTCCAGCGCAGAGAGGGATTCATCTAACAAGAGTAAGCGGGGTTTGTTGACCACTGCTCGGGCAATCGCTACGCGCTGCTGCTGTCCGCCGGAAAGTTGATGCGGTTTTCTCTGGGCGAACTCTTCCAGTTGCACCATGCGCAGGGCTTCGGTAACGCGGGGAGAAATGTCGGCTGCGGGCGTTTTTTGCATGCGCAAACCAAAGGCCACATTTTCAAACACAGTCATGTGGGGGAATAGCGCATAGCTTTGGAAGACGGTATTCACGTAGCGATTTTCCGCTGGAACGTGAGTGATGTCCTCGTTGTCCAACAAAATATGACCGGAATCAACCGTTTCCAGACCGGCAATCAGGCGAAGAACGGTTGTTTTACCGCAGCCAGAGGGGCCAAGCAGCGTAAGAAACTCGCCATTATTGATGGTCAAATCCAGGCTGGAAATCACCTCTTTGCCATCGAAACTTTTGCGAATTCCCGCTAATTGCACCAGTGGAGAAAGCGAACGCGGTTGTTTATTCAATTTTTTACTCTGTCCCATGTAAACGCAACGGATGGCTGACCGATGCGGGGTTTGTGGTTAACCACCTTGATGACTCTTAATGAGGGCCGTTATTCTACGGCAAACCATTGTAATCGCCAATCCTTGTTGCGAATTACTGACTTAGCCCTATAGTCAGAGGGGATGTCAGGGCGAAATATTCTCACTTGCGGGGATAAAAGTGACCTGACGCAATATTTGTCTTTTGTTGCTTATTGATAATGTTGTCACAAAAAGTGAGGGTGACTGCATGGATAAACTACTTGAGCGTTTTTTACACTACGTGTCGCTGGACACCCAATCAAAATCGGGCGTGCGGCAGGTACCCAGCACCGAAGGACAGTGGAAATTATTACAACTGCTCAAACAACAGCTCGAAGAGATGGGGCTGGTTAATATTTCACTGAGCGAAAAAGGCACGCTGATGGCAACGTTACCCGCGAACGTTGCTGGCAATATTCCCGCGATCGGCTTTATTTCCCATGTGGATACCTCACCGGATTTCAGCGGTAAAAATGTCAATCCACAAATCGTTGAAAACTATCGCGGTGGCGATATTGCGTTAGGCATTGGTGATGAAGTTTTATCGCCGGTGATGTTCCCGGTGCTGCATCAACTTCTGGGTCAGACGCTGATCACCACAGACGGTAAAACGTTGCTGGGCGCGGATGATAAAGCAGGCGTGGCGGAAATCATGACCGCGCTGGCTGTGCTTATCCAAAAAGATATTCCGCACGGTGATATCCGCGTAGCCTTTACGCCGGACGAAGAAGTGGGTAAAGGGGCGAAGCATTTTGATGTTGCGGCATTCGATGCGCAGTGGGCCTATACCGTTGACGGTGGTGGCGTAGGTGAGCTGGAGTTTGAAAACTTCAACGCCGCGTCGGTCAATATCAAAATTGTTGGCAACAATGTGCATCCCGGCACCGCAAAAGGGGTGATGGTAAATGCGCTGTCGCTGGCGGCGCGTATTCACGCTGAGGTCCCGGCAGATGAAAGCCCGGAGAAGACGGAAGGCTACGAAGGCTTTTATCATCTGGCGAGCATGAAAGGGACGGTCGATCGGGCGGATATGCACTACATTATTCGTGATTTTGACCGTAAGCAGTTTGAAGCGCGTAAACGCAAGATCATGGATATCGCCAAGAAGGTCGGCAAAGGGTTACACCCGGACTGTTATATCGAATTGGTGATTGAAGACAGTTACTACAATATGCGCGAAAAAGTGATTGAGCATCCGCACGTGCTGGATATCGCCCAGCAGGCGATGCGCGATTGTGATATTGAGCCTGTGCTGAAACCGATCCGTGGCGGCACTGACGGCGCACAGCTGTCATTTATGGGATTACCGTGTCCGAATCTGTTCACCGGCGGCTACAACTATCATGGCAAGCATGAGTTTGTAACCCTGGAAGGAATGGAAAAAGCGGTGCAGGTGATTGTGCGTATTGCTGAATTGGCCACGAAACAAAAATAAAGCATGTGTAGTTGCCGGATGGCGCTTTGCTTATCCGGCCTACAATATTTCACTCCAGTAGGCCTGATAAGACGCATAGCGTCGTATCAGGCACAGTCCGCATTACCCTTCGAAGAACCAGTACCCGCTGTTGACCAGCGCGGCAAGCATGGCAAGGAAAGAAGGATCTTCCAGCGCATCCTCAAAGTTCTCAGCCGTCAGCACAATATGACTGGCCAGCGCTTCCAGCGCAGGACGATGCGGCGAATCAATTTTCTCACCGTTAGCGTAGACGTCATCGCCAATGCGCAATACGCGCAACCCGCCCAGACGCACTAACACATCACCTTGTTTCAGGGCATCATAAATTTCGTCTGGCTGATACGGTGGCTCCGGCGGGGCAATATCCAGCTCATGACGAGACTGAGAGATAAATTCGCCAAACCACTGCTGGAAATGTTCTGGCTGATTAATCAGGCCCAGCATCATTTCGCGCAGCTTATCCATCTCCTGCGGCAGAACATCTGCCGGATGATCGCGCGGTGGCAGGTCCGGATCGCTGTAATAGGTGCTGCCCAGTTCGCGTTGTAAAACGTAATCGGCGAACCCGCTGATCAGCTCGCGAGTGTTTGGCGCGCGGAAACCAACCGAATAGTTCATCGCGTTTTCTAACGCATAGCCTTCGTGCGGGAATCCCGGTGGAATGTACAAGATATCGCCGGGTTCCAGCTCTTCATCAATGATGGCTTCGAACGGGTCGACCTGAAGAAGATCCGGGTGAGGGCAGTGCTGCTTCAACTGCAGCTTTTCGCCTACGCGCCAGCGACGACGACCGGTTCCCTGAATGATAAATACATCGTACTGATCCAGGTGCGGGCCAACGCCGCCGCCGGGTACAGAGAAAGAAATCATCAGATCGTCGATACGCCAGTCCGGTAATTCACGGAACGGGCGCATCAGCGCGGCGGTAGGTTCGTGCCAGTGGTTGACCGCCTGCACCAGCAGAGACCAGTTGTTCTCGCCAAGATGGTCGTAACTTTCGAAGGGACCGTGGCTAACCTGCCATTTACCATCCTGATGGCTGACGAGTCGGCTGTCGACTTCGCTTTCCATTGCCAGTCCAGCCAGTTCGTCAGGAGAAAGAGGATCAATAAAGTTATTAAACCCGCGTTTTAAGACCACTGGGCGTTTCTGCCAGTGGCGTTCAAGAAAATCGGGCCAATTAAGTGTGAGTTGGTATTCCATAGTGAGCATCCCGCAGGCTGGTATCTGCAACCGATTATAACGGATACTTAACCTCAAGCGTGAAGTCAGTACATATTTATTACATGCGACGATTACTCGTCTTTCTGGCCCGGCTGCTGGCGACCAAAAATAACTTCCATGCGCGCACCACCCAGCAGGCTATCACCAGCAATAATCTGCCCGTCATACTGTTCGGTGATTTCTCGCGCCACCGCCAGACCGACGCCTTGTCCGGGACGTAGTGTATCTACGCGCTGTCCGCGGTCAAACACCACTTCCCGTTTGCTTTGCGGAATACCAGGACCATCGTCTTCGACCAGAATATGCAGCTGATCCTCAGACAGTTGCGCCGAAATCTCGACAAACTCCAGACAATATTTACAGGCGTTATCCAAGACGTTGCCCAATACCTCGACAAAATCATTCTGTTCGCCCACAAAGCTGATCTCAGGTGAGATATCGAGATTAATGTTGACCCCTTTGCGCTGATATACCTTATTCAGCGCCGAGGTGAGCTTATCCAGCAACGGCGCGACCGGGTGCAGCTCGCGGCTGAGTAGGGCACTGCTGCCACGCATACTGGCGCGATGCAGGTAATAGCCTATCTGTTGGGAAATACGGCTGATTTGTTCCAGCATGATAGGCTCTGCGTCGCTGACGTTCATCTTTTCATTACGCATTGAGCGCAACGTACTTTGCAGTACCGCCAGTGGCGTTTTCAGGCTATGAGTGAGATCGGTTAACGTGGTGCGGTATTTATCGTAGCGCTCACGTTCACTTTTTAAAAGTCGATTGAGATTACGAACCAGGCTGGTCAATTCGCGTGTGGTAGCGGGGTTTAGCATCTCACGATGATGTTCCTCAAGCTCACGGACTTCACGCGCCAGCGACTCAATCGGCCGCAGGCTCCACCAGGCGGCCACCCATAACAGCGGAATGACCAGCAACAGATTGGCGACCAGCACATAAATAAACCAACTCCAGACCATATAAGAGCGCTTCAGCTCTATAGGAATGGTATCGACAACTACAATGGTCAGTTGCGGCATTCTGGCAGTGGCGGGGTAGACGTTCACCGCCACCGAGTGGGTCATTTCGGCGTCGTCATCATCTTCTCTGACCTCTTTTAACTGTTGCTGAGCGGAGTGATCTTCGCCCAGTAAAGTGCTGGTGGCGTCTACATTGGCTTCAATTTCATGAAAACCGTTCGTTTTTAGCCAGTCCGGTTGGATACTTTTCGTCAGCCAGGGAACATTGCGCTGCGCCCACAACAACTCACCGCTTTCGTTATAGATCAGCGACATTGTTGGGCTTTGCATATCGAGATTTTCAGGCAACTCGACGTTTATCTTGCCGTTTTCCCACTTTGCCAGGGTATAAAACAGATTACTTTCACCCCGCAGCAGGCGAAACGTTGTCTTATCAAAGCTGACGCTGTAGCCCACCAGAGCAACCATGCCGTAGGCCAGCGAGAGCACTAATACAACGCCTGCGGTTGCCAGTAAAAAGCGCAACCGTAGCGATAGCGGGAAAAAATGACGCAATAGTTTATTCATTAGCGCAGTTCAAAAAGATATCCCTGACCACGCACGGTGGTGATGACGTCGTCCGGATATTGCGCCTGAATTTTCTTACGCAGACGTCCCATTAGAACATCAATGGTGTGACTTTCGCGCAGCTCGGCATCCGGGTAAAGCTGCAGCATGAGCGAATCTTTACTGACCACTTTGCCATTATTACGGATGAGCGTTTCCATAATGGTGTATTCAAACGCAGTGAGCTTGATAACTTCATCATTGACGGATAACTCGCGTCGAGAGAGGTCCACCTGAAAAGGCGGAAGGGAGATAATTTGCGATGCCAGACCGCTGTTGCGGCGCATCAGTGCCTGCATGCGCGCAGCCACTTCTTCGATGTGAAACGGTTTGGTGACGTAATCGTCAGCACCGGCGCTGAGGACTTCCACTTTATCCTGCCAGCCTTCACGCGCGGTTAATACCAGAATCGGCAGCGAAACCTCATTACTGCGCCAGCGGCGGATCAGCGACAAACCATCTTCATCGGGGAGTCCTAAATCAACGATCGCGATATCCGGCAGATGTTCATTCAGATAATAGTCCGCTTCCTTCGCATCTTCTGCATCATCCACCTGATGCCCTAAATCCTGCAACTGAACCTTGAGGTGGTGGCGTAATAAAGCATTATCCTCGACAACCAGTACGCGCATCATCGTTTCTCCCTAAAATAATGGTATGAATAGTTTAACGCTGATTATGTGGATTGAAAGCAGCGCTATGAAATTAAATAACTTTTCTCATGCTCCCCTGCCCGTGGGGGCGCCCTGGGGGCAGTGCCGTTGGCATCTGATTGTTCAGCATGTTGACCTGATCCTGGTTCATGTCGCCAATCCACTTGGAGTAAACCTCGTACACCATGCGCGCATCTTCATGTCCCATCTGACTCGCTATGAATGACGGGTTCGCTCCGGCCATCAACGTCCAGCATGCGTAGGTATGCCGTGACTGATAAGGATTCCTTTCGCGGATATTTGCAAGTTTAGTGCCTCGCTTCCAGCCATAGGCAATCGAGTTCTTGGAGAAGTAACTGCCTTTTTTTGACGAATATGCTGTTGGTGAAAAAACGAAGCGAAGAGATTGCTGCTCAGTTTTTCCGATCTCCCGATGGTGAAATCGAATTTCTTGCTTCGGATTAGCGCCGGTGACTTCGTATTGTTCCTTCAGTGCATCCAGAGCAGGTTTAAGCAACGTTATCGTCCTTATTCCGGCATCTGTCTTAGGGGGTACAAATACTCGCTTATTCGTCAAACTTCTGGATACGTGGATTTCACCTTTTACCAAATCAATGTCTTCCCATGCCAGGGCGCATATCTCGCCCGGCCTCATCCCCGTATGTACGGCAACAATAATGATTAATGCCTGGCTACGGGGAAGGGCGGCTATCAGTGCCTGGTACTCATGAAGTAAAAGTGGGTCGGGATCATTTTTAGATAACTTGAGTCGCGACACTCCTTCATAAGGAGCATGCAATATAAACTGGCTTCGGTTTGCGAGCTTAAGCATTTCTGATAAAACTGCCATCTGTTTATTGACTGTTGAGGGCGCGCGGCCCTGCCTGGTCAGATTCGGCATTGCCGGGTTAATAATTGTCCCGGTCAATAACTCCTTTCGGTAATGCAAAATATCGGCATGCTCAATATCTACCAGACGGGTATTTTCTCCGACTACACGCAGTAACGTATTTACGACCGAAGTAAGCGATAGCAGTGTTGCACCAGATACCTCTAAGGCTTTGGTGTCTGTAAAAAAATCACTTAGTTCTTTAAACGTGGTAATTTTTTTGGTTGTGATGAACTTCTTAAGCGCTTTGGATTCCGGGAAACGTTCCGCATAGTCGAACTTACCGAGCTGTATTTCACTTGTTATGAGCGCACGAAGATTTCCAGCTTTTTTGATGTTGCTGCTGTTCACCGTCCAGCCGCGAAGGACTTCGCGGCAACGTTTGCCGCGATAGGTAAATGTGATCCGTATTTTTCCATTATGCAGCTCAACGCCGGTTGGAAAGTCCATCATGCATCCTGTACTAATTGGTTAATCTTTGGATAGTTGTACCAAAGCAGACCTTTAGAATTGTCAGTTTCCCCGAGAGCTGTCAGATGTTTGAAATGCACGCCTTCGATCCACAAATTCAACCGATAACTTTTAATTTGTCTTTCCGACAAGCCGGTCTTTTCTGTTAGTCGCGCTTCAACCATCCACTCTTCGCTGAAAATGAGTTGCGACATACATAACTCCGATGCCGCCAGCTACAACAGTACATGCTGTAGCTGGCTGTAAGTGAAAACCTAAAATCAGTTTTTTGTCAGGCGCTGCCAGATTGCAGATACGTATTTGACCTGATGCCGGGCGTCAGAAAGCGCATTGTGCATGCCGCCTTCAAATGGGATGTCGAAGCGCGGGTTGATACCGACAGATTTACCCAGTTCAACCATGGTCCTTACGTCCCTGTCATTCCAGAACGGAACAGCGAAGGGAGTCTCTGTTAATGCATATGCGCGGCGGAGAATGACGTTATCAAACGAGCATCCATTACCCCACAGCTGAACAGTGTGACTACCGTTAGCAGCATTTTCAGCAATGAAGTCAGCCAGTAGTTCAAGGGTTTCACGCAGCCCCATGGCCTCATCAACCAGAATTGCAGAGCGGGCTTCAGATGATTGTTTCAACCACCACTGAATTGTTGACGCATCCGGTTTCATGCCAAACGACATCGATGATTCCAGACTGACAACCTGGTAAAATTCGGCACCAGTGTTACCAGTTGAAGGATCAAAATATACGGCGCCGATAGAGACTATTGGTGCATCAGGACCGCTGCCCATAGTTTCCAAATCAACCATCAGGTGAGTATAAAAAGCGTTCAGGTGATCCGTATCTATATGGTGAACGGGTTCATTATTCAGGGACGCTTGAGGCTCACCAGTTGCATCAGTGCTTTCAACTGGCAAAGCTGCTGCTTCGCCCTGAGGCACATCAGGATTGGCTTTGATTTCGCTGTTGTCAGTTTTTTCCATCTGCACATCGTTGGTGGTTTCCTCGGTATTGGCTTGATGTAATTTTTCTTCGACGGCGCGCTGGCGTACCTGGTCTACGACAGAAAGCGCTGGCGCCGGCTGGTTACCCATCAGGCCATCAATGGAGAAAACACCGTTGCCCATGTTGGCGATTTCTGGTTGCTCGGCTATTGCCTTCTGTTCAGCTGTGGACTTCTCTTTAATCTCGTTTTCCCAGCTTTTTTCTGGTACGTGACCGGCTGCCGCCAGGGTTTCTTCAGTTGGGTGCTGGTGGTCGGTTTCAGTCAGGTTTTTGTTGATGTAACGGCTCAGCAGTTCCGGGAAATGGTGAGTGTTTTCTTCTGCACTACGAATAAGCGCGAAAATAGCTGCGCGGGAATAATCCAGGATGCCAGCGCGTTTGCGCAGGGCGGCGGACCACTCTTTGAACGGACTTTCGTTTTTAGAAATGATCTCTTTTGCACGACGGAAAACGCCACCAGGAATATCGTAGATGTTGAAATCCATTGGAAGTGTGGCCAGCGCAATATCAATGTCCAGAGTATCCAGCGTGTGGACAAGTTGCGGGTTGCGATCGGTCTTATTGCCTCCACCAGCGTTGGTTCCGGAGTCAGTGCGCTGAATCTGCGACACACGATTGCCCTTACACCACTCTTTAACCAGCAGCCCACGGTCAATGTGTTCAGTGTTGAACCAGGCCTTAAAGAACTGAATGACGGTGACCAGTTCAACTCGTTTTCCATCAACCGGAAAAACGGTTTTCAGCGCGCTGACAATCTTCCAGATATCGATCTCTGGCGCTTTCCTGAATGGTTCTACATTCTCGGCGGCAAGCAGCAGGTTCTGCACATAGCTGTTATCCACATCCAGTTCGAGTTCCTGAATAGTTTTCTTCTGCTCAGTATCAATATGGTAAGCATATTCTTCAGAAATAAACTGAGCTAAGAGGCGCTGGCGTAGCGGCAGAGTCGCAACGGTAATAAGCTCTGGCGTTACAGGTGGAGTGTCATGTTCATCACCCGCAACTCGTGCTTTCTTATTATTAACCCACTCCTGAACGATAAGATCCCGCTTTTCTGGTTCTTCAATCCATTCGGTAATAAATTGCTCAAATGAAGCAACGGTATTGACCTGCTCACGGTCAAAAACTTCTTTTATTGCATTTGCCAGCTTCCACTCAACATGAGCAGAAAGCTCTTTCACCGCCGGCACATTCGCAACGGCCAGTAACAGGTTTTGTACATAGAGATCATTTTCGTCCAGTACCATTTGTCCGATCTGGATGTGCTGCGCTTCACTGATTTCCTTCTCTTCAGTGTCATTGACCAGGTGCGCAATCAGTCGCTGAGACAGGCGCAGGCGAGATATGGGGCGGAGCAACGTTGGTGCATCGCTGGTGGGTACATTGGCACTGGTAGTTTCAGGTTTTTGCTGGCAGGAAGTCTCCTGATTCTCATGATCAGGCTTCTGTTTCAGTTGCCACGTTTGCTGATCTTCTGCCAGTTCGTAACGATCGCACCATGTGTCATCAAGTGTGCTTTCCTCAGGAAGATCGTCAACAACAAACCAGTTGGTGCGGACAGGTAATTGATAGTCGGCGCCACGACCGACGGCAATATCGTTGTCTTCGAGAATATTGAGGATTTCGCGTTCTGCACGGGAATCTGATTTCGCAGAGAACCAGCAAAACAGGTTTTTTGCCTCAGTTGCTTTCGCTTTGGCTTTAATAAGATACGCATACGTTAACATTGCGTTCGGGCTCCATTGGATTGTAAGATACCCGGCAACTGATGATCGCCGCCTAAGGTAGTGGTTATTGGTCAAAACTCGTTCCGGAAAGCTTTGGTCGGCTGACCGGGTACTTAACCCGCCTTGCGCGGGTTTTGTGCTTTATGGGGTAGGGGATTTTCCCTGCACCAACTGTGCGACGGGGACCCACTCCAGAGCATTCAGCACGGGCTCAAATGAATCAGGCGTGTGAGTAACGGCGCGAACGACGTCAGCCACGCTGGGGTTTGCTTTGCTAAGGTGGTACCCGCCACCAGCGCCACGCTGGCTGGTGACGATTTCACTTCTGCGCAGCTTCGAGAAAATCTGCTCGAGGTAAGACACAGACAGCTTTGATTCTTTACTGATAGATGCGACGGAAACAGGGCTGCCGTTGTAAATCCTGTTGAGGATGGCAACCACCTGAACAGATGCCACCACACGTTTCATTCCAAATTCCATAGTCACTTCCTTACTGATGCTGGCAACAGCCATTGGTCAAACTCGTTATGAACGAACTGCAGTCTGTTGGTCGGCAGACGGGTCGCCCTTCTGGGCGAGCATGTAGCAAATCAGTCGAATGATTACTTCAATGCGATTTAGATGTACGGCCTGACACCGCACTGGTTTACGCGCAAAATCAATCATTTTGGTTTCCTTGTTTTACCGGTCATTTCTCCATTTCAGGCTCGGTGATAAGCTGGTATTTCCCATCTAGCCAGCAAGGACATAAAACTGGCCGCTCGACCAATAAGTGTTTTTTGGTTCAAGAACCGCGCACAGTATGATTCCTGTAAAGAAGTTCTGACCGATTCGTGGGTATTACCTGATGACTATCGGGACTGGCTCATCCGTTTCAATCAAATGATTGAGCGTTACGAACGTAGCGGTATCCAAGTTATTAAAATAGAGATAGAGCCCAACGAGTTCTCCGTTTGGTGCCTCTCCAATGGCTGTGAAATAAGCACCAAGAGCTGCAACGATTTCGCTGTTTTCCATGGCAGTAGCTATGCGATCCGCGACAGAGAGCTTGATAGGGGATATGACTAAGCAAACCTTGCCTCCAACTTTAGTTATTTCGATCCTCATAATGTTTCCCTCAACATTCTGTCCCTGTGTCCAGTAACAGTGATACAGGGGGTTCTTCATTTAGCCTTATCGCTGGCAAGCGGAACGGTACTGACTGCTGCGCATTAATGTTCGCCATCTCATCCGGTGATTCGTATGCTGCCGGCAGCTACTTCGTGGGCGTCCTGCCTAGATGACGTTTTTCAAACTGTGTTTATATTTAAACTCTAAATGTGTTTGAAAGTCAACACAGCATGTGTTTAAGGTGGCGTGGATGATAACGATATGGGAAAAGGGAAGGTGAAAGGCATAAAAAAACCAGCCAAGTAGGCTGGTTAGATTGTTAAAAATTGTAGTTTAATCGTCAGTTGGCTTTAATCGTCCCCGAAGGTACTTCTCGACATACTCATCAATTTCTTTCAGCCGCAATTGAAAGGTATCGATCATTCTGTCTTGTTCAGACTCCGGCAACTGGTCAAAAAGAGTAATCAACTTACGATGTTTTGGCGTTAACCATGATTCGGCGTGATCATCACCAAACATTAGTTCAGCCGGGCTAATTCCGAGAGCTTTAGATATCGTTATAGCGTCGTCAACGCCCACATTGCGGCGACCCGCTTCATAGTTCCCGATGCGTGACTGAGCCCACCCACATAACTCTGCGAGTTTAGATTGCGACATATTTTTCTGTTCGCGTAGCTGCTTCAGTCTGGCGGCAATTGCAGTGTTTATATTCATTACTGATTTTTACCACGTTACGTGTTAACGCTCAAAGAACGTTTCGTCTTGACTATCTAACACATTGTGTGTTTAATTCAGCTAAACACTAAATGTGAGGACAAGATGAACAACATCGCCAAAGAACGGCAAGCGCTCGGTTTAACTCAAGAGCAATTAGCCAAATTATTCGGGTGGCGTCAGTCAAGGCTCTCAAATTATGAGAACGGAACACGTCAGCCTGGCCTACCGGAATGCAGATTGATTGTGGAGAAGCTTAACGAGTTAGGGCGCACCTGCTCTCTTGATAGTGTATTTCCGCCACAAAGCGAGGTCTGAAAGATGCAATCAGTAGCTTATTCCCATAATAAACCACGAGTAGCCGCTGCGGTGAAATCGCAAAATCAATTTAAACCCCAGCGACGTGACAGTATCCAGCACCGTGCCATATTGGCCGCCGTTCGTGAATGGGAATCGACATTACCAGGACAGGCACAGGAACGGATCGCTCAGCTGGTGGCTGAAGAGTGGGCCAAAGCAGATGGCCGCGGAATCGCTGTTAATAAACAGAATTTATTCCGATATCTGAAAAATGAAGGGGGGTCAGAAAAGTACACGGCTTACGTTATGCAGCTGTCAGACTCAATCATTGCTGCTATGCCAGTTCAGATTGCCAGGAAGCACGGGTTAAGTAATGCGAGCACAGAAGCGGAGCTGGTGGCGAACGCTATCAAAGAGTGCAGTGAGGCACACCATGCGAAATTAATTGGCGCTCCATTACAAAAGCTCGAGAAGGAAATTCGTGAGGCGGCAATCGCATTGTTCAACATGCTACCTGCTGACGCGGCGGGACCACTACTGGCGAGTATAAGCGCCGTAGCGCCGCAATTGTTTTAATCGAGTTTTGACCTATGACCATTATTACTGCAACTCGCGGGGTGAAGTATGCCTAATCCTTTGGCTAAGGCCATGCCTAAGAGTAAGGCTAGTAACGAGCCTTACCGTAAGGTGAAGATCACCATGTGGGATGATCCTAAGTTTCGAGCCTTATCACCACTCCCGCCAAGTGGGCAGAGTCTGTTTATTTACCTGCTTACAGGTCCATTCACAGGGATTATTCCCGGGCTTTATAAGGCGGGAAGGGCGGCTATGGCCGAAGAATTAAACTGGGATGTCGAAGCCTTCGACTTAGCCTTAGGTGAAGCCATAGCGTTAGGTATGGTGGAAGCCGATCTTAAAGCCAGAGTTTTTTGGTTGCCTAATGCGGTGAAACATAATCCGCCAGCATCAGTAAACGTGATCAAATCCTGGGCAAGATCGTTTGAATTACTGCCCGAATGTTCACTGAAAGATAAAGCTTATGAAGCTCTCAAAGTCGCCTGCTACGGGGTTTCTGACGCTATGGGGATGGCTTTTGATAAGGCTTTCGCCTTGCCTAAGGATAAGGCTAAGTCTTTGGCTAAACCTTTGCCATCAGGTATCCAGAAAGCAGTTAGCAGTAAACAGATCTTAAACCCCTCTCTTAACGCGGGCGCGATGAAAAATCCGAATGGGGAGGAACTGCCATCCCCGTCCATGCCCCGGTACCTGGACGGTGTTGATGAACCGATCGGGAAATTCAGCATGGCAGATAGCTGGCTTCCCTCCAGAGACTTCCGACAGCGCGCCGCATCGTGGGGTATCTCCCTGCCTGAACCAGATTACCTTCTGACTGAACTCGCAGAATTCACCGCGTATTGGGAGTCGGAAGGGAAAGTTTTTACTCAAATCCAGTGGGAACAAAAATTTGCCCGACATGTAGCCCGGGTGAGAACGCAGGTAAAACCAGAAACCGGAGGTAACAGTCATGTGGGAGCAGGATCAGAACCAACAGCATCCCGGGCAGTTCAGCAAATTCAGTCAGCACACGCAGAGTGGCGCCGCAGGAATGGACTTGATGGCGACGGAAACAGCCTGGCGACTGTGGCAGGTCATGGGGGAGGTGTATTCGAACCGATGGACCCAGAAGAACGGGGCGGAGCCTTCGCCTATCTGGATAGCCCAGATAGGTTCGATGACTGAACAGCAAATTCGGCTGGTCTGTCAGCAATGCATGGAGCGCTGCGCGATGGGAAATACATGGCCGCCTGACCTGGCTGAGTTTGTTTCTCTGGTTTCAGAGAGTGGTGCGAATCCATTCGGACTGAAATCGGAGCAGGTTATGACGGAATACCGGCGCTGGCGCAATGAGTCATATCGGTATTCAGGAAGCGATAAATATCCATGGCCTCAGCCCGTGCTGTATCACATCTGCATTGAAATGCGGAGAACGGGCGTAGAACGACAAATGACAGAGGGGGAGCTGAAACGACTGGCAGAAAAGTTACTCACGAAGTGGTCGAAGCATGTTGGTAATGGACTAAGTGTCCCACCAATTCGACGTCAACTGGAAGCGCCGCGCCATCCGGCAGGACCAACGCCAGCACAATTACTGATAGATGAATACAGGCGTCGAAAAGCGGCAGGATTAACAAATTGAATAATGAACAATCAGTAAATCTGATATTAAAACCACATAGCCATCATATTCGAATTTTCGAATGTGATGGTTGACGACACTCAACTATTGCAGGAAACTACGGAGAGAATTCAGGAGACTAAAATGGCTGAACTAACTTCTCTACAACTCTTCAAAAACCTTTCCGATGAAACTCGGCTGGGCATCGTATTGCTGCTTAGAGAAATGGGAGAGCTATGCGTGTGCGATCTCTGTACGGCGCTGGATCAGTCGCAGCCCAAGATCTCCCGTCATCTGGCAATGCTCCGGGAAAGTGGATTATTACTGGATCGCAAGCAGGGCAAGTGGGTTCACTACCGCTTATCTCCGCATATTCCGTCATGGGCTGCTCAGGTAATTGAGCAGGCTTGGTTAAGCCAACAGGACGACGTACAGGCCATCGCCCGTAAGCTGGCATCGGCAAACTGCTCTGGTAGCGGTAAGGCTGTTTGCATCTAAAAAATTTGCCTGAACATATATGATTTTTCGAATGTGAGGTATTCAGAATGAAGACGTTAACGGTGTTTGACCCGGCAATGTGCTGCAGTACCGGCGTATGTGGCTCAGATGTCGATCAGGTTCTGGTTGATTTCTCTGCTGATGTGCAGTGGCTGAAAGGACGTGGCGTACAGGTTGAACGTTATAACCTGGCGCAGCAGCCCATGAGCTTTGTTCATAATGAGAAAGCGAAAGTATTCCTCGAAGCATCTGGAGCAGAAGGGCTTCCGCTACTGCTGTTGGACGGTGAAACGGTGATGGCTGGGCGATACCCAAAACGCGCTGAGCTGGCTCGCTGGTTCGGTATTCCGCTGGAGAAGGTAGGGTTAGCTCCCACCAGCTGCTGTGGTGGTAATACTTCCTGTTGCTGAATATGTCAGGAGGACATATGAAATTCTTAGAGAATATCCCGCCTTACCTGTTTTTTACTGGCAAGGGTGGCGTAGGAAAAACGTCCATTTCCTGCGCGACGGCTATCCGCCTTGCCGAACAAGGTAAGCGGGTTTTGCTGGTCAGTACAGATCCAGCCTCCAATGTCGGTCAGGTATTCGACCAGGCTATCGGTAACACCATTCGCTCTGTGACAGCAGTTACTGAACTTTCCGCTCTGGAGATTGACCCTCAGGAAGCCGCGCAACAATACCGCTCCAGAATCGTTGATCCTATCAAAGGTCTTCTGCCTGAAGACGTTGTTAACAGTATCAGCGAGCAGCTTTCAGGAGCCTGTACGACTGAGATTGCGGCGTTTGATGAGTTCACCGGCTTATTGACAGACGCTTCCCTGCTGACCCGCTTCGATCACATCATTTTTGATACAGCGCCGACGGGCCACACGATTCGCCTTCTCCAGCTTCCCGGTGCCTGGAGTAGTTTCATTGAAAGTAATCCGGATGGTGCTTCCTGTCTTGGCCCAATGGCCGGGCTGGAAAAGCAGCGTGAGCAGTATGCTCATGCGGTAGAGGCGTTGTCCGATCCTGAACGTACCCGCCTGGTTCTGGTTGCACGACTGCAAAAATCTACGCTGCAGGAAGTAGCCCGCACCCATGAAGAACTGGCCGCAATTGGCCTGAAAAACCAGTACCTGGTTATTAATGGTGTGCTGCCTAAAGCCGAAGCTGAACATGACGCGCTGGCTGCTGCGATATGGCAACGGGAGCAGGAAGCACTGGCAAATCTTCCTGCTGGTTTATCTGAGCTACCGAGAGATACCTTATTACTCCAGCCAGTAAATATGGTTGGTGTGTCTGCGTTGAAGGGGCTGCTGGATACCCGTTTTGATGCATTACCGCTCCCGGTACCGAACGTCCTGTACACGCCTGAAAACTTATCGCTCTCTGACCTGGTCGATGATATCGCCCGCAGTGAACATGGCCTGATTATGTTGATGGGCAAAGGTGGTGTAGGGAAAACCACGATGGCTGCTGCTATCGCCGTAAGGCTGGCAGACATGGGATATGACGTGCATCTCACCACCTCTGATCCCGCTGCGCACCTGAGTACAACGCTGAACGGCAGCCTCAAAAACCTGCAGGTCAGCCGCATCAACCCTCACGATGAAACCGAACGCTATCGCCAGCATGTTCTTGAGACGAAGGGAAAAGATCTGGACGAAGCAGGGAAACGGCTATTGGAAGAAGATTTACGTTCTCCCTGTACTGAAGAAATTGCCGTGTTCCAGGCTTTTTCCCGAGTGATTCGTGAAGCAGGTAAGCGGTTTGTTGTCATGGATACAGCTCCCACTGGGCACACGCTGTTGTTGCTGGATGCTACCGGGGCTTACCACCGAGAGATTGCCAAAAAAATGGGGGAGAAAGGTCATTTTACTACCCCAATGATGCAGCTTCAGGACCCGGAACGAACCAAAGTTCTGCTGGTCACTCTGCCTGAAACCACACCGGTACTGGAAGCGGCAAGCCTACAGGCTGACCTTGAAAGAGCGGGGATTCATCCATGGGGCTGGATTATCAATAACAGCCTTTCCATCGCGGATACGCGTTCTCCGTTGCTTTGCCAGCGCGCTCAGCAGGAACAGCCTCAGATTGAGGCTGTTAAGAATCAGCACGCTGACCATATAGCGCTCGTTCCGGTACTGGCTTCTGAGCCAACAGGTATTGAAAAACTCAGAGAGTTGGCGAGTTAATTTTTTGTTTATACAGGGCGGCAGATCCGCCCTGTCAGGAGGGTGTATGTTACTGGCAGGCGCTATTTTTGTCCTGACCATTGTCTTGGTTATCTGTCAACCGAAAGGATTAGGGATCGGCTGGAGTGCAACGCTGGGCGCGGGCCTGGCTTTGATTTCTGGCGTTGTGCATATAGGCGATATTCCGGTGGTGTGGAATATCGTCTGGAACGCGACAGCGACCTTTATTGCGGTGATTATCATCAGCCTGCTGCTCGATGAATCAGGCTTTTTCGAATGGGCGGCATTGCATGTTTCACGCTGGGGTAACGGTCGTGGCCGTTTGCTCTTTACCTATATCGTCCTGCTCGGCGCAGCGGTGGCGGCACTGTTTGCCAACGATGGTGCGGCACTTATTTTGACACCAATCGTTATTGCTATGCTGCTGGCATTAGGATTCAGCAAAGGTACCACGCTGGCATTCGTCATGGCAGCCGGGTTTATTGCCGATACTGCCAGCCTGCCGCTTATCGTGTCGAACCTGGTGAATATTGTTTCGGCGGACTTCTTTGGTCTGGGATTCACCGAATATGCATCGGTGATGGTACCGGTCGATATCGCCGCCATTATTGCCACACTAATTATGCTGCATCTGTTTTTCCGCAAGGACATCCCGCCAACTTACGATCTGGCCCTCCTAAAGAAACCAACAGAGGCAATAAAAGATACGGCTACATTCCGCACTGGCTGGATAGTTCTGATTCTCCTGCTTGTTGGTTTCTTCGTCCTCGAGCCGCTCGGTATTCCCGTTAGTGCGATTGCAGCGGTTGGGGCGATAATTCTGTTTGCAGTGGCGAAACGAGGCCATGCCATTAACACTGGTAAAGTGCTACATGGTGCACCCTGGCAGATCGTCATCTTCTCATTGGGGATGTACCTGGTAGTTTACGGTCTGCGCAACGCAGGGCTAACCGAATATCTTTCAGGTGTTCTGAACGTGCTGGCTGATAAAGGACTCTGGGCCGCGACGCTGGGTACTGGCTTCCTGACGGCTTTCCTGTCTTCCATCATGAACAACATGCCTACCGTGCTGGTTGGCGCTCTTTCTATTGATGGCAGTACCGCAACCGGCGTCATCAAAGAGGCGATGATTTATGCCAACGTGATTGGCTGCGATCTGGGGCCGAAAATCACACCTATTGGTAGCCTGGCAACGCTGCTCTGGCTACATGTACTTTCACAGAAGAATATGACCATCACGTGGGGATACTATTTCCGCACCGGGATTATCATGACTCTGCCTGTGCTGTTTGTAACGCTGGCAGCGCTGGCGCTACGTCTCTCTTTCACTTTGTAATGAGATACTGATATGAGCAACATCACCATTTATCACAATCCTGCCTGCGGCACGTCGCGTAACACGCTTGAGATGATCCGCAACAGCGGTAATGAGCCGACCGTTATTCTTTACCTTGAGACTCCACCTTCACGCGATGAGCTGGTCAAACTCATTGCTGATATGGGCATTTCCGTCCGGGCGTTACTACGTAAGAACGTCGAGCCATATGAGGAACTGGGTCTTGCCGAAGATAAATTTACTGACGACCAGTTAATTAACTTTATGTTGCAGCATCCGATCCTGATTAATCGCCCCATCGTTGTAACACCGCTGGGAACCAAACTGTGCCGTCCTTCTGAAGTTGTTCTGGATATCCTTCCTGATGCTCAGAAAGGGGCTTTCGCCAAGGAAGATGGCGAGAAAGTCGTTGATGATGCAGGCAAAAAATTGAAATAAGCGACAGGAGAGCCGCCTGTTATTTAGGCGGCTCCTTTATCAAATAAAAACAATGGATTGCCTCGATTTAAATCTTTGGACTGTTGATGCAACATTCTTCGCGTAGAAAATCAATAATCGACTCTAACTTGTCATATTGAGAAACGCAGATTAAGGAGCGGCTTTCGCGATTTTGTTTGACCAGACCTACGGAAACAAGAGCGGATATATGATGACTCAGTGTTGAAGATGGAATCGCAAGTTGTTTTTGTAGATCACCTACAGGTAAACCTTGTTCACCGGCTTTAACAAGGTGTTTGAAAATAAACAAACGTGTTGGATGTCCTAATTCTTTCATAGCTTTAGCTACTTCTTCTAGTTGCATGGTACCTTCCTCATCTATTGATATTTCGATAATACCAGAAATATGTTGATCTAACCTCAATAATTCGATTATTCTAGAAATATGGTTTATAGGGGGGTTCATGAATAGCTGGATTTCTATGTTTACTAACGCGGCAGAGATGTTCTTGTTTCTTGCTGTCGAGTTGTCTGCGCTTTTTTTTCTGATTAGTGCGGGTGTTAGCCTTATCAGGCAAAAAATTCCGGACCAAAAGATTCAAAGAATGTTAGGGGCGAGAAAGGGGAGAGGTTACATACTTGCATCGCTGTTAGGAGCTGTAACACCGTTTTGCAGCTGCTCTACAATTCCCATGTTACGCGGACTGTTATCAGCAAAAGCAGGCTTCGGTCCAACACTTACATTCTTGTTTGTTTCACCTCTGCTTAACCCGATAATCATTGGTCTGATGTGGGTTACTTTTGGTTGGAAAGTTACCCTGCTATACGCTGTTATAGCTGCAACAGTTTCCGTACTGGCAAGTATTTTGTTAGATGTGCTTGGTTTTGACCGACATATTGTCGAAACATCAAAACCGCTGGCTAGCTGTTGTGGTGTTAGCAGTGGAAAAACTCCTGAAACTAAACTACAGAGTGTTTCAGCTTGCTGTTCTGTATCAAATCAACAGGACATAGGGGCTAATAGTTGTTCTAAACCACAAGAAACGTTTAAGAGTTTCTCAGCATTTCGGGGCACAAATTGTGAATTGAGCTGCGAGACGGGCCAAACAAATAAACAATTCTTCCCGAAAAGTGTAGTAAGAGAGCCTGGTGCGATACGACTGGCATTTCAGGATGCCTGGACTCAATTTAAAGATGTATTACCTTATCTGATGTTAGGTATTGTTATAGGGTCGTTTATCTACGGTTTTATACCTGCAGAGTGGATTGCTGCTCATGCTGGGAATGATAATCCGTTTGCGATTCCACTAAGTGCAATTATTGGAATACCGTTGTATATACGTGCTGAGGCAGTAATTCCGTTGGCATCAGTCTTGATGGATAAAGGCATGGGAACGGGAGCAGTAATGGCTCTGATTATTGGTAGCGCAGGAGCTAGTCTGACGGAAGTAATACTGCTTAAATCAATGTTCAAAACACCCTTGATTGCTGCATTTCTGACCGTTATTTTGGGCATGGCGATTATTATGGGATACCTGACACAGTTGTTATTTTGATTGGGTATGTTAGACAGAACCTGAAAAAGTTGCAGGGGGAGACGAGCATATGAAAGTTGCGCAATCAATCCCAATCAAAGCAGTTATCCAAATTTAAGGACGTTGATATCTCAATACTTACAATGGTGTCAAAACAACAAGTCCTCATTGGATTGAACCCGCTTCGGCGGGTTTTTTTTGCATCTCATTTATAGGCTAAGGTTAACAATTTGTGCTCTTAAGTCATTGATCATTTCAATGTATCGGTGTACTGTACAAATATACAGTATATGCAGTGGAGGCTAATATGAAAGTTGAACTCACCATTGATCGTACTAAAGAACTTCCAAAGGGAGCAGTGCCGGCGCTGGAGAAAGAGTTACTTAAAAGGTTGAGTAATCAGTATGAGAACTGCAGCCTGAGCATACGTCGTACAGGCTCTGATGGCTTAAGTGTTCTTGGTGGTGACAAGGAAGATAAAAAGAAAATAGAGACTATCCTCCAGGAAACCTGGGAAAGTGCTGACGACTGGTTTTATTAATTATTTTGGGTGTTACTTTTATCCCGTTTGCATGGGGGAGTTTAAGTGAAAGAAAAATTAGGATTGCCCAAAAAAGGCTACGCAGTCATCAGATGTCACGATGGAGTCATCGTTGCCAGGCTGCAATCATTTCCTGAGTGTGAGCGCGCCCTGATGTACCGTCGCGGTAGCATGGTGTCTTTCATGCCTCTTCAGGATAATGAAATTATTGGTACACCTACGTTGTTTACCCAGATGCTGGAAAGGGCTGGTTATCGCGTTACCCAAAAATCTGTTACACTCCCGTCATAGGCCTGAACAACCTATACCTGCTGCGCCACAGGAGAAAAGCCCCATGGCGCAAGATCAATTCAAGCAATCCCTCATACTGACGTTAACCAACGCCAGCGATTTTCTTTTTGCCGCATCCAGAGGTGCGTTATGAAGAAAAGCTGGTTTCAACATACACAACTCACCACTGAGCAGGCTGACGAACTGGAAGCCAGCTATAAAGCAAAGCAGATTAAGACCGAGCGTAGTCTGGATAATGACTTTATTCACTGGACGATCAGCGCGTTCTTGCCGGAAGCATCTAAGCCTCCTCGCCAGGACAGAACCTGGCAACAGCGGATCTGGAGGTGAATGTGAAAGTCTACGATATCACCCCAATGGGCAAGCCCCGAATGACGCGCGCTGACAAATGGAAAAAGCGTCCTGAGGTTCTGCGTTACCGGGCTTTCTGTGATGAAGTTCGTCTGCAGGGTGTTGAGCTGCCGGAAAGCGGTTCGCATGTCACCTTCATGCTTCCGATGCCAGCGAGCTGGAGCAAAAAGAAACGGGCTGAGTTAAACGGTAAACCACACCAGGCTAAACCCGATTTCGACAACATGATGAAAGCGCTGATGGATGCCATTTACGAAGATGACGCTCACATCTGGGATTCACGCGTCACTAAATTATGGGGAGAGAAGGGACAAATAATTATCGGGGAGATAGCAGAATGAGGGCGCTGCTGAAGCCGGTGGTTGCGCGTGAGCTTGGAATTGTGCTGCTCAAACCGGGCAGTGAGCTGATGTCATTATTCAGTTGTGAACGTGTGCTGGTGGAAAGCCAGCCGGCAAGCATGGAAAGGTTGCCTGCTGGCCGTGTTCCTGACGTTCGCCAGCCACTTGCCAGTGACGACTCCCTGAAGCCGTTCTTCCTGGATGAAAAAGTTATTAAGGCTGCTGGTGATTTGAGTGGCCTTGATTACTGGCTTCTGCGTTATGGCGGTAGCTGCTGCCAGTGGCCACACAGCGATTACCATTATCACGAGCTAACCACTCTGCGTCATGAACCTGGATCGGTTCTCCTGTGTGGACATTGTGATAACCATTTGCGTGACCACTACAGCGAACAACTTTCAGAGCTGGCGAGACGTAATGTTGTTAACTGGATTATTAACAGCATCATGGTGGCGCTGAATATGGATTCTTCCAGAGAGTTGTCGCTAGCGGAGCTTTGCTGGTGGGCTGTTCGTATGGGGATTACCGACGTAATTCCCGAATCAGTAGCCAGCCGGGCGCTCCGTATTCCTTCGGAAGAACATCAGTCAGTCATGCGTGAATGCGATATCAAACCGGGTGTAACCGCCACCAGCATCATTACAGCTAAAGCCAGCACAATACCCGTGAACTTGCCACCAGCGCAGGTACCTGCGGTTAAGCCCATAGTTGGTGTTCTGGTCGATCCTGAGTCCCCGCAAACCTATATGAAACGTCCAAAGCGGGTCCGCTGGACGGCCCCCAGGTATCTGGAATGGATTAAAACACAACCCTGCGAATGCTGCGGTAAACCATCAGATGACCCACACCATTTAATTGGCTGGGGGCAGGGAGGAATGGCAACAAAGGCGCATGATATTTTTGCGATCCCCCTGTGCCGCCAGTGCCATACAGAACTACATAACGACCCGGTGAAGTTTGAGCAAAAAAATGTTCCTCAGCCGGTAATGATAATCAGAGTGCTGGATCGGGCTTATGGGCTCGGCGTTCTGGCGTAAGGAGATGAACAGGATGACACCACGTCAACGCCGCAATCATTTTGAAGCACTTGGTAAAGCCGCATCAGCGCCGCGTAAAAGCTGGCTGGGTAAATGTATCCTTCTTACGGGGATCCAGTCCGGATGGATTAAATCCTTGCTCACTACCTGGGGGGAAGGGGTGGGAGGAAAAACAGCACCACGTATGCCGCGAGGACACGCGTGCTGGAATGTGCTTAAGGGACGGAACTGGTCAGATAAGGCGTTAGAACGCTTCACCGCAGCGTTGAACCAGGCTCGTGAAGAGGGATTCCGTGGACAGCAGGCGATGAACAGGGCACATAGCATTCTCTGGCCACAGTCAACTGCCAGTGTGATTGATGAAGCTCTGCATAATGATGATGTCGATTTTGTTGAACAATGCGTATTGCAGGCGCTGGATATAAACGATCCGGTTTATGTTGTTGGTCTTCAGTATTACACCACCCGAAAAAAAATATCAGACATAACCCGGGAGCTGCAGGCGATTGCGCCATGGTTAACCGACGGGGAGGCGAGAAAGCGTGTGCGATGGTGCCTGGAAATATTCAGAGCAAAAACATTCCTTGCGGTTCGTAACCAGATGAGAGCTGGGTTAGAGGATGGTTAGTCATACCAAAAGAGGAGCTGACCGGGAGACTAATGAGTCTGTAATTCGAAACAAAAACCCCGGTCAGTAGCCGGGGGAACTGGCTATTACTGACGATTCTGTTTAAACCGCTCATAAATCTTAATACAGATAATAGCAACGGCGTAGAAGGGCCACAGAATGGAGGTTATCACCGTATCAGCCAGGTCAAATTCGAGGCCGTGTACTCTATCCCCACGAACTAACAAAGCAAACATTGCGATGAAACCCGCGATATATATGGCCAAGTAGTGATAAAGGCTCATGATAATTCCATTTATTAGGTTTTGCCCTGAGTCTACGTGCGATAACCACACAATTAAAATTGGTATTACAGATCAATTTTCATTTATCGATCGTTCAAAACGATCGTTTTGCAACAAGTAGCTCATTGATTGAACGATATTTGTACAAAATGGCAGCGGGAATTAGCTATAAGTGCTTTATGACGTAAAAACGTTTGAAAACGGGCCAACAAAGTGAATAATTAATTCATGCTTGGCAGAGCTGCGCCACGATGGCAGCGACGAAAAGCGAACAATTTGAATATAACGAAAACCCCGCCAGCGCGGGGTTTTTGCTTTCCGGCGATACGACAGGGGTATTCGCGAGGTGTATTACACCAGTACCCCTGTCATATCGCCGAGCTGAAATCGTTAACTTGAAAACAAGTTCTCACAATGCTCAATGCTTTGTCGTTTCTAGCTCAGAGGAAAAATGAGAGGGGGCAACTGCTAAACGTAGACATCAATATTTTTAGTATTATTCCCTGCAACGTTCGAACTTGATTTGTCACTTACCGTAGGTAATGCTTCCGATACCATTTGGTTTTTTTCTGCTTCTTGTTTTTGTAATTGAGCAATTTTTGCGTATATAGACTCGATTTGCCTTTGAATCATCTCCATCTGCTGTTTAAGCAGTTTTGCCTCATCTTCGGAGGTTACTTCATTTATTTTTGAACCCATGGCGCTGAGTTCTTTTGTCAACTCTCCAATTTGTTTTTTCAGGTTTTGAATTTGTTGTGAAACAGAGTTGCCAGTACTTGAAGATGTTTGTTTTACTGTGCTTTGCAGTATGTCCTGACCCAAAGTGCTAACGGTCATGCTCATGGTGGTTCCTCCGGCCTTACATTTATTACCCATTATCGTCATCTTTCGAAATTACTTTATTAGCAAAGGTTAAGTTGTGGTTTCCTGCACCACAGCATTATTTGTGCCGCTCTATACTATCTGCTGAGTATCGCGGAGGAGCTTATGAAAGAGGGCTATTACTGGATTCAGCATGTTGGCATTGTACAGGTGGCGTACTACACGAATGACACTGTTGATGATCTGGAGACGGGTAAAACAATCACAGGTGTCTGGCATCTGACCAGAGGCGATGACATTTGCCATAACGGTGAAGCAGAGGTGTTAGAAGGTCCTCTCTCTCCACCATTGTAAACAACTGTACTTACTTCGAGGCTGCCGCATGGCGGCCTTTTTCATTTCAGGCTCACGGGAATCATCCGCTACGTGCTTTGTTGATAAATCCAGCCCGTGAAGCCTGACCCTTTAATCACACACAGCGCCATCCGAAGAATCGGAGGTGAGGCTATGACCAGAATGAGCACCATTTACAGCAGACTTTCATATGGAACAGGAACCACGCTGACCGGTTGCGGTGTATCAGCGAAGGCATATGCCGAAACAGCTAAAACAGCAAAAGAGGTGTCCTGGATGTTGGCCGACAGAATTGCAGGGTTAAGCCTGAGTGACTGGGCAATTATTGTCGGTATTGCATGCACCGTTATCACCTGTGCTGTGAACTGGTATTACAGGAAAAAGGAAAGGGAGGACCGGCTTAATGGCAATGTCACCAAAGCTGAAGAATAAACTGAGCGCAGCGGTCGTTGGTCTGATTCTTGCGGGAGCCTCCGCGCCAGTTATTCTCGATCAGTTTCTGGATGAGAAAGAGGGTAATAGTCTGACGGCGTATCGCGACGGCGGAGGGCTCTGGACGATTTGCCGTGGCGCCACGATGGTTGATGGTAAGCCAGTAGTTCAGGACATGAGGCTTTCTGCTGAGAAATGTGCCCAGGTAAACGCCATAGAACGCGACAAGGCGCTGGCATGGGTTGAACGAAATATAAAAGTTCCGTTGAGTGAGCAGCAGAAGGCAGGTATCGCTTCTTTCTGTCCTTACAACATTGGTCCAGGCAAATGCTTCCCGTCAACGTTCTACCAGCGTATCAACGCCGGAGATACAAAAGGGGCATGTGAGGCGATCCGCTGGTGGATTAAAGACGGTGGCCGCGATTGTCGTCTGACCAAAGGCCAGAAGAATGGTTGCTATGGACAGGTTGAACGACGAGACCAGGAAAGTGCACTGGCGTGCTGGGGGATAGACCAGTGAGCCTGCGCTATCAGTTTATTGCCATTTCTCTGCTGGTGGCCATCGCATTCATCGCGGGTAGTGTATGGAGCAGCCGCGGCTGGGAAAAAAAGTGGGCGGAACGTGACAGCGCGGAATCATCGCGAACAGCGAACGCGCAGACCGCCGCCCGCATGATTGAGCAAGGGCGCATAATTGCCCGTGATGAGGCTGTAAAAGATGCACAAGCACAAGCCGCTAAATCTGCTGCCACTGCTGCTGGCCTGTCTGCCACTGTTAACCAGCTGCGTACCGAAGCAACAAAGCTTGCCACCCGCCTGGACGCCGCAAAGCACACCGCAGATCTTGCCACTGCCGTCAGAAGCAAAACAGCCGGAGCCGACGCCGCAGTGCTCGCCGACATGCTCGGACGCCTTGCAGAAGAAGCTCGATATTATGCTGAGCGATCTGACGAAAGCTACCGGGCAGGAATGACGTGTGAGCGCATTTACGACTCAGTGAGGCAGTCAAACAACAACAGGGTTAGAAGATGAACGCAGAAAACCTAAGTGAAGCGTATTACCTCAATAACGATATAAAAGAACTACAACTTCAGAAAAGCATACTGGAAAGTGGTGCCGGACTTGGTGTGACAATCCAGTCTACCTATCAGGATAACGCCTTTCTTGATGCCATACGCCCGCATGCAGTGGCTGAACTTGATCGCCGCATTGTGGAGAAGAAAAAAAACCTCTCCACTCTGGGTGTTACATTCTCTTAAATGAGAACAACAATAAAAGGTTATGTCTGCTTTGCCACATTCTGAGAGTATGAGTTTTATTTGGTAGTCAATCAGTTACTTTATTGGTTTGCTTTCCGATGGAAGATAGATGTTTCCACAGAAGGGGCAAATTAACGTTATATTGTTTTTTATTCTCGACAGACTGTGCTTTGACTGGCGGGAGCAATGAGGACAAGTACTTTTCACATGGCGTAAAGTACGCATCTTGATATCTTTGAGTATCGACATGTTTATTGTCCTGGTGGGCGGTTAACAACCATACACCACATGTTGGCTAATAGCTTCTTTTATAACCGTTACGATGTAGTCGTTAGCCATAATCAATCAAGCCTCGCAATAGCGGGGCTTTTTAACAACTGAGGAATGAGCATTACAGTAGTTCTTACAGCTAAGCAGATTGAAGACCTGGCTGCCTTCGCAAAAGAAGATGGCCAGCCACAATACACCATCACTACCGGAACAATCCCTGAGTTCGAAGCGGATGATGGCGAGGTTATCCCTGAGTACACCGGGCTGATTGCCTATTCCAAGTCGCTAGAGCATAGCGTTCTACAGCTCGATAACTAACGAATCAACAAAACTTTCCATCCGCCATGACACCACAATGCTCGTAGACATGCCAGGAAGCCTGACAGAAGAAGCTCGATACCATGCTGAACGCGCTGATGAAAACTACCGGGCAGGAATGACATGTGAGCGGATTTATGAGTCCGTAAAAATACTAACAATGAACCGTAGAGGAAAAATAATAGCTCTATAAATTAAGATGTTGACGGTTTTCGTGGATAAAATTGTGAATTTTTACTATGAAGGAAATACGACTCTTCCTTGAGTCAAAATCCCTGACAACTTAGGGTGATAGATAAAGGTCTTACGCAGCATGACATAATTTTCGATTTAAGCTATTTAAATTAATTTTTATGATCAAAACCCACTGAGATTTACTTACAAAACTAAACCTTGCTATGTTTGGTTAATCATGCGTTAATGAATGTCTGGTTTGTAACGAATTTATCTGAAGCAGTCGCTGTAATAATTTTATTCCTTGTTCCTGTTGAGATTTCCTTGTTAGCTTTTCTCTCTAATAATTTTTTTCGGACCATTCTGCCCAAGGGCTTACTCAATAAAGGTAATGTTTATGTCTAATAAAATGACTGGTTTAGTTAAATGGTTTAATCCTGAAAAAGGTTTTGGTTTTATCACTCCAAAAGATGGTAGTAAAGATGTGTTTGTTCACTTCTCTGCTATCCAGAGTAATGATTTCAAGACGCTGAATGAGAATCAGGAAGTTGAATTTAGTGTTGAACAGGGACCTAAAGGCCCCACGGCAGTTAATGTCGTGGCTGTATAAGGTAACTGTTATTACTAATAATATTCACTTCAGATGTCCGTGTTGCCACGGATCTCAGTACCGAACGTCAAACTTTGATGTTACTGAAAAAAATCCTTTCGGAGCAAAATGTATTTTTTGCAAATCAACAATGATTACATTTGATAATATTGCACTGTACATTCGTTCTGGTCAGTCTTCGTTAGAATTCAGAAAATAAATTTCAGGCTCCTTATGGAGCCTTTTTTGTATGCTGAACCGACAATCTCTGTAAGAGACATCACGGTAAAATTATGAAAAAAGTCATCGTTTTTTTTAATGCAGAACCTGCAGTTGTTGTAACCGTAATGAAAGGTATTACTACGATAATGCGTGAGTTTCCCAATGGGGAAAAAGCACACCTACCCGTGATGTCAGCGGGATTTCCATCTCTGACAGGAGACCATAAAATAGTTTATGTAGCCTCTGATCGTGATGTCAGTTCAGAAGAGATCCTCGAGGCAGCATCGAAGCTTTTGAAATGAGATCTGGTTGTTTCGTGACCGACCCGGATTTTAGTACAGTGGTTTGTGTGGTCGCGAGCTCTTTTGTATGAAGATTGTACTGCAAACTATTGATAATTGAGTCTTTCTATTCTATCTTTTAAACATATCAGCGCTTATACAAGTGCTCTACGGGGAATGTAACATGCTTGGCGTTGATACGTTAGAGATCAAGAGAGGTAAACAATGAACGTCGAAGATTTAAAAAGAAAAACTGAAGCGGATATTTCTGAATTCATCACAAAAAAAATTATTGAACTCAAAAAAAAGACAGGAAAAGAAGTTTCCGATATCCAGTTTAATGCTCGTGAAAAAATGACTGGGCTTGAAAGCTATGATATTAAAATCACATTAATCTAATTGTTATAAGATTCAGTTCGAGTGAAAAAGCATTATCTTGAAAGGTAATGCTTTTTTATTTCTGTCATAAAATTTAGAACGTTGTCAAAGCCTTCACTTCTAACCACAGATTTTCTGCTTACCTTTTAACGGGTCCTCCTTGACGATTCTGACCATCGAGGGGCAGCAGCGGCGCGGGATTTGGAGCATTTTTGATTCTTCACGCAACCATTTCAGCATTTGATGCTGATGACGGAACACTATCCCCGAATACACTGGGTTTGTTGCATTCTCTGATTCAAAAGAACACGGTGTGCTTCAACTTGGCTGAGCAGGCATTACAGCAGACATTCACTGAGTGCCTGCTGTAATGTTAAACATTAAAATTTGTATTTATTTCTTATCGTTACAATCAGGGATCATCCTCAAAAGAGTGTTATCTTTCTGGACGTAGTGATGGAATAACGCTGCACCAGCATGCGCTGCGATTAAAAAATATCCGATGTTTGCCAGTGTTTCGTGAGTATCTTTGATAAGTGATTTTGTTTCCCCGTCAGGAGTAACGAACGATGCAACGTTAAAACCTAATAAACTCCAGTCCTTTCCACCGTAAGCCATAATTGCAATACCTAATAATGGTAGAGCCAAAAAAGAAATGTACAGCAGGATATGCATTATTTTAGCAGCCATCATCTGCCAGGCTGGTGGGGGGGGAGTGATAGCTGGATCATGATACTTATGTTTAATAATTAATCGTATTATCATTAAAAACCAGACAAACACCCCAACATTGTAATGTGTTTCTTTCATGAGAAGGTAGGTGTTACTGCCTTTGGGAAACCAGCCACGAAGCTCCATAGCTGCATAGGTTATCGCTATTAATATCAGGGTTAGCCAGTGTAAGCGAATCTGAAGTTTTGAGAATTTGACCATTATTCTTGCCTCAAACGGTGTATTACATCGACCATAAATCATGAAGCTTAACAAATCCTTATTTTTGTTGAGAGATTAAGAGTTTGTTATTCCAGCGATCTCACTTGAATGTTTTGATAATAATTCTCATTTTTATTTCTTTCTGATAATCCTTGATGTTACGGGGCAAGAACCACGCTGATTCTCGCTATTTATGAGAACTTTCAATCAACTACTGGTTCATTTTTACTTTCCGCCTATTACACAATTTGTATCCAACAAACAGGACTATGCCGATGCCAGCACGTGCTAAACGCCCATGCCGACACAAAGGGTGTGCGGCAATCACCAACGATGTCAGCGGATATTGTGACCAACACCGAAAGCAGCATGCTGGTGACGGCTGGCGGAATTATCAGTCAGGAAAGAGCAGACAAGAACGTGGATATGGGCGGCTCTGGGAAATTAAACGAGCGCGTATCCTTCAGCGTGATAAATACCTGTGTCAGAACCATCGCCGGCAGAAGATAGCGAAGAAAGCGGAAAGCGTTGACCACATCATTCCAAAAGCTCATGGCGGTACTGATGACGATTCCAACCTTGAGTCGTTGTGCTGGGAATGCCACAGAGCAAAGACAGCAAGAGATCGTATTCGATGAGTTATGCCCATTACATATACTGTGGGCTGAGTGGCTATTTTTCGAATTCCTGTTCGCACAATGCGAGCAGTTGTAGTCGCCGCAATCTGAATTACGATTTTCATCTCGATTAAATCAGACGGATGTCTGGGGAAGGGGGGATCAAATCCCTGACTCCTTTCGCACTTCAGGACTGCCCGCTTCCTCGCATTTTTATACCCGCGAAAAATGAAATTTAACCAGGAGTGTCGCTTATGGCTGGAACGGCGGGGCGTTCCGGGCGTCGCCCCAAGCCAACGGCGCGCAAGGAGCTGGCAGGGAACCCCGGCAAACGAGCCCTGAATAAAGAGGAACCTGTATTCACACCGATTAAAGGTGTGGCACCACCTGACTGGTTTTCTGAGGATGATGGTCTGCCAATGGCGGCCGTCATGTGGGAACTGACCACGAAAGAATTATGTGGACAGGGATTACTGTGTGTTACCGATCTTGCCGTACTTGAGCGCTGGTGTGTTGCATATGAGTTCTGGCGCAGGGCGGTTAAAAATATCGCCAGAGAAGGGCTGACTATTACTGGTGCTATGGGGGGGAAGATAAAAAACCCTGAGCTAACCGCAAAGAAAGAGCAGGAATCGGAGATGAGCTCTACCGGCTCCATGCTTGGCCTTGATCCCAGCAGTCGACAACGCCTAATCGGCCTTGCCGGACAGAAGAAAACCTCTAACCCATTCCTGAAGATGATCAACTCATGAGCCGGAAATCGTACCCCAACGTAAACGCCGCGAATCAATACGCCCGCAACGTTGTGCGGGGGAAAATTCCGGCGTGCCAGTTTGTCATTCAGGCCTGCCAGCGTCATATCGATGACATGGCGGCTGAAAAGAGTAAGAAATTTCGTTACCGCTTCGATAAAGACATGGCAGAAAAGGCCGCGAAATTTATCCAGTTGTTGCCACATACAAAAGGAGAGTGGGCATTCAAGCGGATGCCGATCACTCTGGAGGCATGGCAACTGTTTATTGTGTGCTGCGCCTTTGGCTGGGTCCAGAAAGGGTCGAAGCTTCGACGATTTCGCGAGGTTTACACGGAGATACCGCGTAAAAATGGGAAATCAGCTATTTCGGCAGGTGTGGCGCTGTACTGTTTTACCTGTGATAACGAGTTTGGCGCTGAAGTATATTCCGGGGCCACAACTGAAAAACAGGCGTGGGAAGTATTCAGACCAGCTCGTCTGATGTGTAACGGTAACAAGGTCTACCCGGAAATGGCCCAGGGGATCCTGAAGGGATTTCAGATTCAGCGTACCAGCGCTATCCCGGCAAACCTCGGTGACGCAGGCAAAGAGTCGGAAATTTACTTCGCTGACTTTAATGATGTGGTTATCGGTGAAGACGGCAACATGAAGGTGTCGTTCTCGCAGGAAGCCTCCTACCAGGACGGGGATGGCAATCTGGTTTCCGCGTTCTCCCGTAACCAGTCGTTGATCCGCGTGGTGACGGAGCACGATATCGGCTTCCGTCATCCGGAAGGTCTTGTTCTCGGGACAAAAGTGCTGTTTTAACCGGTCCTGCACTCTGTGCGACCACGGTCGCACAGCGTAAAAGCACGTAATTCCCCAGGCCCGCAGCAGCGGGTTTTTTCTTTTCAGGAGCAAAACGATGACGACGAAAGCGGCAAAAGCAGCGGCAGCGGCGGCTGCAGCCGGTGATGTGAAAAAGCCGGATGAACTGACGCCGGAAAATACAGTGGACGGGGATGGCGGTCAGAATACTGCAGCGGGTTCAGGTGATACAGGTGTTGATCTGACCGGAAGTGAAACAAACGGGGCCACGGGCCTGACGGGAGCAGAAGTGGCGCGGAAAGCGGTTTTTTTCCTGGGACCCTATCATCGTTATTCACGCGGTGATACGGCCTGTTTTGATGCTGAGTATCCATCCTGGTGCAGAACCGCGAGAAGGTGGAGTCGCTGACCGCCGCCCTGACCGGTACGCAGACCGCGCATGAGCAGGCCGAAATCAGGGTAAATAACCTGAACGGCGATCTTCTCAGCCTGACTTCGGCTTTTGAAGGTCTGATTATTAAGGTAGGACAGAGCGGAAAGACGCCCTGAATGCCCGGAACAGCGCACAGGCTGCTGCTGCCAGTGAGAAAGAAAGTGGACAGGCAAGGGATGAAGCACAGCTCCTTGCTGAACAGGCAAGGAGTGCAGCCTCAAAAGCCGCCGCTGAGACCATTAAAGAGATACAGGAAAGTGAAGACCTCAGTGGTCCGCCAGGCCCGCAGGGGCCAGAAGGTGCAAAAGGTGAAAAGGGTGATACCGGATTAACGGGGGCAACAGGACCAACTGGCCCTGTGGGTCCGCAGGGACCGGCAGGCGCAAAAGGCGAAAAAGGGGACAAGGGTGATTCCGGGTTAACGGGGGCAACAGGACCAACTGGCCCTGTAGGTCCGCAGGGGCCGGCAGGGGCAAAAGGTGACAAGGGTGATACCGGATTAACGGGACCCACAGGACCAACTGGCCCTGTGGGTCCGCAGGGACTGGCAGGCGCAAAAGGCGAAAAAGGGGACAAGGGAGATATCGGATTAACGGGGGCAACAGGACCAACTGGACCTGTAGGTCCACAGGGGCCGGCGGGTGCAAAAGGTGACAAGGGTGATATCGGGTTAACGGGAGCAACAGGACCAACTGGCCCTGTAGGGCCTCAGGGACCAGCAGGCGTACCAGCAGGTGCTCTTCATGCTGTAGGTACGTTTGCGCTGGCATATATGCCAGCGCCTGGAGGGAGAGGTACTAATCCAGGTACAAGTTATTCGGGGGGAAGTTTAATAGCGTGTGGAATTATCAGCAACAGCGACGCTAAAGCGTCGTTTTGTATTACGGGTAGTAGTGGCAAATATACTTTGCCGGGTACATGGCGTTCGTGTGGAATTGCATCGAGTTCTTCTGAAGGTCTGGCTGGGACTAATTTGGGTTACTATGCAGGCATTTTTCAGCGAATCTCATAAAAGGAGATTGTATGAACATTGAGGTCATTCAGGCTCCTGAGTGGGCGAATAAAGAACATACAGCGATTAATTGTAGTGTTAAATTTGCAGAGTTTGATGAGTTTCTGCCGTTCACTGCATGCCCGAATGATTTTGAGGAGCATGGGCGCCGTATCTACAGCGAGCTTGAATCAGGAAAGTATGGACCTGTCGCCCCTTTTATTGTGACTGACAAGATGGTGGAGGATTTACGAAATCAGAAACTGGCTGAAATCAGCAACTGGCGGGACGTTCAGGAAAACGCCAACATTATTTTTGAACTGGACAATCGCCGGTGGGATGGAGGCAAAGTATCGCAGGAGCGTCTTGCACCCGTGGTTATGGCTGGTAGAACAGGAAAGTTACCTGAGGGATTTTTCTGGACCGATGCGGATAACCACGACGTTCCCGTAAATTTTGCGTTCCTGCAACAACTGGAGGCAGCGATGATGCAGGCAATGGTAGTGCACGGCTTCAGTATTCACGAACGGCAGAGGCAGATGAAATCGGAGGTAGCGTTACTTACAGATGTTAATGCCATTGCTGAATATCCAGTTGGCTGGAGTGAGAGGAAGTAATGTGCTGGTTCACCTTTCTAAATGTCTAAATTGTATTAACTTAGATCTGACATGACACAGCTATGGCACAGACCTGAACCTAGTCTGATAGGCAGGTCTGTGCCAGAAGCGGACCTGTCGTGGTTTGAAAAGCCTCCTCGTGAAGTGGCCAGCTTTTATCGACCATTTCAGTTAGAGTTTATTCCGGCGTAGTTCGTAGTATATTGAGAGTATTCTTTGTTATCAGGTGTTCTGTATGTCCTATTCCATCGGTGAATTTGCGCGGGTTTGCGGAATAACCCCCACGACGCTGCGTGCCTGGCAACGTCGTTATGGACTTCTCAAACCACAGCGTACAGATGGTGGGCACCGGCTGTATAGCGATGACGATATCCAGCTGGCGCTTAAAATTCTCGACTGGGTGAAAAAAGGTGTACCGATAAGCCAGGTAAAACCGCTGCTGGCCCGCCCTGATGCGCGGCGAACGAATAACTGGCTATCTCTGCAAGAGAGTATGCTGCAGCGCCTGAACGAAGGGAAAATTGAATCTCTGCGCCAGCTTATTTATGACGCTGGCCGCGAGTATCCTCGCCCTGAACTGGTGAGTGAGGTATTGCGCCCTCTGCGAAGCCAGGTCTCGGCCAACGTGCCGGCTATCATGACGCTGCGTGAAATCCTCGATGGTATTATCATCTCTTACACCTCGTTTTGCCTGGAAAGGGATAAGCGTGCGCCGGGTGATAACTACCTGATTACAGGCTGGCATCTTACCGACCCCTGCGAGATCTGGCTTGAAGCGCTTGGTCGCACTGGACAAGGACATCGCATTGATGTGCTTCCTGTAGCGCCCGCGATGCTCGCGCCTGAAATTTTCCCCGAGCGAAAATGGCTGTTGGTTACGTCCGGCAAACTCACCGCAGCACGTAAAAAACAGATAGACCTCTGGCAACAACAGGTCAACTTCCTCGAAGTGATCCCGCTTTAATCTTCAGTCATTACCGTTCCTGTGAGTCGATTAGCCACTGCCTTAGTGGATCCCAGATAATCTCGCTCAAAAAAATAAAACTTAATTCATTGAATTAAATGTGTTTATAAAAATTACCCAGCCAAAACTTGGACAAAACAAAGTGTTTGTGTAAGTTTTAATTATGCCACATACGTGTTGTGGTCCACATAAGGGTAAGAGCTATGCGCGCGCAGCCATCCGTTATTAACAGGTTTGTGGATTACTACGCCAGTCTGGATCGCCAGCCCGCCGCCGCACTTGCCGGGTTGTACGACGAGCACGCGGTACTTGTCGATCCCTTCGGGGAACATAACGGGCTGTTTGCCATCCAGCGCTATTTCTCGCATCTGCTGGGGAATGTGAACACCTGCCGTTTTGCCATTGGTCCTCCGCTGTGTGAGAGCGGACGGTTTGCCGTGACGTGGACCATGTACTGGTCGCATCCGCGTATTGCTGGCGGAGAATTACGATCCTTGCCGGGATGTTCAATGGTCGGGACGCATAACGAGAAGATTGTTCGCCAGCGTGATTATTACGATGCCGGAGAGATGCTTTATGAGCATCTGCCGCTGTTGGGCTGGGCCGTCCGCGGCGTTAAAAGGAGGGTGCGCGCATGATGACAGTCCTCATTACTGGCGCAAGTTCCGGGATTGGTGCCGGGCTCGCAAAGTCATGGGCCGATGACGGCTGTCACGTGATTGCCTGTGGCCGCAATCCAGAAAGGCTGGAACAGCTGCGCCAATCCCACGCCAATGTCACAGTACGCCTGTTCGATATGACAGACAAAGACGCCTGTCGCCAGGAGCTGGCGGACTGCAAACCCGAACTGGTTATTCTCTGCGCCGGAACCTGCGAATATCTCGACCACGGCAGGATAGATGCCGAGAAGGTTGAACGGGTGATGGCGACGAATTATCTGGGCCCCATCAACTGCCTGGAAGCGCTTCAGACGCAGCTAACCTCCGGTAGCCGCGTGGTGCTGGTCAGTTCGATGGCCCACTGGATGCCGTTTCCTCGGGCTGAAGCCTATGGCGCGTCTAAAGCGGCGCTAACCTGGTTTGCTAACAGTTTGCGTCTGGACTGGGAGCCGAAAGGTGTCGCCGTGACTGTCGTTTCGCCAGGATTTGTCGATACCCCGCTTACCCGTAAAAACGATTTTCCTATGCCCGGTCAGGTAAGTGTAGAGCAGGCGGTGAAGGCGATTCGTCATGGCCTGGCGAAAGGGAAAAACCATATTGCCTTTCCGTCGGGTTTTGGCGTGTTGCTGCGTGTGTTGGGCGGGCTACCTGAGCGTCTCCAGCGCGCGTTACTGCGCAGGATGGTGCGTTCATGAAAATAGCTATCATTGGCAGTGGGATTGCCGGATTAACCTGCGCCTGGCGTCTGGCCGGACACCATCAGGTGACGCTTTTTGAAGCGGCGTCGACCCCTGGCGGCCATACTGCGACAGTGGATGTGGCGACTCCGCACGGGAGTTTCGCGATTGATAGCGGCTTTATCGTCTATAACGACCGAACCTATCCGCGTTTTATGGGCTTGCTGAGCGAACTCGGCATTCAGGGGCAAAAAACGCAGATGAGCTTCTCGGTGCATAATCCGCAAAGCGGTATGGAGTATAGCGGTCATACGCTGACTTCATTGTTTGCCCAACGTCGAAACCTGGTCAACCCCGCATATTGGGGAATGCTGAAAGAGATTGTCCGTTTTAATCGTCTGGCGAAACAGGCATTAAATGAGACCGATGTGAACGCGACGCTTCAGACTTTCCTCGACCAGCACCACTTCAGTGTGTTCTTTGCGCGGCATTATATTTTGCCGATGGGCGCGGCCATATGGTCATCTTCACTTCAGGAGATGCGCCGTTTTCCACTGGCGCTGTTCTTACGGTTCTTTGAGCACCATGGCTTGTTGGATATCTGGCATCGACCGCAATGGTATGTGGTGCCGGGCGGATCGCGCGAATACATTCGTGTCATGCTGGCGAAGCTGGGCGATCGTCTGAAATTGCACCTCAATTCACCTGTTCAGCAGGTTATTCGCTACGACAGCGGCGTCAAAATACAATTGGCAGGATCAATACAGACATTTGATCAGGTGATCTTCGCCTGCCATTCCTCGCAGGCTCTGGCTGTACTTGAGGATGCGACCCCTGCAGAACGCGACGTGCTGGGCGCAATTGACTGGCAACGTAACGAGGTTGTGTTGCACTGCGATCGCCGCTGGTTACCGGTATGCGAACGCGCTTGGGCAAGCTGGAATTACCGCCTGAGTGAGCAAGATAGGGCCCGCGCTTGCGTCACCTATAACATGAATATTCTCCAGGGATTACCTGAAGGAAGCCCGCTATTTTGCGTGACCCTCAATCCGGACATCCCCATCGACGACCGCTTCGTCTGGCGACGCTTTGTTTACGAGCATCCGTTGTTTAACCCTGAAAGCTGGCGGGCGCAGGCGCGTCGCGCTGAGATCAACGGTCAGCATCGGAGCTGGTTCTGCGGTGCTTACTGGTACAACGGTTTTCACGAAGATGGCGTACGCAGTGCGCTGGATGTGGTACACGGCATTGCTGCAGGAGAGGGGAGCTAAGATGAACAGCTGCCTGTACCACGGCGTATTACGCCACCGACGCCTTCAGCCGACCACGCACCAGTTTACTTATCAGGTGTTTATGGCTTGGCTCGATCTGGACGAGCTCGCTCAGCTTCCGGGCGTGGGCGTGAAACGTAATCGCTTCGCTGCAACTACTTTTCATGATGCCGATTACCCGCTGGGAACCCCGTTAAAAGAGAACGTACTGAATCAGCTTGCCAGCCTGACAGGCGAGCGTCCTGAAGGTCGCGTGATGCTCCTGACGCAGTTGCGCTATTTCGGTTTTCATTTTAATCCGGTCAATTTTTACTACTGCTATGACCGCGCGCAGATCCTGCGCTGGGTGCTGGCGGAGGTCCGCAATACGCCGTGGAATGAGCGTCATTACTACGCCGTAGATGCGCAGGAAAAGCGACCACTGGAAAAAGCGTTCCATGTATCGCCGTTTAATCCGATGGATATGGTCTATCACTGGCGATTTAACTCGCCGGGTAAAACGCTGCATATGCATATCGAAAACCATCAGGCAGAGAAAATTTCTGATGCCACCCTGATGCTCAAACGCGAGCCGTTGACGCCGGCAAGTTTACGCACGTTGCTGCGACGACTGCCGATGATGACGCTGAAAACGGTGTCAGCGATTTATTGGCAGGCGCTACGACTGTGGCTCAAGCGAGTCCCTCTCTACAATCATCCCGTGAGCAGGAGTGAACGATCATGATCGATCCCACCTTTGCGCTTGAACCCGATATTCCGCGCAACCTGCGTGTTGCGCGTTGGTTCCTTTTTCGTATGCTGAGCGGCCTTCGTCAGGGTTCAGTCACGGTGCGGGAAGGGGCCCAGGTCTTTCATTTTGGTGATGTTTCGGCTGAATTACGCGCCGACGTACATATTGTTTCGCCCACGGTGTATTGGCGGGTGTTGACGGGGGGAAGTCTTGCAGCGGCAGAGTCCTGGATGGATGGAGAGTGGGAAACGCAGCAGCTCACTACGTTATTGCAAATATTTGCGCTCAACAGCACCCTGCTGGGGCGGCTGGAAAGTGGATTTCGCCTGCTTGGCCGACCCGTTGAGCGTTTACGTCATTGGACGCGCCGCAACCATCGGCAACAGGCAAAAGAAAACATTGCCGCGCATTACGATCTCGGCAATGCCTTTTACGCGCACTTTCTGGATGAGGATTTACTCTATTCCAGCGCCTTGTTCACCTGCCCCGAGCAGTCGTTAGCGCAGGCTCAGCAGGCCAAAATGGCGCGACTTTGCGAACAGCTGGCGCTGACCGCGAATGATCATCTGTTGGAAATTGGGACCGGCTGGGGAGCGATGGCGGAATACGCCGCGCGTCATTACGGATGTCGGGTGACCACCACGACCCTGTCGCAGGAGCAGTTTGCCTGGGCGAAAGCGCGCATTGCCCGCGCTGGTTTACAGGAGAGAGTCACCGTATTGCTCTGCGACTACCGCGACCTGACCGGGGAATTCGACAAACTGGTATCAGTTGAAATGATCGAAGCGGTGGGGCAGCGCTATCTGCCGACGTTTTTCCGTACGTGTCAGGCGCGCCTGCGCCCTGGGGGCAAAATGGCGCTTCAGGCGATTACCATTCAGGATCAGCGCTTTCGCGATTACAGCAAAAGCGTCGATTTTATTCAGCGCTATATCTTTCCGGGAGGTTTTTTACCCAGCATCACCGCGATGAGTGGGCTGATGACAAAGCACACTGACTTTGTGGTTCGCAACCTGTTCGATATGGGGCCCGACTACGCCCGGACCCTTGCGCACTGGCGACAAGGATTTGTTCACTGTTGGCATGAAATTGAAAAGCTGGGCTTTGATGAGCGTTTTCGCCGTATGTGGTTGTACTACTTCGGTTACTGCGAAGCAGGTTTTAACGCCCGTACAATCAGTGTGGTGCAACTGACGGCGGAGCGTCCATGAACCGCCATTTACAGGTCTTTCTCCTGGCTGTCGGGTTCGATTTGTACTGGTTCATGGTGGTGTTATTTCGTGAGCGCGGTCTGGTGTTATGGCTTGGTCTGGCTATTCTGGCCTGCTTCATGTTGCCTGCTGCGCAACGACTGTGCGCGTTAATGCTGACAGCTGCGGGCAGTGGTCTGGATGCGTTGTGGGCGCTGACCGGGTTGATCGATTTTCGCGGCGAAGCATTGTTGCCGTTATGGATGCTTGCGCTCTGGCTCATGTTCGCCGTCATGTGGACGCACCTCACCTGCTCGACCTCTTTGCCAGGATGGCTGCTGGTAATAATGGCCACCGGTGGAGGACCGATCGCTTATCTGATAGGAGAGCGTTTGGGTGCCATTACTTTTCTGGAGCCGACATTTATCGTGCTCGGTTTAATGGCGACGGGCTGGCTGGTGTTGATGCTGTTTTTTCATATTTTTATGGGGAAACACCAATGAAACTTGCCTTACTGATACTGCTGGGAGTAATGGCGATTGCGCCGTTTGCAGGTGCCACAGACTGGTTAAGCTGGCGGAAAGTCGGTGATGCTACGCTCACCTGGGGGCCATTCACGATCTATAACTCACAATTACGCACCCCGGATGGGCGCTATCGTGGGTTGAAAGAGGATCAGGCACTGATTATCACCTATCAGCGCAATATTGAACGGCAAGAACTGGTGGATGCTACCCGCGAACAGTGGCGAGCGCAGGGTATTTTGGCACGGGAGGCGCAGAGTGAGTCCTGGCTTCGCATGTTGGGTGAGCTATGGCCTGACGTTGCGCCGGGTACGCAACTGGTTTTTGTCTTCCAGGATAAGCAGGGGCAATTTTGGTATCGCTTGTCAGTGGCACAAAGGCATTTCATCCCGCTTGGCCCACCACAGTCGGCGGCGTTCAGCGAAAACTTTCTCGCTATCTGGCTGGGTTCCCGTACGCAATATCCTGAGCTGCGGCAGCAGCTCACTGGAGGTAATAAATGAAACGTTTATTAGCCCTAAGCTTACCGCTGATGATGCAACTTTCTGGCTGTAGCGCCGAAATTACCGAGTATCGCCAGCAGCAGCCGACGCTGGATATCTTTCAGTATTTTCAGGGAGAAACGCAAGCATGGGGGATGGTTCAGGATCGCAGCGGTAAACAGCTTCGTCGTTTCCATGTCGATATTAACGGCGATGTGGTGGGGGACACATTGACCCTCAATGAACGCTTTGTGTACGACGATGGAGAGAAGCAGCAGCGTGTGTGGCATATCCGTAAAATCAGCGCCGATCGTTACGAAGGTACTGCTGGCGATATTGAAGGCGTGGCGAAGGGGCAAACAGCGGGCAACGCGTTCAACTGGCATTACAGTATGAATGTGAAAGCCAGCGGCAGAACCTGGTTGCTGAATTTTGATGACTGGATGTACCTGCAGGATGCTAACCATTTGTTTAATAAAACTGAGATGAAGAAATTTGGCCTCACCGTCGGCACGGTGACGCTCTTCTTCTCCCGTAAAACGCACTAGCGAGGAAGACGCCATGAAAACGCAACCCATCGTTGGGATCAGCGGCTGTTTAACGGGGTCTGCCGTCCGATTTGACGGCGGGCATAAGCGGGCAGAGTTTGCGATGGTGAAACTGGCCCGTTGGGTGACTTTCCAGCCTGTTTGTCCGGAGATGGCGATAGGCTTGCCTGTCCCACGACCGGCGTTGCGCCTCGTACAAACAACTATCGGGGATATTCGCATGCGTTTTAGCCACGCACCTCACGAAGACGTTACCGACAAAATGGCTGACTTTTGTCTGAGCTATCTGTCAGGGTTGGACACACTGTCGGGTTTTATCGTCTGTGCCAAATCCCCCAGCTGTGGCATGGAACGAGTGCGTTTATATGATGAAAAAGGTAATCGCGGGCGCAAAGACGGGGTGGGAGTTTTTACAGCCGCGCTGATGGAGAAATATCCGTGGCTGCCGGTTGAAGAGGATGGACGGCTGCACGATCCGGTTCTGCGTGAAAACTTCGTCGAACGGGTTTTCGCGCTACATGAGCTCCATACGCTGTGCAAAAATGGCCTGACGCGGCGGGCGCTACTGAATTTTCATAGCCGTTATAAACTGCAATTGCTGGCTCACCATCAGGCCGGATACCGGGAAATTGGCCCATTTGTCGCATCACTGCATGAATGGGACGATCTGGAGGCTTTCTTTGCGGTCTACCGCGATAAATTAATGACAATCCTGAAGAAACCTGCCTCACGTAAAAACCACACTAACGTGCTGATGCACATTCAGGGGTACTTCCGTAATCAATTAACAATGCGCCAGCGCGGCGAGTTGCGCGAGGTTATCCTCAATTATCGCGCAGGGATACTGCCTATCCTGGCCCCGATGACGCTGCTTAAACATTATCTGGTGGAATACCCGGACGACTACCTGCTGACGCAGAATTACTTTGATCCCTATCCGCAGGATTTAGCATTGCGACTGAATGTTAATTAATCATGCCTGATAAGCTGAACCGAGCAGCATGATAATTAATGTCGTGTTCGCCCCCTTTAATTTCCGTTTAACGCTCACAGCGGACCTTCAGCTCAGTGACCTGGTCCGCTTCGTGCCAGGAGCGGACGTTGCTAACATCGTGATATATTAATTCATGGATGGCAGTCCATGGGGATAAAATTATGAAGCACGAGCTGTGGACAAATGAAGCTGGTTTAGATTTGTTTTGTCTTGCCGGTCCACTGGGAGACTCTGCTCGGAAATTGCTGGATCTGGACTACAGATTAGTGTGGACATGTGATGCAGACTCGCACCTTGAAGCAATGAAAAAATATTATACGTTCCGTAATTGGGGTGAATATCAAACTGATTTCCCTGAACAGGATAGTAAGACCTACAAAGAAATGGGATGGGAGTAAAAAGCACAAAATCCACAACCTAGCCGCTCTTATTCTCATGTCTCTACGACGTCCGCTCCTCGCTCATAGCGGACCTCATCGGCAGTAAAAGCTTTATCATCGAGGTTTGCCAGTAGTGGTAGCGTGTTGAATGTGCCGGCGGCAAAACTTGGATTTTTGGCGAAAACGCTTCTCTAAAACTAAAATCAAAATTTAGATAATCAATGAGTTGTAAAAGATAACCACTAAATGTTATTGAAAGTAAAAGCGTGATAATTTCAATTATATCAAATGGTTGCTATGATATTGGCGATATAATGCTGCGTCATATTTGCTGGATTAACTGTGAGCCCTGATTTTTCACATTCCCAACGGCACGTGTCACGGCGTGCCATATAAATTTATCAGCCGGCATGGAACCGTCGGTCGCAATTTCCGCAGCTTCTTTCCCTCCAATGTCCTGCCTCATCCACTCGCGAGCAGCATCTGGTGACAGTACCAACGGTCGCCTGTCGTGAATATCTACCAGTCCTTTATCGGCAGTAGCCGTCACTATCAGAAAACCTTCTGCTTCATCTCCACGTTCAAATGGTGTGCTGCCAATTGCCGCCATGAATATTGGCTGACCATCGGCTTGATGAATGAAGTAGGGTTGCTTCTTGTCACCTACCTTTTTCCACTCAAACCAGCCATCGGCAAAGCAAATTGCGCGACCATGTTGCCAGAGTGGTTTAAACATTCTGCTGTTAGCCGCAGTTTCAGAGCGTGCGTTAATTAGCGGTGGTTTATCCCACCACCCGGGGGCGTATCCCCAGATAACTGGATCAAGATGAAGTTTCTCGTCACGTTCGCTCAGCAGCAGAACTTTGGTGCCTGGCGCCACGTTGAATCGCCCGATCGGTTCAGGGTCATATGGGATATCACGTTCAGCTTCTTCAGCGAGCAGGGCGAGATAGTCCTCACGTGTCATTGACTGTGAAAAGCGTCCACACATAGAAACCTCCAGCCAACTGTCAGACTGAAAGTATAGGATATTGAGTAGAACGATAGGATTTGAAGCTCCACACCACCAATATTCCATTATGGCTTTTAGCTTCTCGAGGTTGCTAAATGGCAGATAGACCACTACCCATTTTTACTTTTTTGGGGCAAATTTGGGGGCAAAAATTAGCTTGGGGCATGATTTGGGGCGATGAAATGACTCATATTGCCCGCAATTGTCTAAGATGGTTTTTTATTAACTAATTGATTTTATGATAATTAACTGTATTTGCTAATTTTACAAAATCAATTTTATAGTCTAACGCTGATTATGTGGCTGTGGGGATAAACATTTAATAAACCGGGCAAAGGGATAATCTCGTGGGCAATAAAAAAGCCGGAAACGCTGATGCATTCCGGCTTACTACGATATGAACGAAATACCGGAACAGGTGCAAGCGCGCTCCGGCATCAAACAGATTACTTCAGTTCATCAACCATGGTGATGGCACGACCAATATAATTGGCAGGCGTCATTGCTTTCAGGCGAGTTTTCTCTTCTTCCGGCAGCGCCAGACCGTCGATAAACTGCTTCATACCTTCGGCGTCAACGCGCTTACCGCGGGTCAGCTCTTTCAGCTTTTCGTACGGCTTCTCAATACCGTAGCGACGCATCACGGTCTGAATCGGCTCTGCCAGAACTTCCCAGTTATGGTCCAGTTCATCCAGCAGATGATCGCGGTTCACTTCCAGTTTGCTCACGCCTTTCAGTGTGGACTGATACGCGATCAGCGCATAGCCAATGCCTACGCCCAGGTTACGCAGAACGGTAGAGTCAGTCAGGTCACGCTGCCAACGGGAGACCGGCAGTTTGCTTGCCAGATGCTGCAGTACCGCGTTAGACAGACCCAGGTTACCCTCGGAGTTTTCGAAATCAATGGGGTTAACTTTGTGCGGCATGGTGGAAGAGCCGATTTCACCCGCAATGGTTTTCTGTTTGAAATGGTTCAGCGCCACGTAACCCCAGACATCGCGGTCAAAGTCGATCAGGATAGTGTTGAAACGGGCGATGCAGTCAAACAGCTCGGCAATGTAGTCGTGCGGCTCAATCTGCGTGGTGTACGGGTTCCACTGGATGCCCAGCGAGGTGACAAACTCTTCGCTGAACTGATGCCAGTCAACTTCCGGGTAAGCGGCGATGTGGGCGTTATAGTTACCGACTGCACCATTGATCTTACCAAGAATTTCAACCTGGTTGAGCTGACGATACTGACGCTCCATACGGTAAGCCACGTTAGCCATTTCTTTGCCTAGCGTAGACGGGGTGGCTGGCTGACCGTGGGTACGGGAGAGCAGAGGAATATCGCGATACTGTACAGACAGATCTTTCACCGCGTCGATAAGCTTACGCCAGTACGGCAGAACCACTTCGTCGCGTGCGGTTTTCAGCATCAGCGCGTGAGACAGGTTGTTGATGTCTTCTGAGGTACACGCAAAGTGGATAAATTCGGAAACGGCATGCAGTTCCGGGATATCCGCCACTTTCTCTTTCAGGAAATACTCAACTGCCTTCACATCATGGTTGGTCGTACGCTCAATGGTTTTGATGCGCGCAGCATCTTCTTCATTGAAGTTAGCGACGATCGCATCAAGGAAACCGATTGCGTCGGCAGCAAAAGCAGGAACTTCCTTGATCGCTGCGTGCGCGGCCAGTTTTTGCAGCCAGCGTACTTCAACCTGTACACGGAATTTCAGCAAACCGTATTCGCTGAAAATCCCGCGCAGCGCGCTGACTTTATCGCCGTAGCGTCCATCGACAGGGGAAACGGCGGTCAGTGAGGATAATTCCATAGATCACAACTCCGGGGTTAAATGAGCAAGAATTTGTTTTGCCTGAGTCGTCAGGCGATTACGAGAAAACATGAGTTGCAGACGGCCTCCACCAACCTGATGCCAGAGCACGGCAGCACGGATGCCAGCCAGCAGCGAAGCGCGTACTTTAGCCTGTACCTGTGGGCTCTGAAGGATGGCCGGAGAACCCGTGACCTGAATACGCGGGCCGAGTGGGCTGATGACGTCAACATAAATGCCAGCCATCGCACTCATCAACGTTTCTGACTGCAAATCAAAATGGTCCAGCTGGCGCTGCAAGCCGCTAACACGGTCTCCCAGCGTGTCCATAGCGCCCTTGGCCGCTGACAGCTTACGCTCCAGCACCATCAGGCTTAGCGTATAGCGGGTGAGTTCCGCGTTCAGCCCCTGACGACTGCTGGCGTTCAGCACGCCAAGCAGCGTTTCAAGGCCAAGACGCAGGTTGGCTTCGCTGCCGCCAAACACGCCCAGCGTAGAGCTGGGATTCATGTCGATGACACTGTTCAGTGAAACGTGTAATGCATCGGCATCACAATGCCCCTGGTGCGCCAGTTCCTGCACCAGGCGTGCCGACTGACAAATGCCTGCCAGGGCGAGGGTGATGTCATAATAATTCTTTGCCACGTTCACTGCTTCCTTGTATCAAATGTGTAAGTAATTATACCGGCAGAGGCAATCGTTGTTCGATAATGCCGCCGCCGAGGCACACTTCGCCATTGTAAAAGACAGCCGACTGACCCGGCGTGACCGCCGCGACTGGCTCGTCGAAAATGACTTCAATACGCTCTGCATCCAGTGCCTTAACGGTGCACGGAATGTCGGTCTGACGATAGCGGGTTTTCACCGTACAGCGCATGGTGCCGGTGAACGGTTCGCGATCGACCCAATGCAGCTGTTGCGCCACCAGGCCAACGGACATCAGACGTGGATGTTCATGCCCCTGAGCGACAACCAGAATGTTGTTCTCAACGTCTTTATCCACCACATACCATGGATCTTCTGTCCCTTCTTTCGTTCCGCCAATACCCAGACCTTTACGCTGACCTAAAGTGTGGTACATCAGCCCCTGGTGCTGGCCAATCTCTTCGCCGTCAACGGTGATGATTTTGCCTGGCTGAGCCGGCAGGTAACGACCAAGAAACTCGCGGAACTTACGTTCGCCAATGAAGCAGATGCCGGTGGAGTCTTTTTTCTTGGCCGTGATCAGACCAAGATCTTCGGCAATTTTACGCACCTGTGGTTTTTCCAGTTCACCGACCGGGAACAGGCTTTGTGCGATTTGCTCATGGCCGAGCGTATAGAGGAAATAACTCTGGTCTTTATTGCCATCGAGCCCACGCAGCAGGCGGCTTTTGCCGTCGACATCCGCGCGACGCACGTAGTGACCGGTGGCGATGTAATCGGCACCTAAATCTTCGGCGGCAAACTCAAGGAAGGCTTTAAACTTAATTTCTTTATTGCACAGAATATCCGGGTTTGGCGTACGGCCCGCTTTGTACTCTTCAAGGAACAGTTCAAAGACGTTGTCCCAGTATTCTGCGGCAAAGTTGACGGTATGCAGTTCAATGCCGAGTTTGTCACAGACAGCCTGCGCATCCGCAAGGTCGGCGGCCGCTGTGCAGTATTCCTCGCCATCGTCCTCTTCCCAGTTCTTCATGAACAGGCCTTCTACCTGATAGCCCTGTTGTTGTAACAGCCAGGCAGAAACGGAGGAATCGACACCGCCGGACATGCCGACGATCACTTTTTTTGGGCTTTCAGACATAGGAATACTCACGACATTGAACTTCAAGGCGGCATATTCTAGCACGCAGCCCTTTACTTGACACCCTCTGTAAACGGCCAGTTAAATTCGCCGATCATGGCCAGTGGGTAGCGCTGTCCGCTCTGATAACAGCGAATACTCTCTGCAACCAACGGCGAACGCAGGTTTGGCGCAGAGAAAATCTCTTCTGCGCTGACCCAACGACAGCAATCTATATCGCTGTCATGGGGTTCTGTAGCGCACATATTGGCAAGCTCGATAGAGAAAAGAAAACGCAAAAAGGGCGTTCTGTCTGGCGCAATCCATTGATGCATACGAATGAAATGCTGTGGCTGCGCTTTAATGCCCGTTTCTTCCCACAGTTCGCGTGCTGCGGCTTGCACCAGCGTTTCATCGGCTTCCAGGTGTCCTGCGGGTTGATTCCACAAGGCTTTACCATTGATCGTTTCTTCAACGACTAAGAATTTATCTTCTGCATGCACAATGCAGGCGACCGTGACGTGCGGTTTGAACATGTTTTCCCCTTATTCCTCAGCAAATCCTTCGGTAACATCTGGCCAGCTAATTTCACCGCTGGCCTTGTCGATACTGATATAAGCCACGGGAGGTGACGTTTGTGGGTCGGCCCCTCCACGGCACAATGCGGTTTGATGATCCTCGCGCACGATAATCTCAATGGCCTTTTTAGCATTCCAGCTTTCATAAAAGATACATTCGTGGTCGTGACGTAGCCCAAGGGTGGCGACTCTCGTTGCTTTTTCTGTCGACAGCGGGTTGATGTCGTCGCGATAGTGGTCACCGCTGTTTATAGCCTGTAACTGCGACTTTTTTAACCAACCGCGTATAATTTGGCGATCGGTGGTGTAATAGACCGCTTCCATAAAATCATCGTTGGATTGTTCTTGTACAGAGACGAGGTCGCCGGGCACTAAAAATACGGACGGGCTGCGACACTGTTCGGTTGGCATCGCATAGAACCATGCGCGGGTGTCTCCTGTTACCTGATAGTGGTTTGCGGAGGAGGAGGGTAAGAACCCGCGCTGCGACATCGCTTTATTTGCCCATGTCTGGCAAGACGCGCTTACTGCAAGCGGACTGGATAACGGCGTTAATCCATCTACCGAGACCCAGCCGGTGGCGAAGGCTCCTTTAGCGTCCCGATAACGTACGTAACGATAAGGCTCATCTTTGGAAAGCATGCCCGTGCTTTTGTAGCGCTGTGAACTCCTGAGTACCTCGACGGTGTCGCCATTGACCATGAACGCGGGGAGTTGACACTCTGTTGCTGGTGCAGAATAGAAATGCAGGCGTGAGTCGGTTTTTACTTTGGCAGACTCATAAAGGTAGTTTGCCTCTCCGGCTGCTGTTCCGGCAATTGTCTCACAGTCCAGTTTTGCTGAACAAAACGGTGACACGCCGAGCAGGATGAATGCTGCAAAAAGCTGCTTATCCATTTTTTTTCATTCTTCCCTGTTAACACTCACGTTAAACCGTACGGTTACGATTTCAGTTCCCGCCACTCGCCGTTAGCAAGATTTTCCAGCGTGTAATCCCCCATGGCATAGCGGATGAGGCGCAGCGTAGGAAATCCAACATGCGCTGTCATACGACGTACCTGACGGTTGCGACCTTCATATAAGGTAACTTTCAACCAGCTGGTGGGAATGTTTTTCCGTTCCCGAATCGGTGGATTTCTCGGCCACAGCCATACGGGTTCCTCCACTACTTCAATGCCTGCGGGTAGAGTGGGGCCATCATTGAGCGTTACTCCGTTACGCAGGGCGTCCAGCGCTTCTGCTGTCGGCTCACCTTCAACCTGGACGTAATAAATTTTCCCGGTACGCTTACCGGGTTGCGTTAACCGCGCCTGCAGAGCGCCGTCATTGGTCAGCACCAAAAGCCCTTCGCTGTCCCGGTCGAGTCGGCCCGCCGCATAAATTCCCGGCACGGGAATAAAATCTTTTAACGTGCTTCTGCCAGCCTCGTCAGTAAATTGTGGCAAAACATCGTAGGGTTTATTGAACAAAACCACGCGTTTTGGCTGGTTTTCTTTACGCTGCTTAGTGACTTGTCGTGAGCTGAATCGCTCAACCCGGTGATTTCTAAAAGAAGTTTTTTGCATGGTATTTTCAGATTATATCAATTGCCGCATTATAGCCTAAGAACGAGTGTCTTTCATGGCGGCGAACAATAGGGTAGTATTGACACGCTCATTACAAATCATTAACAAAAAGTTGCTCTAACGCATCCGTGTAGCAGGACGCAAACGCACATGCAGCGTGATGACAGACGAGCAGAACCAGAAGCGCTCGAAGGAGAGGTGAATGGAAAGCAAAGTAGTTGTTCCGGCGGAAGGTAAGAAGATCACCCTGCAAAACGGCAAACTCAACGTTCCTGAAAATCCGATTATCCCGTTCATTGAAGGCGACGGTATCGGCGTTGATGTAACCCCACCGATGATCAAAGTTGTCGATGCTGCTGTCGAGAAAGCCTATAAAGGCGAGCGTAAAATCTCCTGGATGGAAATCTACACCGGCGAGAAATCCACTCAGGTTTATGGCCAGGACGTCTGGCTGCCTGCTGAAACCTTAGATCTGATTCGTGAATATCGTGTTGCCATTAAAGGCCCTCTGACCACTCCTGTTGGCGGCGGTATTCGCTCTCTGAACGTAGCTCTGCGTCAGGAACTTGACCTGTATGTCTGCCTGCGTCCGGTGCGTTATTATCAGGGCACACCAAGCCCGGTTAAACACCCTGAACTGACCGACATGGTCATCTTCCGCGAAAACTCCGAAGACATCTACGCGGGTATTGAGTGGAAAGCTGACTCTGCCGATGCTGAGAAAGTGATTAAATTCCTGCGCGAAGAGATGGGCGTGAAGAAAATCCGCTTCCCGGAACATTGCGGCATTGGTATCAAACCGTGTTCTGAAGAAGGGACTAAACGTCTGGTACGTGCAGCGATTGAATACGCCATCGCCAACGATCGTGATTCAGTTACCCTGGTACACAAAGGCAACATCATGAAGTTCACCGAAGGCGCGTTCAAAGACTGGGGTTACCAGTTAGCGCGTGAAGAATTCGGTGGTGAACTGATCGACGGCGGTCCATGGGTGAAAATCAAGAACCCGAAAACCGGTAAAGAGATCGTGGTTAAGGACGTTATCGCCGATGCGTTCCTGCAACAGATCCTGCTGCGCCCGGCTGAGTATGACGTGATTGCCTGTATGAACCTGAACGGTGACTACATCTCCGATGCGTTGGCCGCACAGGTTGGTGGTATTGGTATCGCGCCGGGTGCAAACATCGGTGACGAATGCGCTCTGTTCGAAGCAACCCACGGTACTGCACCGAAGTATGCAGGTCAGGATAAAGTGAACCCAGGTTCCATCATTCTGTCTGCTGAAATGATGTTACGCCACATGGGTTGGGTCGAAGCGGCTGACCTGATTGTTAAAGGTATGGAAGGCGCAATCAACGCCAAGACCGTAACCTATGACTTCGAACGTCTGATGGAAGGCGCTAAGCTGCTGAAATGTTCAGAGTTTGGTGACGCGATCATCGAAAACATGTAATCCAGATCTTGGGTTGTATGAGAACGGGAGCCGAGAGGTTCCCGTTTTTTTTACCTGCAAAATGCTTTCCTGGCGCTCATACTATTAAACTCATTTAAATAGCACTGAAGAACAAATTTTTATCTTTGCCATTACAATTTTATTTTTTGATAATAATTTCCATGGCTGTCAATATTTCTTTATTTAACTCTATTCGGGTATGAGAACTAACTATAATTGAGTGGTGTTTGTATCTTATTGATTATTAGATGGGAAATAATCATTTTAAAAACAAGAAAAATATCGGAAATATTTACAAGGAAAAAGCGTTTTAAGATTTTTTATCCTAATTTTAAATTCATTTTTATCAGTGTGTTATAACAGTTGATTATTCTGAATATTAGTAATGTCCAAAAAAGAACATTTTCTCCGATTGATGTTTTTTTACCTTTCTGTTTTTCTGTTGGCAACATGCTTGAGAAATAAAATTCAAAGCATGATTCCTTATTATGTGTGTTACTTACTATTAGTTGATGATGAAAATGGTTATTAAAAAGCTAAGTTTAAAAACAGGTTTAGTGGCTGTTACATTATGTTTTGCTATGACAGTTTATGCAGGAGAAAGCGTAGTCACCGGCGGTTATGTACATACCCGGACAGATGGACAGAACCTTAATGGTTTTAACGCTAAATATGGTTATACCCCAGATGAGAGTGATTTTGGTGTTATGACATCCTTAACCATTTCAGCAAATGACGATAATGATATAGATCGTGGTTATGGTTCTGCATTAGTCGGCGCAAGTTATAAAGTAAATGATGTGGTAAAACCTTATGTAATGGCGGGTATTGGGAGAGGTGCGATCAAAGCTAATGGTGAAACTGACACTTCTACAGGTTTTGCCTATGGCGCTGGTATTCAGTTTACCCCCATTGCAGGTTTCACTGTTGATGCAGGCTATGAAGGTTCTAAGGTCTTTGGCGCACAAGCTAATAGTATTGTAGTCGGCGCCGGCTGGACATTCTAAGGTTATTTATATGAATAAATTAATGATAATATTGGTTGCGTTTTCTGCTGTTTCATTGATGTCTGGTTGTGTATCAGAAGAACAACGCTTAGCAAAGTGCGAAGCGAAGGGAATTAGCCGTGATGTTTGTTATCACGAAGAAAAAGAATATTGGAATAATTACAGTGCTAATATGAGTCGACTGCAGGCCGCTAATACACAAGCGGATGCTTTCAAAGAGGCTATGAGTGATCACAAGAAACATAAGCATCATGATGACGATTAATATTTAAGAACACGCACATACGGTCTTGAGTGCTTATGTTCTTGATATTTTAATCATTTATTAATTATTCAAATGGTTATGCTCAGTCTTCACTCTCAAAAGCGTATTATCCTTCTGTATATAGTGATGAAATAATGCAGCGCCGGCATGGGCTGCAATTAGAAAGTAGCAGATATCGGCGAGCTGACTTCCCCCCAAAGCCAGAGTTTTTTATGATAACCATGGCCTTACTTTGGTTTGAGAAAAACGCTTCGTCTGCTGTGTGCGATCATTCTTTTGATGAAAGTTTGTACGGAAATACATGCAGAGCGTTGGCTGCGATGGGATAAACGCCCAGGCCTTCTGTTCTGGCTTTGATTTCCTCGAAAGAGAGTGAAGGGGAGGGTTCTCGTCCGCCCCACAGATTAATGCCTTCAGGAACATCGTCCCGGCTGTACTCCTCGGCGATCTCGATGGTTCCGCCACTATTCAATTCGATGACAACGCTTTTTCCGTCAACAGGAATCAGGTGCCCGTCATTGTCAGTGATAAAGATTTTCATTTGATTACCTCTTATTAGTGCATTCCTATGATAGCAAAATTGGATGAGGTGCAACGCCGGTTTTGTACTGCAAATTTCAGTAATGATTTTATCAATAAATTAGTAAGTTACGTTGTTATTGAGGAAATGTGACTGGACGCATGGCGACTTTTGTTTCTGTCTACCATGCTCTGTAGAGATAAATTAGAACACGTCAATGCTCATCGCAACGACTGATAGTTTTCGCTACAGGACATGAGAATGCGCAAAGTACTTTTACCGGTAACCGCTGCGGTGTGTCTTTTTTTGATCGGTGTTTTTATTCTTAATATGCAGCTTTGGTATTCATCTTCGACAGAAACCCTTGGAGGAGCCAGATATGCCGCGAAAAATATGGATAACATACTTGATGAAGCTTTCCAGGCAACCCGCACCGCCAGGCATATTGCTGAAAAAAAATGCGATCTGGAGGGACAATACCAACTTGGAACCGAAGCTGCACTTCGCCCTCATTTGCGAACGCTGATCATTATCCGGCAGGGGAGGGTTTGGTGTACGTCATTGCCGGGGAATAGGATTTTACTTAAGCAAATCCCCGTAATTGCTGATACAAATCTGTTGCTGACTCCCGCAAGAAATACGGAAAACGAGATACCTGTTCTGCTGTATCAAACTCGTTTTCAAACCAGTCGTATTATTGTCACTATTAGTGGGGTGCATATTCGAGGGGCTCTGAAAGTTCCGTTAAAGGGAGTAGCATACTCATTGCTGGTGGGTGACAACGTACTTGGTTTATTGGGCGATGTGAAAACCGTTACAACAAGCGCACGTGCGTCTGGTCAAGTTAATTCCGCAAAGTATCCGTTCAGTATTATTTATAATAAACCGCCACTGTTTAGTGCAAAAAGACTGGTTACACAGGGTTCAGGGATTCTGGTTTTTATCCTGTTAATGTCTTTTGCAGCCGCTTATGCCATTGATAAGTATCTGAACAAGAACGATACCCCTGAAGAAACGTTGCGCAGGGCGATAGTAAAAGGAGAGATCGTCCCTTTTTATCAACCTATCGTAAATGGTCGCGAGGGGACGTTACGCGGAGTTGAAGTGCTGGCCCGATGGAAACATCCTAAGGCCGGGTATATCTCTCCTGCTTCCTTCATTCCCGTCGCTGAAAAATCAGGCCTGATAGTGCCACTAACTCAAAGCCTGATGAGGCAGGTCGCGGAAAACATGAACGCCATTGTCAGCAAACTGCCATCCGGCTTCCATGTCGGCATTAACTTCAGCGCATCCCATATCACATCCCCTACATTCGTGCAGGAGTGCCTGCATTACAGGGATAGTTTTAACCGAGATGACCTCAATCTGGTAATCGAAGTTACTGAGCGCGAGCCGTTAGATGTGGATGAAGATCTTGTGCAGAGGCTCAATATCCTGCATGAGAATGGCTTTGTGATTGCGCTGGATGATTTTGGTACGGGCTATTCTGGGCTTTCTTATTTGCATGACCTGCACATTGATTACATTAAAATCGATCAGAGCTTTGTGGGGAGGGTAAATGAGCTTCCCGATTCAACCCGAATTTTGGATTGTGTCCTCGATCTGGCTCGTAAACTATCTTTAAGCATCGTTGCAGAAGGGGTTGAAACGAAGGCCCAGCTTGATTATCTCAACAAAAACAACATTGTTTTCCTACAAGGGTACTATTTCTATAAACCAGTAACCTTCACTGAGTTCGTCATGATTCTGCTGTCAAAGCCTAAAGTGAAGGTTTTTGTCGAATAAATACAAGATAACCTTATTGATGAAAAGGGAGCATAAAATCTGTTTCGGTAGCAAAAATCCGACGATTATCTTTATCGTGAGACAAATCTCAGATTCTGTTATTTAAAATCTATACCCTTATCGATGTGGTGGTTATCTATGTTTTCAAATACAGCAACTGGATAATGGTATGGCAGATATAACATTCGCGATGGAGCGTGATTCAAGTCACAGAGCGGCGAAAAATAAGTTGGATGTGCGAAGCAAAGCGAAGTACACAAATCGCAACCAGCTTGCGATTGCCGCAGTACTATTTTTAGGCGGTATCGTCGGGGTTATTACTTTGGCATTGTACCTAATGGTGCAGGAAGGGGTGTTTTTGTATTGATTGTTTAAATATTCTTATCATTGCTGTATTGCTAGTAGGAGCTGGAACAAGCTACTTCTTCTGTATTGATGAACGGAATAACATCGTAGGGAATAGCAGTTTGTGGGGAAAGATTGTAGATCTTACCGTCATAGTGGCTACTTACATAAGAAAATGACCTTAATATAAAGCTAAGATCAGCGGGGAGAGTCGTGGGTTGGGCGTTAACTTCATTGTAAAACCGTTTACAGCTACCTTTCAAATCTAAACCGGAAAAAATTATTCTTTCAAACTTTAGACTAATGGCTATTTGTAACGCGCTAAATGCGACCGTAGCACTACCAAAATGGCCATGTGTTACATTAGTTGAAAATGCAATTGTTTTCACTTTTCTGAATGCAGAACATTTAATTCGAAGATTCCTGTTAGTCATTGTTTTTATTTTATAGCGAATCTTTCTACCGATACCACCTCTGGATTTGCAAATGTCCTTTAACAGAAAACATGTGTTGAGCAAGTACTCTGCCTCTGTTGAATCAGCTCTTTTAATAACATCTTCACTAATAAAGGTATGCTGAGCATAGGAGGAATACTTATGAAATAAGTCTTTATTGTTTTCATAAAATGAGCCATCACAAACAACATAGATAAAAATAGGGATGTTGTTGTCGATTAAATGACCGGCACTTCCGTTTACGCAAATAAAATTTTTATCGCGCATTCTACTTAATGGAGTGTCCAATGATGATGGTCCGGACAGGTAAATAATGCAATCATCGGAAGTTCTATTTTCCATTATCTTATTTAATATATTGTGTGTGATAATCATTGCTTTTACCATGAATATTATTTTTGCAAATGTTACCACTTTCCTTATGGGCTTTCAAATCAGTAATAATGTTGACTTTTATTATATAAATTTGATGAATGAATTCATAAAAATACGAAAGGTAATTATGACTCATGGTAATTATTCTGAATGAATATAATTCATGGCGTTTATGAATGTACCGTGCTATGGACAAGGCGATTAGGTTTATGTTGGGATAAATGAATTAGGGATGCGGTTAGAAGAAGATGTGAGTCGCCTTTGTAAGGCGACTCTATGAAATCATTCAGGATATTATTCTGAATGATACCGGCTGGATGGGATGCACGTGATAGTTCGACCAACAGGGTCTTATAAAATTAGAACTGATAATTTAAAGATACCCAGTAGTTACGACCAGGGTTTACGTATCCGGTAGTGGATTGCGCCGTTTGATAGTAATCACCTGCGTAAGTACTATTACGCCCCACCTGATACAATTTGACCTCACTAAAGTCTTTATCCAGCACGTTATTAACCGCCGTATTAAGCGTCAGATCTTTGGTCAGCTTATAAGACATCCCCATGTCGACAACGGTCCAGGCTTTTAAATCAGCGCCTTTATCGTCATAGACGGCCTTTTGTACCGCGCTAAGGTTGTCGTAATTTTCGGTAAAGCGTGGGGCTTTGCCGCGATAACGTGCGCTGAGCCAGGCGTTCATATCTTCCGTTGCCTGCCAGTTCAGACGGGCGTTAGCCATATGTTTTGGAGTGTAACTTAATGGCGCGCCTTTATTTTCACCATCTTTTTGCTTGCTCTGAGTGTAGGTGTAGTTGAGAGATAAGGTCAGCACATCCGACCATAGAGGGAAGGTGCTGGCAAATTCAACGCCATCGGTCCTTGCCTTGCCGCTGTTGGTATAGCTGTTGGTATTATCATCGATAGAATATGAGACAATTTTATTTTTGTATTCGGTATAGAAGCCGGTAATGTTGGCGTTAAGCCCGGCGTCGTTCTCGTAATACAGCCCGGTTTCGTAGCTGATACTTTCCTCAGGTTTGAGGTCCGGGTTACCGACCGTATTCACCGTTCCCTGCGCGGTTACACCGCTGATCCCGTTATGCAACTGGCTTAGTGATGGTGCTTTATAACCTGTCGTTACGCCGCCTTTGAGGGTCCATTCGTCGGATGCGTCCCAGACCATATAGGCACGCGGGCTGAGATGACCGCCAAAGACATCGTTATGCTCATAGCGTGTTCCTGCGGTTAAGGCCAGCGAGTCGAGAATATGCCATTCATCTTCCGCATAGGCTGCCCACGTTTTTTGATGGAACGTCTCGCCGGTATTGGCCAGTACCACACCATCTTTCATCCGGGCATCCCAGTATTCTCCGCCAAGGGTTAAGAGGTGCGAATCACCTAATGGCGTCAGCAGCACTGAGTCAAGAATGACGTTGGTGTTCTTTAGTTCACGTGCGTCACCGGCCCGGCCAGCGTTCTCTGGTGTGAGTGCGGAAGTTACCAATTGCCGGCCTTTGTTTTCGGTTTCATTCCAGCCGAGGGAGGATTTCCAGGTGCCGAACGTTAAGGCTGTATCGTGGCCGAGGGTCACTTTGTTACGCTCATAGCGTAGCGTTTTATCATACCCCCCTGTCAGGTTGCCCAACTGCCCGTCATCGTTGTCATAGCGCTGTCTGGCGGAATCGAGATCTAACCACAGCGTATTGTTCTCATTGGTTTTCCAGTCGAAGCGCGTACCGATATTGTAGTTTTCCGATTCGGTAGGATAAGGTACGCGGGTGGAGGAGGTATCGCTGAGGGAGGTGACGCTGGAACCCTGACGCTGGGTTGTGCTCCCCCGAACCTGCATATCCAGTACGCCCGCGATTAACGGGCCACTTGACCAGAAGTTGGCAACGGTACTGTTACCCCATTTATTACTCTCTTGCAGGTTAACGCCGGTATTGATGGAAGTGCTCCATTTATCGGTGCTTTTTTTGGTGATGATATTCACCACGCCACCGATTGCGTCGGACCCATAAAGCGTCGACATCGGGCCGCGGATCACCTCAATATGATCGATCGCCGCCAGCGGGGGCATAAAGCTGGTATTCATGGCAGAGAAACCGTTTGGCGTTACGTCGCTGCTGCCGTTTTGACGAATACCGTCAATCAGGATCAAGGTATAGCTGGCAGGCATGCCACGGATGCTGATCTCCAGACCGCCGGTTTTACCGGTGCTGCTTTCAACATCTACCCCTTCAACAGAACGCAGGGCTTCACCTAAGTCATTATATTTATTGGTTTGTAACTCTTGCTGCGAAATAACAGAGACGCTGGCGGCGGCATTGGTGATTTTCTTTTCATAACCAGAAGCGGTTACCACCATGACATCTTCAGCAAATACCAGGGGGCTGGAAAATCCTAAACAGGACAGAACGACAGAGGCAACAGGTTTTAAACGCATAGTCAAACTTCCTTTGTTAAAAATTCAAAGGCAGTAAGATAATTGATGGAAATGATAATACAAATAATTATCATTACAAATTTACATAACTTGTCACTTCTGGTGTTTTTCTTGAATAAATATACATAAATTGTCATGAGTTTTAGATAAGGAATTAGCAGGAAGGGCCAATAGTCCGCACAGGCAATTATTAGTTCGGGATTAATATTCCTGTGAATAAATGGCGAGGGATTAATCTATTTTCTGAGATTCACATCGTACTCATAACGGAGTATCAGAAAAAAGTATGATAATTTTAGAAAATCGTCATACTTTTCTGCGCCGCATCATTTTTTTCATCATTTCTGTCCGCCATAATCCCTTCCCCAGGAGACTGCTTAACGACGGTAAATCGTTATGCGGCATAAAAATAACGTAAATCTGGATATCATAATGATCAAAGGCAAGCTGGCACTGCTTACGTGCGCATTGACTCTCGCATTAACCTCACCACTTCTTGCCGCGCAAAATGCGAGCGAAGGGCAGACGTTAAAACTGGCAATTGGACCAGAACCAACGGAAGGGTTTGACCCGATGCTGGGCTGGAGTCATGGCAGCTATTTGCTTTTGCATGCACCATTATTAAAACAAAATGCAGATATGAGCTGGGGAAACCTGCTGACGGAAAAAGTAGAGACCAGCGCAGACGGCAAAACCTGGACGTTGACGTTAAAACCTGACCTTAAATTCTCTGATGGTTCCCCGCTAACCGCTGAAGATGTGGTGTTCACCTATAACAAAGCAGCAAAAAGCGGCGGCAAAATCGACATGGGAAACTTCACCCATGCCAGCCTGAAAGATAATCGCACGGTAGAAATTACGCTAAATAGCCCACAGAGCACCTTTGTGAATGTGCTGGGTTCTTTGGGTATTGTTCCGGCGAAACGGTATGACGAAAAAACATTTGCCAAAAATCCGATTGGCGCGGGTCCTTATCGACTGGTGAGTTTTCAGCCGGGACAGCAGTTGATCGTGGAGGCTAACCCCTGGTATGCCGGTAAGAAAAATGATTTCAGTAAGCTGGTGTTTGTCTTCCTTGATGAAGATAACGCTTATGCCGCAGCGCGCAGTGGCCAACTGGGACTCGTACGTATCGCGCCGTCGATGGCGGTTGCTCCTCAGCAGACAAATTTGAAACTTTGGGTACGCGATAGCGTGGAAAACCGGGGCATTGTGTTCCCGATGGTTCCTGCAGGTAAAAAAGACGCCAATGGCTATCCGATTGGGAACGATATCACTGCCGATGTTGCCATCAGGCGCGCCATAAACTATGCCATCGACCGTAAGCAGCTTGCCGATCAGGTCATGGAAGGTCATGCGATTCCTGCATATAGCGCAGTGCAAGGGCTGCCATGGCAGGGGCAATCCGTTGCGTTCAAAGATGGTGATAGCGAAAAAGCACGTACGATTCTGGAAGAAGCCGGCTGGAAGGTAGGTAAAGATGGCGTGCGAGTGAAAGACGGCAAAGAGGCTCGACTGACTTTATGGTACGCCAGCGGTGACAGTACGCGCCGGGATTTAGCTGAGGCCGTACGTGCAATGCTGGAGCCGGTGGGTATTCAGATCTCGCTGCAATCAGGAAGCTGGGAAACGGTTGAGCGTCACATGCATGCGAACCCAACACTATTTGGTTGGGGAAGCCTGGATCCGATGGAGCTTTTCCATCATTACAGTAATCAGGCCGCGGGCGTGGAATATTACAACCCAGGTTATTACAGCAATCCTGTTGTTGAACAGCACCTTAAACAGGCTATCGACGCCCCAGACTGGCAAAAAGCGTTACCTTTCTGGCAACAGGTGGAGTGGGATGGTAAGCAAGGGGCTGGCGTGCAGGGCGATGCTGCCTGGGCATGGCTGTTGAATATTCAGCACACCTACCTGGCAAATCCGTGTATTGATTTAGGCAAAGGCGCACCGGAGATTCACGGTAGCTGGTCACTGCTCAATAATTTGGACGATTGGACCTGGACCTGCCGTTGATGAAGTCTGTTGTGGGCCATTTTCTACGGCTGATAGTGTTATTAGTGCTGGTTGCGGCTGGCACTTTTGTGCTGCTCAGCTTTTCTCCAGTCGATCCGATTCGCGCTTATATCGGCAACGATCTCCTGCATGTGCCGCCGGAGCAATATGCGCGCATTGCTGCTCGCTGGGGATTGGACCAGCCGCTATGGGAGCGTTTTGGTCACTGGTTTGTTCGTGTATTGCAGGGCGATCTCGGCTATTCCATGTTGTTTAATGCGCCGGTTGCCAGCGTGATCAAGGAACGCTTTTCCACCTCGTTTGCGCTGCTTGGTGGCGCGTGGCTACTCTCCGGCATATTGGGAACGGCAATGGGGTTTGTCGCGGGTCGCTACCTGAATCGCTGGCCGGACAAAGCAATCTGTCGCCTCAGCTATCTGCTCTCCTCGTTGCCGACCTTCTGGATTGGCATGTTGCTGCTGGCGTTATTTGCCGTGCGCTGGCCGGTATTTCCGGTCTGCTGCGCGTGGGAGCCGGGCAACAGCAGCGATATGGCGACGCTGACTGAGCGTCTGCGCCATCTGGTACTTCCCGTTTGCGCGCTCAGTTTGCTGGGACTGGGACAAATTACGCTGCATACACGGGAAAGCATCGCCAGCGTGATGAAAAGTGATTTTGTCCGTTTTGCGCGTTCCCAGGGAGATAAAGGCTGGTCACTGTTACGCCATCAGGTTCTGCGTCATGCAATTACGCCTGCGCTGTGTTTGCAGTTTGCCTCACTGGGAGAACTGTTGGGAGGTGCACTATTGGCCGAAAAAGTCTTTGCTTATCCAGGTCTGGGGCAGGCCACTATTGATGCCGGGTTACGCGGCGATCTGCCGTTACTGATGGGGATTGTGTTGTTCAGTACCGTACTGGTGTTCATTGGCAATTCGCTGTCTACTTGGCTTGTCCGTATGTTGAACCGTGCTCTGGAGCGACCTGATGCTCTATAACCCGACGCCGACGCTAATTCGTCTTTTGTTCTCTTTTAGCTGCCTGTTATTCATTGCAGTGTATGGTGCCGCAATGCTGGATAACCCGTTGAGCGTTAATCTGCTTGCCCGTCATCTTCCACCTGATGCGATGTACTGGTTTGGCACCGATAACCTCGGTCGAGATCTGTGGGTCCGTTGTTTTCAGGGTGCACTAACCAGTCTGCAAATTGGTATTGGTGCGGCGTTGTGCAGCGGTTTCATTGCGTTAATGATGGCGGCGGTTTCGCGCATACATCCGCGTCTGGATGTACTTATGCGTCTGATTACTGATGCCATGCTATCGATGCCGCATCTGCTGTTGCTTATTTTGATCTGTTTTACGTTGGGCGGCGGGAAAAACGGGGTAATCATGGCGGTTGCACTAACGCACTGGCCGCGTCTGGCGCTGATCCTGCGTGCTGAAGCGCAGCGCGTGGCCCACAGTGACTATCTGACGTTGACCTGGCGTCTGGGACACGGCCATTTTTACTGCTGGCGGCATCACTATCTACCAGCGTTGTTACCCCAGTGGTTAACCGGGACATTGCTGATGTTTCCCCATGCGGTGTTACACAGCGCGGCGTTAAGCTTCCTCGGTTTTGGACTGGCACCGCATGAACCGTCGCTGGGCCTGCTGCTGGCGGATGCGCTGAGGTTTATCAGTCATGGTGATTGGTGGTTAGTGCTGTTTCCAGGACTGATGCTGTTCAGTCTGGTGATGTTATTCGATCAGCTCGCAAGGGCGGTGCATCGTTTATGGTTACGAGGTGACGCATGTTGAGTTTAAGGCAGGTCTCACTGGACGTGGCGCGTTATCGCTGGTACGGCGCGAAAAACTGGACTTCGCTGTTGCAGGATATCTCTTTCGACGTAGCGCCTGGTCAGATGGTGGCGCTAGTTGGAGGAAGTGGAGAAGGTAAAAGCCTGTTGCTGCAATGTCTGCTCGATCTCTTACCAGACAATTTGCGTTTCAACGGCGTTATTACCCTGGAAGGTAAAACGCTGGACAGTGATGACATTCGCAAATGTCGTGGCAATACCTTCAGCTACGTCCCGCAAGGTATTCAGGCACTTAACCCGCTGCTCTCGATTGAAAAGCATCTGCGCAGGGCATGCCAGCTTTCTGACCAGCAATGGAATGCCGGAAAAATTGAACGATTGCTCCAGCGTAGCCGACTGGAAAGTCGCGTATTAGATGCTTTTCCGCGCCAGCTTTCAGGCGGTATGGCAAAACGTGTTCTGGCTTGTCATGCGTCTCTGAGTCAGGCTCGCTATATTCTGGCGGATGAAATTACCGCCTGGCTTGATGCACCTCTCGCTAATCAACTGCTTGAACAGTTGCGTGAGCAATGTGAGCAAGGGGCTGGCGTTTTATGGGTAACGCATGACCTCACGCTGGCGGCCCGCCATGCGGATCGTATTGTCGCGCTGCATCAGGGAAGGGTGTCGGATAACGTCAGCCGGGAACAGCTGTTGCGCGGAGAGATTAGCGAACACCTGCAACGACAATGGCGGGCGCTGCCTGAAAGAAATCAACTTTTTGGAGAGCGCGATGCTGTGCTGTCGTGATGTAACAATCTGTCAGGGGGAAAAGGTTCTGTGGCAAAATCTGACCTTCTCTCTACGCCCTGGAGAACGTATTGGGATTTGTGCGCCCAGTGGAACGGGCAAAACGACGCTGGGACGCGTGCTGGCGGGCTGGCAGAAACCAACTTCCGGTGACATTCTGATTGATGATCAACCTTTGCCGATGCACCAGTATTGCCCGGTGCAACTGGTGCCACAGCATCCGGAATTAACCTTTAACCCCCGACGCAGCACCGGCGATGCGGTGCATGACGCCTGGCGGCCTGGCGCAGAAATCCTTACCCGCCTGCATATCAAACCGGAATGGTTAACCCGTCGCCCTGGACAGCTTTCTGGTGGTGAACTGGCGCGAATCGCCATACTTCGTGCGCTGGACCCGCGTACCCGTTTTCTTATTGCCGATGAGATTACCGCCCAGCTCGACCCTTCCATTCAAAGAGATATCTGGGTACTGCTGCTCGAAGAATGCCAGCGTCGACCATTAGGCATGCTGATTATCAGCCATCAGCAGGCGCTGCTTGATCAGATCTGCACGCGGACGCTACTCTCTTAGGTCTCTTTCGCATTTCAGGCAAATAACTAACGTGATCGTAAAAACTATCGCTGTGGCTGCGCTAATGTACGGGGCGGGGGCTTTTGCAGCACATGCTTCCATTCAGGTGGGTTTTTCACCGGAAGGGTCGGCTCGGGCTTTAGTGCTGGATTCAATTAACCATGCGCAGTACAGCATCGATATGATGGCTTATTCATTTCAGTCTGCAGATATTGTTCAGGCCCTGGTAAACGCTGAAAAGAGAGGCGTTGTGGTCCGGGCTGTTATCGATAAGAAACGTAACCAGGGCAAGGTTAGCCAGAAGGCCATCGCGTTTGCTGCCGCGAATGGGGTTGATGTGCAACTGGATGGTCACTACCACATCCAGCATGACAAGGTAATGATTATTGATGGCGACACGCTGGAAACCGGTTCGTTCAACTTTGCCAAATCCGCGGAATTTGCCAACTCTGAAAATGTGTTAGTTATTCGTGACGAACCTGCCGTTGTTGCGCAGTATCAGGCCCATTTTGACAGCCGTTGGAAAATCGCGCACCAGAGCGGTTAAATGCTTCACAACGCCGTTGATTTAAATGTGATGTTATATTATAACATTTCACTCGCAAATGATTTGAGGGTGAAATTTTGGCTATTCGTTTTAAGAAACTGACAATCGCTCTGGGGATGCTTTTAGTCAGTAGTTCGGTTCTGGCGCATGGTCATCATTCCCATGGTGCGCCAATGAGTGAAGCAGAACAAAAGGCGTCGGAAGGGGTATTTGATGATAACCAGGTGCAGAACAGGACGCTGACCGACTGGGATGGCATGTGGCAATCTGTTTATCCGTATCTGGTCAGCGGCGAACTTGACCCAGTATTCAAAAAGAAAGCGGAGAAAGATAAAAGCAAAACGGCAGAACAAATCAAAGCGTATTACCGTACAGGCTATGCAACCAACGTAGACACTATCGGTATTGAAAATGGCGTGATGGAGTTTCATACCGGGAATCAGGTTGCATCATGTAAATACGACTACGCCGGATATAAGATCCTGAATTATAAATCAGGCAAGAAAGGTGTACGGTATCTGTTTGAGTGTAAAGCCGCTGACAGCAAAGCGCCTAAATATGTGCAATTTAGCGATCATATTATCGCTCCGCGTAAATCGAGCCACTTCCATATCTTTATGGGAAATACCTCGCAGGCAGCCTTGCTTGAAGAGATGGAAAACTGGCCTACCTATTACCCTTATCAGTTGAAGGGAGAAGAGGTTGTGGATGAGATGCTGCACCATTAATCTGGGCTAACCTTACCTGTACACACCCGTCACCAGTGGCGGGTTTTTTAATTCATAACCTTCTCTTTCCATCACCCGATGCATTCGTTAGCATATTGTATCGCAGCAAGTGCATGTGTTTTTTCAGGAAGAGGTTAACGTGTTCGCAGAGTATGGAGTTCTGAATTACTGGACATATCTGGTGGGAGCTATTTTTATCGTGCTGGTTCCGGGGCCAAATACGATATTTGTGTTGAAGAACAGCGTCGGTCGGGGAGTGAAGGGGGGTTATCTCGCCGCAAGCGGTGTGTTTATCGGTGATGCCGTGTTGATGTTTTTGGCCTATGCCGGTGTTGCCGCATTGATCAAAACAACGCCCGTTTTGTTCAATATCGTTCGCTATCTTGGCGCGTTTTATCTGCTGTACCTTGGTGCGAAGATCCTGTATGCGACACTGAAATCGAAAGCAAGCGATGCTGCGGCCGAGGAAGTCCCGTTTGGCGCTATTTTTAAGCGAGCATTAATTCTAAGCCTGACGAATCCCAAAGCTATTTTGTTTTATGTTTCGTTCTTCGTGCAGTTTATTGATGTCAATGCACCGCACTCAGGGCTGTCATTCTTTATTTTGGCCATTACGCTTGAAGTAGTGAGCTTTTTCTATCTGAGCTTCCTTATTTTCTCCGGCGCGTTCGTGACGCAGTATATTCGCACGAAGAAAAAACTGGCCAAAGTGGGTAATTCCTTAATCGGCCTGATTTTCGTTGGTTTTGCCGCTCGTCTGGCCACGCTTCAGTCGTGATGCTATCGGCCCGCTGGTTGCGGCGGGCCTTCAATATGACGCTTTGCTTTTCATTTATAATTGTAGGGTTATAACCAATAAATGGTATTTTAAATGTATATTTTGAGGCGTACCCTGTGTACAGCAGCGATTCAATAAGACTCGCTGGTTGTCGACTGGAAAAGGGAAGAAAAATGCTTCAAATTCCACAGAATCATATCCATACACGCTCTACACCATTCTGGAACAAAGAAACTGCGCCTGCCGGAATTTTCGAACGCCACCTTGATAAAGGAACTCGTGCCGGGGTTTATCCACGACTTTCGGTTATGCAGGGGGCGGTCAAATATCTCGGATACGCCGATGAACACAGTCCGGAGCCAGTAGAGGTGATGGTTATTGAAGCCGGTCAGTTTGGCGTTTTTCCGCCGGAAAAATGGCATAACATCGAAGTGATGACCGACGACACTTACTTTAATATCGATTTTTTCGTTGCCCCGGAAGTTCTGATGGAGAGTGCAAATCAACGAAAAGTCGTGCGCACCGGCAAGGAGTAAATCATGGGCAAAGCAACCTATACCGTAACCGTGACCAATAACAGTAACGGTGTTTCTGTTGATTATGAAACAGAAGCGCCGATGACATTACTGGTGCCAGATGTGGCAGCTGAAGTGGTCAAAGACTTGGTCAATACCGTTCGTTCGTACGATACCGAGAATGAGCATGAAGTCTGCGGATGGTAGGCGTTAAATACTCTTACTGATTGAATACACAGAATTTTAATGTACTAACCGCACAGTGTTTTGACGGCGCCGTGCGGTTTTTTTATTTGTGTTGAACGTAGTGATGTCCGAAAAAAGATTTCTTAAGAATACCTTAAGAAATTCGCATTGAATGCTAATTGTCGATCATTCACAGGAGTTATGATCGCAAAACAGTAACAATACAGAACATCGCGCTTATGAAACTGAATACCCAAATTACATTCCCCACACTTATTCTAGGACTGGTCATTGTGGCGATCCCGTTCACCGCGAACTGGAATCTTCCGCTGCTTAACGGCACTGTCGTCAGATGGATCGAAAATGGGCAGGCGCTATGGCTACTGTTTGGTGCCGTATTTACCCTTGGCTATATCCGGCCTTTATCACGCCCTGAAGGCGAGAAGCAATTTTGGCTTTGGGCAGCCGTGTGGTGGTTGGTATTGCTGGGGAGAAGCACCAGTTGGGGCCGTGACTATTTCCCGGAGCAGCCTAGACTTCTGTTCAGAGCTATCTCTGTTGTAATGATTTCCATGATTATTCTGCCGGTGCTGTTGTCGAAGCGCTTACGCCTGGATATTGTCCGACGCGTGCGTAATGAACCGCTACCGCTCTGGCTGCTGACGATCACCGCCTGCGCATTTTTGATTTCCGATACGGTAGAGCATCATCGTCTGCTGGCTCCCATCTTCCTGCACAATGTCCAATATGGCGATATGATTGAAGAATTGTACGAACTACCGTTTATGGCTGGCCTGTTTCTGATGAACCTCGGTTTTATGCAGCGGGATATGCAGGAGGAATCTGCCTCCATCAGCTTCAGTGAACCACACCTGGTAAAGTAATGAGATAAAACCTGAGTCTGGGTATCCAGACTCAGGTGGCGAGGGTGGGGAATTACGCAATGGCCTCACATAAGCGTGATTTCATGTCGCTATACGATTGAGCGGCATACTTTTCAGCCCATCTCTGATCGCTAATGTGCTCGATATTTACGGCACAATATTTGGTTTCCGGCGTTTTCGAGATTGGATCGAGGTTATCCTGGGTTAACTCGTTGCATGCACCAATCCACCATTGATAGGTCATATACACCGTTCCGGAATTGATACGCTCGGATACATCCGCACGGCTGATGACCTTACCCCGACGCGAGCTGACCCACACCAGATCACGATGACGGATACCGAGTTTTTCGGCATCATGGGTATTGATTTGCACATATCCTGGTTCATCAGCCAACGCTTGTAACGCTGCGCAGTTACCGGTCATCGAGCGACAGGAGTAATGCCCAACTTCACGCACGGTACACAACACCAGCGGATAATTGTCATCCGGAACTTCTGCGGGCGCTCGCCACGGTGCGGCAAACAGTTTGCCTTTGCCGTTGGCGGTATCAAACTGGCTGTGCGCGTAAAGGTACGGCGTACCAGGACTATCGAGATCGGGGCACGGCCACTGAACATGCCCCATTTCCCCCATTTTCTCATAGGTCACGCCGTAGAACAGCGGGCACAGCTCGCGCATCTCATCCCAGATTTGCTGGTTATTTTGATACTGCATTGGATAGCCCATTTCGCTGGCCAGCAGGCTGATAATCTCCCAGTCACGCTTTACATCACCGGTGGGTTCAATCGCTTTCTCAAAACGCTGGAAGCCACGATCGGCGCAGGTAAAGACACCGCCATGTTCGCCCCATGAGGTGGCCGGCAGGAGGACGTCGGCCATTTCCGCTGTCTTAGTCAAGAAGATATCCTGCACGACGATAAAATCGAGCGCGTTAAACCCTTCGCGAACCAGGCCCAGGTCCGCCTCGGTTTGCAGCGGATCTTCTCCCATGATGTAGTAGGCTTTTATTTTGCCTTCGAGAGCCAGATGTGGAACTTCAGTGATGCGCGTTCCAACCTTGTCATCCATCTGATTAACGTCAATACCCCATGCGCTGGCGAATTTTTCCCTGACGGCGGAATCGGTCACGTCCTGATACCCCGGGAACTGGTTAGGTAGCACCCCCATATCGCACGCTCCCTGCACGTTATTTTGCCCGCGAACGGGACCAACGCCGACGTTAGGGCGACCCAGATTCCCGGTCAACAACGCCAGGCTCGACAAACCGCGAACCACATCAACGGCCTGACCAAACTGGGTGACGCCCATCCCCCACATTACGGTTGCCGATGGTGCTGCGGCAAATGTACGCATTGCCTGACGAACCTGCTGTGCGGGAATGCCGGTCAAATGTTCAACGGCTTCAGGCGCATAGTCCTTAACGGTTTCCCAGTATGTTTCCAACCCTTCCGCATGCTTTTGCACATACTCGCGATCGTAGAGTTGCTCTTCGATAAGAACATGACCAAAGGCATTAACCAGCGCCATGTTGCAACCGTTTTTCAACTGCAAATGTTGGTCAGCAATACGGGCGGTTTCAATACGACGTGGGTCGCAGACAATGATTTTTGCGCCATTCTGGCGAGCTTTAATCACTCGTCGGGCCACGATTGGGTGTGAGTCCGCGCAGTTATAACCAAAGATGAGCAGGCATTTTGAGTTTTCAATCTCGCTGATGGAGTTGCTCATTGCGCCATTGCCCAGCGTTTCCTGTAAACCGGCAACGGAAGGACCGTGACAGACACGGGCACAGCAGTCGACATTATTGGTATTGAGCACCCCACGGGCGAATTTTTGCATCACGTAGTTGGTCTCATTGCCTGTTCCCCGGGAGGAACCTGTCGTCATGATGGCGCGAGGACCATAGGTATTTTTGATTTCAGATAAGCGTTTAGCGGTGTAACGAATGGCTTCATCCCAGCTAACGGGCGTGAATTTGCCACCTTTTTCATAACGGATCATCGGGCGAGTCAGACGGGGAGTCAGAAGGCGGGTGTCGTTAAGAAAGTCCCAACCATAATAGCCTTTCAGGCATAACTGATTTTGGTTCGTTACACCCTCTGCGGCTTCGGCGCGGATGATTTTGTTATTTTCGACAACAAGCTTGAGCTTGCACCCGGCCCCACAGTATGGGCAAACACTGGTGATTTTTTTCATCAATAACAGACCTGTTAAATGCTGAAATAGCGCGAATTGTAGACGCAGCCGCGCGATAAGCACCGCGGACTACGATTTGTCGTAGCGACGGGTTGTTTAAGCATAAAGTGTGCCAGAAGTGAAAACCCAGCAATAACGGGGCTGACGGCAAAAGTGTTAAGCATAATGACTGACGATTCGACATTAATGACGAGGAGCGGCAAAAATTTAGCCTGCCGGTCAGCAGTCATAACCTTATGAAACATCGGAAAAAGATGAAAATATGAAGTGATGACGATCACAAATTTTAATTTTTCAGCGCTATGCTATGCTTTTATACAACGAGTGAATCGTTAATTTAAAAACATAAGTGAGGAAAATTATGGGCATTATTTCATGGGTGGTTTTCGGTCTTATCGCTGGGATTTTGGCAAAATGGATTATGCCGGGTAAAGATGGCGGCGGATTCTTTATGACCATTATCTTAGGGGTTGTCGGTGCGGTAGTGGGTGGCTGGATCAGTACCTTCTTTGGTTTTGGTAAAGTTGATGGTTTCAACTTCGGCAGTTTCGTCGTAGCGGTTATCGGTGCGATTGTGGTGTTGTTTATCTACAGAAAAATCAAAAGCTAAGTAAACATACAGACAATAGGGGCCACTGAGAAGTGGCCTTTATTTTGGTTACCACCACCCCAGTTCCGTGCCCAGAACCACGATGATCGCCACGCCAATCATAATAATCGTTGTTTTTTTCATCGTTATGCTCCCGGCGCAGCGTAGCCGCCAATAAAAAACCAGGATAAGAAAACGACAGCGGAAATGAAAATAATGACAGGGAAAATAATACCGAGTCGCATACGATTATCTACCAGAGTTATTTAAAGACGAGCCAGCATAGCAGGGCTTAATGTACGACAAAAGGGGTTTTATCCTGACGCTTTTTATCCTGATACATTGCGCTGTCTGCAAGATGAAGCGCACAGTTTACATCAGTCTCCAGCGGATCAATTTCCACCACACCCAGGCTGGCACCAGGATAAAACAGATGAATGTCACCCAGGTGGTAGTCACCGCAAATCTGCTGTTGCAGCTGATTTTTCACCTGCTGCAGACGCATAAGCTGATCAAGTTCATCTTCCGCTGACAGGCGAACGACTAAAAATTCGTCGCCGCCCAGTCGACCGAGAATGTCATTATCACTACATTCACGGAGCAGGCGCTGCCCAATCTGGATCAGGAACTGGTCACCAACCTCGTGGCCAAAGCGGTCATTGATCAATTTGAAATCATCCAAATCGATATAGGCGACAACTATCTTCTGCCTGAGGTGACGGGCAAGCGAAAAAAGGGTCTCCACATTTTCAAAAATTGCGCGCCGATTCGGTAACCCTGTCAGGGCATCAGTGTAGGAGTGAGCAATCAGCGCGGCGTTCGCTTCACGTAACTGAGCAACCAGCGACTCTTTTTGAATCGACTGGGCGATCAGACCGGCAAACAGATGTAATACTTGTTCTCCACGTTGGCTCAATGCCTGCTGCTGGCGACTGGTAGCGCAGAGCGTTCCGTAAAACGTTCCGTCGGGAAGATGAACGGGAGTGCTCAGAAAGGTGGTGATGTCCAGTGCGCGAGCGGCGGTACATTCCGGCCAGCGTGCGGGCACGTTGTCACTGTACAGACAGTTTTCCTCAATAGCGCGTTTGCACAGCGTTTCATCCCACGGCACGGATAGCCCTTCGGGGATCTGCATTTGGCGGCTATTACGCGCATACAGAATATGCTGCAGACGGGCATCCAGATCGACCTTGGTCAGGTAGGTCGATTCCATCTCAGTCACCATCTCCAGCATCTCCAGAAGTTGCCGAACCAGACTTTCAACAGACTGCTCCGTGGCTAAGGATTGTGAGACTCTGGCAAGGATCATGTCCGACATGAGATGTAAATGCTCCTGAGTAATGACTGGGCTGACGTTGCCCGCATGATAGAACATCAAGGTGAAAGATGAAACACGCCATCCAGCTCAGAATGTAAACATAAAATGGATAGCTGGCAGGAAAACATGGAGATAGATGGAAAGTCGGGGTAACCTGCCAGGATAAGGTTTTTAACAGGAGTAAATATGAAACTGGCATCTATTGTTTTGCCCGGCTTGCTGGTGCTGGCGGGGTGTACCACGGAACCGGAAGCGCCTGTGCCACCGAAAGTTGGCATGGCGAATCCAGCATCGGTGTATTGCGAACAAAAGGGCGGCTCGTTGATTGCGGTGCAGACTCCGCAAGGTGTTAAGTCTGACTGCAAACTACCCAACGGGGAAGTGATTGATGAATGGTCACTCTGGCGTAGAGATCATCCGGCAACGGCCAAGTAATACGCGGTCAGCATTGACGTAGCCACTCAGCGAGCACCAGCGCGTGGTTTTGCTGGGTATTCTTCGCCGCATACAGTAGCGTTAAGGTTTGCTGCTGGGCAATCTCTGCGAGGCGCTTTCCTTCCTGCTGCTGTTGGGCCAGCTCTGCGCGATATTGCTCGGAAAAGTGTGAAAAATCGATCAGTTCTGCGTGGAATGCTTTGCGCAATTCAGAAGATGGCGTCAGCGTTTTATTCCATTCGTTGAAAGCAAGGTCAGTCTTTTTTATCCCGCGTGGCCACAATCGGTCGACTAACACGCGATAACCATCGCTTTTTTCTGCCGGGTCATACACACGTTTACACTGAATCTTCATCTCTTCATCCGCTCCTTTCAGCTACCGCTCAGGTATTGCTCATCGATTTTATTATGGTTAAATAAGATCGTAAAACGTGACCATTATAGCATTTTGCCCACCCTGACTCCCAATTTAAGGGATTGTGATACCACTAAAAAGTCGGTAGGCTGAGGCTCCTTATGCTGTCCCTTATTGTCAGGACACAAGGAAAGCTTAATGGAAATTTCCCCAATTAAAGATACGCTTCGCATTGCGCTGGTGGGCGATTACAGCCCCGATATTGTGGCGCACCAGGCTATTCCCCTTGCTATCGATGATGCTGCCGCCGTCCTGGAATTGGTGGCTGATTATGACTGGCTAACTACATCTGATATCAACAGCAGTGAGGACTTGATTGGCTATGATGCCATCTGGGTCGTTCCAGGCAGTCCATATCGCCATCTTGAAGGGGCGCTGATAGCGATACGCTACGCGCGTGAAAACAGCATCCCATTCCTGGGTACCTGCGGCGGCTTTCAACATGCAATTCTGGAGTACGCCCGCAACGTGCTGGGTTGGCGCGACGCCGCCCACGCCGAGACTGACACCACGGGTCGGATGGTGATAGCACCATTGACCTGCTCGCTGGTAGAAAAAACGGATGATATTGAGCTGCGGGCCAATACGCTGATTGCCAAAGCCTACGGGCGGGATGTTATCACCGAGGGATATCACTGCAACTATGGCGTATCGGAGGATTTTGCCGCCGAGCTTGAAAGCGGCGATCTTCGGGTGACCGGTTGGGATGAGGCTGGTGATATTCGTGCCATTGAGCTGGTGACGCATCCATTTTATGTTGGCACACTCTTTCAGCATGAACGTGGCGCGCTGGCGGGTAAACCCGTGCCGTTAGTCCAGGCGATGCTGCGCGCCGCGCGCGGATAAAAAAACGGGCAGGTTGTTCACGAACCTGCCCTGTGTATTATGCGCTCGCGATCTCCCGATTACGCCCCGCGCACAAACCAAATACCGCCATCAGCATCGCTAACACGGCGACACCCGCTAATGGAATCAGCCAGCTATCGTTGAGGTCGTGAATTTTCCCCATCAGTGGTGGTCCGCAGGCCGCCAGTAAATATCCGACAGACTGTGCCATGCCGGAGAGGGCAGCAGCCTGATGCGCTGAGCTTGCGCGCAGGCCAATAAAGGTCAAGCCGAGGATCATCGTCGCGCCAGAGCCAAAGCCAAACAGGATGGTCCATAGCAATGCCTGGTCGGGCATTATGGCGAATCCCGCCGCGCCGACGGCGCACATTAATGAAACCAGAGCGGCAATGGCGCGCTGATCCTTAAATCTGTTCAGGACGAGAGGAATCAATAATCCCGGCGCGGCGGTCGCCAGCTGCAGTAAACCATGCAGCGAACCGGCCTGCGCCTCGCTGTAGCCGTGACTGATCAAAATGGCGGGCAGCCAGCCGATGATGACGTAGTAGATAAGCGAATTGATCCCCAGAAACAGTGTCACCTGCCAGGCGAGGCTGGAGCGCCAGATAGCACGGGAATGTAATGCGCGCGAGTTGCTCAAGCTGGCATTGGCCGTCTGGCGGCATTGGGGTAACCAGATGATCAGTGCCAGTAGCGGAAAGGCCATCAGTACCATCAGCGCACCGCGCCAGCCAAACCCGTTCAACGCCAGCGGTACCACAATGGCGGAACCCAGTGCCGCTGCCGCGCCCATGGTCAGCGAGTATGCGCCAGTGAGTTTCGCCACATGCTGAGCAAAATCACGCTTAATCAGTCCGGGTAAAAGCACATTTCCCAAGGCGATTCCGCAACCAATGATCGCGGTGCCGCTAAACAGGAACCCTGGTGAAGGCAGCGAACGTATCACAATACCCGCGCAAATGAGTAGCATAGCGACAAACAGGCTGCGTTCGATACCCCAACGGCGCGCAACGGCAGCAGCCAGAGGTGAAACCAGTGCGAAAGCCAGCAGTGGCAGCGTGGTCAGAAGCCCCGTCTGGGCGGTACTCAGACCGTAGTCGGCGCGAATTGCATCCAGCAACGGGGCTGCACCGGTAAAGGTGACGCGCAATGTGGTGGCAATCATCAGGATCCCCGCGATCAGCAATGCTGCGCTCTTGCCACGGGAGGAAGGTGTATTTGTCATTTTTTTCTCATATAGTCAGGCGAGGCGATACCTTAGCGTTTTTACTCAATGGATGAATCAAGCTAAAATGACAGTTTATCGCTTAAATCGGACATTTTTATGTTAGGACTGAGGCTGGATGGATACGAACCCGATCTTCACCACGATGCGGCGGTGGCGTTTTGTATTCAGGCCCGGGAAGATGAACTTTTCAGTCCGTTGCATCAGCACCGTAAAGGCCAGTTGATTCTGGCATTGCATGGCGCGATCACCTGTGAGGTTGAGAATGCTATGTGGATGGTGCCCCCGCAATATGCGGTGTGGATCCCCGGTGAAATTCCACACAGCAACCACGTTACCGTTGGCGCGCAATTGTGCTTTTTGTTTATTGAGCCGCAGGCCGTCGTGATGCCCGATCGTTGCTGCACGCTGAAAATTGCTCCGTTGTGCCGGGAGCTTATTCTGGCGCTGGCATCTAAAACGGATGCCCAACGGCTGGAGCCGGCAACCCAGCGGCTGACGCAAGTGTTGTTTGATGAACTGCCGCAGCAACCCCAGGAGCAAATGCAGTTGCCGGTTTCCGATCACCCGAAAATTCGCAGAATGGTCGCAACGATGGCGAGAGAGCCTGCACAATGGCAGACGTTGGGACAATGGGCCAGCGTATTTGCGATGAGTGAACGTAACCTTGCTCGCCTGGTCGTCAAAGAAACGGGGTTGAGTTTTCGCCGCTGGCGTCACCAGCTCCAGCTGATTCTGGCGCTGCAGGCGTTAATTGATGGTCGCAATGTACAACAGGTCGCGCAAATGCTCGGGTACGATTCGACCACGGCATTTATCACTATGTTCAAAAAAGGCCTGGGACAGACACCAGGCCGTTATCTGAACGGGCTGGCTACTGCTTCCCAACAATCAATGAGACCAGACCTGCCGCAATAAGCGGCCCCACTGGCACACCACGAAACAGCGCCACGCCCAGTACCGTGCCCACCAGTAAACCAGCAACAAGCTGAGGCTGACTACCCATTAGCGTAACGCCGCGTCCGCCAAGCCAGGAGACAAATACCCCAACGGCAATAGCAACCAGTGATTTCCAGTTCACAAAGGAGTGGATGAGCGTGGAGGGCGGTAGCGTTCCGCTGGCGATCGGCGCCATGACGCCAATGGTCAGAATTATAATCCCGACGGTCAGGCCCTGTTTTTCAATCCAGGGAAAGAAGGTATTCAGTGGGGTAACGCGGACTATGATCAGCACCAGAATTGAAACAGCGACAGTGGTGTTGTGGCTGACAAAGCCCAGAGCTGCCAGTCCGAGCAGGATCAGCAGAGTGACATCAAACATCGTAGTTTCCTTGCCAAAAGAAAAAATAAGCCTGCTTACTGTACGCGTAAATGCGTGACGGAACAGGCTTTTTTTAATGATTATGATTTTTTTGGGCTAACGCACGAAGCGATGTTTTTTACTGCTAACTTGTGCAGTTATTGTTCTCTGCGGAACGGGATTAATTCTGGTTGCGCGATGCGCAGGTAATCTGCGGTATCCATGATCACGGATTTTTCCAGCATTCCGGCATTGAACGCAATTTCATTAAAACGCTCAAACAACAGCGGGTCGGCGACCAGCTTGAGGTTCGGATGAAAACTAAACGGTGGGATAGCACCAAATACGCAGCCAGTCAGTTTATCTACCTCCGCCGGGCTGGCAAGTGACGCTCTCAACCCGCCAATATGGCTGGCCAACAGGCTCAGGTCGGCCTGCTGATCGGCAGAGAGGATCGCCAGAACATGCTGATTGACGCCGTTGCCTTTTACTTTGCAGACCAGCGCTTTTGCACCCTGACCCAGTGCGGTACCGCGAATTTCAGAGACAGCTTCACATTTGCCTACGGCTTCATGGCTGACTACGCGGTAGGTCGCACCGTGTTCTGACAACAGGGAGATTAAACGCTGGTGCGTTGCGTTACCTTTGTTTACTTCCGTCATGACTTACTCCTGGTACAACAATGAAAATCCTGTCAGAAAAGTAATTACGCATCGGTGCGTTTTTTCTGTTTGTTCAGGTAGAGCTGTGCATCAGATGCTTTGTAGGCATCATCAATGGTGTCGTTTGGCTGCATATTATAAATCCCGACAGAGAAGCTGATTGATCTATCTTGCGCAATAATTTGTAAGTTATAGCGAATCCTCTCCAGCAGGCGGGGCGTTAATTCACTGGGGTGATCGATGAGGATAATGCAAAACTCATCGCCACCGAGGCGGATGGCATAGTCACTTTTGCGAATGGACGTTTGAATAGCTTTGGCCAGGAGGGTGATAATGCGATCGCCTTCCTTATGCCCCAACGTATCATTAATAACTTTTAGTTTGTCGCAATCAATGGCGATAAAGGTCACGAGCGTTCCCGTGTTCACCAACTGTTGCAAACGCTGCTCAAGCGCTGGCGTTAAAATTTTACGGTTGTAGAGCCCTGTCATCGCATCACTGACGTTTTCCCGTGTGACGTTGTGATACAAGCGAAAATGCGTTCTAACCATATTCAGCAGCAATATCGTTGCCAGTAGATAGAAGGCGAATATCTTCCAGGACGAGACAATAAAGTACATAACATCAAGTGAGAGGGTGATACGTATACCGCCAGGTATGTCCTTCTCATAGTGAACGTAGCGGAATAGATTGGTCTCACTTTGGTGAACGTGGATCTCTTTACCTGAGCTGATATCAGAGAGCGTCACGTTAAGATAGCGCCAGACCAGAGGACGATCGCTGGTATAGAAAATATTCTTTAAATTCTCTTTGTTGATGTCCACCATCACCACGCCTTTTAGCTTACCGGCATAGTAGACCGGGGTTAAAAAGCTCATCACCTTTTTCTCGGTCAGGTTATCCTCATAAATGCTGGAAATCACCGTGCGGCCGGTGAAAATACCGTCAATATCATTCTGATCGATGCCCAGCGAGCCTTTTTGCAAAAATGTCCAGTTGTGTATCGCAAATTTCCGTGAATCGATCAGATTATAAAAATAGACGTAGTTATTCTTGAGATCGACGTAGTAGCGAAATTTATACTCCAGCGTTCCTAATCCCTGCCCGTAATCTTTTTGCAGGCGATTGACGTTCACCGCCCGGTCAAAAGAGGGTAACAGGAATACGTCTTCGAGTTGCCCGCTGCATTTGGTTGAGGTGGTCTGCAGCGTACCGTGTAATGGCAGGTAATTATGCGTTGTGAGATTGAGCCCATGTGTACCGTTAACGCTATCGAAAGCATCGCAGAACGCTTTTTGTTGTTCGACAGATGCGGGCTCCTTAGGGGATGAAAAGGTGCGCATCAGATGGGCTGCAATACTCTGATTGGTGTACTTATCATAGAGAAAGGAGGAGTCGGCTTTCTCATTGATATAGCGCATATAGGCATTCATTGCCTTATCACTGGCAATGAGTTCATAAACCAAAAAAGAAGATGTCAAAACAATAACGCTGACTGAGATAAAGAGCCTGAGCGCTTTATGATGCAACTTCATAATGAATTACAGCCCATAGGTTAGAGATGCGATTTTACCACATGCTCCACATTCGCTCTAACGAAGCGGCGGGATAAACCATTGCAAAATGTCACGATCATGATACAGGGTAATGTAATCAGCCGAAGCCGAAGCCTCGGCCGAAAGTGGTCGCTTAATTATTGCTGGTCGTACTTTGTTTATGAAACAGTTCGCGGAATACCGGGTAAATATCATCCTGGTCGCGAATATGTTGCATCGCAAAGTTATCAAAAGTTGATTGCAGATGTTCGTATTCACGCCACAAGGTTTGGTGAGCGCGGCGAGTGATTTCGATATAGCTGTAATAGCGGACCACTGGCAGCAGTTTTTTCGCCAAAATCTCATGACACAGTGGTGAGTCATCCGCCCAGTTATCACCGTCCGATGCCTGTGCAGCATAGATGTTCCACTGGGCAGGGTTGTAGCGCTCTTTCACCACTTCATCCATTAACTTCAGCGCACTGGAGACAATGGTTCCCCCGGTTTCCTGAGAGTAGAAGAACTCATGCTCATCCACTTCTTTCGCCTGGGTATGGTGGCGAATATAAACCACCTCCACGTTCTTATAGGTCCGGCTTAAGAACAGATACAGCAGGATATAAAAACGTTTAGCCATATCTTTGGTCGACTGATCCATTGAACCAGAAACGTCCATCAGGCAGAACATTACCGCCTGGCTGGAAGGGTCGGGGCGTTTTTCATAATTCTTGTAGCGTAAATCAAAGGTGTCGATAAATGGCACGCGTTCGATTTTTGCCCGTAGTTCGGCAATCTCTTTGCGTAACCGTTCCTCTTCCAGCAACTGTGCTGGTTCGCTTTTCGCGATGGTTTCCAGATCCGCTTCGAGAGCATGCAGTTCGCGACGCTTACCCGCTGTCATCGCCGTGCGGCGCGCCAGTGAGTTTTGCAGGGATCGCACCACGCTGATGTTGGCAGGCACACCGTTAGAGGTAAAACCTGCCCGGTGCGTTTTGTACTCCGTTAGCTGACGCTGCTGATTCTGCTTCAGGTTAGGAAGTGCTAAATCTTCGAACAACAGATCGAGATATTCATCTTTAGAGATCTGAAAGACGAACTCATCCTGACCCTCACCATCCTGGCTGGCCTGGCCTTGTCCGCTTCCTGAACCGCCACCGCCGCCCTGTGGGCGTTCAATGCGGTCATTCTGCACAAAATGGTCATTACCCGGATGCACGCGATGGCGCAGGCCACCACGTCCCTGATGAAACATTGGTTCGCTAATATCATCAGTCGGAATAGAGACAGATTCGCCGCTATCCACATCAGTCACCGAACGCTTGTTAATGGCCTCGGAGATCGACTGTTTAATTTGCGATTTATAACGGCGTAAGAAGCGCTGGCGGTTTACCGTGCTCTTGTTTTTGCCGTTAAGACGCCGGTCAATAAACCAGGTCATAAGCCCCCCGTACTGCCAACTGTTCGCCATGTCTGTAAGTGCCGGATGGCGCTGGCGCTATCCGGCCTACGGAACATTGTTTTGCAAGCCCGGTAAGCGCATGCGCTACCGGGCACTTATGTTAAGACGATTTACGTACGCGCAAATACCATTCGCACAGTAAACGCACCTGTTTACGCGTGTAGCCTTTTTCCATCATACGGTCGACAAAATCGTCGTGTTTTTTCTGCTCGTCAGTCGAGGTTTTAGCATTGAACGAAATGACCGGCAGCAACTCCTCGGTATTGGAGAACATTTTCTTCTCAATAACCGTGCGCAGTTTTTCGTAACTGGTCCAGTTTGGATTGCGACCGCTGTTATTCGCTCTGGCACGCAGAACAAAGTTGACGATTTCGTTACGGAAATCTTTCGGGTTACTGATACCCGCCGGCTTCTCAATTTTCTCCAGTTCTGAGTTCAGTGACTCGCGGTCAAACAGCTGACCGGTATCCGGGTCGCGATACTCCTGATCCTGAATCCAGAAATCCGCATAAGTGACATAACGGTCGAAAATGTTCTGTCCGTATTCGGAATAGGATTCGAGATAAGCCGTCTGGATCTCTTTGCCGATGAATTCAGCATATTTCGGGATCAAATAGCCTTTCAGGAACTCAAGATAACGCTCAGCTTGCTCCTGCGGGAACTGTTCACGTTCGATTTGCTGCTCCAGTACGTAAAACAGATGTACCGGGTTAGCAGCTACTTCGGCATGGTCAAAGTTAAAGACGCGAGAGAGGATCTTAAACGCGAAACGCGTGGACAGACCGTTCATTCCCTCATCAACCCCGGCGTAATCCCGATACTCCTGATAGGATTTCGCTTTCGGATCGGTATCTTTCAGGCTTTCGCCATCGTAAACGCGCATCTTCGAGTAAATGCTCGAGTTCTCAGGTTCTTTCAGGCGAGAAAGAATAGTGAAACGAGAGAGCGTTTCCAGCGTGCCCGGTGCGCAAGGCGCATGGGTCAGCTCACTGTGGTTAAGCAGTTTTTCGTAAATTTTGATCTCTTCAGAGATACGCAGGCAATAAGGCACTTTGACGATGTAAACACGGTCAAGGAACGCCTCATTATTTTTGTTATTACGGAACGTTACCCATTCGGACTCGTTCGAGTGGGCAAGAATAATCCCGTTAAACGGCAGGGCAGAGATACCTTCTGTCCCGTTGTAGTTTCCTTCCTGGGTGGCGGTCAGCAGAGGATGCAGCACTTTAATCGGTGCTTTAAACATCTCAACGAATTCCATAATCCCCTGGTTTGAGCGGCACAGTGCCCCCGAATAACCGTAGGCATCAGGATCGTTCTGGGCGTGGTGTTCGAGTTTACGAATATCCACTTTCCCGACCAGCGCAGAAATATCCTGGTTGTTTTCATCACCAGGCTCCGTTTTGGCGATTGCGATCTGCTCCAGAATAGACGGCCAGACTTTGACGACGCGGAATTTTGTAATGTCCCCGCCAAAATCGTGCAGACGTTTCGCAGCCCAGGGCGACATGATCGTACCGAGATAGCGACGCGGGATCCCATACTCTTTTTCCAGGATCTGCGCGTCTTCCTGCGGATTAAACAGGCATAACGGATGATCGTTGACCGGGCTACGTTCGCCATTGGCACTCAGGACATAAATCGGTACTCTCTGCATCAGCGACTTCAGCCGCTCAGCAAGAGATGATTTCCCCCCTCCCACAGGCCCCAGCAGATACAGAATCTGCTTCTTCTCTTCCAGACCCTGAGCCGCATGTTTCAAATAAGAAACAATTTGCTCAATGGCGTCTTCCATGCCGTAAAACTCTTCAAAGGCGGGATAGCGTGCAATTACCCGATTCGAAAAGAGTCGAGATAGTCGAGGTTCGTGGGCAGTGTCGACCATGACAGGCTCACCAATAGCCATTAATAGCCGCTCTGCCGCGTTGGCATAAGCACTGCGATCTTGCCGACAAGTGGTAAGAAACTCCTGCAGCGTGAACTCTTCGTCCTTGGCAGCTTCATAACGCTGGCGATAGTGATCGAATATATTCATGGTATGCCGTCCTTTCGTTTTTTAGCACATGTTAAGAGCCGTTCATATGAATAGTAGAGGCCCCTGAAGAGGTAAACTGAACGACGTTTCTGCTGAAGAAATAAGCAACTCTCATGCCATTTTAGTGGTCAGGAGATCAACGTATTCGGTGATACACCTTCTAAAATTAAGCGTAGATGGCATTTGCAAAACTTGCCTGTGTGCGCAAATGAATTTCAATGGCATATCAATAACTCATCAGCAAAAAAAGCACATCTTATGTAAAGAATTGGAGCGGGATTCATGCGGTGTTCATCGTCCTGCAAGCAAAATGTCATCACTCGCTGAGAAATTAGGGGGTTACATTCTGGGGCGAATACGTAAAATAGTTGGGCTGAAGCGTATTGGCGGTTACACTTTGACCGCTACACATTTGAATAAGGAATTATGGATTGTGACCAAACTCAAACTTCTGGCACTTGGCATCCTTGCCGCAACCGCAGTTAGCACCGCACAGGCTGAAAGCCAGTGGACTGTTGGCGCGGGTGTCGGCGTGATTAACAGCCCATACAAACAGTATGACCGCGATGTTTACCCTGTTCCGGTTGTCACCTATGAAGGCGATAATGTCTGGTTCCACGGCTTGGGTGGCGGCTACTATCTGTGGAATGACACGGCAGATAAGCTTTCCATCATGGCGTACTATGATCCGACACACTTCAAGCCGGGTGATAGCGATAGCCATGCTTTGCGCCAACTCGACAAGCGTAAAAGCAGCTTGATGGCTGGCCTCTCGTATGTACATAACACCCAGTATGGTTTCCTGCGTACTGCACTGGCGGGTGATACTCTGGATAACAGCAACGGCTTTATCTGGGATCTGGCCTGGCTCTACCGTTACACCAATGGTGGGCTGACTCTGACACCGGGTATCGGTGTGCAGTACAGCAGCGAAAACTACAACGACTATTATTATGGCGTGTCCAATCACGAGTCTCGCCGCAGTGGTCTGAAAAGCTACAACGCTGACGATGGATGGGATCCGTACCTGGAGTTGACCGCGAGCTATAACTTCATTGGAAACTGGAACGTATACGGAACTGGCCGTTATGTGCGCTTGAGTGATGAAGTGAAGGACAGTCCGATGGTCGATAAGTCCTGGTCTGGCATCTTCTCAGTGGGTGTGACCTACAAGTTCTGATGACATTCAGTGTTGAACACAAGCCCGCAGACATGCGGGCTTTTTTGTGCGCTACCGATATGAATATTGATCTAAAACATGAGATTTCATCTTTTGTGCTGATTTGACATTCTGTCAGGCTACAACGAATTTTTAACGTATTATTCCTGTCGCTGTTACTAAAAATAAACCTCTCATTTTACTAGCCTGGTATCTATTCTTTTTTGCATGAGGTAATATCGCCATGCCTTAATGATTTATTGTTCTGGGCTGTCGTTTTCTGGGGTCATAATTTATTGATAATACTGTATTTTATTGTGTCACGATGCGCGAGCTATTTATTCTCAAGTGGCGTAAAGATAACTGATAACTATTTTGGCTTATTTTGAATGTTAACTTTCAGGTGAAAAAATAAAAATTAATTATTTGTTTTTATTTTACATCCTTTAGGTATTTGTCTGAAAAAATTAAAATTGACATTAAATATCCTATTGCCGATATTCATTAAACTTTAAAAGTAGTGATAGCAACTCTCGTGGTAAGGCCTTAAATATGCCATGGGGATATCTTGAGTAAAACCTGGTATAAATAATGAAAAAGTTAATCATGATAACTGTGATGGGCGGGATCCTGGCTGGATGCACCAGCGAGGCTTCACGCATGAGTGCATGCGAAAGTAAAGGGTTCAGCCGCGATGCCTGCTACATCGCCGAACAAAACCGTCAGGCGACAATCAATGCCGCGGCTGAAAAACAGGCCCTGGAAAACGCGCAAAATCTGTATAGCTCTGATGGCACCCATTCCGACCATCACCACAAACACGATAAATACTAAGGTTTAACTCATGAAGAAATTGATTATTATCGCTGCGCTGGTGGCTTCATCTGCTGCGCCTGCTTATGCTATCAGCGAAGCATATCGTCAGCAATTACAGCATGAACACAAAACTCAGGTCAGCGATGCTAATGCCCCGGTGCACGCCAGCAAAACCACACCCGTGCATGTGAATAAACTGGGCGTGGACTTTAAACGTGGTGCTGATGGCATTGCTTATATTAATGGCAAGCCTGCGGCAAATGATGAGAATAGTGCAGAAGCTCAGTCTTATAGCGCAGGTTTGATTTCCGTTATCGTCTATAAAAACGGAAAAATCAACGCTATGAAAGAGGGAAAATATTTAGGTCGGTTGAAATAACCACTTCGTAGATAAGATTTTATATTTTTTCGGCGCGGGAACATCTGCTGTTCCCGGGCTTTTTATTTCGCTCGCCTTAACGATTGGTTTCCAATCCATAATGGTGCAATTTGTGCACCCTAACAGGACACATGCACGTTGTTTTGCTTTACTGTGGTGCATTAACACAGGAGGGTGCGATGACAGCGAAACAGGTGACGTTTACAAACCAGGTATCGCTTCCTGCTATTGGGCAGGGAACATGGTACATGGGCGAGGATCCAAGCCGACGCCGGGATGAAGTGTCTGCGCTGCAGGCCGGACTGGATCTCGGCCTGCGATTGATTGATACCGCAGAAATGTACGCTGATGGTGCAGCGGAAGAGGTGGTGGGTGAAGCATTAACGGGACGGCGTGATAGCGCTTTTTTAGTCTCGAAAGTTTACCCATGGAATGCTGGTGGACAGAACGCCATTGCCGCCTGCGAAGCGAGCCTGCGTCGACTGAAAACTGATTATCTGGATCTCTATTTGCTGCACTGGATGGGCGATTTTTCATTTGCAGAGACCATCGATGCCATGGAAACACTGATTGCGCAGGGGAAAATCCGCCGTTGGGGCGTCTCAAATCTCGATTATGATGATATGCAGGCGTTATGGCAGGTACCCGGTGGACGAGAGTGTGCGACTAACCAGGTGCTTTATCATTTAGCCTCGCGCGGTATTGAATATGATTTACTGCCGTGGTGCCAGCAGCAGCAGATGCCGGTCATGGCATACAGTCCGCTGGCCCAGGCGGGACGACTGCGTGGCGATTTGCTTTCTAACTCTGTGGTGAATGACATCGCGCACGCGCACAATGTTAGCGCTGCGCAGATTTTGCTGGCATGGGTGATTCATCAGTCGGGTGTAATAGCCATTCCGAAAGCCGCAAGCGTAGCGCATGTCGAACAAAATGCCGCCGCGCTGGAGATAACGCTCTCTGTAGATGAGTTGAAGCAGTTAGATAAGGCGTATCCGGCGCCAAAAGGTAAAACCGCGCTGGATATGGCCTGATTTGCCAAATGCCGATGTTCCCGCAGCTTATCAGACCTACGGCTGTATGTAGTTTGTAGGCCGGATAAGGCGTCAGCCGCATCCGGCATGGTGCGCGGAACTGCCTGATGCGCTGTGCTTATCAGGCCTACGGCTGTATGTAGTTTGTCGGCCGGATAAGGCGTTAGCCGCATCCGGCATGGTGCGTGGAACTGCCTGATGCGCTGTGCTTATCAGGCCTGCGGCTGTATGTAGTTTGTAGGCCGGATAAGGCGTCAGCTGCATCCGGCATGGTGCGCGGAACTGCCTGATGGCGCAGCGCTTATCAGACCTACGGCTGTATGTAGTTTGTAGGCCGGATAAGGCGTCAGCCGCATCCGGCACGGTGCGCGGAACTGCCTGATGGCGCTGTGCTTATCAGGCCTGCGGCTGTATGTAGTTTGTAGGCCGGATAAGGCGTTGGCCGCATCCAGGCTCGGTGCGCGGAACTGCCTGATGCGCTGAGCTTATCAGGCCTGCGGCTGCGTGTAGCTTGTAGGCCGGATAAGGCGTCAGCCGCATCCGGCATGGTGCGCGGAACTGCCTGATGGCGCTGTGCTTATCAGGCCTGCGGCTGTATGTAGTTTGTAGGCCGGATAAGGCATTAGCCGCATCCGGCATGGTGCGTGGAACTGCCTGATGGCGCTGTGCTTATCAGACCTGCGGCTGCGTGTAGTTTGTAGGCCGGATAAGGCGTTAGCCGCATCCGGCATGGTGCGCAGAGCTGTGTTAGCGTTTAGCTACACGAATAGTCTGCGCGAGGCGGGATGGTTTTTCTTCGGTGGTTTTCTGCGGAGCGGTCGCGTAAGCCGTTTCTACACAAACAAACGTTTTGTAGCCATCATCCGGCATGTCGCCCATGCTGACGGACAGCGCCGGGCCAGGGTTCCAGCCCACGACATTCAGATGGTGGTGGTGGACAACATCTATATTGCGATTCAACGCATCATCATGAATCACGCTGCACGCTTCCGGATTCAGATAGACACGATCGGTGCGGTCCGGGAAGGTCTGGATACCATCAGCCAGCACATCTTCTTTAGCATCATTCACTTTATCGATCAGGCGATCGCCAAGACCACTGACTTTCACTGCCGCAATGTCACCAATGTTGAAATAGGTATGCAGTGCCGAGGTGGTTTCAAACTCACCATGAGCTTCCAGCTCCATTTCACAGGTGGCTCCCACTTTGAAGCGAGACAGCAGACAGAACTCGTGCGGCCAAAGCTGACGCGTTTCAGCGTTGCTCTGCAGTTCAAACGTCAGCACCACGCCATTGTCGTCTTCGTTGTACGCTTTCAGCGTCCATGGCAGGTTGCGGGCAAAACCATGCGAGGGCAGGCCCTCCTTAGCAGCCGGACCAAACCACGGCCAGCAAATTGGTACGCCGCCACGCAGCGCTACGCCGGTTTTAAACGGGGTATTATTACTTAACCACAGGACTTCCTCTTCACCATTTGGTTTCCAGGAAAGAAGATGTGCGCCCTGCAGCGCGAAAGAAGCTTTAACCTGTGGGTGATCGACAACAAGAACCTCAAGCTCATCAAGCTGACGGCGGGAGAGGACAGGGGTAATTTGTTCGATTACCGGAAGTGCAAAAATTTTATTAATCATTACGCAATCCTTTCTTCAGGCAAAAAAAAGAGCGACCTGAGTCGCTCTTACAGATTACTGTTTCATCTCAACTTATTTGGAGATGTGAGCAATCAGGTCCAGAACTTTGTTGGAGTAGCCGGTTTCGTTGTCGTACCAGGATACCAGTTTCACGAAGTTGTCGTTCAGTGCGATACCTGCTTTAGCATCGAACACGGAAGTGCAAACTTCACCGTTGAAATCGGTAGATACTACGTCGTCTTCGGTGTAACCCAGAACGCCTTTCATCGGGCCTTCGGAAGCAGCTTTGATTGCTTTCTTAATTTCTTCGTAAGAAGCAGCTTTTTCCAGACGAACAGTCAGGTCAACAACGGATACGTTCGGGGTAGGAACGCGGAACGCCATACCAGTCAGTTTGCCGTTCAGTTCTGGCAGTACTTTACCTACTGCTTTAGCTGCACCGGTAGAGGACGGGATGATGTTCTGGGATGCGCCGCGGCCGCCGCGCCAGTCTTTGTGAGACGGGCCATCAACGGTTTTCTGAGTAGCGGTGGTCGCGTGAACAGTAGTCATCAGACCTTCGATGATGCCGAAGTTGTCGTTGATAACTTTAGCCAGCGGAGCCAGGCAGTTAGTGGTGCAGGAAGCGTTAGAAACGATGTCCTGACCTTCGTATTTGTCAAAGTTAGCGCCTTTAACAAACATCGGAGTGTTATCTTTGGACGGACCAGTCAGAACCACTTTTTTCGCGCCAGCAGTGATGTGCTTACGAGCGGTTTCATCTGTCAGGAACAGGCCAGTAGCTTCAGCTACTACGTCAACACCAACTTCGTCCCATTTCAGGTTAGCCGGATCACGTTCAGCGGTAACACGGATTTTTTTACCGTTTACGATCAGATGACCGTCTTTCACTTCAACGGTACCGTTGAAACGGCCGTGAGTGGAGTCATATTTCAGCATGTAAGCCATGTAGTCAGCGTCTAACAGGTCGTTGATTGCAACGATCTCGATGTCAGAGCGTTCTTGAGCAGCACGGAAAACAATGCGACCGATACGGCCAAAACCGTTGATACCTACTTTGATAGTCATATATTCCACCAGCTATTTGTTAGTGAATAAAAGGTTGCCTGTAAAATTACAAAAACCTTACGCAGCGTCAAGCGGAATCGTGTCAATCATTGCGACAAATCAATCTGCTGCCTAAGCTTTGCGCAACTGACTCGCCTCACTCTTCCTTTGGGCTTGAAACCACATGGGGTCGGCGGCCCGAATTTTAAAGGGCAATCAAGATAAAAACGTGATTCTGATCACGAATTGCAGGCTGCCATTTCGCAAGGATCAAGTTTAGAACAAAAGTTCGCACTCCGGTGTTAATGTTTTGTTAGAATCTGTCTCGCGATGTGAGTTTAGATAAAGCGAGATGTGAGCAAATGGCTAATCAACCTTCTCCAGAAGAACTGAAAAAAAATTTAACCGAAATGCAGTTCTACGTAACGCAGAATCACGGGACAGAACCGCCATTTACCGGACGTTTGCTACATAACAAACGTGACGGCATCTACCACTGTTTGATCTGCGACAATCCGCTATTTCGTTCCGAGACAAAATATGACTCTGGCTGCGGCTGGCCCAGCTTTTACGAGCCTGTCAGCGATGAGGCTATCCGTTACATAAAAGATACGTCACACGGCATGCAGCGCATTGAAATCCGCTGCGGAAACTGTGATGCACACCTGGGACACGTCTTCCCGGATGGTCCGAAACCTACCGGTGAACGGTACTGCGTTAACTCAGCGTCTTTGAACTTCACCGATGGTGAAAACGGTGAGCAAACCAAGGGTTGAAGAAACGATTCAGCAAATTATTCTACGGAGAGTGGATTTAACATGAATCTTGATGAGATGATCAACAGCATGACGCCGGAAGTTTATCAGCGCTTATCGACTGCCGTTGAACTCGGAAAATGGCCGGATGGCGTAGCGCTAACGGCAGAACAAAAAGAGAATAGCTTACAGCTGGTGATGTTATGGCAGGCGCGAAACAATATTGACGCGCAGCATATGACGATTGATACCAACGGTGAGATGGTGATGAAGAGCAAGCAGCAGTTGAAGGTTGAGTTTGGTATTACACCAGAACCGATTGCGACGTTTAAATCCTGATTACCCAGGCCCGGCAAACATCTGTGTCGGGCCTGCAGTTGATGTTATTTCTTGTTCATCATCGCCTTCAGATCGGCGAACGGGTTGTATTTCGCTTCGCCTACGGCCTTTTGCGCATCTTCTCCTGCAACCACCGTTGAACCATACTGGTCCGCTTCCGTATATTTGGAATGCTCGTGATCGTGGCAGTACAGGCACAACATTTCCCAGTTGCTACCATCTTCCGGGTTATTCGAGTGATCGTGATCGATATGGTGTACCGTCAACTCGCGCAAATTTGAATACACGAACTCACGGGAACAGCGTCCGCAGACCCAGGGAAAGAGTTTAAGCGCCTTTTCCCGGTAACCGACTTCCAGACGGGAGTAATTTTTAGGGATAAAAGCCATAAAGCTCATGCCTCCAGTAGAAATGAAGAGCTGCGCCAAAAGCTGGCGCAGCAGAATGCGCTAATCATAACCTATTGTGTCAGGCGTTGGGATCAGTGTTTGATGCCTAACGAATCGGCTAACTGCTTCGCCAACTGATTATTGTCATCCGCGCCATACTCCCAGAACATCGCGCCTCCCAGCCCCTTGCTCTTGATATAGTCGGCCTTGATAGCCACCGAACGCGGGTTTTCATAGGAGAGGGCAAAGATTTTTTTTCCATCCGCAGACTGTACCGACAGCCACGGCACTTTCGCTTCATCATCCCAATGTTGGCTAAAGCGTTTTTGCGGATCGTTGATCAACTTCGCCACGATATCGTTGTACTTCACGTAGGTGTCTTTGCTCAGGTCGACGCCCAGTGATTTGAACAACTCAATTTGAGCTGACTCGAAATAGGGCTGGGTAGCCGGGTTTTTCTGCGCGTCAGGTTTGCTCCAGTCAATACCTGGCTCAACGGCGCGTTTTGGTACGCGTCCATAAAAGCCAATGCCCAGATTCATTTGACTCGGTTTCAGACCGGCGGCGAGATAGTTATTGACCACAAAATCGGCGCTGTACTTATCCGCCGCGGCGACCGTTGGCCATTGCGTCGAATCATACAGGTTCGAGTTGAAATACTGGGTGCCGTAAGCCATGTCGTAGGTCATCAGGTTGATGTAGTCGAGCGATGGTGCAATGGCTTTTACATCCACCCAGCTTTTCGGACTTTCTGCATTTGCGCCCACGGCGATGGTCAGCAGTTTTTTATGCCCCAATGCGGCGCGCAGTTCTGTTAGCAGCGCGGTGAAGTTAGCGCGGTCAGTCGGTTGGCTTTCGACCAGTCCCCAGGCACCGTTAACTGGATATTCCCAGTCGAGGTCGATGCCATCCAGACCATATTTCGCAATTATCTCCTGTGCAGATTGAATAAACACTGCGCGTGTTTCCTTCGTTGCTGCCGCGCCAGAGAATCCACGCGCTCCCCAACCGCCGACGGAAAGCAAAACTTTCAGGTTTGGATTTTGTTTACGCAGCTGTGGAATTTTCAGCAAATCATCCTGCACTTTCTGTGAAAGCCAAATCTGATGCAGTTTGCTGGCGTCTTTTAAGGCGTCATTGGTCTCGTCTTTTTCGTTGTTGTAGACAAGGCCAAACGAATAGTTGAGATGGGTTATCTGGCGAACATCCAGTTTATTGATGTCGCCACCGGGACCGGCAGTGACGTCGCCGCCACCATTAAAGTAGCCAACTGACATCAGTGAACTGGCGGAAACAACGCTGGCGCAGAGCAGGGGTAATGCTGCCAACAAAGGTAATAGTTTCATCGGTGTTCCTCTTTGACATTTAAACAAGCAAACACGCCACGGAAATGGCGTGGCGAAAAAAACAGCACCCGCAGGTTAACAGTTTCATAACAGGAAAAATGCGAAGGGGTTCACGCCATTTTAGTGAAGCGGCAGCCACGTTCACTTGGGTTTCAGTTCATCTTTGCATTTATTTGTGATCTTGGTTGTGAAATACAGATCAAAATCTGTGTTTTAAAGATTTGGTGTTGACCTCAAAAATTATATGGATAAGTATGATGGTCACTGATGCAAAACTAAACACAAAGGAAAATTCCATGAAAGCACTGGCGAGATTTGGCAAGGCCTTTGGCGGCTACAAGATGATTGATGTTCCGGAACCGGTATGTGGTCCGGATGACGTTGTGATTGAAATTAAGGCTGCTGCTATCTGCGGCGCTGACATGAAACACTACAATGTCGACAGTGGATCCGAGCAGTTTAATTCGATTCGTGGTCATGAATTTGCGGGTCAAATTGTGCAGGTTGGCGACAAGGTTAAGGACTGGAAGGTGGGACAGCGAGTTGTGTCTGACAACAGCGGGCACGTATGCGGCGTTTGTCCGGCCTGTGAACAGGGCGATTTTCTTTGTTGTACAGAAAAGGTGAATTTAGGTCTGGACAACAATACTTGGGGCGGTGGGTTTTCTAAATATTGTCTGGTCCCTGGGGAAATCCTCAAAATTCACCGCCATGCTCTGTGGGAAATCCCGGCAGGGGTAGATTATGAAGAGGCGGCTGTACTGGATCCTATCTGCAATGCCTACAAATCTATCGCTCAGCAATCCAAATTTCTTCCAGGCCAGGATGTGGTGGTCTTTGGTACCGGTCCGTTAGGACTCTTTTCTGTTCAAATGGCGCGCATTATGGGGGCCGTTAATATTGTGATGGTCGGGCTGGAAGAGGATGTTGCCGTACGCTTCCCGATCGCCAAAGAGCTGGGCGCGACAGCTGTCGTTAACGGTTCGACCGAAGATGTGGTTGCACGCTGCCAGGAAATCTGCGGTAAAGACAATCTGGGGCTGGTCATCGAATGCTCTGGTGCCAATATCGCCCTTAAACAATCAATCGAAATGCTGCGCCCGAATGGTGAAGTCGTTCGCGTCGGTATGGGCTTTAAACCTCTCGATTTCTCCATCAACGACATCACCGCGTGGAATAAAAGCATCATTGGCCATATGGCCTACGATTCCACATCCTGGCGCAACGCTATACGCCTGCTGGCCAGCGGCGCGATCAAAGTTAAACCGATGATTACTCACCGTATCGGCTTGTCGCAATGGCGCGAAGGGTTTGACGCCATGGTCGATAAAACCGCGATTAAGGTCATCATGACCTATGACTTTGATGAATAATCCCATTTATTAAAGGAAGGTTCCCGGATGGAACAGATAGCGAAACCGCACTGCGGCGCCAGGCTGGACAGGCTGCCTGACTGTCGCTGGCACTCATCGATGTTTGCCATGGTCGCCTTTGGATTACTGGTCTGCTGGAGTAATGCCGTCGGCGGATTAATTCTCGCGCAGTTAAAAGAACTTGGCTGGACCGATAATTCCACCACCGCCACGTTTTCCGCCATTACGACGGCGGGAATGTTTCTCGGCGCGCTCGGCGGCGGAATCATAGGCGATAAAATCGGGCGTAAAAATGCGTTTATCCTGTATGAAGCGATTCATATTATTGCCATGGTCATTGGGGCATTCTCACCGAATATGACCTTCCTGATCGCCTGCCGTTTTGTCATGGGGGTTGGATTAGGCGCGCTGCTGGTGACTCTGTTTGCCGGGTTCACCGAATATATGCCCGGCAGGAATCGCGGCACCTGGTCAAGCCGGGTCTCGTTTATCGGTAACTGGTCTTATCCGCTCTGTTCGCTGATCGCGATGGGTTTGACGCCGTTAATCAGCGCCGAATGGAACTGGCGCGTGCAGTTGCTGATCCCGGCCATACTGTCGCTGGTGGCGACCGTTATTGCCTGGCGTAGTTTCCCGGAGTCGCCCCGCTGGCTGGAATCCCGCGGACGCTACGCCGAAGCTGAAAAGGTGATGCGGGCCATTGAAGAAGGGGTTGTTCAGCAGACCGGCAAGCCGCTGCCGCCTGTGGTAATTGAAGATGACGGCAAAGCCCCGCGCACGGTTCCTTATTCGGCCTTATTAACGGGTGTGTTACTGAAGCGCGTTATTTTAGGTTCCTTTGTCCTGATTGCCATGAACGTTGTGCAGTACACCTTAATTAACTGGCTGCCGACCATATTTATGACTCAGGGGATTAACCTGAAAGAATCGATTGTCTTAAATACCATGAGCATGTTCGGTGCGCCGTTTGGGATTTTTATCGCCATGCTGGTGATGGATAAAATTCACAGAAAGACCATGGGGGTGGGCTTATTAGTATTAATCGCCGTGCTGGGATATATCTATTCACTGCAAACCAGCATGCTGCTGATTACGCTAATTGGCTTCTTCCTGATTACCTTTGTCTATATGTATGTTTGTTATGCCTCTGCGGTATATGTCCCGGAAATATGGCCGACCGAAGCAAAACTTCGCGGTTCTGGTCTGGCGAATGCGGTAGGGCGTATCAGCGGTATCGCCGCGCCTTATGCGGTGGCGGTGTTGCTTAACGGTTATGGCGTAACGGGGGTGTTTGTCCTGCTGGGTGCGGTCTCCATTATTGTCGCTGTCGCCATTGCTACCATCGGAATTGAAACCAAAGGCGTCTCTGTCGAAAGTCTCGGTATTGATGCAGTTACCAGCAAATAATATTGATGGGGAAATAAAATGAAAAATTCAAAAGCGATATTAAAAACGCCGGGCACGATGAAAATTATTGCCGCCGATATCCCGGTACCCAAAGAGCATGAAGTACTGATCAAAATTGAATACGTAGGTATTTGCGGTTCAGATGTTCACGGTTTCGAATCAGGTCCCTTTATTCCGCCAAAAGACCCAAACCAGGAAATTGGCCTCGGACATGAATGTGCCGGTACGGTGGTGGCGGTAGGAAATCGCGTCAGTAAATTTAAACCGGGCGATCGGGTGAACATTGAACCCGGCGTGCCGTGTGGTCACTGCCGCTACTGTCTGGAGGGCAAATACAACATCTGTCCTGATGTCGACTTTATGGCCACGCAGCCTAATTATCGCGGCGCGCTAACCCACTATCTGTGCCATCCGGAGAGCTTCACTTACAAGCTGCCCGATAACATGGACACCATGGAAGGCGCGCTGGTAGAGCCTGCGGCGGTAGGGATGCATGCCGCAATGCTGGCAGACGTTAAACCGGGCAAGAAAATCGTCATTCTGGGGGCGGGCTGTATTGGTTTAATGACCCTGCAAGCCTGTAAATGTTTGGGGGCTACCGACATCGCCGTTGTTGATGTTCTGGAAAAACGTCTGGCCATGGCCGAGCAGCTTGGTGCGACGACGGTGATCAACGGAGCGAAAGAGGACACCGTTGCCCGCTGTCAGCAGTTCTCCGGCGATATGGGAGCTGACATTGTTTTTGAAACTGCCGGCTCGGCGATCACCGTTAAGCAGGCTCCGTACCTGGTGATGCGCGGCGGGAAAATCATGATCGTTGGGACGGTTCCCGGTGATTCGGCGATTAATTTCCTCAAAATTAACCGTGAAGTCTCCATTCAGACCGTTTTCCGCTACGCCAACCGCTATCCGGTCACTATTGAAGCCATTTCCTCCGGGCGTTTCGATGTCAAGTCGATGGTGACGCATATTTATGATTATGAAGATGTTCAGCGCGCGTTTGATGAGTCAGTTAACAACAAATGCGAAATTATCAAAGGTGTTATTAAAGTTAACCATTAATTTATTGAAAAGGGAGAGACAACCATGCTGGCAGATATTAAATATTGGGAAAATGATGCCCAGAATAAACATTATGCGATTGCCCACTTTAACGTGTGGAATGCGGAAATGTTAATGGGGGTGATGGATGCGGCGGAAGAGTCTAAATCGCCGGTAATTATTTCATTCGGCACTGGCTTTGTGGGTAATACATCGTTTGAAGATTTTTCGCATATGATGGTTTCGATGGCGAAAAAAGCCTCAGTGCCGGTTATTACCCATTGGGACCACGGGCGCAGTATGGAAATTATCCATAACGCCTGGACTCACGGCATGAATTCACTGATGCGCGATGCCTCCGCTTTTGATTTCGAAGAGAATATTCGCCTGACTAAAGAGGCGGTGGACTTCTTCCATCCGTTGGGTATTCCGGTTGAGGCGGAGCTGGGCCACGTGGGGAATGAAACGGTTTATGAAGAAGCGCTGGCGGGCTATCACTATACCGACCCGAGCCAGGCGGCGGAATTTGTCGAGCGTACCGGCTGCGATTCTCTGGCGGTAGCGATTGGTAACCAGCACGGTGTCTATACTTCTGAGCCGAAACTGAATTTCGACGTGGTCAAACGCGTGCGCGAAGCGGTATCCGTTCCGCTGGTGCTGCACGGCGCGTCCGGCATTAGCGATGCGGATATCAAAAAAGCCATTTCATTAGGTATTTCGAAAATCAATATTCATACCGAACTGTGCCAGGCGGCAATGGCGGCGGTGCAGGAGAACCAGAATCAGCCGTTCCTGCACGTTGAGCGTGAAGTTCGCAAAGCGGTAAAAGAGCGCGCGCTGGAGAAAATCAAACTGTTTGGCTCTGACGGTAAAGCGGAATGACAATATGGATAATATCGAGGTTATTTGTATAGGGGCGGCAATTGTTGATATTCCCTTGCAACCAGTGAGTAAAAATATCTTTGATGTTGACTCTTATCCATTAGAACGAATAGCAATGACCACGGGAGGTGACGCTATTAATGAGGCGACGATTATTTCTCGCCTTGGCCATCGCACGGCGTTAATGAGTCGGATAGGTAATGATGCAGCCGGTTATTTTATTGTCGACCACTGCCATCGGGAGAATATTGATATTAAAAGCCTGAAGCAGGATGCTGATATTGATACTTCCATTAACGTAGGTTTAGTCACCGCTGATGGTGAACGCACATTTGTGACTAACCGTAACGGCAGTTTATGGAAACTGAATATAAACGATGTTGATTTTGACCGATTCTCGCAGGCAAAGCTGCTGTCGCTGGCGAGTATTTTTAATAGTCCGCTGCTTGATGGCCAGGCGTTAACGGATATTTTCACTCAGGCCAAAGTGCATGGATTAATTATCTGCGCCGACATGATTAAACCACGGCTTAACGAAACGCTGGACGACATCCGTGAAGCGTTGAGCTACGTGGATTATCTGTTTCCCAATTTTGAAGAGGCAAAACTGCTCACCGGGAAAGATACGCTGGATGAGATTGCCGACAGTTTCCTGAACTGTGGTGTGAAAACCGTCGTGATTAAGACCGGTAAAAGAGGCTGCTTTATCAAACGTGTCGATATGAAAATGGTAGTCCCGGCCGTGTCGGGGATTACCGCCATCGACACCATCGGCGCGGGGGATAACTTTGCTTCAGGATTTATCTCCGCGCTGCTTGAAGGTAAGCCGCTTCGCGACTGCGCGCTGTTTGCTAATGCAACGGCGGCAATATCGGTACTGAGCGTGGGTGCGACAACGGGTGTGAAGAACAGAAAGCTGGTTGAACAACTTCTTGACGAATACGAAGGGTAATAGCGGCAGATGAAAATGATTCCTTTAGGCAGTACGGATATTACGCTTTCCCGCATGGGATTAGGTACATGGGCCATTGGCGGCGGTCCGGCATGGAATGGCGATCTCGATTTGCAGATTTGTATTGATACCATTGTTGAGGCGCATCGCTGCGGTATTAATCTGATTGATACCGCGCCAGGATACAACTTTGGCAACAGTGAAGTGATAGTCGGTCAGGCGCTGAAAAAGTTACCGCGCAGCGAGGTAGTGGTTGAAACCAAATGCGGCATCGTCTGGGAGCGAACAGGCAGCCTGTTTAACAAAGTGGGCGATCGCCAGCTGTATAAAAACCTCACGCCTGAGTCGATTCGTGAGGAGGTTGATGCCAGCCTGCAAAGATTGGGTATCGACAGTATTGATATTTATATGACCCACTGGCAGTCGGTTGAACCCTGTTTTACGCCGATTGCGGAAACCGTAGACACGCTGAACACACTGAAAAAAGAGGGAAAAATCCGTTCGATTGGTGCGGCGAACGTCGATGCCGGGCATATAAGGGAGTATCTCAAACACGGTGAGCTGGATATCATCCAGGCCAAGTACAGCATTCTTGACCGGGCGCTGGAAGCTGATCTGCTGCCGCTATGCCAGCAGAATGGCATCATCGTGCAGGTATATTCACCGCTTGAGCAGGGGTTGTTGACTGGTACTATCGCCCGAGATTATGTTCCTGGCGGCGCACGGGCTAACAAGGTTTGGTTTCAGCGGGAAAATATGCTGCGGGTGATTGATATGCTAGAGCAGTGGCAGCCACTGTGTGAAAAATACCGCTGCACAATCCCCGCATTAGCTCTGGCGTGGATTTTAAAGCAAAGCGATTTGATCACCTTACTGAGTGGTGCAACCGCACCTGAACAGGTTCGCGAGAACGTCGAGGCGTTAACCATTCCCCTGACAGATGATGATTCATTATTGATGAGGCGAATGGCGGAAGCGTTGGATATAAATTAAGTCGGATAGAATTGACCTCTGTTTCTGCGTAAAAAAGTATTGAAATCTGTGATTCAGACATGTTCTTTTGAAAATAAACATAGCCTGTGAGATACTAGGGTCTTATTATTACTTTGCAGGAAACAGAGGTGTCATCGTGGCGGCAAAAGACAGGATTCAAGCCATTAAGCAAATGGTGGCTAACGATAAGAAAGTGGCGGTATCTAATTTAAGTTCAATCTTTCAGGTGACTGAGGAAACGATTCGCCGCGATCTTGAAAAACTGGAAGATGAAGGTTTTTTGACCCGAACATATGGCGGTGCAGTGCTCAATACCACCGCGTTGTCCGACAATATTCATTTTTATAAGCGTGCAAAATCTTTCTTCGAAGAAAAGCAGATTATTGCCCGTAATGCATTACCGTTTATTAAAAATAAGACCACAATGGCTGCCGACTCCAGCAGTACCGCGATGGAATTATTAAAGCTGTTGAAGGAAAGAAACGATCTGACGTTGCTTACCAATTCGGCTGAAGCATTTCATGAGTTGGCGCAGTCAGAAATTAACGTGGTTTCTACCGGCGGTGAGTTGAATAAGAATACGCTGTCGCTGCAGGGAAGAATCACCAAGGAGATTATCAGCCGTTATCATGTTGATATCATGGTGATGAGCTGCAAAGGTTTGGATATGCAGAGTGGGGCGCTTGATTCTAATGAAGCGGAAGCGGAAATCAAAAAAACCATGATCCGCCAGGCGACTGAGGTGGCCCTGTTAGTTGATCACTCAAAGTTTGACCGTAAAGCTTTCGTTCAGCTCGTGGACTTTAGCCATATTAATTACCTAATAACCAATAAGGCACCGGGTGCAGAGTGGATTGCATTTTGCAAAGAGAATAATATTCAACTCGTTTATTAGCTATAACGAGGGTTGTGTCGATATTATTTTAAGTTTGCACCTGGTAAATGCCATAAGAATCTAATGATGATGGATGGCGCGGCAAAAATTTTTCTGCCGCGATCGCCATACTTTCTATTTAGCTGAATTTGAGGCATCCAGATGGAACAATGTGACCCTATCGGCGCAAGATTAGATCGCTTACCTTTATCTCGATTTCATTTTCGTATTTTTGGAATTATTAGTTTTAGTTTGTTAATAACTGGTTTTCTCAGCTATTCCGGGAATGTGGTATTAGCAAAACTAGTCAGCACAGGCTGGTCAAACAATTATCTCAATGCCGCGTTTACCTCAGCGCTGATGTTCGGTTACTTTATCGGTTCGCTAGCCGGTGGCTTTATTGGTGATTATCTCGGTCGACGCAAAGCGTTCCGCGTCAATTTGTTAATCGTCGGGGCCTCAGCCTGCGCTGCAACGTTTGTGCCCAACATGTACTGGCTTATTTTCTTCCGCTGTCTGATGGGGATTGGAATGGGGGCGCTAATTATGGTGGGCTATGCCTCATTTACAGAATTCATTCCACCCGCGGTTCGTGGGAAATGGTCTGCCCGTCTGTCATTTGTCGGCAACTGGGCACCAATGCTATCTGCGGCAATTGGCGTCGTGATTATTGCACTTTTAAGCTGGCGGGTGATGTTTCTGCTCGGCGGCATGGCAATGCTGTTGGCTTGGTATCTGTCGGGAAAATACTATATTGAATCCCCGCGTTGGCTGGCTGGCAAAGGGCAGAGAAGCGAAGCTGAAAAACATCTTATGCAGGTGGAATCGCAAATTGAGAAAGAAAAAAACATCACTTTACCATCCTGCCGGAACGAATGCTCGTCGGCGGAATTAAGCACGATAAGTGGTTCATTTTGGCTCTTGTTTAAGGGGCCAATGTTGCGCTGTACACTGGTGGCGATCACGGTGCTTATTGCAATGAATATTTCGCTCTATACCATTACGGTATGGATCCCGACGATATTTGTTAATTCGGGAATCGATGTAACGAAATCCATATTTATGACCGCGATAATTATGATTGGCGCGCCGGTTGGGATATTTATTGCCGCGTTAATTATCGATCGCTTTCCTCGGCGATTGTTTGGCTCATTCTTGTTGATTATTATTGCCTTGCTTGGGTATTTCTATTCGCTTCAAACTGAAGAGTGGGCAATTCTGAGCTACGGGCTGGTGATGATTTTTTTTCTGTATATGTATGTCTGCTTTGCCTCTGCAGTTTATGTCCCGGAACTATGGCCCACGCATCTTAGATTGAGAGGATCGGGTTTTGTGAATGCGGTGGGGAGGATTGTCGCTGTGTTTACGCCTTATGGCGTCGCTATTTTGTTGACCCGCTATGGCTCGGTTACGGTCTTTATCGTGCTAGGAGCAATGTTGATGCTATGCGCGCTGATTCTTTTTTGTTTTGGCATCGAAACACGCAAAGTATCGCTGGAAGAGATTTCAGCGCTGGCCTGAGATAACGCGCCGACAGGAGTGACCCTGTCGGCATCGCTTACGGCTGGGTTTCCAGCCAGTCGTCCAACGTATACAGCGTTGCGCCCGCAGCAGCCATTTCCATAAAGGCGTTTGCACTGTCCTGGGGTTGAATATTAACGCCACGGCAGCCGTCGGTTATAACGCTGACGGTGTAGCCAAGATCGAGCGCATCCAGAACGGTGAATTTAACGCAATAGTCGGTAGCCAGACCCATGATGATGAGCTCGGCAATGCGGTGTTCGAGTAGCCATGCATTCAGCGCGGTAGCCTGACGACGACCGTTATCAAAAAAAGCACTGTAGCTGTCGACCAGCTGGTTCTCACCTTTAGTGAACGTTTGAGTTATCGCACGCTGGTTCAGCAGCGGATGCAGGGCAGCACCTTCGCTGTTTTGTACGCAATGATCGGGCCAGAACGTCTGCGCCAGACCATCAAGTTGTCCCTGGCTGTAGGGCTCGACCTGATGCTGGCTGGCAAAACTACCGTGATTAGCCGGGTGCCAGTCCAGACTGGCAACGACCGTGTCGCCGCGTATGGCACACCAGTCAATCAGGCGGTTGGCGATATCGATTGTGCTGTCACCTTGTGGGACCGCGAGGGCACCACCGGCACAAAAGTCGTTTTGTAAATCGACCAACAGTAAGGCTCGGGCCATGGGCATAGACTCCTTTAATCGTCGGGCGTGAGCTCACCACGCAGATTTTGCGTCATTGCTTCACGAATTGTCTGCGTATCCAGTCCCTGACTCAGCAAATAGTGCAGTTTGGTGAGAGTGGCTTCGACGGTCATATCCGCGCCGCCAATCACGCCAGCATGCGCCAGCGCATTCCCTGTCGCATAGCCCCCCATGTTCACCTTGCCGGACATACACTGCGTAAGGTTCACCACCACAATGCCACGCGAGCTCGCATCTTCAAGTTCTTTCAGGAACTCTTTATTCTGCGGCGCATTGCCCACGCCGTAGGAGCGCAAAATTAATGCTTTTACCGGCTGGCGCAGGAAGTTGCGTACTACATCAGCGGAGATCCCTGGATAAATAGTGACCACGCCAATCGGTTGCGGAGTGATAGGATGGACAATCAACTCACCTGTGCCGTGAGGTGCGGGCGGTGTTCCCAGCCGACGAATGTGGATCCCGGCTTCCAGCAGTGGTGCAAGGTTGGGTGAGGCAAACGCGTCAAAACCATCAGCATGCGCTTTAGTGGTCCGGTTACCGCGAAACAGTCGGTTGTTGAAAAACAGGGTCACTTCATTGATAGGATAATTTGCTGCAACGTACAACGCATTCAGCAAATTGATTTGTCCGTCAGAACGTAGCTCTGCTAATGGGATTTGTGACCCTGTCACAATGACTGGCTTGCCCAGATTCTCCAGCATAAATGAGAGCGCCGAAGCCGTAAACGCCATGGTGTCAGTGCCGTGCAGAATGACAAAACCATCGTAATCGTCGTAGTGCGCTTTAATGTCTTCAGCAATATGCTGCCAGTCTTCTGGCGTCATGTCTGAGGAATCCATCAGCGGGACGTATTCGTGGATGGTGAAGTCTGGCATCTCTGGGCGGTGGAATTCAGGCATCAGTGCCAGCTGACGCTGGAGATGACCGGAAACAGGAATATAACCCTGTTCTGAGCGCTGCATACCAATGGTACCGCCGGTATAGGCAACGTAAATCGATTTCTTTTGCATGGGCGTCACAGGTTAAGTTGTGCATAAACAGGCGCAGTATAAAGTTCCCCCCGAAAAAATACAGTGCAAATGACGCATACCTGCCATCCGATCAATATGTCATTTATGTTCAGTGCCTTGTCCCGTTTGTTCAGTGTGGTTTTGCACCCTCGGCCCTACAGTAGCAGCCTTCTATGGTGTGTGTTGTTGTCGAGTGCAGAAATGATCAGAAAGAGAATTGATAATGCGGCTATTTTGCTGATGGTGGTGATTTGCGGTGTCTGGGGCAGTCAGCAGGTGGCAATTAAAGCGGCTGCTGATGATATGTCACCTTTTTTACAGGTCGGTTTGCGTTCCGCAATCGCCGCGCTGTTTATTGGATTGTTGTTTCAGCGACGAGATAATATTTTTGGCCTTCTGCGTGACCGTAATATCGCCAAAATGGGCGCAATCGTTGGATTACTATTTGCGCTTGAATTTGTGCTGGTTTCCGTAGGGATCACGTTAACGACGGCCTCCCATATGGCGCTTTATCTGTATACTGCGCCTTTGTTTTCGGCCATTGGATTACATTTTCTTTTACCTGAAGAGCGACTGAGTCGTCTGCAATGGTGTGGGCTTGCGATCGCCTTTTTGGGCATCGCCATCGCCGTTACGATGGTTCCTCAAAATGGCAACACACAATGGAGCCTGACGGGCGATCTGTGCGGGCTTTTCGCCGGTATGGCGTGGGGGGCGTCCAGTGTGGCGATCCGCTGTAGCCGACTCGCCACTATTCCCTCGTCCTGCACACTGTTTTATCAACTGGCGACTACCGCGCTGATTTTATTGCTTATCGGACTGATGCTGGGAGAAACGACGGTACAACTGACGACTGTGTTGGTGATGAGTCTGACTTTTCAGACGGTGATTGTCGCCTTTTTAAGTTACCTGATCTGGTTTACCCTGCTGCGTTATTATCATGTCGCATCTTTGGGAACCCTGATTTTAATGACGCCAGCGATGGGAATCATTGCCGGGGTACTCTTTCTTGGTGAATCCCTGCAGCCTGCGTTTATCGCAGGCGCTCTCTTGATATTGATTGGATTGCTTTGTGTTTCATTACCCCCCAGCGCGAATTTACGCCGCCTTTCACGTTTATAACGGGAGCCTGAAGTGAAGAAAGACCTGAGAATTTTTCAGCCAGGCGAGTGGGCGGATGGAGACATCATTACGGCTATCGATGCGAGTCAGACAGAGACACCGCGCAGACCACAGTTGAATGTCGGCATTCTTCTGTGGCCGGAATTTCCTCTGCTGGCGCTGGCGGGGTTAACCGATGCGTTACGTCATGCGGCGGATATGGGGGATGATAGCCAGAAAATTCGCTGCTCCTGGCGTCTGATGAGCGCTACACCAGACCGACCAGTTCTAAGCAGTTCAGGAATGGCGATGATGCCGGATAGCGCATTCGTTGCACCGGAACAATTTGATTATGTGGTGGTGATTGGCGGCTTGCTGCGCAGTATGGCGAAAGCCGATCGGGCCGCGCGACGTTACCTGCATCTTGCGCATCAGCTCAACATTCCGCTGGTAGGTATCTGCACGGGGAGCTTTGTTCTGGCGCAAGAAGGTTTCCTCAATGGGCTGATGGCGGCGATCCATCCCTGGCATCTGAATGATTTTAAAACGCAATTTCCTCAGCTGGCTGCCCGTAGCGGGGTCGATTTTGTTGAGGAAAAAGGGATTCTGACTTGTCCGGGGGGCATTTCGACGATAGGGCTGGCAACAGAGCTTATTCGCCGCCACTGTGGTCCCGACAGGGCGACAAAAGCCATCTTCCAGATGTCCGTCCCCAACCGCATAGACAGCACGTCAGTGGCGGTCTCCAGAGCGATAGGTTTTACCCACGTGAGCGACAGTCGGTTACGCAAAGCGGTCTTTTTAATTGAGCAAGGACTGGTAAAGCCCATTTCGACCCGCTGGCTGGCCACTGAAGTCAACCTGAGTCCGCGACAGCTTACCCGGTTGTTTAACGCCGAGTTCGCCCAGTCGCCGGGAGAGTTTATCCGACGTGCGCGTTTGCGTTATGCCCACTGGCTGTTGATGAATTCTGGAGAGAGTGTCACGGAGATTGCGCTGCGTCTGGGATTTAGCGACTGTGCGCACTTTATTCGTTTGTTTAGTCGGGAGTTTGGCTCTACGCCTGGAGATTTTCGCAGTACGCGACATCAGAATGCGTAAAAAATGCTGCCCCGACAGGGGCAGCATTGGCAGATTAGCGAACGTTGGCGCAGGTCAGGCAAAACGCATAGCGGTTTTGCGGATCGTTAAACGCTGCCAGCTTATCGCTCTCCGCTTTAACCGTACTCGCCGCAGAAGCGAGCGGCGCCGGGAGCATCGCCTGGATCGCTTCAGGCAGCATGGCACGAACGGAACCGGACATGCTGTCCATCACCATATCAACGAATGTCGGTTCGTCCTGATAATACTCAATGTGCCATTGCTTCAGTTTGGCCAGCTCAGCCGCTTTCGCCACGGCGTCATCAAAATCACCCAGACTGTCTACCAGACCGTTGGCTTTCGCATCCTGGCCGGTCCAGACGTGGCCCTGCGCGATTTTGTCAATCTGCTCAGGCGTTGTCTTACGCGCATCTGCGACCAGCGTGATAAAGCGCTTATAGCCGTTCTCGATGCTCAGTTGCATCATTTGCTGCACTTCAGGTGGTAACGCTTTGGTGATGGAGATATCCGCCAGTGGGGATGTCGCCACGCCGTCGGTGTGTACACCAATGGAATCCAGACTGTTTTCCACAGTGTTGATCACGCCAAAGATCCCGATTGAACCGGTCAGCGTGCTGGGGTTCGCCACAATGTAGCTTGCTGGGGTGGAGATCCAGTACCCGCCGGATGCCGCCATGCCGCCCATTGACACGACAACCGGCTTGCCTGCCGCTTTTGCCGCAGCCAGCTCAGCGCGAATGACTTCGGAAGCGCTGACGCTGCCGCCAGGGCTGTTCACGCGCAGGACAATTGCTTTCACTTTCGGATCAAGACGCGCTTCGCGGATCTGCGCGGCAGTCGTGTCACCGCCCACATTCCCAGGGGTTTCTTCACCGTCCATAATTGCGCCATTCGCGAAGACGACGCCAATGCTGTCCCCAGTATCCGCTGGCGTTTTCAGCGAGTAATCGTAATAGCTGACGGCGCGATAATTTTTATCTGCTTTGCTCCAGCCAAACTGTTTGGTCAGCATTTTTTCGACTTCGGCGCTGGAGGCCAGTGCATCCACCAGTTTGTTGTCGAGCGCATATTTCGCGGTATCACCATCGACTTTTGTCAAACCGTCCAGCATGGCCTGTGCGCCCGGGAACACCTGCTGAGCAGGGATCTGGCGGTTGGCAGCGACCGTGTCGAGATAGTTCTGCCACAGCTCGCCGATCCAGCGGCTGTCGGCCTCGCGCGCGGCAGGAGACATATCATCACGAATGAACGGTTCTACGGCAGACTTATAAGTCCCGACACGGAACACGTGCGTGGAAACTTTCAGCTTGTCGAGCAGGGACTTGTAGTACAAACCGTTGGTGGCAAAGCCGTGCAGATCAACGGAACCCTGCGGAGAGAGATAAATTTTATTGGCGAAACTGGCGAGGTAGTACTGCCCCTGGCTGAAGTTATCGCCCACGGCAAAGACCGGTTTGCCGCTGTCGCGGAATTCCCGCAGCGCTTTACCGATATACTGCATGGAAGGCTGGTCGGCCCCGGCAAAATTTTTCAGATCCATCACAATGCCGGTGATGTTGCGATCATCTTTTGCCTGGCGAATAGTATTCACGATATCGAACAGGGAGTTTTCCTGCAGACGATCGGAACTGGCGCCAAACAGCTGACGACCAATAACGCTTAAGCGACTGGTGCTCGAAGGCTTATCGACAATCACCCCCGAGATATCCAGCAGCAGTGCGCCTCGCTCAGCGTGTTCACTGGTATTGCTGCTGCTGACCTGCATCCAGATGCCCACGCCCACCAGCACCAACAAGATGAAGAACAGGTTAAGCACAAATTCACGGACGAAATTCAGTAATCGCCATGTCCATTTAAAAAATCCGGCAATAAATCGCCACAGGGTTCGCATGTATTCTCCCTACCGATTAACAACACGCCATCCCGAAATTCCGGAGAAAGGCGATAAGATGAGGCTATCGTAATGACCCGACAGGCACTTGTCAGCAGGAATCACCGCCTGTGCTGTAACAAAATCCGCTCACGTGTTAATTTTGTGAACAAATCTCATTGTTGGAGTTAAGCAAATGGATGCACTCGAATTACTGATTACCCGTCGTAGCGCCTCTCGTCTCGTCGAGCCGGCCCCGACAGGAGAGCAACTGCAAAACATTCTGCGGGCGGGTATGCGCGCGCCAGACCACAAAACGCTGCAACCGTGGCAATTCTTTGTCATTGAGGGCGAAGGGCGTGAGCGTTTTAGCGCGGTGCTTGAAAAAGGGGCGATTGCCGCAGGCAGTGACGCGAAAGCCCAGGAAAAAGCGCGCAGCGCACCGTTTCGCGCACCGCTGATTATTACCGTGGTGGCGAAATGTGAAGAAAACGACAAGGTTCCTCTGTGGGAACAAGAAATGTCTGCCGGTTGTGCGGTGATGGCTATGCAGATGGCCGCAATTGCCCAGGGCTTTGGCGGTATCTGGCGCAGTGGTGCATTAACCGAAAGTGCGGTCGTGCGCGAAGCATTCGACTGTCGCCCGCAAGATAAAATCGTCGGTTTCCTCTATCTGGGCACACCGCAGCTAAAAGCATCCACGACGATTAACCTTGCCGATCCGAGCGCATTCGTCCGTTATTTCTGATATCAACGGCAAAACTGTCTGGATTCTGAGCAAAGACACCCGAATTCAGACAGTCACTCTTACCACATCATGGAATGAGCGCTACCATATCCGGATTGCAATGACAGGAGATGTCCATGAGCGAGCAAGCTATTCGTTTAACGCAATACAGCCACGGAGCCGGTTGCGGTTGTAAAATTTCCCCAAAAGTGCTGGAAACCATCCTGCACAGCGAGCAGGCGAAGTTTGTTGATCCGAACTTACTGGTGGGTAATGAAACCCGCGACGACGCGGCCGTATACGATCTGGGAAACGGCACCAGCGTTATCAGCACCACCGATTTCTTTATGCCGATTGTCGATAATCCGTTTGATTTTGGACGCATCGCCGCGACTAACGCCATCAGCGATATTTTCGCCATGGGCGGCAAACCGATTATGGCAATTGCTATTCTGGGCTGGCCGCTGGATAAGCTGGCACCGGAAATCGCCCGCGAAGTCACCGAAGGCGGACGCTTTGCCTGCCGTCAGGCGGGTATTGCGCTGGCGGGCGGCCACTCTATTGATGCCCCAGAGCCTATCTTCGGCCTTGCGGTAACCGGCGTTGTGCCGACCGAACGCGTGAAGAAAAACAGCACCGCTGAGGCAGGGTGTAAGTTGTTCCTGACCAAGCCTCTGGGCATAGGTGTTCTGACAACCGCAGAGAAAAAATCACTACTGAAGGAAGAACATAAAGGACTGGCGACAGAAGTGATGTGCCGGATGAACATTGCCGGTGCGGCATTCGCCGATATTGACGGCGTGAAAGCCATGACCGATGTTACCGGTTTTGGTCTGCTGGGGCATCTGAGTGAGATGTGCCAGGGCGCAGGCGTTCAGGCACAGATCGTCTACCAGGATATTCCTAAGCTGCCTGGCGTTGAAGAATACATCGCGCAGGGCGCGGTGCCGGGGGGTACCCAACGTAACTTTGCCAGCTACGGACACCTGATGGGTGAAATGCCGCAATCGGTACGCGATCTGCTGTGCGATCCGCAAACTTCAGGTGGTCTACTGCTGGCGGTAACGCCGGAAGCTGAAGCCGAAGTGAAAGCGGCAGCGGCGCAGTTCGGTATCGATCTCACCGCCATTGGTGAGTTAGTGGAAGCTCGTGGCGGTCGCGCCATGGTTGAGATTCGTTAACTCGATGCGGTTGTTTATTGCCGAAAAACCAAGTCTGGCACGTGCTATCGCCGATGTGCTGCCGAAGCCGCATCGCAAAGGCGATGGTTTTATTGAATGCGGAAATGGACAAGTGGTGACCTGGTGTATTGGTCACCTGCTTGAACAGGCGCAGCCGGATGCCTACGACAGTCGTTACGCTCGCTGGAGTCTGGTCGATCTGCCGATTGTCCCGGAAAAGTGGCAACTGCAACCGCGCCCCTCGGTGACCAAACAGCTCAACGTCATTAAGCGCTTTTTGCATGAAGCCAGCGAAGTTATTCACGCCGGTGACCCCGATCGTGAAGGGCAACTGCTGGTGGATGAAGTGCTGGATTACCTGCAACTGGCACCTGAAAAGCGCCAGAAGGTGCAGCGTTGCCTGATTAACGACCTCAACCCACAGGCCGTTGAGCGGGCTATTGAGCGGCTGCGCGCCAACAGTGAGTTTATCCCGCTGTGCGTGTCGGCACTGGCGCGAGCGCGTGCGGACTGGTTGTACGGTATCAATATGACGCGCGCTTACACCATTCTTGGACGTAACGCGGGCTATCAGGGCGTACTTTCGGTCGGGCGCGTACAAACGCCGGTGCTCGGGCTGGTTGTGCGTCGCGATGAAGAGATAGAGAACTTCGTCGCCAAAGACTTCTTCGAAGTGAAAGCGCATATCGTAACGCCCGCCGATGAGCGGTTTACCGCTATCTGGCAGCCGAGCGAAGCGTGTGAGCCGTATCAGGATGAAGAAGGGCGCTTGCTGAATCGCACGCTGGCTGAACACGTGGTGAACCGCATTAACGGTCAACCGGCGATAGTCACCAGTTATAACGATAAACGGGAATCAGAATCCGCGCCGTTGCCGTTCTCGCTGTCGGCGTTGCAGATTGAAGCGGCGAAGCGCTTCGGTTTAAGTGCGCAAAACGTTCTGGATATCTGCCAGAAGCTGTATGAAACCCATAAGTTGATTACCTATCCGCGTTCGGATAGCCGTTATCTGCCGGAAGAACACTTTGCCGGACGTCACGCGGTACTGAACGCGATTAGCGTCCATGCGCCGGATCTGCTCCCGCAGCCGGCGGTCAATCCCGATACGCGAAATCGCTGTTGGGACGACAAAAAAGTGGATGCGCACCACGCCATCATTCCTACCGCACGCAGTTCGTCCATTAACCTGAACGACAACGAAGCGAAAATTTACAACCTGATTGCCCGTCAGTATCTGATGCAATTTTGCGCAGATGCGGTATTCAGGAAGTGCGTTATTGAGCTGGATATCGCCAAAGGTAAGTTTGTCGCCAAAGCGCGTTTTCTGGCGGAAGCCGGATGGCGCACGCTCCTCGGTAACAAAGAGCGCGACGAAGATAACGACGGAACGCCGCTGCCGGTGGTGGCAAAAGATGACGAACTGCTGTGCGAAAAAGGCGAAGTGGTTGAACGTCAGACCCAGCCCCCGCGGCACTTTACCGATGCCACGCTGCTGTCAGCGATGACCGGGATTGCGCGATTCGTGCAGGATAAAGATCTGAAGAAGATCCTGCGCGCAACGGATGGTTTAGGTACGGAAGCGACGCGCGCCGGAATTATCGAGCTGCTGTTTAAGCGCGGGTTCCTGGTGAAAAAAGGACGTTATATCCATTCGACCGATGCGGGAAAAGCGCTGTTCCACTCGCTGCCAGAAATGGCGACGCGCCCGGACATGACCGCGCACTGGGAATCTATCCTGACCCAAATCAGCGAAAAGCAGTGCCGCTATCAGGATTTCATGCAACCGCTGGTGGGGACGCTGTATCAGCTTATCGATCAGGCGCGCAGCACACCGGTACGACGCTTTCGTGGAATTGCTGCACCTGGCGGTAGTGGTAGCGATAAGAAAAAAAGCGCGCCGCGTAAACGTCCGGCGAAAAAAAGCCCGCCATCTGAAGAGGCGGGCCTGTAAGTTTGTAGGCCTGATAAGCATAGCGCATCAGGCTTAGCCGGATGCGGCACCCGTGCCTAATCCGGCCTGCAGAGACAATGTTAAATCACGCCCTGACCCAGCATCGCGTCGGCAACCTTCACGAAGCCCGCGATGTTGGCGCCACGTACGTAGTTGGTCTGCTTGCTTTCGCCGCCGTATTCAACGCAGGCATGGTGAATATCCAGCATGATGTGGTGCAGGCGCGCATCCACTTTCTCCGCTTTCCAGCCCAGACGAGCGGCGTTTTGCGCCATTTCCAGACCGGATGTCGCTACGCCACCGGCGTTGGCGGCTTTACCCGGTGCGAACAGTACGCCCGCTTCGAGGAACAGATCGGTGGCCTCGATAGTGGTCGGCATGTTTGCCCCTTCGGCGACAGCTTTCACGCCGTTGGCGATCAGTACGCGCGCTGCATCGACATCCAGTTCGTTCTGAGTGGCGCACGGCAGGGCGATATCGACCGGAACCGACCACGGCTGTTTTCCTTCCAGATAGGTCAGGCCAAACTCACGGGCGTAATCCGCCACGCGACCGTCACGGCTGTCTTTGATCGCGCACAGACGCGCCAGTTTTTCTTTGGTAAATCCGCTTTCGTCAACTACGGTACCACTGGAATCGGAGGCGGTAACTACTCGCGCGCCAAACTCCATGGCTTTCTCTATGGCGAATTGCGCTACGTTGCCGGAGCCAGAAACCGCCACGCGCATGCCTTCAAAGCCCAGACCATGGCGTTTGAGCATTGCTTCGGTGAAGTACACCAGACCGTAGCCGGTGGCTTCCGGGCGGATCAGGCTGCCGCCAAAAGAGAGACCTTTACCGGTAAAGACGCAGGCGCTGTTGTTGGACAGTTTTTTCATCATCCCGGCCATAAAGCCGACTTCACGACCACCCACGCCGATATCGCCCGCCGGAACGTCGGTATCAGGACCTAAATGGCGGAACAGTTCGGTCATCAGTGCCTGGCAGAAACGCATGATTTCGCCTTCGCTTTTACCTTTCGGATCGAAATCGCTCCCGCCTTTACCTCCGCCCATTGGCAGCGTGGTGAGGGCGTTCTTAAAGGTCTGCTCGAAACCCAGGAATTTCAGGATAGACAGGTTCACGGAAGGGTGAAAACGCATACCGCCTTTGTACGGGCCAATGGCAGAGCTAAACTGTACGCGCCACGCGCGGTTGACCTGTACCTGATTGCGATCGTCCAGCCAAACTACGCGGAACTGGATCACGCGCTCCGGTTCAACCAGACGTTCCAGCAACGACATCTGACGATAACGCGGGTTTTGCTCGAGAAAGGGCCACAGCGTCGTCATTACCTCACGAACGGCTTGCGCGAACTCGGTTTGATTCGGGTCGCGCTTTTGCACATGGTTGAGAAATGACTCCAGAGAACATGTCTGATCCATAGATATAAGAACCTCTTATGTATTGATATGGTTATATTTTTGATATTTATGTTATGTGTTGTGCAGTTTTTGACTATACCATCAGCAGTGTGACGGGACGCAAGAAAAAATTAATCCCGCTAAGTAAATTAATATTGCGCCGTGGGTCATAACCAAAAGCGATGATGGAAGGGACTAAAGTTTCTGCCGATTTATACCGTTATACTGAGCATAAATGTCAGTTAAAAAGGAAAGACAATGCGCCGTTTAATCATGGCAGGAGCGTTGGTACTGGTGTCCTGCGCGACGCTGGCAAATCAGCTTTATCGCCCGGACGTGCAGGTGAATGTACCGCCGGAAGTGTTCAGTTCCAGCGGTCAGCGGGCGCAGCCCTGTAGCCAGTGCTGTATTTATCAGGATCAAAACTACTCTGAAGGGGCGGTGATTAAAGCCGATGGCGTTCTGTTGCAGTGCCAGCGCGATGATAAAACGATCAGCACGAATCCGCTGGTCTGGCGGCGCGTAAAAGGATAAACGTCTCTAACAGCGGGATATCGGCGGGCGCCAGCGGATAACGCAGCGCCTCTTCGGGTGAGCACCAGACGATATCCTGATGTTCAAACGCTCTCAATTCCCCCTGAAAAGACGGTACATGCCAGGCGTGTAGGTGAATCAATCGGCCTGAAACCTCGCGTTGATGACTGGCAATGTAGCGCCCCACGACCGCCTCAATGCCCAACTCTTCACGCAGTTCACGGATCAGCGCCTCGGGCTGACTTTCGCCAGATTCAACCTTACCGCCGGCAAACTCCCACATGCCTGACTGATCCGCATGCAGCGGACGCTGAGCCAGTAAAATTTTGCCATCACGTTCAATGATAGCGGCGACCACGTCGAGGGTTTTCATCATATTCATCAAGATCTAACAGCAGAAAATGACATACTATCGCTATCTTTGTTTTATCTAAAGTATTCAGGAGCCACCGTTGAACGAACCTCAGTCGTGGGTAAAGCCGTTAACGCGTATCCCTTCCAGTTTAAAACCGCTCGTTGCCACGCAGAAAAAACATTATGGCGATGTGCTGCATCCCACGCGTTGGTGGGGGCGGATGCCGTTTCTGTTCTGGCTGGTGGCGCTGTTTGTCGGGTTTCTGGAGCGTAAAAAGGCGCGCTTAACGCCGGTGATGCGTGCGCTGTTGATGACCCGCGTTTCTCAGGTTTGCCACTGTGCTTTCTGTGTTGATGCGAATAGTTTACGGCTGGCAGAACGCTGTGGCGCGCTGGATAAAGTCATGCAGGTTGCCACCTGGCAAGATTCGACGCTGTTCAGTGCAGAAGAGCGCGTAGCGCTGGCCTATGCCGATGCGGTTACCGCAACGCCTCCACAGGTTGACGATGCGCTGAAAGTGCAGATGAAGCAGTATTTTACCGATACCGCGATTACTGAAATGACCGCGCTGATTGCGTTTCAAAATCTCTCGGCGCGTTTTAATGCCGCTCTCGATATTCCCTCGCAGGGACTGTGCGACAGTTTTAAAGGACGCCCGCATGCTTGACCGCCATCTTCATCCACGATTAAAACCGCTGTTGCATCGGTGCGTAGGTATTATCGATAAACCGGCGATTACCCCGGACGGACTTACGTTGGTCGGATTTGCCATTGGCGTGCTGGCGTTGCCATTTCTGGCGTTAGGCTGGTATCTGGCTGCGCTGGTGGCCATTGTGCTCAATCGGTTGTTTGACGGACTGGATGGGGCGCTGGCACGGCGCAGAGGGCTATCCGACGCGGGGGGATTTCTCGATATCTCGCTCGATTTTCTGTTTTACGCCCTTGTGCCGTTTGGCTTTATTCTTGCCGCTCCGGCGCAAAATGCGCTGGCAGGCAGTTGGCTGTTGTTCGCGTTTATTGGCACCGGTAGCAGCTTTCTGGCCTTCGCCGCACTGGCAGCGAAACATCAGATTGATAACCCCGGTTATGCGCATAAATCGTTTTATTATCTGGGCGGGTTGACCGAAGGAACTGAGACAATTTTGCTGTTTGTGTTGGGGTGTCTGTTCCCGGACTATTTTGCCGTGCTGGCGTGGGTCTTTGGCGCGTTGTGCTGGATGACAACGTTCACCCGGATCTGGAGCGGATATCTGACGCTGAAAACCGTTCAGCGTCAGATGTAATGTAATGCGTTGCCGGATGCGCTTCGCTTATCCGGCCTACAACAATGATATAGGTAGCTGGGTAAAGCGTTCTCGCCGCATCCGGCAATAATGCCTGTCTTACTTGCTGGCGTCCGGACCCCGTTCACCGCTGGCGACCGGGTTTTTCGGATTGCTGCTCCACTCGTACCAGCCACCATCGTAAACAGAGACGTTTTTCCAGCCCATTGCACGGGCATACATAAACGTTTCTGAAGCACGCCAGCCGGTACCGCAATAGAAAGAGACCTGTTGATTCGGCAGGATATTCCATTGCTTCCACATGGCGGCGATGTCATCCGCGCTGCGCATGGTGCCATCCGGGTTATGGAAATCTTCCATGTGGGTGGAGTCGCTGCCCGCGTGGCCCCAACGCGCGCCTGCGATCTCACCTTTTGGCTTAATGTAGCTGTAACCGCTGGTGGTACCGACAAATTCTGGCCATGAACGAATGCTCACCAAAGACGCATCCTGGCGATGCAGCAGACCGCGAGCCTGTTCCGTATCGAGCATCAGCTGCGGCTGGGCAGGGATTTTTACGCCGAAATCAGGTTCTGGTTTCACCGTTGGCGGAGTACCACGTTCGACCGGTAAACCTGAGTCGGACCAGGTTTGCCAGCCGCCGTCGAGCAGACGAACATCTTTCACGCCTGCGTACAGCATAATTTGCGCCACGCGCGCGGCGGCATAAACATCGCGGCCATATAAAATCACCGTGGTGTCGTGGCGGATACCGTGTTTCGCCAGCATCGCTTTAAGCTGCTCATCGGAAACTTTATTCCACAGCGGTTCGCTTTCAACTTCATTGGTATCAATGTAGCCCGCGCCGGGGATGTGGCTGAGCAGATACAACTTCGGCGCGCCCCAGGCGGCTTCAATCACTTTCCAGTCACCCGCCGGTTTGGCAGTCACGTCTTTACCCTGCTGAAGATTGTGCAGCCACTGTGGGTAGACCAACTGTTCGAAGTGCGGCAGACGTTGCAGACGCGCAGGATCTGTCAGCGCATCGCTGAGGGTTGAAATCTGGTTAAAGCCAACTTTTTGCAGACGGGATTTAACGGCCTGCATGTCGTTATCACTGCCATACAGCGCCACCGGAGCGTCGGTCTTAAGTTGATGTGACTTAACCCAGGCGCTGAGTTGTTCATCATTCATCTTGTCGAGCCAGGCGGCAGACAGGTTCAGTGCGGAAGGTTCGTGTCCTGAAGGACCATTGAGCGATTGTGGCCAGCCGTTGTAAAAAGCGCTCTGACGGGTATCGATCGCCGCGCCTTGCTTTTGCTGTAACTGGTTGAGGGTGAGCGTCTGTGCTGTTTCAGCAGCCCAGGAAGAAGCGCAAGCGAGCCCTAAAGCCAGTGCCAGCGCGGTCATTTGAGAAACACGTTTCATCGAATAGCCCGACGTTGAAAAAAAGAAGACGACATTCTGTGCCGCCAGTTACGTAAAAACCTTGCGTTAACGCAGCATATCGCCACATTCACGCCCAGTTTTCCATCTGAAATACGCGGCCTGCAGGCGGTACGTCCTGCGCGTCATGTGTCACCTGTACCACCGGGATCCCCAATTTACGCACCTCGGTGAAGACCCATTGGCGAAAGTTATCGCGTAGCGACGCATCCAGCCTGCTAAAGGGTTCATCAAGTAACAGCGCCTGGGGCTGCGCCAGCAGCGCGCGGAGCAGGGCGACCCGCGAACGCTGCCCACCGGAGAGCGAAGCCGGATCGCGTGAATAAAATCCTGCCAGGTCCGCGCGTGCGAGGGCGCTTTCTACCTCATGACGCCTGGCAGGACCTTGCAGTCTGGCGGGTAAGGCTAGCAGTAAATTCTGCCCAACGCTGAAATGGTCAAACAGCAGCGCATCCTGGAACAAAATGCCAATCTGGCGCTGCGCGGTAGGTAACGTATCGATGCGTCGTTCATTAAGCCACAGTTCGCCTGAGGACTGGAACTGGGGAGATAACGCCCCGATCATCCATGAAAAAAGCGAAGATTTCCCGCTGCCGGAAGGTCCCATAATTGTGACAATGTCACTTTTGTTAACCTGAAAATTAACGTCTTTCACCAGCGCTTTCGCGCCCTGGTACAACGAAACGCCTCGTACGGTAAGCATTAGCGGAGTCCTTGTCGAAAGCGGCCGATCCACGCGGCGAGAAAGGCTGCAAGTGCGAAAACGAGCAGTGGTAAAAGCAGCTGCCACAACGCTTGTGTTGCCAGAATGGCACTGCTACCGCCGCTGCTTAATGCCACCGCTTCGGTGGTTAACGTGGGATAGCGTCCGGCACCTAGCCACAGCGTTGGCATATACTGGGCGATACTAACCGAGAAGCCAACCGCGAAGGCAATCAATGCCGGGCGCGCCAGCTGCGGGCATTTCACCAGCCAGAATATCCGCCCCCGCGTCCAGCCTAGAGTTTGCGCAATCAAAATTAATCGTGGGTCAATGCGCTGCCACGCCGGTTTAAGCACAAATAGCATCCAGGGCATCACCCACAGCAGGTGGCCCCAGATAATGGTCGTCATCAGTCCATCTTGTTCGGCATATAACGCCAGCAGATATTGTCCGGTTACCAGCGGTAGCGCAGGCAAAATGAGCGGTAGCCAGACCCAGCGGTGTCCGGTTTGTGGACCCCATTCCAGCCAGGCAAAAAGTATCAGAAGCGCCAGCACGCTGGAAAGGAGCCCCAGTTGCAGGCTATTGCTGAGCGCCTCGTTGTTTAGCGAGGAATAGCTGGCGATAAGCGCCAGTACCAGCGCGCATACCACACCGCTGACGGGCAAAATCTGTACCAGCGGGCGTACGATTGTCATAGATGAAAAATGCTGGCGTTCACCGTTTACTGCCGGAATAGTATGTCGCCAGGTACGCCAGAGCAGATAACCCACCAGCGCGATAACAAGGAGTAACAGCACCAGCAACAGACTGGCAAGTGCGCCTTTCGCCTGCTGTTCGACGTCGCCCTGACTGAGCCACTGCCAGCTCAATACGGCAAGCGTTGGCGGATTGCCGGGGCCAAGAACGATTGCCACATCAACAACGGAGAGTGACCAGGCCACGACTGCCAGCATAGCTTTACCTAATGCCGGGCCGATAGCGGGCAGAACCAGCCAGTTCAGGCATTGCAGTCGGCTGTAACCCAGCGAATCCAGCACGATAACCTGCTGAGAAAGTTGTTTTTCACTCAGCAGGGCCGAGAGAATCCATAACAAAAAAGCGCTCTCTTTCACCGCCAGCGTTACGCCAAGTCCAATGCCGTAGCGGTCCGGCTGTGGGCTGAAGAACGCAAGCCATTGCCAGAGCAGGCCGCCTTCAGCAAAAACCAACAGCACGCTGGTGGCGAAGGCAACGTGCGGAATTGCCAGCAGCCACGGAAGACGCGTATACAGACGTACCCAGCCTGCGCCGGGCCACAAGGCGAGGATCGCCAGCAGCGCGATAATCAGCGCGCCCCCAGCCGCGAGGCCGACGGAAACCAGCGTTGCCAGTAACGCCTGCGGGAGTTGAGGATCGGCAAAGAGCGCCAGCCAGTGTGTGGTACTAAGCGCCGGTGTTATCAGAGACCATGCCGCTGGCGCCAACGGCAGATAAACTGCCGCCATGATGGCCCAGAGTAGCAGAATTAATGCGTACCGTAGCGGCGTAGCCATTCTTGTTCCAGAGCGTTTACCCAGGCTGCATGCGGTTCTGGCAACACGGCAGGGAGCCCCTGTGGGATCCGCGCCAGCAGCGCATCACGCTGTTCGTCAGGCAATTTTTGTGGATCAAGCACCGAAGGATCTCCCCAGATAGCCGGGTCAGCTTTGCGCAGTTGTGCTTCAGGAGAAAGCAGGAAGTTTGCCACGACTTTTGCTCCGGCACTGGCGTGGGCATTCGCCGGAATGGCAACAAAGTGCACGTTGCCGAGCATGCCCTGTGAGAAACCAAAACTGTAGCTGCTTTTAGGCAATTCGCCGCTCGCCACTTTTTGCTGCGCGTGGGCAGGGTTAAAGGTCAATGATAAACGCAGGGTGCCGCTATTGAGCAGTGCATCTATTCGTGCTGGCGTGGGAGGAAAATCTTTGCCTTCACGCCAAAGTACAGGATGCAAGGTATCAAGATACTGCCACAATGGCGCGGTAACTTCGGCGAATGTCGCTGCATCTGGCGCAACTTTCAATGCCTGTGGTTTGGTGGTGAGCGAAATTAGCAACTGCTCAAGAAAAGCCGTTCCGGTAAAGTCTGGCGGGCGTGGATAGGTCACCGTGCCAGGGTGCGTCTGCGCGAATTTAAACAGTGCCTGCGGAGATTGCGGCGGCTGCGCGGTAAGATCGCGCCGGGCAATAAAGGTGAGTTGGGCACCGCCCCACGGTGATTCAGCCCCCTCTGTTGGAACGGAGAAATCTTCGGTCACCGGTTTTTGTGTATCAACATAGCGCCAGTTAGGCAGCGTTTGCGCCCACTGGGTTTGCAGCAGCCCGGCTTCTTTTAGCGTACGGAAGTTTTCGCCGTTAACCCACAGTAAATCGACAGAGCCGCCGGTTTTTCGCCCGGATGCCGCTTCCGTCTGGATGCGTTTTACGGCATCGGCGGCGTCCGCCAGGCGCACGATTTTCAGGTTAATGTCGTAGTGCGTTTTCATCTCGCCGCTAACCCAGTCGAGATACTGGTTAACTGCATTGTCGCCACCCCAGGCGTTGAACCACACCGTTTGACCACGGGCGTCATTTTTGATTTGTTGCCAGCTGGTGTCCTGGGCAAACGTCGCCAGCGGGCAGAGCAACAAACTCAGACACAATAAGCAGTAACGCATAATATCTCCATGGTTAAAAATGGGGGAAGGTCTCAGCTTTTTTTCCGTTGGCGCTCAAGATAAAGGCTTCTCGCTATCGATATCACCACGCTTAGGGCAAACAGGACAAACAGACCCGTCACAAACCAAAATGTGCCGCCGGTTAACAGGCTTCCCGCCCATGAGTAGACGATAGTGGCGGGTAACTGTCCGATGCCGGTGGCGATGAAAAAATGGCGAAAACGAATTGAGGTCAGGCCAGCCGCGTAGCTTACCGGGTCGAACGGCACAAAAGGTAACAGGCGGCAGACCAGAATAGTGTGCTTACCATAGCGCTCGAAAAAAGCGTCCATATTGCTCAGCACCGTTTTTCCGGTCAGCTTTTCCACCGCACCGCGACCTAAAATGCGGGCAATAAAAAAGCACAGCGCCGCACCTGCCATTGCGCTGCTCCAGGATAGTACGCCGCCCCAAAATGCGCCAAACAGCGAGGCATTGGCAAACGTGATCACAAACGCAGGAAGCGGTGCAACGATGGCCTGTAAGATCATCAGGAAGAACGACACCACTGCCGCCTGGGTTCCATAAGAACGAATAAAGTTCTCAAGAGCATGCTGATCGAGTGTGGTAAATGCTGCCAGGCTGCCGTGGAGAAAATCACTCACGCCAGGTATCCATGCCCATGCCATTAGCCCGAGCAGTAGCAGAGCAATCAAACCCGCCCGGTAATAGCGAGTCAGCCGCGCTTTATTCCGTTTTATCATTTACCCGTACACTCATGGTTGGCTGACGGATCGATATGCTTATATCGGGCCCAGGCTTTGGCTGCCTGAACGAGGGTGAATAACGCCAGCCCTGCCACGCTAAGCTTACCGATGAATACCAGGGTAATGCCTTCGCTGGCGAGTTCATGCGACATCAGCGTATAGATAAAGATGCCGGGTAAGGTAGTAAGTGCCGATATTACGGTAAATGACCAGAACGGAATGGCCGTCAGCCCATAGGCGTAATTTTGAATATTATAGGGGAACAGCGGCACGAGCCGGGTCAGGATTAGAAAGTCTACTCCGTTATGGGCAATGCCTTTTTCGATATCCTGAAACGTAGCCGTGTGCCCAACGTATTTCAGTAGTAGATCCCGTCCAAGCCATCGAGCCAGCAAAAACGACAGCGCTGAGGCCACGGTTGCTGCCACTAACGAGATAAGCGTCCCAGCCACGGGGCCAAACAGCACACCGCCGACGATCACCAGGATGCTGCCTGGGATCAGACACAGCGCAGCAACAATAAACAGCAGGATATAAAGCGTATAGCCGAACATACCGCTTTGGCGGATGACGTCTTGTAAATGATGGAAATTGGTTATCAGGTCGCTCAGACCATAATGATGGAAAACTCCCGCCAGAACGCAGAACAGGACCGCGACAATCAGCAGCCGGTATTCTGCCTTATGCGAACTTCTTTTTCATGGGGGTTCTCCTGTAAAACCGAGTGCAATGGAGCATTTTCGTCAGCGAAAAGCGCGCGCGAAGATATAATAAATTCCCGGCCGTAACAATGTATTACCGTCACTTTATTGATTTTGCACAGAATAAACAGACTCTCCAGGCCGGGCCTGGAGAGTAAAAAGACGCAGAAGGTCAGACGCGGAATTTAGCCCATACAGGCGCATGGTCGGACGGTTTTTCCATGCTGCGAATTTCATAGTCGATGCCGGTTTCTTCGCAGCGTTCCGCCAGCGGGTTGCTCGCCAGCAGCAGATCGATACGCAGGCCACGGTTATCGTCAAAGCCTTTTGAGCGATAATCAAACCATGAGAACTGGTCATTCTTTTCAGGATTTGCGTGACGGAAGGTATCCACCAGACCCCAGCCCAGCAGGCGTTCCATCCACTCACGCTCCTCCGGCAGGAAGGAACATTTACCGGTACGCAGCCAGCGTTTACGGTTTTCTTCGCCGATGCCGATATCGAGATCGGTTGGGCTGATATTCATATCGCCCATAATCAATACCGGATTGTCGCGTTTCAGTTCAGTCTCCAGATAGTTTTGCAGGTTCTGATAAAACGCGGCCTTGGCCGGGAATTTGGTTTCATGGTCACGGCTTTCTCCTTGCGGGAAGTAGCCGTTGATCACCGTGATGCTGCCCAGAGGGGACGGAATTTCTGCCATGATGATCCGACGCTGCGCTTCTTCGTCATCGCCTGGGAAGCCACGACGTACCGCAATTGGCGTTTCTTTCGTTAACAGCGCCACGCCGTAATGACCTTTCTGGCCGTGATAAAAGACGTTGTAACCGAGCTTTGCTACCTCTTCGAGAGGGAACATATCGTCGTGGACTTTTGTCTCCTGTAAGCCAATAACATCCGGTTGGTGTTTTTCGACAATGGCTGCCAGTTGATGGGGACGGGCACGCAGGCCGTTGATATTAAAAGAGACAAATTTCATAGTCGCTGCCACTTTGCAAGATGAATAGTGCAAGGATGGTAGCAGAATTTCTGCAGGCTGACTGCTTCTTGTCACCTGATTCCAACAATGATTGCTAATGGTGTTAACGATGGAGCAAAAACTGCACCGTTTTGGCGCGAAGCGCGTCGGAATGGAGCAATAATTTCCGAAAAATTTCGTATACGATCACAATTCCAGAATTATATTTGGCGACTGAATAAAACTGCGTTTTTTCCTCTGTTTAGTCGCCTGATGCGCAAACATATTCACTTTATATGCACATGCAGTGAATATCGCCACGTTGTAACCTGTTGATATTTCGTCATCGACCTCCGTTTATGCACTTTTTTCGCTGGCTGGCACGAACCCTGCAATCTACATTTACACCGCAAACACTATATTTATTAACATATAAATAACCTTTTATTTACCGTTGAGGTCGCTATGTCTCTGTCAATTACGCGTGAAAATTTTGATGAATGGATGATGCCCGTATATGCTCCGGCCCCTTTTATTCCGGTGCGGGGTGAAGGTTCACGTCTGTGGGATCAGCAGGGTAAAGAGTATATCGATTTCGCGGGAGGCATTGCGGTTAACGCGCTGGGTCACGCCCACCCGGCATTGCGCGAGGCATTAAACGACCAGGCGAGCAAATTCTGGCATACGGGAAATGGCTACACCAACGAGCCGGTACTGCGTCTGGCGAAAAAGCTGATTGACGCCACCTTCGCCGAGCGCATTTTCTTCTGTAACTCCGGTGCAGAAGCCAACGAAGCGGCACTAAAACTGGCGCGTAAATATGCCCACGATCGTTTTGGCAGTCAGAAGAGCGGGATTGTAGCGTTTAAAAATGCTTTCCATGGACGCACGCTGTTTACCGTCAGCGCCGGAGGACAGCCTGCCTACTCACAGGATTTCGCGCCGCTGCCGCCGGATATCCGTCATGCCGTATACAACGATCTCGATTCTGCCAGCCAACTGATTGATGACACCACCTGTGCGGTTATCGTGGAGCCTGTGCAGGGTGAAGGCGGTGTGGTACCGGCAACAAAAGCCTTTTTGCAGGGGCTACGTGAGTTATGCGATCGCCATAATGCGCTGCTGATTTTTGATGAAGTTCAGACCGGCGTTGGCCGTACCGGGGAACTGTATGCCTATATGCACTACGGCGTGACGCCGGATCTTCTGACGACAGCAAAAGCGCTGGGCGGTGGTTTCCCCATCGGCGCACTGCTGGCGACAGAGCGTTGCGCCAGCGTGATGACGGTTGGCACACACGGTACAACGTACGGCGGAAACCCGCTGGCTACGGCGGTGGCAGGTAAATTGCTGGAAATTGTGAATACACCGGAAGTGCTCAATGGAGTAAAACAGCGCCACGACTGGTTTGTGGAGCGTATAAACGCCATTAACGAACGTTTTGGACTGTTTAGTGAAATTCGTGGACTCGGACTGCTGATCGGCTGCGTGCTGAACGCGGAATTTGCCGGGAAAGCGAAACTCATCTCGCAAGAAGCGGCTGTTGCCGGGGTGATGGTACTGATCGCTGGCGCTAACGTGGTGCGTTTTGCGCCAGCGCTCAACGTCAGCGAAGAAGAAGTCGCTACCGGACTGGATCGCTTTGCGCTGGCCTGCGAACGCATTAAAGCAGGAGGTTCATCATGATGGTGATTCGTCCCATTGAACGCGCGGATATCACCGCGTTGATGCAGCTTGCCAGTAAGACCGGCGGCGGATTGACCTCGCTACCGGCGAATGAAGCTACGCTGATGGCGCGTATCGAACGTTCACTCCAAACCTGGCGCGGTGAGTTGCCAAAAAGTGAGCAGGGATATGTGTTTGTGCTGGAAGACAGCGCCAGCGGAACCGTGGCGGGAATTTGCGCCATCGAGGTGGCGGTGGGGCTTAACGACCCCTGGTACAACTACCGGGTCGGTACTCTGGTGCACGCGTCGAAAGAGCTGAACGTGTACAACGCGCTGCCGACGCTGTTTCTGAGTAACGATCATACGGGCAGTAGCGAACTTTGCACTCTGTTTCTCGATCCGGACTGGCGTAAAGAGGGCAACGGTTATTTGCTGTCGAAGTCGCGTTTTATGTTTATGGCGGCCTTTCGCGATCGATTCAATGAGAAGGTCGTGGCCGAGATGCGCGGCGTGATCGATGAGCATGGCTACTCTCCGTTCTGGCAAAGCCTCGGCAAACGATTTTTCTCGATGGAGTTTAGCCGGGCGGATTTTCTCTGCGGAACAGGACAGAAAGCCTTTATTGCTGAACTGATGCCCAAGCATCCTATTTATACCCATTTTCTGTCTGATGAAGCGCAAGGCGTGATTGGTCAGGTGCATCCGCAAACGGCCCCGGCGCGGGCGGTGCTGGAGAAAGAAGGATTTCGCTACCGCAACTATGTCGATATTTTCGACGGCGGGCCAACGCTGGAATGCGATATCGACCGGGTTCGGGCTATTCGTAAAAGCAGGCTGGTGGAAGTGGCGGAAGGTCAGCCAGCAACCGGCGATTATCCGGCCTGTCTGGTTGCCAATGAAAACTATCAAAATTTCCGCGTCATGCTGGTTCGCGCAGACCCGGATACCCAACGTCTGGTACTGACGGCGGCGCAACTGGATGCCCTGAAATGCCACGCGGGCGACCATGTACGTTTTGTACGTCTTTGTGCAGAGGAGAAAACAGCATGACACTATGGATAAACGGTGACTGGGTGACGGGTCTGGGCGAGCGTCGGGTGAAAACCAACCCGGTAAGCGGTGATGTGCTGTGGCACGGTAATGATGCAGATGCAATGCAGGTGACGCAAGCGTGCCAGGCCGCACGCGCAGCCTTTGCCGGTTGGGCTAAACAGCCTTTCAGCGCACGCCAGACTATTGTTGAAAAGTTTGCTTTATTGCTGGAAAGCAATAAAGCCGAGCTAACTCAGATTATCGCCAAGGAAACCGGAAAACCTCATTGGGAAGCCGCGACTGAACTGACGGCGATGATCAATAAAATCGCCATCTCCGTCAAAGCTTATCACGCCCGTACCGGTGAGCAGCACAGCGAACTACCGGATGGTGCGGCAACGTTGCGCCATCGCCCACACGGCGTGCTGGCGGTTTTTGGTCCGTATAACTTCCCCGGTCATTTACCCAATGGTCATATTGTTCCGGCATTGCTGGCAGGCAATACGTTGATTTTCAAACCCAGCGAGTTGACGCCGTGGACCGGTGAAGCAGTAACAAAACTGTGGGAGCAGGCGGGGTTGCCGCCGGGCGTGCTGAATCTGGTGCAGGGCGGACGTGAAACGGGGCAGGCGTTGAGTGCGCTGGAAGACCTCGATGGCCTGCTGTTTACCGGCAGTGCGAATACCGGTTATCAGCTGCATAAGCAGTTATCCGGCCAGCCGGAAAAAATCCTTGCCCTGGAGATGGGGGGCAACAACCCGCTGATTATTGAAAATCCGGAGGATATTGATGCCGCGGTGCATCTGACTATTCAATCCGCATTTGTCACCGCCGGACAGCGCTGTACCTGTGCCCGCCGCCTGCTCGTAAAAAAAGGCGCGCAGGGTGATGCGTTCCTGACGCGTCTGGTGGAGGTTAGTCAGCGTTTAGTGCCCGGCAACTGGGATGCACAACCGCAGCCATTTATGGGTGGACTGATTTCCGAACAGGCCGCGCAGCACGTCTATGATGCCTGGCAGCGTCTGGCGTCGTTGGGCGGCCGTACGTTGTTAGCGCCACGTCTGGTAAATGCCGGAACGTCACTGCTGACCCCTGGAATCATCGAACTGACCGGGGCGGGGAACGTACCTGATGAAGAGGTTTTCGGTCCGCTGCTCGGCGTCTGGCGTTATGACAGCTTTGATGATGCGATTCGTCTGGCGAACAATACCCGCTTTGGATTGTCGTGTGGGTTAGTTTCGCCCGATCGCGGCCAGTTTGAACAGCTACTGTTGGAGGCGCGGGCAGGGATCGTCAACTGGAATAAGCCGTTAACCGGCGCTGCGAGTACCGCACCGTTTGGCGGTGTAGGCGCTTCCGGGAACCATCGCGCCAGCGCGTGGTATGCCGCAGATTATTGCGCCTGGCCGATGGCAAGTCTGGAATCCCCGGCCTTAACGCTGCCATCGGCGCTTAGCCCCGGACTGGATTTTTCTCGCGAGGATAAGCTATGAAAGCCCGTGAGGTAAATTTTGATGGTCTGGTGGGGCTAACTCACCACTATGCTGGATTGTCATTTGGTAATGAGGCCTCAACCAAACATCGATTTCAGGTGTCGAACCCGCGTCTGGCGGCAAAGCAAGGTCTGCTAAAGATGAAAGCGCTGGCGGATGCGGGATTTCCTCAGGCGGTGATCCCGCCCCACGAGCGGCCTTATATTCCGGTTCTGCGTCAGTTGGGTTTTAGCGGCAGTGACGAACAGGTGCTGGATAAAGTGGCGCGTCAGGCGCCTCACTGGCTCTCCAGTGCCAGCTCCGCATCGCCTATGTGGGTAGCGAATGCGGCGACGGTTTGCCCTTCGGCAGACTCGCTGGACGGGAAAGTGCATCTGACGGTGGCGAATCTGAATAATAAGTTCCACCGTTCACTGGAAGCGCCTACTACCGAAGCATTGTTACGGGCGATTTTCCGTGATGAGAATAGCTTTGCGGTCCACGGTGCGTTACCCCAGGTTGCGCTATTTGGCGATGAAGGGGCGGCAAACCATAACCGCCTGGGTGGAGATTACGGTGACCCCGGCGTACAGCTATTTGTTTACGGTCGTGAAGAAGGCAATGCATCCCAACCGAAGCGCTATCCGGCAAGGCAATCCCGTGAGGCCAGCGAGGCGGTCGCGCGACTGAATCAGGTCAACCCGCATCAGCGCATTTTTGCTCAGCAAAACCCGGACGTTATCGATCTTGGCGTGTTCCATAACGATGTGATTGCGGTGTCGAATCGCCAGGTGCTGTTTTGTCATCAGCAGGCGTTTGTCAGACAGCAGGCATTGTTAGAGCAGTTGCGCAGTCAGGTGGCAGGTTTTACCCCGCTGGAAGTCCCGACAGCGGAAGTGTCGGTGCAGGATGCCGTGACCACTTATCTGTTTAACAGTCAGTTGCTGAGTCGTAGTGACGGTTCGATGATGCTGGTCCTGCCGCAGGAGTGTCGGGAGCATGCTGGCGTGTGGCGGTATTTGAACCGGCTTCTCGAGGAAGACAATCCGATCGATGACCTGCGGGTATTCGATCTGCGTGAAAGTATGTCCAACGGCGGTGGTCCGGCATGCTTGCGCCTGAGAGTGGTGCTCACTCTGCAGGAACAGCAGGCGGTGAATCCGGCGGTTATCATGAACGACACGCTGTTTAACACGTTGAATAACTGGGTTGACCGTTACTATCGCGATCGTCTTACCGCTGCCGACCTTGCCGACCCACAGCTGTTGCGCGAGGGGCGTGAAGCGCTGGATACGCTGACCCAATTGCTCAACCTCGGCTCAGTGTATCCTTTCCAGCAGGAGGGGATGCGCCATGGATAACTTTCTGGCTATTACGCTCGCAGGCACCACTCCAGAGAAAACGCAAGGAGCCACTCATGGTTTTGACTGGCAGTGGATCGGTCACGGAATTCTGGAACTGACGCCGCTTGCACCCGTTGAACATTCTCTGGTGCTGTCTGCGGGGATCCATGGCAATGAAACAGCGCCGGTAGAGATACTCGATTCATTGCTTTCCAGGCTGTTTAGCGGCGAGCTGACACTGACATGGCGGCTGCTGGTGATTCTGGGAAACCCGCAGGCGCTGGCTGCGGGAAAACGGTATTGTCATAGCGACCTGAATCGTATGTTTGGCGGTCGGTGGCAGATTTTTACCGCAAGTGAAGAAACGCACCGAGCCCATGGGCTTGAGCTGTGTCTGGAAGATTTTTATTCGCGCGCAAAGGAGCCTGTGCGCTGGCATCTGGATCTGCATACCGCGATTCGCGGTTCACAGCATCTGCGCTTTGGCGTATTGCCACAACGCAACGTTGCCTGGGACGAGGATTTCCTTGAATGGCTGGGAGACGCGGGACTGGAAGCGCTGGTTTTCCATCAGACGCCTGGCGGCACGTTCACCCATTTTAGCGGGGAACATTTTGGTGCGTTGGCCTGTACGTTGGAACTGGGTAAAGCGCTGCCGTTTGGACAAAACGATCTCACCCAGTTTGCACAAACGGCAGACGCACTGGAAAAACTGCTGCGGGGTGAACGGGTGTCGACGAGAGAAATATCCCCGCTGCGTTATCGCGTGGTGTCGCAAATCACGCGTCGTAGCAATGATTTCATTCTCCACATGGATAACCAGACGCTAAACTTTACCCCCTTTAAAGAAGGCACCTTGCTGGCGCAGGACGGAGATGAACGTTTTATCGTCACCCATGATGTTGAATACGTTCTCTTTCCCAACCCTAACGTGGCCTGTGGTTTACGTGCCGGATTGATGCTCGAAAAGTTGTGATAAATATATTCGCCCTGCAGGTTTATCCTTTAGGGCTTATTTTTGCGTGCTGTTTTTATTTATTACGGATTATTCCTGGTGAATTGCTTTCTTAATAATCAGGGTTCAGGTATAGTTCTCCATAATCCTTTCAAAATCATCCGGTTGTAATTTTTTATTGCAACTCTGCGCAATTTATTCTTTTTTTCTTCATAATTGATGAAAGTTTGTTTTTTACACTTTCACTGTTTTACCGTTGCTCTGATTAATTGACGCTTAAGCCGGTAAAGTTAATCTCGTCAACACGACATCACATTGCATAAGAGTCGCATGAGTGTCGTAAAAATAACTGAAAGAAAGGATAGAAATTATGCGTAAACTGACTGCTCTGTTTGTTGCCTCTACTCTGGCGCTGGGTGCTGCGAACCTGGCTCATGCTGCTGACACTACAACAGCTGCACCAGCGGATGCTAAACCGATGATGCATCACAACGGCAAATTTGCCCCGCATCACGACATGATGTTTAAAGACCTGAACCTGACTGACGCACAGAAACAGCAGATCCGCGAAATCATGAAAGGCCAGCGCGATCAGATGAAACGTCCGCCGCTGGAAGAACGCCGTGCAATGCACGATATCATCGCCAGCGATAGCTTCGATAAAGCGAAAGCCGAAGCGCAGATTGCGAAGATGGAAGAACAGCGCAAAGCCAACATGCTGGCGCATATGGAAACCCAGAACAAAATTTACAACATTCTTACCCCGGAACAGAAAAAGCAGTTTAATGCCAATTTTGAGAAGCGTCTGACAGAACGTGCAGCGCAGAAAGGTAAAATGCCAGAAGCTGCTGAGTAATCGATCAGCGTCTACACTAAATCATTCACACTGTGTCGCGCTGATTGCCGCACAGTGTGAAACCAAACTCAAGACCGCCGCTCTTGTCCACAACACGTATAACGATGTGGGCAGGATCGGCGGTTTTTTCATTTCTGCCTATTGCACCGGACGCACGACACGCTATTCTCCTGAAGCCCGCGAAAATTCTACCTGGATCAGCGCGTTATTCTTTTTTGCAAAATGCCGGGTTCATCGCTAAGGCAAATCAACTCTGCTGCCGATAACAATAATCTGCAGGGTGAACATAATAATGATGATTTATGGCTGTCTGTTTACGGCAGGCTGCCATGCTGCTCCTTTCTGGAGGGATGATGGAATACTTTGATATCCGCAAAATGCCGGTTAATCTCTGGCGGAATGGTGCGGGAGAAACGCGTGAGATTTGCTGTTTTCCGCCAGCAACACGAGATTTTCACTGGCGGGCGAGTATCGCCTCCATTGCAGCAAACGGTGAATTTTCACTTTTCCCGGGTGTAGAGCGCGTGATTACGCTGCTGGAGGGAGGGGAAGTCACTCTGGAAGAAGCGAACATCTTTACGCATACCCTGAAACAGCATCAACCTTTTACCTTTGCCGGTGACAAGGTGGTAAAAGCAAAGCTGACGGAAGGGCAGATGTCGATGGATTTTAATATCATGACCCGACGAGATGTTTGCCAGGCAAAAGTCAGAGTGGCCGATCGCACCTTTACGACCTTTGGTTCACGCGGCGGCGTGGTGTTTGTTATCAGTGGTGCATGGCAACTGGGCGATAAACTGCTGACGGCCGACCAGGGTGCGAGCTGGCATGACGGCAAACACACATTACGACTGCTGGAACGCGAGGGAAAATTGCTGTTCAGCGAGATTAACTGGATGCCGGGGCATTCTCCGGATGCAGTTCAATAATGTCATATTGACCAGACAGAACAGGCCGGCAGAGAATTTTGTAGCCATCATGGTCAAAGCCTGCTGGCATACGCGCCAGGGTAGTCGCTTCATCCAGCGTTGAAACGGCTCCCAGCCACAGCCAGTTGTTGATGATATGGTACTGTGTCATTTCGGCACCGGTTTCTTGCAAGGCAATGGCATTGCTCCATGGCCAGCAAATCACTTTCACTCTTTCCAGCGCCTCTAGCAGACGCGAGTGATGCGCTTCATGACTCTCTTTCCCGCAGCACGCCCCGGCGCAGCGTTTAAGCGCGGAGCGAAAACAGGCACGCCCGCGACTCAGGGGTTCCAGCCCCAACAGGCCGTAGCACAGCTGCTGTTCATCCGCGAGGTTTTGCAACGCTTGTAGCGCTGCGCGACGATGGGCAAACAGGCCAAACAGATTGGGTGCATGGGAGAAATCAATATCTCGTGCGTAGACAACCTGAACAGTTCGGTCGGTAAGCTGCAAGGCGCAAAGCTGACGATTGCGCCGCAGTCGTTTATTAAACAACGGCTGTTGTTCTTTGATCAACCGCGCTTCCAGCAGCAGGGCACCAATTTCTCCCGCCGTACAAATCCAGCTAATGCGTTTGGCCTGACGCAGCATTGCCGCTTCGTCCGCGGTACGCAGGTGTGCCAGCACGCGGCTGCGAATATTGACGCTTTTACCAATGTAGAGAGGCATAGTGTCGCTTTCACTGTGAAACAGATAGACGCCTGGTGCGGTGGGAAGCGCACTCAAAAATGGGCGCAGGTGTTCTGGATATTCATAGATTGCTGCTGCCTCAAATGTCAGGCGTGGGGCTGATTGACGCCGTACCACTTCTCACTCCGGATGCTGGTTATTCATCCAGTGTAGCAGTTTGAAACCGATTAAAAAAGCGGCATCAGACCAGGGGGAGGGGCCGGACAGCGGTGATCCCAGTGCTATCCGGCGATATGTGATTAAAAAAATTACGCTTTTTTCCAGAAGTCATCAAACACCGTGATCGGTGTGCGACGTTTGTGCTCGGTCTTCAGATACCAGCCTTCAATTTTTTTCGCGATGTCGGCAGCCAGCGTTTTTCCTTCCAGATAATCGTCGATGTTGTCATAGGTGACGCCTAATGCGGCTTCATCCGGCAGAGAAGGGCGATCGTCTTCGAGGTCGGCGGTTGGCGCTTTCTTATATAAATGTTCCGGGCAACCCAGCGCGGCAAGCAGCTGCTTACCCTGACGCTTGTTCAGGCGGAAAATAGGGTTAATGTCAGTACCGCCATCGCCGTATTTGGTGAAAAATCCGGTGATGGCTTCTGCTGCATGATCGGTACCCACGACAACACCGCTGGTCATTCCGGCGATACTGTACTGGGCCTTCATACGTTCACGGGCTTTTTCATTGCCACGGACAAAATCGCTCAGTTCAATACCCGCTTCACGCAGGGCCTGTTCACTGGCCAGTACCGCACCCTTAATATTTACTGTGAGCACGCGGTCAGGTTGGATAAAGGCGATGGCATCCTGACAGTCCTGTTCATCAGCCTGAACGCCATACGGCAGACGTACGGCAATAAACTGCAGCGCGTCATTCCCCGTTTCTTCGCGAAGCTCGGAAATAGCCATCTGGCAAAGTTTTCCCGCGAGCGTTGAGTCCTGTCCGCCGCTTATCCCTAATACCAGTGATTTCAGAAAAGGGTAGGTTTGCAGGTAGGATTTCAAGAAATCCACGCTGCGGCGAATTTCCTCTTCTGCATTAATTTGCGGTTTTGCGCCAAGCGCCTGGATTATCTCTTGCTGCAGAGTCATTTAACCCCCTCCGAAAAATGAAATGATCAAAAAAATGATGTGTTAAAGCTAACGCGTTGGGACCCAAACGACAAGGGATGCAGGCCTGATCTAACATCATTTTGTTTTAATAGAATTTTCCGAAACGACCTAAGTATCATCTGATTGCTTGAAAAATGTGTTGTTGTGCTCCAGGCTTATATAACACGCTGAAATACAAGAGGACGGAATATGAACAAGAACCTAACAGGAATTCTAAGCGCAGCGGCTGTTTTGACTATGCTGGCAGGATGTACGGCCTACGATCGCACCAAAGACCAATTTGTTCAGCCCGTGGTGAAAGATGTGAAGAAAGGGATGAGCCGGGCGCAGGTGGCGCAGATTGCCGGTAAACCTTCTTCTGAAGTCAGCATGATTCATGCGCGAGGGACATGCCAGACCTACATCTTGGGTCAACGAGATGGTAAAGCTGAAACCTATTTTGTTGCTTTAGACGACACCGGACATGTGATTAACTCCGGTTACCAGACCTGCGCAGAGTACGACACTGACCCGCAGGCGGCGAAGAAGTAACAACTGCTTATTGCCTGAGCTCTCTGGAAAACCGGCCATCGTGCCGGTTTTTTTGTGCCGAACGATCTTATTTATTGCTGCGAATTATTTGCCCGAAATGTGAGGGGGGTCATAACGATAGGTCAAGGAGAGACAATTTAGTTGGTCAAGGAAATACCATCCACCGGTGCAATCCCGTATACTCATTTCAGCCACCTAAAAAAGTAATTTAGCTGACGCAAGTTACCCAGAGCATGGATGCAGGTTATGGCTTGCGGAGTGTCTGGTTGACAGATAATCGCACATGAGGATCGTTTTAATGGAAAAGAAACACATTTATCTGTTTTGTTCTGCGGGCATGTCGACTTCATTGTTGGTTTCGAAGATGCGTGCTCAGGCCGAAAAATACGAAGTACCGGTTATTATTGAAGCATTTCCTGAAACGCTGGCCGGAGAAAAAGGTCCTGTCGCCGATGTCGTGTTATTAGGTCCACAAATTGCTTATATGTTGCCCGAAATTCAGCGTTTGTTACCCAACAAGCCTGTGGAAGTGATTGACTCGCTGCTGTATGGCAAAGTCGATGGTTTAGGCGTGCTTAAGGCTGCTGTTGCAGCAATTAAAAAAGCCGCAGCAAATTAATTATTTTATTTTAATTTTTCCCGTCAAAGAGTTATTTCATTAACATTCACCGCAATTTTTAATTGCGGTATTTAAGGGTATTTTTCTATGAGTAACGCTATTGCTTCACTTGAAAAGGTACTCCTTCCTTTTGCTGTAAAAATTGGAAAGCAGCCACACGTTAATGCAATCAAGAACGGCTTTATTCGTTTAATGCCGTTAACCCTCGCAGGGGCCATGTTTGTATTAATCAATAACGTTTTCCTGAGCTTTGGGGAGGGGTCGTTTTTTTATTCAATGGGCATTCGACTTGATGCTTCAACTATTGAAACTTTGAATAGCTTGAAAGGCATTGGTGGAAACGTCTATAACGGTACGCTGGGTATCATGTCATTGATGGCACCGTTCTTTATCGGCATGGCGCTGGCAGAAGAACGTAAAGTCGACTCACTGGCTGCCGGGCTGTTATCCGTCGCCGCGTTTATGACCGTAACGCCTTATAGCGTGGGTGAAGCCTATGCCGTTGGCGCGAACTGGCTCGGCGGTGCCAATATTATTTCCGGTATTATTATCGGCCTGGTGGTCGCGGAAATGTTCACTTTTGTGGTCCATCGTAATTGGGTGATTAAATTACCTGATAGCGTACCGACGTCCGTATCGCGTTCCTTCTCTGCGTTGATTCCTGGCTTCCTTATTCTCTCCATTATGGGGATCATCGCCTGGGCGCTGAACACCTGGGGTACCAACTTCCACCAGATCATTATGGATTCCATTTCAACGCCGCTGGCATCGTTGGGCAGCGTGGTGGGCTGGGCCTACGTGATTTTTGTTCCGCTGCTGTGGTTCTTCGGTATTCACGGTTCACTGGCGCTGACTGCGCTGGACAGCGGTATCATGACGCCATGGGCGCTGGAAAACATCTCTATCTACCAACAGTTTGGTTCCGTAGACGCCGCGCTGGAAGCCGGTAAGACGTTCCACGTCTGGGCGAAGCCGATGCTCGACTCCTATATTTTCCTTGGGGGTAGTGGGGCAACGCTGGGTCTGATTATCGCTATCTTCCTGGCATCGCGTCGTCCTGACTATCGTCAGGTTGCTAAACTGGCACTGCCGTCAGGTCTGTTCCAGATTAACGAACCTATCCTGTTCGGTCTGCCGATCATCATGAACCCGGTGATGTTTATCCCGTTCATTCTGGTGCAACCGATTCTGGCGGCGATTACGCTGGCAGCTTACTACTCAGGCATTATTCCACCGATTACCAACATTGCACCGTGGACTATGCCAACCGGTTTGGGCGCGTTCTTTAACACCAACGGTAGCGTCGCTGCTCTGCTGGTCGCGCTGTTCAACCTCGGTATCGCAACGCTGGTTTACCTGCCGTTCGTAGTGGTAGCCAACAAAGCGCAGAATGTTATTGACCAAGAAGAAAGCGAAGAAGATATCGCTAACGCATTAAAATTCTAAATTTAATCCGGCATGGCTTTACGGTCATGCCGGACTGAACCAGAGGAAAAAAGTATGTTGGATATCGAGAATATCGTCGACACGCAGTCAGAAGCAGAAGAACTTGAAGAAGTGGTGATGGGCCTCATCATCAACTCAGGTCAGGCGCGTAGCCTGGCGTACGGGGCACTCAAAATGGCCAAGCAAGGTGATTTTGAGTCGGCCAGGGCCATGATGGACCAGTCTCGTCTGGCGCTGAACGAAGCGCACCTCGTGCAAACGAAATTGATTGAAGGCGATCAGGGCGAAGGTAAAATGAAAGTTAGCCTGGTGCTGGTCCACGCGCAGGACCATCTGATGACATCAATGCTGGCGCGTGAGCTGGTGACTGAACTGATTGAGCTTCACGAAAAGCTGAAATAGCGAGGAGTGCATAATGCAGCTACAGATTAACGCACCGGAAATCAAAACCGTTTATGAACAGCAGCTGTTTAATGGCAAAAATTTCCATGTGTTCATCTATAACAAAACTGAGAGCATCAGCGGGCTGCATCAGCATGACTACTATGAGTTTACCCTGGTTTTAACCGGGCGCTATTATCAGGAAATCAACGGTAAACGCGTACTGCTCGAGCGTGGAGACTTTGTCTTTATCCCGTTGGGATCGCACCACCAGAGTTTTTATGATTTTGGTGCGACAAGGATCCTTAACGTCGGCATCAGTAAACGTTTTTTTGAACAGCACTATCACCCGCTGCTGCCATTTTGTTTCGTTGCATCGCAGGTCTACCGGGCGAATAACTCGTTTCTTACCTACATTGAAACGGTTATTGCATCACTGAACTTTCGTGAGAGCGGGCTGGATGAATTTGTAGAAGTGGTCACCTTCTATATTATTAATCGGTTACGCCATCATCGCGAAGAGCAGGTGCTGGATGATATTCCGCAGTGGCTTAAAACCACCGTCGAGACCATGCACGACAAACGGCAGTTTAGCGAGAATGCGCTGGAAAATATGGTACACCTGTCCGCGAAATCCCAGGAGTATCTGACCCGCGCTACCCAGCGTTATTACAGCAAAACGCCGATGCAGATTATTAATGAAATCCGCATTAACTTTGCTAAAAAACAGCTGGAAATGACGAACTATTCTGTAACGGATATTGCTTACGAGTCTGGCTACAGTAGTCCAAGCCTGTTTATTAAAACGTTTAAAAAGCTGACGTCGTTTACACCGAATAGCTACCGTAAGAAATTAACTGAATTTAATCAGTAGATATTATTTGCCAATAACCCATTTTTTATAGCTTGCCCAAAATAGCGTCGGGACAGCCACGCTATACCTGACAAACGGGTTGAGCATAATACACGTCAGTGTTTTTACACTGAAGGGAGAAAGTATGAGCCAGAAATTAAAAGTCGTCACTATCGGTGGCGGGAGCAGCTACACCCCTGAATTACTTGAAGGCTTTATTAAGCGCTATCATGAATTACCGGTTTCTGAGTTGTGGCTGGTTGATGTCGACGGTGGAAAAGAGAAGCTGGACATTATTTTTGACCTTTGCCAGCGCATGATCGACAAAGCCGGCGTACCGATGAAGTTGTTTAAAACGCTGGACCGCCGTGAAGCACTGAAAGATGCTGATTTCGTTACCACCCAACTGCGCGTAGGGCAACTGAAAGCCCGTGAAAAGGATGAACGCATTCCGCTGAGCCACGGTTATCTGGGACAGGAAACCAACGGTGCGGGTGGGCTGTTCAAAGGTCTGCGTACCATTCCGGTTATCTTTGATATTATTAAAGATGTGGAAGAACTGTGCCCGAATGCCTGGGTGATTAACTTTACTAACCCGGCAGGGATGGTGACTGAAGCGGTTTATCGCCACACGAATTTTAAGAAATTCATCGGTGTGTGTAATATTCCTGTCGGCATGAAAATGTTTATTAGCGATGTGCTGGCGCTGAAAGAGAGCGATGATTTATCCATCGATCTGTTCGGTCTGAACCACATGGTCTTTATTAAAGACGTGCTGGTGAATGGTACATCGCGCTTTGATGAACTGTTGGATGGCGTAGCTTCTGGACAACTGAAAGCTTCCACCGTGAAGAACATTTTTGACCTGCCGTTCAGCGAAGGGTTGATTCGTTCGCTGAAGCTGCTGCCGTGCTCGTATTTGCTGTACTACTTCAAGCCAAAAGAGATGCTGGCGATTGAAATGGGCGAGTACTATAAGGGCGGCGCACGTGCCCAGGTAGTACAAAAAGTAGAAAAACAATTGTTTGACCTCTACAAAAATCCTGAGTTAAACGTTAAGCCGAAAGAGCTGGAGCAGCGCGGTGGCGCGTATTACTCCGATGCGGCCTGTGAAGTGATCAACGCCATCTACAACGACAAACAGACCGAGCACTACGTCAACATTCCACATCATGGACATGTTGATAACATTCCTGCGGACTGGGCGGTTGAGATGACCTGCACGCTGGGACGTAACGGTGCTACGCCGCACCCACGTATTACCCATTTTGATGAGAAAGTACTTGGCTTTATCTACACCATTAAAGGCTTTGAGGTTGCGGCGAGCAATGCGGCATTGAGCGGCGAGCTGAATGATGTGCTGCTGGCGTTAAACCTGAGTCCGCTGGTGCATTCTGACAGCGATGCCGAAATTCTGGCGCGTGAGTTAATTCTGGCACATGAAAAATGGCTGCCAAACTTTGCCGGGTGCATTGAGAAACTCAAAAGCGAACAACACTAACTGAGGTCGGCTATGGAACGCGTACTGATTGTGAATGCGGATGATTTTGGCCTGAGTAAAGGACAAAACTACGGCATTGTTGAAGCCTGTCGCAATGGCGTTGTCACCTCGACAACGGCATTGGTTAACGGTGCGGCGATTGACCATGCGGTACAGCTGAGTCGCGACATACCTGCACTTGCCGTCGGGATGCATTTTGTTCTGACGCTGGGTAGGCCGTTGACGGCAATGCCGGGCCTTACCCGTGACGGATTACTGGGGAAATGGATCTGGCAGATGGCAGAGGAGGACACTTTGCCGCTGGATGAAATTTCTCAGGAACTGGCCGCGCAGTATCAGCGTTTTATTGACCTGTTCGGGCGGGAGCCGACGCATCTGGATAGCCATCACCATGTGCATATGTTCCCGCAAATTTTCCCTATCGTAGCCGGGTTTGCTGCCGAGAAGGGGATTGCATTGCGTATCGATCGTCAGACCGTGTTTCAGGCGTCTGATTTTCCGGAAACGTTACGTACCTCCCAGGGATTCAGCAGCGAGTTTTACGGCGAAGCGATTTCCGAGGCTCTGTTTTTACAGACGCTGGATGCGTCAGCCGACCGGGGAGAGTCTTCGCTGGAAGTGATGTGTCATCCGGCCTTTATCGATGACATTATTCGTCAAAGTGCCTACTGTTACCCCCGCTTAACTGAGCTCGACGTGCTGACGTCTTCGTCACTGAAATATGCAATTGCGGAGCGCGGTTATCGTCTTGGCAGTTTTCTGAACGTGTAATTCCTGAGTTTGCGGCGCTTAATGCGCCGCATTTTTTTAGGCGGGAATCGTTTCTATTTTTCCGGCACGTGACCAGATGCGGTGCGCGGTCATCAGCGTCAACAGGGTATCCATAAACTGTGCGTCTGCACTGTCCGCTTCCACCACGCCTTCTTCTCCTTCATTTTTGATATTCAACGTTACTTTAAACTGACGAGCATCGCCGGCCAGGGCGATAGGTTTTAAGTGCTTATACGCTTCGAGTAAATAATATCGGGCATCACCGTTCTTAATGATGTCCGCGAGATTACCGCATGGAACGATAACCGCATCGACCGTCAGGGATGGCGAACCCGCAAAAGTACCGGCGATCGTCAGAGCAGATCCATCATCGGCAACTACCTTACCCATTCGGGAATAGAGCAATTTGGCATGAACGCCTTTGGCCTGTAGGGCTTGCATGATGGCGAGCAGGTCGCTCGATTTCACCTGGTCATTAAGTAGGATGGCGACCACGCGGCCCTTAATCTCACCTTGCGCACCTGCATATAAACTGAGTGACGGTGCATTTTTCAAACCGTTGACGTTGGGCGGTGGCGCAATGCTGGCCTGTTCCTTGGTTAGCTTAAAACCGAGATTATCGGCAACCGCCTCGGCGAGGGCAGTATCAATATGAGCTAACTGTTCGACCACTCTTTCCCGAATATAGGGGCGCGTAACCTTACTGAGTTCGAAACTGAATCCGCCGATAATATGCTGCTGTTCAATTGGCGTCTGACTTAGCCAGAACAGGCGAGGGTGCGCATAGTATTCGCCAAAAGAGGGGCTACGTTCGCGGATTTTGTTTCCTTCAATCCGTTCCTGATACGACTCAAATCCACCGCGTTTTGGCCCCGGCGGCGTTTCACGCGGCCAGTTATCATTGATGGAATTCGGTTCATAGTTGGCTGGATTGGTATCGATGTCCATACGATGCATGCCGTCACGCTGGAAATTATGGTACGGACAGGTCGGGCGATTAATCGGGATTTCATGGAAATTGGGCCCGCCCAGGCGACTAATTTGGGTATCGGTATAGGAGAACAAGCGACCCTGCAGCAGGGGATCGTTAGTAAAATCGATGCCAGGGACGATATGTCCGGGATGAAAAGCGACTTGTTCATTTTCGGCGAAGAAATTATCAGGATTGCGGTTCAGCACCATTTTACCGACGCGCTGCACCGGAACCAGCTCTTCCGGGATCAGCTTGGTCGGATCGAGCAGGTCAAAATCGAACTTAAATTCATCTTCTTCGGGAATCAGCTGTAGTCCCAGTTCATATTCCGGATAATCGCCCGCTTCGATAGCTTCCCACAGATCGCGGCGATGAAAGTCGGGATCCCGACCAGTAAGTTTTTGCGCTTCATCCCATACCAGCGAGGCTTTGCCTGCCAGCGGTTTCCAGTGGAAACGGACAAAGGTGGCTTTCCCTTGCGCATTAATCAACCGAAATGTGTGAATACCGAAGCCTTCCATCGTGCGATAGCTGCGCGGAATACCCCGATCGGACATTGCCCATATGACGTTGTGCAACGTTTCAGGCTGTAATGAGACATAATCCCAGAAGGTGTCATGGGCGCTTTGGCCCTGCGGGATAGCCCAATGCGGCTCCGGTTTAACCGCATGGACGAAATCCGGGAATTTATGGGCATCCTGAATAAAGAAGATGGGAGTATTGTTTCCCACCAGGTCGAAAATGCCCTCTTCAGTGTAAAACTTGGTCGCAAATCCCCGTATATCTCTGACCGTATCCGCAGAGCCTGCGCCGCCCTGAACGGTAGAGAATCGGACAAAAACCGGGGTGATTTTATTTTCATCACTTAGAAAGTCCGCTTTCGTCGTCGCACTCAGGTTGACATAGGACTGAAAGTAACCATGAGCGGCAGAACCTCGGGCATGTACAATCCGCTCCGGGATGCGTTCATGATCAAAATGGGTAATCTTTTCCCGCAGGATAAAGTCTTCCAGCAGGGTTGGCCCGCGATTACCTGCACGCAGAGAGTTTTGATCGTCTGCGATTCGCACACCCTGATTAGTTGTCAGAGCAAAATCTTCGCTTCCTTTACGAAAACTGTCCAGTGCATTGAGTTTGTCACTTTTGATATCCGGCGCTTTTAAACTGCCGGACGTAGTGGGCTGCATACCTGGCGGCGTGGGTTCAGGTGTTGACCGATGTGAACCGTCTGTGGGTGCCAGTGAATCAAGTCCTGGCTGGGATTCGCTGGCATCATGAACCGGCGCTGAGTGATGGAGTGGATGCTTATCATTCTGTGACATTAAACTCGTCTCCTGGTTTCATTGCTGAAAGGGTCGTTGTTGCTGTCAAAAGCTTTAACTATAGACCACTCACTCAGCGGCGCAGGTACAGGCCGATGACGTAAAGCGCGATGAACCAGGCAAACAGCGCACGCAAGGCAGGACGCAAGGCGGCAAAATCGGCTAAGATAGCGCTTTTCTGATTTTTAGAATTTGTCTTTAGTGAAGCAACTGATTATGAAACCTCTTCGCCAACAAAATCGTCCGGTTATCAGCTATGTTCCTCGCGTGGAGCCCGCGCCACCAGAGCATGCGGTTAAAATGGATGCGTTTCGTGACGTATGGATACTACGCGGAAAATATGTCGCTTTTGTCTTAATGGGGGAGGCGTTTCAACGTTCGCCTGCATTTACGGTCCCGGAATCAGCACAGCGCTGGGCTAATCAGGTTCGCCAGGAAAATGAACTAAGGGATTAATGGATATAAAAAAACCGCCGGAGCATGATACTCCGGCGGTTTTTTGTTTTTTAGCTGACAGACTTAGCGATGCGCCAGTTCGGCGTTATCGTCGCTGTCCAGAATCGTTTTATCAGTCTGCTTGAGCCATTGGCTGGTCAGCGTACCGGCAGTCATGGAACCGCTTACGTTCAGCGCGGTACGACCCATATCGATCAGCGGCTCAACGGAGATCAGCAGCGCAACCAGTGTGACCGGCAGACCCATAGCGGGCAGGACGATCAGCGCGGCAAATGTTGCACCGCCACCGACACCCGCAACCCCTGCGGAGCTCACGGTCACGATACCAACCAGCGTGGCAATCCACATTGGGTCCAGTGGGTTGATATCGACGGTCGGTGCAACCATTACTGCCAGCATTGCCGGGTACAGGCCCGCACAACCGTTCTGACCAATCGTGGCACCAAACGAGGCGGCAAATGAGGCGATGGATTCAGGCACGCCCAGACGACGGGTCTGCGCTTCAACGTTCAGCGGAATTGAGGCTGCGCTGGAGCGGCTGGTGAAGGCGAAAGTCAGCACCGGCCACACTTTGCGGAAGTATTTCAGCGGGCTAACGCCGTTAATACCCAGCAGAATCCCGTGAACCACGAACATAATGCCCAGACCGAGATAAGAGGCCACGACGAAGCTACCCAGCTTGATGATGTCCTGCAGGTTGGAACCTGCAACCACTTTGGTCATCAGCGCCAGAACACCGTACGGCGTCAACTGCATCACCAGACGAACCAGTTTCATCACCCAGCTTTGCAGGGTATCGATAGCGACCAGAACGCGCTCGCCTTTTGGTACATCATCTTTCAGCAGTTTCAGTGCGGCTACACCCAGGAATGCGGCGAAGATAACCACGCTGATAATCGACGTCGGGTTCGCGCCAGTCAGATCGGCAAACGGGTTTTTCGGAATAAACGACAGCACCAGTTGCGGAACGCTGAGGTCAGCCACTTTGCCAACATAGTTGGTTTCAATCGCGTTCAGACGGGCGGTTTCGGCACCACCTTGCACCAGACCTTCGGCGGTCAGGCCGAACAGGTTGGTCACCAGAACACCTACCAGTGCGGCAATCAGCGTAGTAAACAGCAGCGTTCCGATGGTCAGGAAACTGATTTTACCTAACTGAGAGGCGTTGTGCAGACGAGCAACGGCGCTGAGAATAGACGCAAAGACCAGCGGCATAACAATCATTTGCAGCAACTGGACATAACCGTTGCCGACAATGTTGAACCACTGTACTGAATCTTTAAGAACCTGGCTGTCGGAGCCATAAATGGTGTGCAGCGCGAGGCCGAACACCACACCCATGACCAGACCGACCAGTACTTTTTTTGCCAGACTCCACTGTTTGTGACGGGCTTGCGCCAGCACGAACAGCAGCACTACGAACACGATAATGTTCGCGATTAATGGAAAGTTCATCCCCGTTCTCCTGATCTTATTATGCGTATCACCATTGAAAGGTGATTCTGTTGGCGCAAGATTAGCAGAACTGTGACTTGCCTCTTATATTCAAATGGAATTGTTTATACCGAAAATGACTTTTTGGCTGATTTATTAGTCAATCTGATGCGTTATGAAACGATTGAACTGCATTTGTAGCGTATTAATCATCTGCGAAGACCAGCGTACCGCGCTGTTCTCTTGTACGGTCTGCGGCATCCAGATTGCCCACGCGAACAGTGCCATGCACAGAAACCGCTCCAGTTGATTGCCTTTTTGCGGCACGAGGATGGGCAGACGAAAACGCCAGCGGCAGGGCCAAAGCAGGGGAACGCCTGCTGGGGTCAGCATGTCGGCCAGAATGTGACTAAGATAGCCGAGTACCATACCTTGTAAGGCATCGGCCGGTATTATCCAGGTATCCGGGACTTTCAGGTAGAACGTGGCCAGCAGGGCAAAAACCGCCAGCAGGCTATGCGTAAACCCGCGATGGCCAAATGCGCGGGCAATGGGTTTTGATATCCACTTCAGACGCTGCCCCAGCAGAGATTTGGGATGATCGATATCCGGTAGCAGACATGTCAAAATGGCTGAAGGGACAATATGCCACCAGTCACCCTGCGCAAGAACGGGCGTTAGCTCGGCATTTTTGGCAAATACCGCACAGGCAATAGAAAAAAGAAGGTGGCCTTCCGCCGTCATGATAAAACCCAATAAACTGTCGATTCATACAGTATAGGGGTTTTATACAGTAGGCGGAAGAGGTGACGTTGTAACCCTTTGTCACAAGTGCGCCTTTACCGCGCCAGCCAACCACCGTCCACGGCCAGCGTATAGCCATGAATATAGTCAGAGGCGGGACTTGCGAGGAACACGACCGGACCTTTTAGATCATCCGGCGTGCCTCAGCGCCCTGCGGGAATACGATCGATAATCTCCTTATTGCGCTCGCTGTCTGCGCGCAGTTGCTGGGTGTTGTTGGTCGCCATATAGCCGGGCGCGATAGCATTGACATTAATTCCTTTGGCCGCCCATTCATTGGCGAGCAGGCGAGTGATGCCCAGAACGCCGCTTTTTGATGCGGTATAGGAAGGTACACGGATACCCCCCTGAAAAGAGAGCATCGAGGCAATGTTAATGATTTTTCCACCATTGCCCTGCGCCACAAACTGGCGCGCCACGGCCTGCGACAGAAAGAAAACGGATTTGAGATTCAGATTCATCACGTCATCCCAATCTTTTTCACTGAAGTCCAGCGCATCCTGACGGCGTATAGTTCCTGCATTGTTGACCAGAATATCGACCCGGCCAAACGCCGACACCGTTTGTGTCACGATGCTGGTGAGAGCATCTTGTTGACTGAGGTCGGCCTGAATGGCCATAAAGCGTCGACCGAGGGCGTTAATTTTCTCTGCGGTTTCATGCGGTATTTTACGATTCACGCCGACTACATCGCAGCCCGCTTCAGCCAGCGCCACTGCCATACCCTGCCCGAGGCCGGTGTCACATCCAGTGACGATGGCGACTTTACCCTCGAGACGAAAAGCTTCCTGAATCATGTTTACCTCAACTATTTATGTCATTAACGCTTGCGCTATAGGGCAAGGATAGGAGAGGTTAAACAGAAATACAATTAAAAATGAAACGGTGTTTTAAAAGGCGAAGGTCTGAAAAGACGGGCAATACGATCATTGCCCGTTACAGGATTAGCCGCGCAGATGAGCGGCTGTGAGTTCGGTGAGCGAGGTTAGTTTGACGTCGGCAAGAACGAAGCGAGGATCGTCCTGATTCTCATGCGCTGGTACGACGATGGAACGCATACGGGCAGCTTTCGAGGCAATCATGCCGTTCACTGAGTCTTCCAGTGCTACGCAGTTTAACGGGTCAATGCCCAGTTTCGCCGCACAATCGAGGTAAACTTGTGGGTGCGGTTTGCTGTAAGGCAGTTTTTCTGCAGAAGCCAGCGCGTCGAAGTCATCGCGCAGATCAAACATGGTCAGCACTTTTTCCAGCATATGTAGCGGCGAGGCGGATGCCAGTCCTACTTTGATTCCCTGAGATTTGCACAGTGTCACAGCTTCACGAACACCTGGCAGCAGCGGTTTTGTTTCTTCAACCAACGCAATGGCCCGGGTAATGATGCGCTCGGTGACTTCCTGACGTGAGGGGCCGTTCCAGGGTTGCTGCGCAAACCACAAATCAACCACCATGTCGATGCGTAAGCCAAGGGTATCGGGAAGTTCATGGCGGCGGGAGATATCAACGCCTAAACTTGCTATCACATCCAGTTCAGCCTGATCCCAAAGCGGTTCAGAATCGACCAGTAACCCATCCATATCGAAAATTGCAGCAAGAATTTGACGCGGGGTTGACATTACAACCTCTCCTTTACGGTGATAAAAGGGATTAGAGCCAGCCTGGACGGACTCTGAGCGTTCATTATGGCTAATTCAGAAGTATACCGCCTTTAAAGATCAGGCGAAAACGGTAATCAACGGGTAAACTTAGGCCAAAATGACACGTCTTAATCAAGGGGAACTCATGACGTATCAACAAGCTGGACGCATTGCCATCTTGAAAAGGCTGGTGGGATGGGTGGTTTTCATTCCTGCGCTGATTTCAACGCTGGTTTCAGTACTGAAGTTTATGTACGCGCACAGCGAAAAGCAGGAAGGGATTAACGCGGTCATGCTCGATTTTGCCCATGTGATGATCGACATGATGCGGGTGAACACACCTTTTCTTAACGTGTTCTGGTATAACTCGCCAACGCCCGATTTTCAAAGTGGACTGAATCTCGTTTTTTGGCTGATATTCATTCTGATTTTTATCGGCCTGGCGCTGCAGGACTCAGGCGCCAGAATGAGCCGCCAGGCGCGTTTCTTACGCGAAGGCGTTGAGGATCAGCTAATTCTGGAACAAGCAAAGGGCAGTGAAGGATTATCCCGCGAGCAACTTGAGTCGCGAATTGTGGTACCGCACCATACAATCTTCTTACAAATTTTCCCGCTTTATATTCTGCCGGTGATCGTTATCGTGGTCGGCTACTTCTTCTTCTCACTGCTGGGCTTTTTGTAAGTGCCACTCTATCGGGCCTGCCACGTTGCGAAACGGCAGGCCTGATAAGCAACACGGTACGTCGTTAAGCCGCCAGTAATCTATCCAGCGCTTTCTGCGCCACAACTAAATGCTGTCCCCCGAACAGAATTGCCCGATTCAGCAGCGTATAGAGCTGGTAGATTGGCTGCCTGTCGAGAAAGTCCAGCGGCAGTGGCGAGACAGACTGGTAACCGTCATAAATTTGCGGCGGCTGATCGGTATGTAACGGCAGCATTGCCAGGTCACACTCTCTGTCCCCCCAGTAGCAGGCAGGGTCAAAGATGTACGGACCGTTAGGACCGAGGGCGCAGTTCCCGGACCACAAATCACCGTGCAGGAGAGACGGCTGCGGCTGATGAGAAGAGAGACGTTGCTGGACATGTTCGACGATGGCGTCAATATTGCCAAACGCAATGCCTTTTTCAGCGGCGAGTTCCAGCTGCCAGCCTATACGCTGCTCAGCGAAAAAGGTTGACCAGCGACGTTGCCAGGTATTTGGCTGCGGCGTGGTAGAGAGCGCGTTATCGAAGTCGAGACCAAACTGAGGCTGGTCGCTCCATTCGTGCAAATGCGCAAGCTGTTGACCGAGGATAAACGCGTTATGCGCATCAAGCGGACGGGGAGGGAGGAAATCCATCACCAGAAAGCTGTAATCTCTGTCTGCGCCTACTGCCCAGACTTTCGGTACAGATACAGTTTGACTGCGGGAAAGTAGCTCCAGCTGATCGGCTTCTGCCGTAAAGCCGGTTAACAGCTCTCTTTCATCGCATTTGACGAAAAAATCTCGCCCCGCATAGCGTAAATGCCATGCGGCGTGGATCTCTCCGCCGGGCAGTTCATTACGCAGTTCGATTTCGCCTTCACCTAATTGCTCGCTTAAAAGACGACTGATAGCCTGCCACATGATGTCTCTCCCCATGTTGTCTGCCAGATCATAAGGTTAGCGCAAGAATGCGGTTAAAAAACACGAACTGACGCACACCACGGACGCGTCATCGCTGGAAAGGCACTTAATGTTTGTCGTTCTTCTTCACCCCGTACCGTTGTGGATACACCTGACTGCACATGATTCACTTCTTTGTAATCACGTGATTTTTTAGCATAGACGTATAACCCCCATGCCGACAGTTTTACCGGAACATCCCCCTTCTGTTAAAAGGGGGACGGTGCCATTACTGCGCAAGGTATGCATATATTTTTTGCGTATCGTCCAAAGCGCACAGACGCGTACCCTGATTCAGGGTTGCTGCGCTACCGGCGGCGACACCGTAACGGACAATATCCTCAAAAGGCGCGTTCTCTGCCAGTTTAAGCGTCATGGCCCCGACCATACTGTCGCCCGCGCCTACGGTACTTTGACTTTTCACCGGTGGCGGAACCACCTGAACGCAGGTATCGCGATCTACACCCAGCGCCCCTTGCGGCCCAAGCGAGACCACAACGCGGTGCGCTTTTCCGCTTTGCACGATTTCCTGTGCGGCTTTGCGCACATCATCGGGCTGTGTCAGTTCGCGGTTAACCAGCGCACTCAGTTCTTTGAGGTTGGGTTTGACCAGTTCGATATTGCCGATGGCTAACGCCGCCGTCAGTGCTTCGCCTGAACTGTCGACAATACAGCGGATCCCCTGTTTTTGTGCGGTGGTAATGAGTCGGGTCAATTTCTCAAGCTGTACGCCGGGCGGCAAACTGCCGCTGATGACCAGCAGCGCGCCAGATTCAATTTCCAGCACCTGATCCTGAAGTTGGTAGAACTCTTCATCGGTCAGCGCAGCGCCTGGCATGACAAAACGATATTGTTCGCCGCTGGACTCCACGTGGACATGAAGATTTTGTCGGGTCCAGTCTTTGGCTTCGACGGTAGATACGGGAACATTTTCGTCGGCGAGCAATGCAACAAGATGCTCTCCGGTTGCTCCCCCCGCGGGGAAAATCGCTGTTGCGGTTCCGCCAAGATGGGCAATTGCGCGAGCGACGTTGATACCGCCGCCGCCGGGTTCAAAAACCGGCGAGGTACAACGAAGCTTACCTTCCGGGTAAATTTGCGGGGTGATTGTTGCGCTATCGAGAGAGGGCGCAAGTGTTAACGTATAGATACGTACCATCTTTACCTCCTGTTAGGCTGAACTCAGTCTGGCACTTAACCTCCCGAAAGTGAAGTAATTAACAACATGATTTTTCATATCTTTATTTAAAATTATCGTCATAAAGATATATAAATAAAATAAAGGTTTAGGAACGCTCTTATTCAAAAAATGAAATAAGAATTTATTGCTATGTTATTCGAGTCTTTTTATAATTTGTTACCTTTCAAGGGTCTTTTGTCATTGATCCATATGAAAGTTTCCGAGACCGTAATGGTCTCTTTTTTTGTTGTACGGACTCTTAATAAATGAAGCTTTTGAAGACAGTGCCCGCAGCATTATTGCTGACGGGAGGCCTGCTTGCGTCAATGCATGCTGTAGCCGATGATTCCGTTTTTACTGTCATGGATGACCCTTCCAGCGCGAAAAAACCCTTTGAAGGTAACCTGAACGCGGGATATCTCGCCCAGTCAGGCAACACAAAAAGTTCTTCTTTAACCGCAGATACCACCATGACCTGGTACGGCCAAACGACCGCATGGTCTCTGTGGGGAAATGCCAGCAATACCTCCTCAAATGATGAGCGTTCATCGGAGAAATATGCCGTAGGTGGCCGTAGTCGTTATAACATGACCGACTATGACTATCTCTTTGGGCAGGCAAGCTGGTTGACCGACCGTTACAACGGTTATCGCGAGCGTGACGTACTGACCGCAGGTTACGGTCGTCAGTTCCTCAACGGACCTGTGCACAGCTTCCGTTTCGAATTCGGTCCTGGCGTGCGCTATGACGAGCACACGGATGGCACCACCGAAACACAGCCGTTGGGCTATGCGTCCGGGGCCTATGCATGGCAGATGACGGACAATACCAAGTTTACTCAGGGTGTGTCGGTATTCGGCGCTGACGATACCACGCTCAACTCTGAAACTGCCCTGAACGTTGCCATCAACGAGCACTTTGGGTTAAAGGTGGCTTACAACGTGACCTGGAACTCTGAACCGCCGGCAACAGCGCCGGAGCATACCGATCGCCGCACGACAGTTTCCCTCGGCTATCGGATGTAACGACAAGCCGGGTCAAATAAATGACCTGGCTTTTCTAAATTAAAGTTAAGTTTATTTAATATTTAATTTGCGTTTTATTTTTTTATCTGGCCATAACGCGCTATTTTCAGACAAATTCGATTAATCGATAAATAAACGAAAGCGGAACAGTGGGTGAGCGTCATTTAGCCCCAGATCATCGCAGCCCAGCGCAGCATCAACATGGCCGCACAAATAACGAGCAGAATCACAACCATCTTCCAGTGTTTCTTCGCAAAGCGATTTGTGGGCATTGTTTTTTTCCTGCTCAGGTTAGATGACTTTGTGCAAGTGTAACAAAGACGGTTGGGTGTCAGTGAATTGATTTACATCATAGAGCGCGCGTTGATTGTTGCTTTGATCGACCCGTAATGCCGTGTACACTGTCAAACGGTGTTATCAAAAAGCGGGTGTAGGTCCAGTGTAGTCTCTAAGGAGACCAGTGACATATTTCGCAGAGTGAAGCGGGAATCAGCCCAGACCTTTTTGATAATTTTAAATATTGAATCTTTGTATGTGCTCTTACGTGTGGGGCACCACTGCAAATAAGGATATAACATGCCTGTTATTACTCTTCCTGATGGCAGCCAACGCCATTACGACCACGCTGTAAGCCCCATGGATGTTGCGCTGGACATCGGTCCAGGTCTGGCGAAAGCCACTATTGCTGGCCGTGTTGACGGTGAGCTGGTAGATGCTTCCGATCTGATTGAGCATGATGCGAAGCTCTCCATAATCACCGCGAAGGATGAAGAAGGTCTGGAGATCATTCGTCACTCCTGTGCGCACCTGTTAGGGCACGCGATCAAACAACTCTGGCCGCACACCAAAATGGCGATCGGACCGGTTGTTGATAACGGTTTTTACTACGATATCGATCTTGACCGTACGTTAACCCAGGAAGACGTCGACGCGCTCGAGAAGCGGATGCACGAGCTCGCTGAGAAAAACTACGATGTCATTAAGAAGAAAGTCAGCTGGTACGAAGCGCGTGAAACCTTCGTGAAGCGTGGCGAGACCTATAAAGTCTCCATTCTTGATGAAAACATTGCCCATGATGACAAGCCTGGCTTGTACCATCATGAAGAATATGTCGATATGTGCCGTGGCCCGCACGTGCCGAACATGCGTTTCTGCCATCACTTCAAACTGATGAAGACCGCAGGGGCATACTGGCGTGGCGACAGCAATAACAAGATGCTGCAGCGTATTTATGGTACTGCATGGGCAGATAAAAAAGCCCTGAATGCCTACCTGCAACGTCTGGAAGAAGCTGCTAAACGCGATCACCGTAAAATCGGTAAACAGCTTGACCTGTATCATATGCAGGAAGAAGCACCGGGTATGGTGTTCTGGCACAACGATGGCTGGACTATCTTCCGTGAACTGGAAGTATTCGTTCGTTCAAAACTGAAAGAATACCAGTATCAGGAAGTGAAAGGTCCGTTCATGATGGACCGTGTGCTGTGGGAAAAAACAGGTCACTGGGACAACTACAAAGATGCAATGTTCACCACCTCTTCTGAGAACCGTGAATACTGCATTAAGCCAATGAACTGCCCAGGCCACGTGCAGATCTTTAATCAGGGTCTGAAATCCTATCGCGATCTGCCGCTGCGTATGGCTGAGTTTGGTAGCTGCCACCGTAATGAACCGTCAGGTGCGCTGCATGGCCTGATGCGTGTTCGTGGCTTCACTCAAGATGATGCACATATCTTCTGTACTGAAGAGCAGATTCGTGATGAAGTTAACGCGTGCATTCGTATGGTCTACGATATGTACAGCACCTTTGGCTTCGAGAAAATCGTCGTCAAACTGTCCACTCGCCCCGAAAAACGTATCGGTAGCGATGAAATGTGGGACCGTGCTGAAGCTGACCTGGCCGTTGCGCTGGAAGAAAACAACATCCCGTTTGAGTTCCAACTGGGTGAGGGCGCGTTCTACGGTCCGAAAATTGAATTTACCCTGTATGACTGCCTCGATCGTGCATGGCAGTGCGGTACTGTACAGCTGGACTTCTCCCTGCCGTCCCGTTTAAGCGCCTCTTACGTTGGCGAAAACAACGAGCGTCAGGTTCCGGTTATGATTCACCGTGCAATTCTTGGGTCGATGGAACGTTTCATCGGTATCCTGACCGAAGAGTTCGCGGGCTTCTTCCCGACCTGGCTCGCGCCAGTTCAGGTTGTGGTCATGAACATCACCGATTCTCAGTCTGAATACGTTAACGAATTAACGCAGAAACTACAAAATGCGGGTATTCGTGTAAAAGCAGACTTGAGAAATGAGAAGATTGGCTTTAAAATCCGCGAGCACACTTTACGTCGTGTCCCTTACATGTTGGTCTGTGGCGACAAAGAGGTAGAAGCAGGCAAAGTTGCCGTGCGCACCCGTCGTGGCAAAGACTTGGGCAGCCTGGACGTAAATGAAGTGATTGAGAAGCTGCAACAAGAGATTCGCAGCCGCAGTCTTCAACAACTGGAGGAATAAGGTATTAAAGGCGGAAAACGAGTTCAAACGGCACGTCCGAATCGTATCAATGGCGAGATTCGCGCCCTGGAAGTTCGCTTAACAGGTCTGGAAGGCGAAGCTTTGGGTATTGTGAGTCTGAGAGAAGCGATCGAAAAAGCTGAAGAAGCTGGAGTAGATTTAGTTGAAATCAGCCCTAACGCCGAACCGCCAGTTTGTCGTATTATGGACTACGGCAAGTTCCTTTATGAAAAGAGTAAGTCTTCTAAGGAACAGAAGAAAAAGCAAAAAGTTATCCAGGTTAAGGAAATTAAATTCCGTCCTGGCACCGACGATGGCGATTACCAGGTAAAACTCCGCAGCCTGGTACGCTTTCTGGAAGATGGCGATAAGGCTAAGATCACGCTGCGTTTTCGCGGTCGTGAGATGGCCCACCAACAGATCGGTATGGAAGTGCTCAACCGCGTCCGTGACGATCTGAGTGAACTGGCAGTAGTCGAATCCTTCCCTACGAAGATCGAAGGCCGCCAGATGATCATGGTGCTCGCTCCTAAGAAGAAACAGTAAGGCCTTCAAGTAGCAATGTCTGTGGAGCCTACGGGTTCCACAGCCGTTGTTCGCCTACGTTTCGTTTATTAACAATGCGAAGTGGAAGTTATTAAAATGCCAAAAATTAAGACCGTACGCGGTGCTGCTAAGCGTTTCAAAAAAACCGGTGGTGGTGGATTTAAGCGTAAGCACGCAAACCTGCGTCATATTCTGACCAAAAAATCTACTAAGCGTAAACGTCATCTGCGTCCAAAAGGCCTCGTGTCTAAAGGCGATCTGGGTCTGGTTATCGCGTGCCTGCCGTACGCATAAGCCGTTAACGTTTAATTCATTTTTTTACTAAGAATATAGATACAGGAGAGCACATATGGCTCGCGTAAAACGTGGTGTAGTTGCCCGTGCACGTCACAAGAAAATTTTGAAACAAGCTAAAGGCTACTACGGTGCGCGTTCTCGCGTATACCGCGTTGCCTTCCAGGCTGTTATCAAAGCTGGTCAGTACGCTTATCGTGACCGTCGTCAGAAAAAGCGTCAGTTCCGTCAACTGTGGATTGCGCGTATCAACGCAGCAGCACGTCAGAACGGTATTTCTTACAGCAAATTCATCAACGGCCTGAAAAAAGCCTCTGTTGAAATCGACCGTAAGATCCTGGCTGACATCGCAGTATTCGACAAAGTAGCGTTCACCGCTCTGGTCGAAAAAGCGAAAGCAGCTCTGGCATAAGCCGGTGAAAAGAGGGAGCCTGGCTCCCTCTCTTTTATTTGTAGTGCAATCAATTAGTTGACAATTTATCCGTAAGCCTTTTCAATAAAGGTTGTCCGGTTTTTACCACACAAGGTAACGCAAGCATGAATGCTGCTATTTTCCGCTTCTTCTTTTACTTTAGCACCTGAACTCAGGAGGCTTGCGCGTGAAAGAAGAAACGGAAAACAGCGCCTAAAAGCCTCCCTGGTGGAGGCTTTTTTTATACGCGTCATCCTTCAAGTTGTCTCTGTATTGGCTGCATTCGCTCTTTGGCCGCGTTGATACAACTTGAATGATTTTGCGTATATACGAGCGACTAGTGAATATCGCAACATAACGAGGAAAACCATGTCACATCTCGCAGAGCTGGTTGCCAGTGCAACGGCCGCCATTAACCAGGCTTCAGATGTTGCCGCGTTAGACAATGTCCGCGTCGAATATTTGGGCAAGAAAGGGCACTTGACCCTTCAGATGACAACCCTGCGCGAACTGCCGCCAGAAGAGCGCCCGGCAGCAGGTGCGGTGATTAACGAAGCCAAAGAGCAGGTACAGCAAGCGCTGAACGCGCGTAAGGCCGAATTAGAAAGTGCTGCGCTGAATGCTCGTCTGGCTGAAGAAACGATCGATATTTCCCTTCCTGGGCGTCGTATCGAAAACGGCGGTCTGCACCCGGTGACGCGTACAATCGACAGGATTGAAAGTTTCTTCGGTGAGCTGGGCTTTACCGTGGCGACCGGTCCGGAAATCGAAGATGACTATCATAACTTCGATGCGCTCAACATTCCTGGCCATCACCCGGCGCGCGCTGACCACGACACTTTCTGGTTTGACGCGACGCGTCTGCTGCGCACACAGACTTCCGGCGTGCAGATCCGCACCATGAAAGAAAAACAGCCGCCGATCCGTATTATCGCCCCGGGCCGTGTATATCGTAACGATTACGATCAGACACACACACCAATGTTCCACCAGATGGAAGGGCTGATTGTTGATACCAACATCAATTTCACCAACCTGAAAGGCACACTGCACGATTTCCTGCGCAACTTCTTTGAAGAAGACCTGCAGGTTCGTTTCCGTCCTTCCTACTTCCCGTTCACTGAACCATCTGCGGAAGTTGACGTGATGGGCAAAAACGGCAAATGGCTGGAAGTGCTGGGCTGCGGGATGGTTCACCCGAACGTGTTGCGTAATGTTGGCATCGATCCGGAAATCTATTCCGGCTTTGCATTCGGTATGGGTATGGAGCGTCTTACTATGCTGCGTTACGGCGTTACCGATCTGCGTTCTTTCTTCGAAAACGATCTGCGTTTCCTCAAACAGTTTAAATAAAGGCAGGATAAAACAATGAAATTCAGTGAACTGTGGTTACGCGAATGGGTAAATCCGGCGATTGATAGCGATGCGCTGTCAAACCAAATCACGATGGCGGGTCTTGAAGTTGACGGTGTGGAACCTGTTTCCGGCGCGTTCAACGGCGTTGTAGTGGGTGAAGTGGTTGAGTGTGGCCAGCACCCGAACGCTGACAAACTGCGTGTCACCAAAGTGAATGTAGGCGGCGACCGCCTGCTGGATATCGTCTGCGGTGCGCCAAACTGCCGTCAGGGGTTGAAAGTGGCTGTGGCAACCGTTGGTGCCGTTCTGCCGGGCGATTTCAAAATTAAAGCCGCGAAACTGCGCGGTGAACCATCTGAAGGCATGCTGTGCTCGTTCTCCGAGCTGGGTATTTCCGACGATCATAACGGGATTATCGAACTGCCTGCCGATGCGCCAATTGGTACCGATATCCGTGAATACCTGAAGCTTGACGACAACACCATCGAAATCAGCGTCACGCCGAACCGCGCCGACTGCTTAGGCATCATCGGTGTAGCGCGTGACGTTGCTGTACTGAACAAAGCCCCGCTGGTTGAGCCGGAAATCGCGCCAGTTGCCGCGACCATTAGCGACGTCCTGCCGATTCAGGTCGAAGCCGTGGAAGCCTGCCCACGCTATCTGGGCCGCGTGGTGAAAGGCATCAATGTTAAAGCGCCGACCCCGCTGTGGATGAAAGAAAAACTGCGCCGTTGCGGTATTCGTTCTATCGATGCCGTGGTTGACGTGACTAACTATGTGCTGCTCGAACTGGGTCAGCCGATGCACGCATTCGACAAAGACCGCATTGAAGGCGGAATTGTTGTTCGTATGGCAAAAGAGGGTGAGACCCTGGTATTGCTGGACGGCAGCGAAGCGAAGCTGAATGCAGATACGCTGGTGATTGCGGACCACAACAAAGCGCTGGCGATGGGGGGCATCTTTGGTGGCGAACATTCCGGCGTGAATGATGAAACACAAAACGTCCTGCTGGAATGTGCATTCTTCAGCCCGCTGTCTATTACCGGTCGCGCGCGTCGTCACGGTCTGCACACCGATGCATCTCACCGCTATGAGCGTGGTGTCGATCCTGCGCTGCAACATAAGGCCATGGAACGTGCAACGCGCCTGCTGATTGATATCTGCGGCGGTGAAGCGGGCCCAGTCATTGACGTGACGAACGAAGCCACGCTGCCAAAACGCGCAACCATTACGCTTCGTCGTAGCAAACTGGATCGTCTGATCGGACACCATATTGCCGATGAGCAGGTGAGTGACATTCTGCGTCGTCTGGGTTGTGACGTGACGGAAGGGCAGGATGAGTGGAAAGCGGTCGCGCCGAGCTGGCGTTTCGATATGGAAATCGAAGAAGACCTGGTCGAAGAAGTTGCCCGCGTATACGGGTATGACAATATCCCGAACACGCCGATTCAGGCGGGTCTTATCATGGGTACGCATCGTGAAGCGGATTTGTCGCTGAAACGTGTAAAAACCATGCTGAATGACAAAGGCTACCAGGAAGTCATTACCTATAGCTTCGTCGACCCGAAAGTCCAGTCGCTGCTGCATCCGGGTGAAGAAGCGCTGCTGCTGCCAAGCCCAATCTCTATTGATATGTCGGCAATGCGTTTGTCCCTGTGGACTGGCTTGCTGTCTACGGTAGTGTATAACCAGAACCGTCAGCAGAACCGCGTACGTATTTTCGAAACGGGTTTACGTTTCGTGCCAGATACGCAGGCCAACCTCGGGATCCGTCAGGATCTAATGCTGGCGGGCGTGATCTGCGGTAACCGTCATGATGAACACTGGAATCTGGCAAAAGAGACCGTTGATTTCTATGATCTGAAAGGCGATCTGGAAGCGGTTCTCGATCTGACCGGCAAACTGGCGGACATTCAGTTCAAAGCTGAAGCGAATCCAGCACTGCATCCGGGTCAGTCTGCGGCGATTTATCTGAAAGGTGAACGTATTGGTTTCATTGGGGTTGTTCATCCTGAACTGGAACGTAAACTGGATCTGAACGGTCGCACTCTGGTGTTTGAACTGGAGTGGAATAAGCTCGCAGACCGCGTGGTGCCTCAGGCGCGTGAAGTTTCTCGCTTCCCAGCGAACCGTCGCGATATCGCAGTCGTTGTCGCAGAAAACGTTCCCGCTGCGGATATTTTATCCGAGTGTAAGAAAGTTGGCGTAAATCAGGTAGTTGGCGTAAACTTATTTGACGTGTACCGCGGTAAGGGTGTTGCGGAGGGCTATAAGAGCCTCGCTATCAGCCTGATCCTTCAGGATACCAGCCGTACACTTGAAGAAGAGGAGATTGCCGCTACCGTCGCCAAATGTGTAGAGGCATTAAAAGAGCGATTCCAGGCATCATTGAGGGATTGAACCTATGGCGCTTACAAAAGCTGAAATGTCAGAATATCTGTTTGATAAGCTTGGGCTTAGCAAGCGGGATGCCAAAGAACTGGTCGAGCTGTTTTTCGAAGAGATCCGTCGTGCTCTGGAAAATGGTGAGCAGGTAAAACTCTCTGGTTTTGGTAACTTCGATCTGCGTGATAAGAATCAACGTCCGGGCCGTAACCCGAAAACGGGCGAAGATATTCCCATTACAGCACGGCGCGTGGTGACCTTCAGACCCGGACAGAAGTTAAAAAGCCGGGTTGAAAACGCAACGCCCAAAGAAGAGTGATTTAACGATACGCAGAGTATGACGCGTATAACTAAAAAGGCCGCTATGCGGCCTTTTTCCTTTTCACTACCTAATCAGCACCGTAGAATCACCTCCATCTCTTTTCAGCAGAATGGAAAACATGCTGACTTTCGCCCATCAACAACAGCGCCGAAACGTGCGCTGGATACTGTCACTGTCAGTACTTATGCTACTGGCAACGATTCTAAGCTTGTGCGCAGGAGAACAATGGATCGCTCCCGGCGACTGGTTCAGCGCCCGCGGCGATCTGTTCGTCTGGCAAATTCGACTTCCCCGTACCCTTGCCGTTTTGCTGGTAGGCGCTGCATTGGCCTTATCTGGCGCAGTGATGCAAGCTCTGTTTGAAAACCCGCTCGCAGAGCCTGGATTACTGGGCGTATCTAACGGCGCGGGAGTCGGGCTTATCGCGGCGGTGCTGCTGGGGCAGGGGCAACTCCCCGGCTGGGCGTTGGGCCTTTGCGCCATTGCCGGGGCGCTGGTTATCACGCTTATTCTGCTACGTTTCGCCCGTCGACATCTGTCTACCAGCCGTCTGCTGCTGGCGGGGGTGGCGCTGGGGATAATCTGTAGCGCGCTGATGACATGGGCTATCTACTTCTCTACCTCGTTTGACTTACGACAGCTGATGTACTGGATGATGGGGGGCTTCGGTGGCGTAGACTGGCATCAGGCCTGGCTCATGGTGGCGTTGATTCCGGTGCTGGTGTGGATTTGCTGTCAGTCGCAGCCGATGAATATGCTGGCGTTAGGAGAGACTTCTGCGCGTCAGCTGGGACTGCCATTATGGTTCTGGCGCAACCTGCTGGTGGTTGCCACTGGCTGGATGGTTGGCGTGAGCGTGGCTCTGGCAGGGGCGATTGGTTTTATTGGGCTTGTGATCCCGCATATTTTGCGACTGTGCGGCCTCACCGATCACCGTGTTTTACTGCCAGGTTGTGCGTTGGCTGGCGCAATCGCATTATTGTTTGCTGATGTTGTCGCGCGTTTGGTGCTGGCCTCGGCTGAGTTACCTATCGGCGTGGTAACGGCCACCATGGGTGCACCGGTATTTATCTGGCTATTGTTAAAAGCCGCGCGCTAGAACGCGTTGGTTCGGTCTATGATTAAAAACTGAAAATCCACCTGTTGTTCTGGAGATGCTATGCAAAACTCTATCCTCGATACAGAAGTGACGACCATTGACGGCGAGGTTACCTCACTGCAGCCGTATTCCGGGAATGTGCTGTTAATCGTCAACGTTGCTTCAAAATGTGGACTGACGCCGCAGTACGAGCAACTGGAGAATCTGCAGAAAGCCTGGCACCAACAGGGCTTCAGCGTTCTTGGTTTTCCTTGCAACCAGTTTCTGGGCCAGGAGCCGGGCAGCGAAGAGGAAATAAAAACGTACTGCAGTACCACATGGGGCGTAACTTTCCCGATGTTCAGCAAAATTGACGTCAACGGTGAGGGACGCCATCCGCTGTATCAGAAGCTGATTGATGCCGCACCAACGGCCGTTGCGCCTGCGGACAGTGGGTTCTACGAGCGAATGGCGAGCAAAGGTCGTGCGCCGCTTTACCCGGACGATATCCTGTGGAATTTCGAGAAGTTTTTAGTGGGTCGCGATGGAAAAGTGCTGCAACGATTCTCACCGGATATGACGCCTGAGGATCCCATCCTGGTGCAAACCATCAAGCAGGCGCTGGCAAACTAATGTCTCGATTGATGCAGCTACAGGACGTCGCGGAATCGACCCGTCTCGGCCCGCTTACTGGTGAGATAAAAGCAGGAGAGATCCTGCATTTAGTGGGACCAAACGGTGCCGGAAAAAGTACGCTGTTGGCGCGTATGGCGGGTCTGACAAACGGAGAGGGCAGTATCACTTTTGGTGATATGCCGTTGGAGGAATGGCCGGCCGCCAGGCTGGCGCAATATCGCGCCTATCTTGCGCAACAGCAAAATCCGCCGTTTGCCATGCCGGTCTGGCATTTTCTGACGCTGCATCAACCCGACAAAGCACGCACCGATCTGTTACAGGAGATCGCCGATGCGCTCGGCCTGGGAGATAAACTGGGGCGCGGCGTGAACCAACTCTCCGGCGGTGAGTGGCAGCGTGTGCGTCTGGCTGCGGTTATCCTGCAGATTTGCCCACAATCGAATCCATTAGGTCAGCTTTTACTGCTGGATGAGCCGATGAACAGTCTGGACGTCGCGCAACAAAACGCACTGGACCGACTGTTGAGTCAGCTGTGTTTGCAGGGCATTGCGATTGTGATGAGTAGCCACGACCTTAATCACACCTTACGCCATGCGCATAAAGCCTGGCTACTCAAACGCGGGAAACTAATTGCCAGTGGTTCACGAGATGCGGTACTGACGCCGGCCAATCTGTCTGCGGCCTATGGCGTCAACTTCCGACGTTTGGATATTGAAGGGCACAGAATGCTCATATCAACCACTTAAGTGAAATGGGTTCTTGAAAATCATATAATTTCCACGCTAAATTGGCATAAAAATAAAATTCAGAGGATTCGTACTGAATGCGCTTTTGGCTCCTTTTCATCACAGCATTGTTTTTGGCGGGTTGCAGCAGCCATCGTGCGCCTGCGCCAAATGCCCGCTTGTCGGATTCTATTGCCGTTATCGCCGGTCTTAATGATCAGCTACAAACCTGGCATGGCACACCCTATCGTTATGGCGGCATGAGCCGTAGTGGGGTGGATTGTTCTGGATTTGTTTTGATGACGATGCGCGATAAATTCGACCTGCAACTCCCGCGCGATACGCGTACGCAATCAAAGATTGGTACCGAAATTGATAAAGACGATTTGCTGCCCGGCGATCTGGTTTTCTTTAAAACCGGGTCTGGGGAAAGCGGTCTGCATGTTGGTATTTACGATACCAATAATCAATTTATTCATGCTTCAACCAGTCGTGGCGTGATGCGCTCGTCTCTGGATAACGTTTACTGGCGTAAAAACTTTTGGCAGGCACGACGTATTTAATCCCCCGCAACTCCGAGGCTGCCATCGAGTGCGCAGCCTCAACATCACCATTTGAAAGTTAACTTTTATTTCTGCTTTTGGTTAGACAATACCCCTGAACATTAAGAGCGTATCTTGCTAAAAATATGATTTATTCCGAGATATTAAAAAGTGCAAAGCTGGATATTCGCTTATAATCAGGATAAGCTAAAAAAAAGGATTCGATTTACCGGCTAAAAAGGGAAAAATGAAAGGGCCTCTACTTGCATCAGCAGTAACGTATTTCTCCATCCTTTGCTACAGGATGCCGGATAACACCCATGCAGCGGGGCTGGCACGATGATTGTTTCACTGGATAATCTTTACCATTCTGAGTTCTCTTTTCTTCCTGCGAGAAGCGAAAAAGGCGATCTTGAATTCGTCGATATCATCACCAGTTTCGCCAGTGCGCATGGGGATGTGCGTATACCCACCGAGCTGGTCCTACCTCGGATGTCAGACGACGAACAATGTCGTTTATTTGTAGAAAAACTAGAATTAATCGAAACGTGCCAACATTTTTTTATTCAGCGAAAAGTATCCGCCTGGATTAATTTAACGCCAGCAGTTGCTAATACTTTATTATCAGATACTGAATTTGCTTCACAAGTTGAACGATTTTCATTTCTGGAGCTGACTATTAATGAAAGCTATCCGGAGTTAAACAAAGGTAAAGATAATCCAGTATTGGCCGCACTTGCTGCGCGATTTCCATTAGTCCTGACAAACTATGGTTCTGGCGGTATATCAACCCGGGCAATTTTTGACGGCCTGTTCAAACACGTTGTGCTGGATAAAAACTTTGTTCAACAAAGGATTGCACATATTTCGTTTGAACCGTTTATGCGGGCTATTCTGGCGCAACTATCGCCCAGCTGTGAGTCAATAATCATTAGCGGAATTGATACACAAGAGATGCTGGAGCGCGTCTTGCCTGTGGGATTCAGTGCCATGCAGGGAGGGTTGTGGCCTGCGGTACCTCCTGCGCAGATAATTTCGCTCGCTAAGATATAACCCTTTTATTTGCTAGTGTTTAACAGGCTATTAACAGTCTACACTAGAGGCAGGAGGCCCTATGACCCTGTCTTTTACCACTCGCTGGCGTGATGAACTACCAGCAACCTATACCGCGCTTTCACCCACCCCTCTGAAAAACGCGCGCCTTATCTGGCATAACGATGCGCTGGCGGAGCAATTAGCAATTCCTGCGGCGCTATTTGATATTCCGACTGGTGCAGGCGTTTGGGGCGGCGAATCGTTGCTCCCCGGGATGTCGCCTTTAGCCCAGGTTTATAGTGGGCATCAGTTCGGTGTCTGGGCTGGTCAGCTTGGCGACGGACGTGGGATCCTGCTGGGCGAACAACAGCTCGCGGATGGTTCAACGTTTGACTGGCACCTGAAAGGCGCCGGACTCACGCCGTATTCCCGCATGGGTGATGGGCGTGCCGTGCTGCGCTCGACCATTCGTGAAAGCCTGGCCAGTGAAGCGATGTACTACCTGGGAATACCGACCACGCGGGCATTGTCGATTGTCACCAGCGACACGCCGGTTTATCGCGAAACGGTCGAAGCAGGGGCGATGCTCATTCGCGTGGCGCAAAGCCATATGCGATTTGGCCATTTTGAGCATTTTTACTATCGCCGAGAGCCGGAAAAAGTGCGCGAGTTGGCTGACTTTGCGATTCGCCATTACTGGCCGCAATGGCAGGAAGAAGCCGATAAGTATCAGCTGTGGTTTAACGATGTTGTCACGCGTACTGCGACGTTAATCGCTGACTGGCAGGCGGTAGGATTTGCGCATGGTGTTATGAACACGGACAACATGTCGATTCTGGGTCTGACAATGGATTACGGTCCATTCGGTTTTCTTGATGATTACGTGCCTGATTATATCTGCAACCACTCTGACAACCAGGGGCGATACAGTTTCGATAATCAACCGGCCGCCGCGTTGTGGAACCTGCAACGTCTGGCGCAAACCCTGTCGCCGTTTATCCCGGTCGAGGCGCTAAATGATGCGCTGGACAGTTACCAGCTGGCGCTATTAACTCGCTATGGTCAGCGGATGCGGCAAAAGCTCGGCTTCTTTAGCGAGCAGAAAGACGATAACGAACTGCTTAGCGAACTGTTTAGCCTGATGGCGCGAGAAAGAAGCGACTATACGCGAACGTTTCGCATGCTCAGCGAAACGGAGCAGCACAGTGCGCAATCTCCGTTGCGCGATGAGTTTATCGACCGCGCAGCATTTGACGACTGGTTCACGCGGTATCGCTCGCGCCTTCAGCAAGACAATATTGCCGATGCAGTCAGACAAACACAGATGAAGGCGGCAAATCCGGCGATGGTATTACGTAACTGGCTGGCGCAACGGGCGATTAGTCAGGCAGAGCAGGGGGATTACGCCGAACTGCATCGGTTGCACCAGGCGTTGCGTACCCCGTTTGCCGATCGCGATGACGACTATGCCAGCCGTCCACCTGACTGGGGCAAACGGCTGGAAGTGAGTTGTTCAAGCTAAGGGGCCAGAAATACCTGCGGGGAAGCGTTGGCCGGATGCTGGCCAACGTGTACCTGAGCACCGTACCAGCGCTTCAGATCATCGGCCTGTAACACAGTTTCCGGTGTTCCCTGCGACACCAGCCTGCCGTTGTGCAGCAGCACTATTCTGTCTGCCCACAGTGCGGCGAGGTTCAGATCGTGAAGCACAATGCACACATGCAGCTCACCCGAAGCGGTTAGCGTTTTTAGCATGCGCAACAGATGCTGCTGGTGGTAAAGATCCAGCGCGGAGGTCGGTTCATCAAGGAATAACCAACCGCGAGGCGCACCGTCGCACCAGAGTTGCGCCAGCGCACGGGCTAACTGCACTCGCTGTTGCTCACCGCCGGAAAGCGCGGCGTATTGCCGGCCTGCCAGAGGCGTACATCCGGTCATCTCCATTACCTGTGCAATAAGCCCAGGTTCCGGTCGTTGGGTCCAGGGCGCGCGACCCATCGCGATGACGGCCTCTACCGGCCAGTCAAATCCCAGTTGCGTTTGCTGACGCATTACCGCCCGGTGTCGCGACAGCATTTGGGTAGGCCACTCCTCCAGCGGTTTGCCCGCCAGCACGCAGCGCCCGGTAGCCGGTTTCAGAAAACCGGTCAGCAGGCGTAGCAGAGTGGATTTCCCCGCACCGTTTGGGCCGATCAGCGCCACCAGTTCACCTTTTGTAAGGGCGAGCGATACGTCGTCGATCACCGCTCTGCCAGCTACGTGATAGTGAAGCCCTTCAGCGATGAAATGTTCAGCCATGCGGTCCTCGCTGACGAAAAATAAGCCATAAAAACCACGGTGCGCCGAGAAGACTGGTCAACAGACCGACCGGCATCTCCGCAGGCGCAACCGCCGTACGGGCCAGCGTGTCGGCAATCAGCAATAAAAACGCGCCCGCCAGCACGGAACCCGGAATAACGGCCCGATGGTCTGAGCCGAGCCACATACGTATTAAATGTGGGATGACCAACCCGATAAAGCCAATCACGCCGCTTACCGCCACGGCTGAGGCAACCAGTAATGCGCTACAAAGCAGCAAAATACGCTGGATTGTACGCACATCAACGCCGAGATAATGCGCCTCTTCCTCACCCAGCTGCAGAAGATTCAGCGCCGGAGCAAGTCGCCAGATGATCAGCACTGTCGGGATTGTCAGTGAAGTGACAGCCAACAGTGTGGACCACTGCGCGGCCCCCAGACTTCCCATTCCCCATAGCGACAGCTGGCGCAGTTGCGCATCATTACTGACCCACGACAAAACGCCAACCGCCGCCCCACAGAGCGCGTTAATGGCAATGCCGACCAGCAGCAGGCGTGAGAGTGAACCGTCGCGCTGTTGGCTGAGGATAAAAATCACTACCGTTGCCGCCAGCGCGCCGAAAAAAGCGGCCAGCATTGGAGCATACAACATCAGCAGCGCGGGCAAGGAGACAGGCAGCACCACCCACAGGGCCACAGCGCAGGCGGCGCCGCTGCTTATTCCCAGTAATCCAGGGTCTGCAAGTGGATTGCGAAACAGCCCCTGCATCACGCAGCCAGCGAGCGCCAGAGAACCGCCAATCACCAGCGCCAGCAGGACGCGGGGCAGACGAATCGTGAGCCAGATTTGACGCAATGCCTCATCGTCATCACGCCAGAGCAGACTTACCGGCAGGCGCAACGCGCCAAAACCGGTAGCCAGAACCGTCATTACAATCAGCATCAATGCCAACATCCACAACGAACAGGTGATCCGCCGGGACATCAGGGTAATTGCTCCGCTTTAGCACGAAGCTGCAAAATAGCCTGTGGTGTGCGAATGCTGAAGCCCAACAGCGCCATATCGTCAACCTGCAACACCTGTTTATTCCGCCCCGCAGGTGTTTGCGCCAGCCCCGGCAGCGCCCACAGGTTTGCCTCGCCACCCATCGCCTTAACACCTTCTTGTGAAATCACTACCAGATCGGGCTGGCTGGCAATGACGCCTTCTTGTGACAGCGGCTGATAGCGATTAACGCCCTGCATCGCGTTGCGTAGACCAGCGGCACGAATCGCCGCATCGGCTCCGGTTTGCTGGCCCGCCGCCATCGCGGTCATCCCACCATAATTGAGAATAAACAGCACACGTTTATTAAGTTCAGATGACGGGAGCGTCGCCAGTTCCTGACGTAACGTTGCGCGCAGCGTTTCGCCGTCGGCCTCCCGATGGGTAGCCTCGGCGATAACCCTAACTTTTTCATCAATCGCGTTAAGATCGTTGCTTGCTGGGATCGTGACAACCCTGACGTTGCTCTGCTCGATCTGTTTTAACACCAAAGAAGGCTGCGCCTGCGCGCTGGCAAGGACCAGCGTAGGGCGTGTGGCAAGGATCCCTTCGGCGTTGAGCTGGCGCAAATAACCAACATCAGGTAACGCGGTTGCCGCAGCAGGCCATTGGCTGGTGCTGTCTCTCGCCACAAGGGAGGGTTGTGCTCCCAGTGCGTATACGATCTCGGTGACATCGCCACCGAGGGCAACAACTCGTTCCTCGGGTGCAGCCAGTGCGGCGAAGGGCAGCAGCGCGATCAGGGCCAGCAGTTTTTTCATGCGGCCAGTCCTTTCGGCGTTAGCGCGTCAATCTGTGTGCGCCATTGTGTCTGTTCCGGCTCGCCTTCCGTACGTTGACCATACAGTTGTGCGATTTGCGTACCGTCGGCAGCAAACAGTTCCAGACTGGTGACGTGACCATCGGCGGTCGGTTTGCGCGTTACCCACGTTTCGGCCACGCTCTCTTCCAGCAGATGCAGGGTAAAGGTTGGGTTGAAGATGTTTAGCCAGCCTTTCATCGGTACCAGTTTTTCAATCACGCCGGTAAAAATCTGTACACAGCCGCGATTACCTACAAAAACCATAATTTCGTTGCCATCCTGACGCGCGGTGTCGAGTAACTGCGCCAGTGCGCTATTAGAAACCTTACAGGCCAGATCGTCGCCCACCAGATTAAACGCTTGTTGACGGGTGAGTTCATGGCGTTTCAGCAGACCGAAGAACTGGTGGACATCGGTCATCGCTCGCCACTCTTGATCGACGGTCTGCGCATCGACCGTGACGGCGGCAGGCGCAGAATTGTTGGCGGGTTGCAGTGCCAGCGGCGGGTTTTCTGCAAAGATGAAACGGGTCAGCAACGCTGCCCATTCCTCAACGAGGGTATTTTGCGTGGTATAGACCTTCAGCAGCGCATCTCCCTGATGGTCGAAGAACTGAATGCTCTGACGCTCACCATGGGCGGTTGTTTCGCTGATATGAAAGGTGCTGGCCCACTGGTTCAGGAAAAGACGCAGATCGAGGGCGCGCGGATTGAGAACCAGTCCGGCATGACCGTTGAGGTGCTGATTGGTAAAAGCACCCACCTGCTCATGTACTGCGTATTCATTGCGGCAAATACATTTGGTTTCGCCAACTGCTTCCAGTGCGCTGAGAATTTCACGCACTTCGCCACGCAAGCGCCAGGCGTCGTGACCGACGCGTGCAAAGGTCAGTTCGGCTTCGCTAATATTCATCAACCCCGCAATATCACGTGCGTATTTGCCAGGATTTTCTTTCTTCAGTTCCAGCCAGCGTGTGTAATGATTCATTGTCTCTTCCTTCCAGATTGCGGCCCCGGCGAACCGGGGAAAAGTGATTACCACTGATAACTCACGAAAATTTTGCCATTACGACCATCCTGCGGAATGCCTTGCGGTGACCAGTACTCTTTGTCGAAGGCGTTGCCCAGTAGCAGCGTGGTGGTCATGCCTTTCAGCGCTTGTTGGCCCTGATAGCTCACGTAGAAATCGTTTACCGCATAGCCGGGCTGTTTAGCGTAGGTGCTGCTGATATGCGTTGAACGGTCAGCAAATGTCCCTATCCAGCCGACAGAGAAACCGCTGTGCGCAACCGGCACATTCAGTTTGCTGGTGACGGTGTCAGGGTTAATGCTGGAAATGTATTCGCCGGTGTCAGTATCTTTTCCGCGTGTGCGGTTATAGGCCATGTCGAGGCTGAACAGGTCGGTGGAATATTTCGCCATCACGTCCCAGCCCCAGATTTTGGCGTTGGGTACGTTATAGGACGTGGTTGTCGCAGCGGCGAAATCGACGCTGGTGGAGATGTAATCTTTCGCTTTGGTGTCGAAATAGCTGGCTTTAAATTCGAGCGCGTCGCTCGCCATCAGAAGATCGTCAAAGCGCAGGCCAAATCCGTATTCCTGTGTTTCGTTGGTTTCCGGGCGCAGGTTAGGGTTCGGCACCCAGTAGTTGGTGTAAAAACGACCAATCGAAAAGTGTTTCGCATCGTTATACATCTCGCCCATAGTCGGGGCACGGAAAGCCTGAGCGTATGAACCGAACAGCATCAGCCAGTCAGTTGGCGCAACCGTTAATCCGGCGCGGGACGACCATTTATCGGCATCGACATCTTCATAACCGTCGCTGCTGCCGCGATAAGAGTCATAACGGGTACCGCCCAGCAGCGTAACCGGCAGGTCGCGCAGGGTGATTTCATCCTGGAGCCAGCCGGAGCTGAAATCGATCTTAGCCTCCGGGAAACCAGTTGTTGCTCCTCCCGGTTGTTGTTCCTGACGATAGTATTCACCGCCGTAGGTCAACAGGTGAGATGCAAAAGAGTCGGTAAACAGACGGCTGCGGTTGTCGATCTTCCCGCCTTTGGTGGTTTGCTTGCGAAATTCGCCAGTGTTATCTGCGTTCTGAGCATTAATGCGCGCTTCGGACCAGTAGATACGGGCGTCAGCGTTCAGCCAGTCATTGTCCGCCGGAGCGAGCGAGTAGGTCAGTTGCGCATCACGCTGGATCGTTGAACGGTTGGTCATCGGGTTGCTGGCATCCGCCGCGCTGGTCTGCGGGTTTTTAGGTTCCCGGGCGTCATTGTTGTAGTAACGCAGCGAACCGGCCAGCGTCTGGGCGCTGTCAATTTTCCAGCTACCTTTCGCCAGCATATTATTAATTGCTTCGTCATTCGGCGCAGTAGTACCGTCACTCTGGCGTAAATCACCGCGATCGCGGCTGGACCAGGCAAGCAGTCCGTCCAGCGTATCGGTACGGCCATACGTGCTGGCGCCCATGCCGAGACTGTGATCGCCGGTCGCCGCGGTACCGAACACGCGATAACCACTGTTTTGCCCGACTTCCAGTAGATCTTTGGCATCTGCAGTGTCATAGGCGATCACGCCGCCTAGCGCGCCGCTACCGTACAGTAGTGCGGAAGGGCCACGCACGACTTCGATGCGTTTGATAAGCGCCGGGTCGAGGAAGGTACTGTTCAGGTGTCCGGTGTCGGTTCCCTGGCGAACGCCGTCAACCAGCACCAGAACGCCGCGTCGATCATACCCGCGCAGATTCACGTCCTGGCCGTTGGTACGGCCCGTACCATCAAGGGTCAGGCCCGGAACCTTACGTAACAGGTCGGCAGCTGAGCTGGCGGTTTGGTTTTCTGGTGCAGTGGCGTCAATGACGCTGACCATCATCGGTGCTTCAAAGGCGCTACGGGCATTGCCGGTGGCGGTAACGGTCATATCCTCGACCGCCGCCCAGGCGACGGCGGGCAGGTTACTGATAATCGCCAGCGCCAACAGCGATGGGCGCAGGGAAGCGGTGTGCAGGTAAGGCATAGCAACTCTCCATTAGGAAATCGAAAAGCGCTGGCTGCCTGGGTATGACCTGGGTGGCTGGCGAAATGTGTTGTTTATTTAGTCAGAATGAGTTTTCCGGCTTGTGTCTGGCGCAGCAGGTAGTGCTGACCATCATGTTCTATGATCACGCGTCCTTCGTTACCAAGCAGGGTTTTACTGTCAATTCGTCGGTCGTTTGGCGCGACGGAAGGCGGTGTTTTGTCTTTTGCAGGCGTTGCCGTTGTGTTATCCATACGTGACATAGTGTTTAAAAATAACAATCAATGTAACAATGATAATCATTATCATCAAACTGCAAATTTGCGGCAAGCGTTTTTGTGAAATAATTGTGACGAGAACGTTTTTTGCGCAATAAGAAAGGGAAAAACAAGGGATTAGCGCCGGGCAAGCTGATATTGCCCGGCGAACAGCATTAAAAACGGCTATCAACCGCAGAGGCGAGTTTTTCAACCAACAGTTCGGTATCTTCCCAGTTCAGGCACGGGTCGGTAATGGACTGACCGTAAACCAGCGGCTGGCCGCTAACGATTTTTTGCGTACCTTCACGCAGGAAACTCTCCGCCATAATCCCGGCAATCGCCGTCGAACCATTGCGAATTTGCTGGCATACATCATCACAAACGTCCAACTGACGGCGATGCTGCTTCTGGCAATTGCCGTGGCTAAAATCGACCACCAGATGCTCAGGCAGGGAAAATTCGTGCAGGGTATCGCAGGCGGCAGCAATATCTTCAGCATAATAATTCGGCTTTTTACCGCCACGCATGATGATATGCCCGTAAGGGTTACCGCTGGTCTGGTAAATGGTCATCTGGCCGGTTTTATCCGGCGAGAGGAACATGTGACTGGCGCGGGAGGCGCGAATCGCATCGACGGCGATGCGCGTGTTGCCATCCGTTCCGTTCTTAAAGCCGACCGGGCAGGAGAGCGCGGAGGCCATTTCACGATGGATCTGACTTTCGGTGGTGCGCGCGCCAATAGCTCCCCAACTGATTAAATCGGCAATAAACTGGCCGGTCACCATGTCGAGGAATTCAGTCGCCGTGGGGACGCCCAGTTCGTTGACCTGCAACAGCAGTTTTCGCGCCAGTTCAATACCGTGGTTTACACGATAACTGCCGTTCAAATCCGGGTCGGAAATCAGGCCTTTCCAGCCTACGACGGTGCGTGGTTTTTCAAAATAGGTACGCATCACGATTTCCAGACGCGCCTGGTGCTTAGTGCGCAGCGCCTGTAATCGTGTCGCGTATTCCATCGCGGCATCAAGATCGTGAATCGAGCAGGGACCTACGATCACCAGTAAACGGGGGTCTTCACCATTTAAAATTTTTTCTATCCGACGTCGGGAGTCCGTAACATGACGGGCGACGGAGGATGAAACAGGATGCCGTTGCGCAAGCTCTGCTGGAGTGACCAGGTTGTCAATACGCGCAGTACGGAGTTCATCGGTTCTGTTCATTACTTGTCTCAGAAATTTGTTGCTTCAACGGCAGGACTACCGGGAAGTGATGTACATCACAATATCACACTCATCCTGCCTGGTGGCGAGCATAATAACAAAAAATCGAACCAATGCACTAGCATTCTAGTACATGCGACGATTCAGTCCCATGATATCGAGGATCTTGGTAGCAATCTCTTCTACCGAATAATTGGTACTGTTCAGCCAGGGGATCTGGTTTTTCCGGTACAGCGCTTCTACCTCAGCGACTTCCATACGGCACTGACGCAGCGAGGCGTAACGGCTGTTCTCACGGCGTTCTTCGCGGATGGCCGCCAGGCGCTCAGGGTCGATAGTCAGACCGAACAGCTTATGCTGCAACGGCTTGAGGGAAGTGGGCAGTACCAGATTATCCATATCATCGGCAATAAAGGGGTAGTTGGCCGCGCGGATACCAAACTGCATGGCCAGATACAAACTGGTCGGGGTTTTGCCGCAACGGGAAACGCCGAGCAGGATCACCTGCGCCTGATCGAGGTTGCGCAACGAAATACCGTCGTCGTGGGCGAGGGTGTAGTCAATGGCAGCAATGCGCGCGTCGTACTTGTTGAGGTTACCGGGATTCAGACCGTGAGTGCGATGGGCGATAGGCGTAGGGTCGAGTTTCATCTCGTGTTGCAGTGGGGCAACCAACGCCTGCACGATATCCTGACAAAATCCTTCGCTTTGCAGAATGATCGAGCGAATTTCCGGCAGGACGATGGAGTAAAACACCAAAGGGCGCACGCCAGTTTGTTGGTAAATAGCGTCAATCTGGTCTTTAACCGCGCGCGCACGACTCTCATTTTCCACAAACGGCAGCGTAATACTGCTGATCGTGACAGGAAATTGCGACATCACCGCGTGACCCAATACCTCGGCAGTGATGGCCGTACCATCAGAAATATAAAATACGTGACGATCAACAGCATTATCCATTTTGCTCATCCTGGGGCAGATATAATTCTCTGAAAGCATAAATTAAAATTCGCCAGAAGCGAATATTGCCGCATCTATTTTATAAAATGAAACGGTATTTTTATATTTAATGAAAAGTGGATTTCATTTTTCGGAACAAATGTTTATACCGATCGTTTTTGTGGTGATCCCGTGTGGCTCGCGGGTTTGCGCAAATGCGGAAACAATCTGAAAAAATAAAAAATAAAGTTGCTTGAACGATTCACCGTTTTTTTCGCCGGAGTAAATATGCCAAGATAATTACGCAAAATTGAGTTTCCTAACCTCGTTCATATATAAGGATTGTTCGATGTCCAACAATGGCTCGTCACCGCTGGTGCTTTGGTATAACCAACTCGGCATGAATGATGTAGACAGAGTTGGAGGCAAAAATGCCTCCCTGGGTGAAATGATTACTAACCTTTCAGGTATGGGTGTTTCCGTACCGAATGGTTTTGCAACGACCGCCGATGCGTTTAACCAGTTTCTGGACCAGAGCGGTGTAAACCAGCGCATTTATGAGCTGCTGGATAAAACGGATATCGACGATGTCACTGAGCTTGCGAAAGCCGGGGCACAGATCCGCCAGTGGATTATCGACACTCCTTTCCAGCCCGAACTGGAAAATGCCGTCCGCGATGCCTACGCGCAGTTGTCAGCGGACGATGCCAATGCCTCTTTTGCCGTGCGTTCTTCCGCTACCGCAGAAGATATGCCAGATGCGTCATTTGCCGGTCAGCAGGAAACCTTCCTCAACGTCCAGGGATTTGATGCCGTACTGGTTGCCATCAAACACGTATTTGCCTCGCTGTTTAACGACCGCGCGATCTCTTATCGTGTTCACCAGGGCTATGACCACCGTGGCGTCGCGCTCTCTGCTGGCGTTCAGCGGATGGTGCGTTCTGACCTCGCGTCCTCAGGCGTAATGTTCTCCATCGATACCGAATCCGGTTTCGACCAGGTTGTCTTTATCACTTCCGCCTGGGGCCTGGGCGAAATGGTCGTGCAGGGCGCCGTTAACCCGGATGAATTCTACGTGCACAAACCGACCCTGGCGGCTAACCGTCCGGCGATCGTCCGTCGCACAATGGGATCGAAAAAAATCCGCATGATTTACGCGCCGACCCAGGAACACGGTAAGCAGGTGACCATTGAAGATGTCCCGCAGGAACAACGCGACATTTTCTCCCTGACTAACGAAGAAGTGCAGGAACTGGCTAAGCAGGCGGTACAAATCGAGAAGCACTACGGTCGTCCAATGGACATCGAATGGGCGAAAGACGGTCATACCGGCAAGCTGTTCATTGTTCAGGCGCGTCCGGAAACCGTGCGTTCTCGCGGTCAGGTGATGGAGCGGTATACTCTGCATGCTCAGGGTAAAATTATTGCTGAAGGTCGCGCCATCGGCCACCGCATTGGCGCGGGTCCGGTCAAAGTCATTCATGACATCAGCGAAATGAACCGCATCGAACCAGGCGACGTACTGGTTACCGACATGACCGACCCGGACTGGGAACCGATCATGAAGAAAGCGGCAGCAATTGTCACTAACCGTGGCGGTCGTACCTGTCACGCGGCAATCATTGCCCGTGAACTGGGGATCCCGGCCGTGGTGGGCTGTGGCGATGCGACCGAGCGCATGAAAGATGGTGAGAAGGTAACCGTCTCCTGTGCCGAAGGCGATACCGGTTATGTTTACGCTGACATGCTCGACTTTAGCGTGAAGAGTTCCAGCGTGGAGACCATGCCGGATCTGCCGTTGAAGGTGATGATGAACGTCGGTAACCCGGATCGGGCTTTCGACTTCGCCTGTCTGCCAAACGAAGGCGTCGGCCTGGCGCGTCTGGAATTTATCATCAACCGCATGATTGGCGTACACCCGCGTGCGCTGCTGGAGTTCGATGACCAGACGCCTGAGCTGCAAAATGAAATCCGCGCCATGATGAAAGGTTTCGATTCTCCGCGTGAATTCTATGTCGGTCGTCTGACGGAAGGGATCGCGACGCTGGGTGCGGCGTTTTATCCAAAACGCGTCATCGTGCGTATGTCGGACTTTAAGTCCAACGAATATGCCAACCTGGTCGGCGGTGAGCGTTATGAACCGCATGAAGAGAACCCGATGCTGGGCTTCCGTGGGGCGGGCCGTTATGTTGCCGACAGCTTCCGCGACTGCTTCGCGCTGGAATGCGACGCAGTAAAACGTGTCCGTAACGACATGGGCCTGACTAACGTTGAAGTGATGGTACCGTTTGTACGTACCGTTGCCCAGGCGAAAGCGGTGGTGGAAGAGCTGGCACGCCAGGGGCTGAAACGCGGCGAGAACGGACTGAAGATCATCATGATGTGTGAGATCCCGTCTAACGCCTTGCTGGCCGAGCAGTTCCTCGAATACTTCGACGGTTTCTCCATCGGCTCAAACGACATGACGCAGTTGGCGCTGGGTCTGGATCGTGACTCTGGTGTGGTTTCTGAACTGTTTGATGAGCGTAACGACGCGGTGAAAGCACTGCTGTCGATGGCGATTCGTGCAGCCAAGAAACAGGGTAAATACGTGGGTATTTGCGGCCAGGGACCTTCTGACCACGAAGACTTCGCGGCCTGGCTGATGGAAGAGGGGATCGACAGCCTGTCGCTGAACCCGGACACCGTCGTACAAACCTGGCTGAGTCTGGCTGAACTGAACAAGTAATATCATGCCTTATCCGGCCTATTCAACGTAGGCCGGATAAGATGCGTTAGCATCGCCATCCGGCGCTTTATCCTGTAATACTCTCCACGCTCAAACGCCGAATAATATCCTGACGAAGCTGGTATTTTTGTACTTTACCGGACGCCGTGCGCGGTAATTTCTCCACGATCACAATGTGCTCAGGGTATTTGTACTTTGCCACTCGCTTGCGGCTAAAAAAGGCCACCACTGATTCCAGCGACAACGAATGATGTGGAGGTTTTAGGACCACGTAAGCACACGACCTTTCACCTAAGCGTTCATCCGGCATCGCGACAACACAGGCATCGTGAATGCGAGGATGCTGCAATAAAATATCCTCAACTTCGCGGCTGCTGATGTTTTCTCCACCGCGGACAATGATATCTTTTTTCCGTCCGGTGATTTTGATGTACCCCGCATCGTCCATTCGGCATAAGTCACCGCTGTAATACCAGCCGTCTTGATCCAGCGCGCGGGCGGTGAGTTCGGGTTCATCGAGGTAGCCCATAAACACATTGGGACCACGCGAAGCTTCTTCACCTTCTACCCCCGCGGGCATCGTATTGCGTGCTTCGTCGACCACTTTAATTTCGACGCCTGCAGCAGCATATCCGTCGGTATTCATCATGCGAGAAAGCGAATCATCGAGATTGACCAGCGCATGCGGTGAACTCTCTGTCGAGCCATAAATGCTTAATAATTTTATGCCGAGCTGCTGGCAGTCACGGGCAATCTTCTGTGGAATGGTTGTGCCCCCACATAAGAAAAAGCGTAGCGATGAGAGGTCGCGTGGTCGTTTTTCCATGCTACACAACATGTCGTAGACGAAGGGCGTTGCGCCGAGCACACAGGTACAGTGTTGTTGCTCCAGCAGTTCAAGACAGGCGATTGGGGTGAAAATGTCTAACAATACGCTGCGTGCGCCGATTAAAAACGGTGCGGTAACGCCATGCAGAAAACCGGTAGCGTGTCCCAGTGGTGCGGGCATCAAAAACACATCCTGCCAGGTGAGATTGAGGCGGGCACAGTAGGCGCGCTCGCTGGCAAGGATGTTGTTGTGGGTCAACATTACGCCTTTTGGCATTCCCTCGGTACCGGAGGTAAACAACACCGCCGCCAGTTCATCGGCGTGAACATTAATCGTCTGGGTTAAAGGTGGAGCTAAAAGCAGTTGACTGAGCGCCAGCGAAGTAGTTGCCGGAGCCAGTTTATCCACGGCAACGATCTGTTGCAGATGCGGCAACTGGTTTTGTAAGGGGAGGATCAGATCGACCGGTCGGGTCTGTTTAAACAGCGTCGGTGCGAAAAAAATCTTCGCTTTGCACTTATTCAGCACCCATACCAGCTCTGCTTCACGCCACGCTGGCAGCAGCGGTACGGAAACGGCCCCGGTTTTCAGGCAGGCCAGGTAGATAATCGTAAACTCGCACCAGCCCGGTAACTGGAAGGCAATGCGATCGCCGGGTTGAATATCGCAGGCTAAAAACCAGGTTGCCAGACTGCTGGCCGCGCTGTCGAGTGCAGCATAGGTGTATGAAGCGCCATGGTTATCAACCACGGCGATTTTATCTGGCATGGCTCTGGCAGTTTGGTTCCAGTAATCGCCAAGCGAAGCATCTCCCCATAAACCCTGTTGCCGCCAGACTTCGCGGCGTTCGGCGTTAAACGTTAGTGTGATACTCATGAAGTTATTCCCAGGATGATTTCGGCATACATCTGACCGGATGGCCGGCGTGGCCGATCCGGTGTACTACAGGAAAAATCCATTAGCCGTAGCGAAAATCAACGCCAAATGTTCCGACCGGATATTCCCATTGGTCGAGGATTGTGTCGCCGCACAGTACTCGACACGTTCCGCACTCCAGGCAACCAGCAGAATCAAAATGAATGTTTCCACTCTCGTCCTGCTTATACAGCCCGGCGGGGCAGGCTTTCAGCAGCTTGCGAAATTCATTAAGGTCTGGATGTTCGGCCAGAAGAATGTGCGGGTGGCCTTCATCGACATTGAATTTATTGACGCCCAGTTTGACGTCAACGTTAACGGTATTGTCCTGATTCATAGTGCAGTTGCCCCCTTGATACCGTCTTTCAGTAAGTTCATCAGCCCGATTTGTTTTGCGTGGGACATAATCATCTTGCGAACCGGTTGATTTGGACGTCCGTCAACGGTGAACATATCGCTCATGATGTCGGCCACCATACGCGGATACTGAGTGAACAGCCGTGGGTTTTCCATTAACGCCGGGATCTTGCGAAAATGCTGTAAATCACGCATCACACAGCCCTGTTCGAGCGCGAGCTTGTAGCCCATCAGGCTGCTGGCAGAGAAATCCTGGCGTTCTTTTGCTGCAATAGCTGTTTGGGCAGCGGCTTCTGCGGAAGCGATGGCCAAATCCATACCTCGCACCGTGAAACCCAGGTTCAAACAGAAACCGGCGGCATCGCCCACGATCATCACACCGTCATCGACCAACTTTGGAACCATTGCCAGACCGCCTTCCGGCACCATATGCGCGGAATATTCCAGTAGTTCTCCACCGGCAATCAATGGCCGAATAGTTGGATGTTGCTTAAAGTCTTCCAGCATTTGTGGAATGCTTTTTGTGGCATGGGCAATATCCCCCAGACCACACACCAGACCCAGAGAGATGGAGTCCTGGTTGGTATACAAAAATCCGCCTCCCATCAACCCATCAGACGGTGAGCCTGCAAACAGCCAGGCCGCGCCTTCATTACCTGAAAGATTGAAGCGATCTGCAATGACCGCTGGAGGTAAGCCGATCAGCTCTTTTACGCCAACGGCATAGTGATGTGCAGAAGAGGGCGGAACCATCCCCAGGGAACGCCCCAGCATAGAGTTGACGCCATCGGCAAGGATGACAATATTGGCTTCCAGGATATCGTCACCGGCCTGAACTCCGGTAACCTTATTACCTTCGCGGATCAGGGCATCGACGCGCACGCCGGGGATGAACTGCACGCCAGCTTGTTCCGCTTTTTCCATTAGCCATGGGTCAAGTCTGTTGCGCAAAACGGTATACGAATCCTGCGTTGGCGCGTCAGCTTTTTCACGATGAAAGTCGAGAGTGACGGCGATTTCTTCGGTCAGAAAAGAGATTTTTTCGCGGGTGACTTTACGCTCTAGCGGCGCTTCCTGCGCGAAACCCGGCATGATGCGCTCAAGACTATGTGCATAGAGTCTTCCGCCGGTCATATTTTTACTACCTGCACTGTTTCCGCGCTCGATGACCAGTACGTCCAGTCCGGCCTGAGCCATCACGTAGCCTGCAACCGTACCCGCCACGCCAGCACCGACCACAATGGCATCAAATTTTTCATCTGACATGCTTTATGCTCCCTTCCCGCTGCGAGGGCAGCGGGATATGTGCGTTAAATGTGGGGGTTAGCGGCTGAGATGCTCGATAAGAGCCGGAACGACTTTGTAGATGTCGCCGACCAGTCCGTAATCGGCGTAATTGAAAATAGGGGCTTTCTTATCTTTGTTGATGGCGACAATGACTTTCGCGCCGTTACCGCCGACCATATGCTGAATTTGTCCTGAAATGCCGAGGGTGAGGTAAAGGTCCGATTTCAGTAACACGCCAGAAACGCCGATGTAGCGTTCGCGTTCCATCCAGTTTTCGCCTTCGGCAATCGGTCGTGAACAACCCACTTCTGCACCCAGTACAGATGCCAACTGGTGCACCATCTCCAGATCGTTTTGCGCAACCAGGCCGCGACCCACACCCACCACACGTTTGGCTTTGCTGAGATCCACGCTGCTCACGGATTTGGCGCGACGTTCCTGGCACATAATTTCATGGTGTGGTGCGATGTAAGGTGCAGAGACTACAGGGCAGGTATGTGAAGCATTAGCCTCTACCGGTTCAAGTACGCCTGTGGCAAGGGTGATAATTGCCTGAGTTGTTTTGATTTTTTCTTTGCCGAATGCCAGGCCACCGTACATACGGTGTTCTGCGAACAGTGAGCCATCATCAAGTGTTACCGACGTGGCGTCATTTACCATCGCTGCATTGAGCTGAATACTTAACCGCGCACCAAGGGATTTAGCGCGTTTAGTCGCTGGCATCAGCAATAGCCCGGTATGTTCTTGTATCAGGGCGGCGATGGTCTCGGCAAAATTTTCAACACGCTGTAAACCAGACGTTGTTTCAAGCACGACAATCTCATCGGCACCCAGAGGTTTAACCTGATTGGCCTGCTCGTTGCCTTGTACAATAAGGTGTACTTGTTCACCCCACAGGCGTGCGCCGGCCATTAATTCTGCATAGCGTTCTACGTTATCGCTGAACACCCATACGTTAGCTAATTTACTCATAATAATTTCTCTCCGTTGGGCTTAGTTCAGGGCTTTTTTCAGATGCTCAGCCAGCTCGGCGATGGCTTCTGCTGAGTCATTTTCCAGAATGATGTGCTTACGTTCTGTTTGTGGCGGAACGGTGAGGCTCACCAGTTCTGCTAACGGTGAGGCAGGTGTCCAGCCAATATCGCTGGCTTGCCACGGTGTGACCGGTTTTTTACCTGCGCCCAGAATGGCTTTCATCGTGGGAATACGCGGCGTGTTGATATCCGAGGTTACGCACAGCACGGCGGGGAGCGACAGTTCAATCACTTCAACTTCGTCTTCCAGCGTACGTTCAACCACAATGCGATCGCCGTTACGTTGGATGTTGCTGACGGCGTTAATCACTGGAAGTTGTAAGAGTTCGCCAACCAGTAAGCCAACCTGCTGGGCGTAGATGTCTCCAGACCCTTCGCCGAACAGCATCAGGTCGAATTCAATGTTTTTGGCCGCGCAGGCCAGCGCCTGAGCCGTGTCTCGCGGTAATGAATGCTCCAGTTGGGGATCCTGCACCATAAACAAACTGTCCGGCCCGCGGGACAGTACGTCTTTACGCACTTTGGAGTTTTGCAGTAGCGAGCCGCCAACCGTTAAGGCGACAATTTCATCACCTTCCGCACTAAGTTGCGTCGCGGCCTCTATTGCATTCAAATCAAACTGACTGATTTTGGCATCGGCCCGGTCAAAGTTAAGCGAACGTTCTGGGGTAACAACAATGTCCTGTTCTTCAGGCACCAACTTAAAGCAGGTTATTAGTTTCATGGCATCTCCAGTGATTCTCGTGTGGATGATGACGGGGAGTGACATCATCAACAGTAGGGAAAATTGACTGAAAATAGTGTGCGGCAGAGGGAGACTGTTTTCGACGGGGCAATCTGTTTTCATTCCCAACAATCTTGCAAAAAAAAGGACTTTAGGAATGCTGAGTTTATGAACGTAAAGACGACGTCGGGTGTTAAAGTGATAAATATGGAAATAAAATCGAGACGTTTTTTTGAGAAATGGATCATATTTTTATCCGTTTCTGCACGCACTTTGTTTCTGGTGTGTAAATTATTATTGCTGACTTAATAACATTTATACTTTCCTGTTATTTTAAAATAAAAACAATTTGCGCGAGCAGCGTGCTGGAGTAGGAGGTGTCATCTTGCAGACGACGCAAATAATTTTGTTTCGCCTGGACAGAATAACGTTGTATAACGTCTTCATCGTTTTTACTTTTCGATATTAATTATCCGCAAAATTACTGCCTTTCGGTGGAGGTTGTCATGTATCAACGCTGTTTTGATAATGCCATGGAGACCCTTTTTGAAGAGGGAAAAACCCCGAGATTTTCGCGATTCGTCATCAGTGATGATCCTAACTGGGAGTCGGGCCATCATGTTCATGACAATGAAACAGAGCTTATCTATGTAAAAAAGGGTGTCGCAAGGCTAATTATCGACTCTTCGCTGTATGTCGCACATGCGGGTGACATCGTGGTGATAGAGCAAGGGCGGTTACATGCGGTTGCTTCCGATAGCAGCGCGCCTGCAACCACTTACACCTGTGCGCTCTACGGCTTTCGTTTCAACGACTGGCAGGAGAACCAACTCTTGCAGATGCACTCGTGTCCGGTTATTAGCGTTAGCCAGGGCAAAGAGGTTATTAAAAGTATCTTTAATGAACTGAGTGTTATGATCCCGCAGAGCAAGAATAACCTGACGTCTTCCGCTTATGACGCCTTTGCTTATGCATTAACCGTTTTATATTACGAAAACTTTAAAAATGCTTATCGTTCTGAGCAGGGATATATTAAAAAAGATATCTTAATTAAAGATGTGTTGGTTTATTTAAATAACAACTTCCGAGAGAAAATTACGCTGGAACAGTTGTCTAAGAAATTTCGAGCCAGCGTGAGCTATATCTGTCACGAGTTTACTAAGGAATATCGTATTTCGCCGATTAATTATGTGATTCAGCGGCGAATGACAGAGGCAAAATTTGCCCTGACGAATACGGAGTCCTCGTTGGCAGAAATTTCATGGCGGGTAGGGTATGAAAATGTCGATCACTTTGCCAAACTCTTTCAGCGGCATGTGGGTTGTACTCCCAGCGATTATCGTAAGCAGTTTAAAAATAACCTTGTAGAACAAGAATGTTTGATGCCAGAAATATGATTCACCTGGCACGTGCCGGATAACGCATTTGCGCTATCCGGCAAGCATTACTGCTTACTTATTCTGATAATCTTTCAGGATTTGGCGACCCGCGACGTAAATCATGATTTCATCTGTACCACCGCCAATGCGTTCACAGCGGACATCACGCCAGAAGCGGGAAACGCGTGCTTCGTCGGTGTAACCCAGTCCACCCATAATCTGAATGGCGTCATCAATCACTTCCATTGCAGTACGTGCACAATACAGTTTTGCCAGCGCTGCACTGGTGCGCAGAGACTGTTCCTGATCGGCCTGCCAGGCGACTTTTAACACCATATTGCGCATGTTATCGATTTTAATCGCCATCAGCGCCAGTTTTTCCTGGATCATCTGATTGTGACCAATTGGCTTACCGAATGCGATGCGCTGGTTGGCGTAACGGGCGGCATCTTCGAAGGCGCATTCAGCAAAACCGGTACTGCGTGCAGCGTTGATCAAACGTTCCATTTCGAAGTTGTACATGACGTTGAGGAAACCCATGCCTTCCTCTCCGACCATATCGCTTTCGTCCACTTCGACGTCATCAAGATAGACTTCGCAGGTGCTGAGCATATGCCAGCCGATTTTATGCAGCGGATTAACCTTAATGCCGGGTTTCTTCGAATCGACCCACCACAGCGTAAAAGCTTTTTTCGGATCTTTTGGCTCCGGATCGCGGGCCAGTACCAGCATATATGGATACTCTTTCGCGCCGGTGATAAAGGTTTTTTGCCCGTTGAGATAGACCTTACCATTTTTGCGAGTGTAGCTGGTGGTCGCGCTGTTGTTGTCGGAGCCAGCTCCCGGTTCGGTTAATGCCAGCGCATACGCTGGATCGCCCGTTTCCATGGTGCTTTCTGCGGTCTTACGCAGCTGTTCGGCGGATCCAAAACGACGCATACTGTGAATGCACTGACCGTTAGTGATCAAAAAAGCGGGTGCGCCGCATTTTGAAACTTCCATCAGTGCCAGCATCTGTGTGACGTAATCCGCCGGGATGCCACCAAACTCTTCCGGAACGCCCAGCATCGAAATACCGTTGTCCGCCAGGGCACGCATAAACTCTTTCGGGTAGGTCGCCGTTTGATCGCAGGTACGGAAATATTCTTCCGGGAAATTGCTGGTAATCAGTTCTCGAATACTGGCAAGTAGCAGTTCTTGTTCTTCAGTTAAAGAAAAGTCCATCATGGTACTCCTTTTAATTGGCGGCGTCGGGTAACACAAAACCCATCGAGGCATCGATAAATAATCTTTCGTCCATCAGCTTCAGATTTGGCGAAATGATTGGCGTGAAATCCATCTTGTCCAGGATGTCTTCCTGTAAAGAGACTCCCGGTGCAATTTCGATTAAATGAAGACCATCTGCTTTTAACGTAAATACAGCGCGTTCAGTGATGTAACGCACATCAAGTCCACGTTCGAGAGCAATTTTTCCGCTGAAAGTCACTTCAGGTAATTCGTTGACGAATTTTTTCACCCGACCTTCCTGCACGATATTTAACTTGCCATCGGCAACTTCCGTTTTCAGACTTCCGGCAGTTAACGTGCCGCAGAAAATAATTTTTTTGGAGGTGGCGCTAATATCGATAAAACCGCCGGTACCCATGATCTTGCCATTGAATTTGTGTACGCCAACGTTGCCGTGGCGATCGACTTCGGCAAAACTTAAATAGCACACGTCCAATCCACCACCGTGATAGAAGTCAAACTGGGAAGTCATATCCAGAATGGCGCGGGTGTTGACGTTGGCGCCGAAAGCAATACCTTGAGAGGTGATGCCGCCAATCGGACCCGTTTCGACTGTCAGAATAAAATCATCAGCACAGCCTTCTTCGCGAGCGACGAGGCCAATGCCATCGGCAATGCCTACGCCAACGTTGCCGACCGCACCTTTGCGCATTTCAAACAGGGCGCGTCTGGCCACCAGTTTACGCTGATTGAGCGGCAGGGCAGTCTGTTGGCTGTCATCGAGAACAAAATCGCCAGAGATAAAGCGGTTAACCGGCGCGCCACCATACAGTTGCGTTTGGTCGGGGTCGATGACCACAATATCGACCAGATAGCCGGGAATACGCACCGATTTCGGATGCAACGTGGCTTTCTTCACCATCTTTTGCACCTGCATCATCACGATGCCACCGTTATTGTGTACGGCCTGGGCAATCACCAGTGCATCAAGATACATCACTTCATCTTCAAAGGTGGCGTAGCCTTCACTGTCGCAAGTGGTGGCGCGAATAAAGGCGATGTTTGGCGCAATGGCTTTGTAATACAGGTACTCTTTGTTATCAATTTCCACCAATTTGATCAGATCTTCGGTGGTCACTTCATTCAGCTTACCGCCCTGTTGGCGAGGGTCAACAAATGTACCGATGCCGATATCACTAAGGATCCCTGGCTGGTGAGCCGCCGATGCGCGCAGGGTTTGGGTTAATACGCCCTGAGGATAGTTATAGGCGGAAATTTTATTTTGTTCAGCCAGATCGGAGATTCGCGGTGATTGTCCCCAGTGGCCGCATAATGCCCATTTGACTAAACCTTCCTGTGCCAGTGGACTAATTCCCCGGTCGGCCCGGTCACCAAGACCTGTAGGACTAATCAACGCTAAATTTCGTGGTGACTGAGAATTTTTATATTTTTCAGCCAGTGCGTTAATTAATGTTGTTGCTTCGAGAATACCCCCGCCTGCACCTAATACACAAAGAGTTGCTTCATCAGGAATATAATTGACTGCATCTGCAGCGGATAATACGGGTACCCGACCATCTATACGATTTGGCCTTGAAAATTTCATGTGAACTCCAGATTATATGCGTGCGACTACCTGTCGCTATATTCGACAATAATATTGTGAGTTATATAATAACGCTTAATTACCGGCCAGATATCCGTGGTTAGACGAATATCTGGGGTAGGGCATTACTGATATTTATATGGATATATCTGTAATTAAGCTTGATGCAATATTGTCAATACAGTACGCAGGTCGGTGACCGAAATTTGTCCTGGTGCGGAGGCTTTTTTTACTGCCCCAAAGGTTGCCGCTGAACCGAAAACCTCACCAGACAGACGTGAAATCACCCCTGTTTTAGCCATCGACATGGTGATTATCGGGCGATCGGCATAGCGTTCTTGCATTTCCAGCGTGGCACTAAGCAGCGTCAGAACATCCGTTTTATTTTGCGGCATCAAGGCAATCTTCGGGATATCTGCACCAAGTTCCTGCATTTTACGCAGGCGCTGGACAATCTCTTCCGCGGCTGGTGTCTTATGAAAATCGTGATTAGACATAATCACAAAGACATTTTTCGCGTGCGCATGCTCGACGGTCGCTTTGACCAGTTCGTCACCGGTAAACAGTTCCAGATCGATCATATCCACCAGACCGCTGTCTACCGCCGCGCGGTTAAGTGCAACATAGTGCTCGACAGACAGAGCCTGTTCACCGCCTTCTTTGGCGCTACGGAAGGTGAAAAGCAGTGGTTTGTCAGCCATCACATCGCGGATGGTGCGCGCAGCTTCCAACACCGCCTCAATGGAAGAGACATCGGCGAAATGGTCTACGCGCCATTCCAGAATGTCGAAATCCGCTTCGCGATAGGCCAGCGCTTCGCTTTTTACCGTTGCGATGTCTTTACCCATCAGCGAGACAATGATCTTCGGCGCACCCTCGCCAATAACGAGGTTTTTTACGGTTACGGTTTTCATTGATTACCCTTTAACTATTGTACAAATGCTTGCCTGTCAGGCGGCAAAACCCATAACCTGTTTCACATACTCCAGTGGGAAATCTTTCCCGGTCCAGAGCTTGAACTGTTCAGCCCCTTGCCACAACAACATGCCGTAACCATCAATTGTTTTGCAACCAGCACTTTGTGCCTGCTGCAATAATTTGGTCATATGCGGGTTGTAGACGCATTCGGTTACCAGCAGTTCCGGACGCAGCAGGGAAGCGTCGGTCACGAGAGATTCATTTTCCAGCGGCTTCATGCCGACTTTAGTGCCGTTGGTCAAAATATCTGCGCTGGCAAGTGCGTCAGCAAAAGCCTGGCGATCGGCGAGATCGATAACGGTGACCACGCAGTCGGTGTTTTCATTGACGCGTTTGGCAAACTCCTGCGCTTTGGCAAAAAACTCATCCTGGCGGTTAAAGAGTTTAATTTCTTTGATGCCTTCAATCGCTGCCTGTGCACCAATAGCCGTCGACGCACCGCCTGCGCCCAACAGTACCATGGTTTTACCTTTGATATCGAAACCACTTTCCTTAATTGCACGAATATGGCCCGTGCCATCGGTATTGTAACCGCGCAGGTAACCATCATCATTGACGATAGTGTTAATTGCGCCGACCAGCTTGGCTGCGGGTGTTAATTCATCAACATACTCACATGCCAGCTGCTTGTTGGGCATTGAGACCCCGGTACCCCGCATCTTTAAGGCCTTCAGCCCGGCAATGGCATTAGCAAACGTTGAGTTATCAACTTCAAATGCCATGTAAGTGAATGGCAATCCCGCTTTTTCTAATGCCTTATTTTGCATTTCAGGCGACAGACTGTGTCTGATAGGGTAGGCCATCAAACCAATCAGTTCATATTTTGCAGTTACGTCCATTTAATACTCCTTCTAAACAATTTATTGAAAATAACGCTCGCCCAACCGCACATCATTTTTGGGGATATCAAATACGCGGTAGTAACGAATAAAGACGATGATGGCGGTGACAAAAGCCAACAGAGCAAATGCAAGGTCCAGCAAAATAATGTATTGCAGACCAATGTTAGAGAGGTATCCGGTGATTAATGGGATAATAAAGTTGGCTACGCCACCCATCATCATATAAATACTGGTGACTTTGGCTTTGCTCTTGGGAAAGAACTCTGACATCACCGAGACACCGAGCTGTAAAATACCGCCAGCGGCAGAGAATCCAATGAGAAATGAACCTGCGTTACATACCAGCGGAGATGGGTATAAATAAATGACGGCTGCGGTGATGGTTGCCAGTCCGGCGTTAAATACGTTTGCCCAAATAGGTCGTACCCATTTTTTCAACAGTGCGGCAAAGATAAATACGCAGACCAACGAACCCATACTGTAGTAAGAGATTGTTTTCAGTGCGTCGGATTCTGCCATACCGGCAAAGGCCATCGCATATTTCGGCATCCAGACCACGATGACGTAAAAAGTCGAAAAGGCAGCAACACCAAACATGACGGATGCCACACCTTCCAGCCAGACCAATGGTTTACTGTTCATCTGTGGCAGATCTTTCGCGATGCCGGCATCCACCATCTGGCTGGGGAAACGACTTTTTAGCAGCATCAGGGTAATGACTACAAACAACGCTCCCGGGATAATGACCGCATAACCGTACCAGATATGGTTGAGCAGCATGGTGCTGACGACGATGGGGTAGATCATCTGCCCAAACGAGACCATAGCTTTCACCAGGATAACGGCTGAGCCAGAGGCTTTAGGGAAGCATTCCATTAACGCCGGGTACCCACCGGTATCCAGTGCCGAGTTTGCCACGCCAACGCAAACGGCCAGAATAAAGGCAATCATCAGATTAGGGCTGGCGGGAATACCGAAGAAGAACAGTATATAAAGAATAGCCCCTAACAGAATGATAGCCCGACGACCAAATTTATCTGAGAGCACGCCAAAGAATAAGATGCTCACTAGTCGCCCCAGACCAATGCCTGAAATTAAATAGGCAATTCCTGCATTGTCGGTGGAAAACTTTTCTGCAAGAGAGGTCATATTTTGCGCCAGTGTAATGACGCTAATGCCGTGTAGGAAATAACTTAAATAAATACAGGTTATCGCCAAAAGAAATGGCGTATTAAAGGTCTTGCTTTGAGACATTTTCACAACTCCTTGCGGATTTTAAAATTGTTCTGTGCTCGTCGATATTGTTTAAATTGCGGCGACCTTGTAATTAATATACCGGGCAGCAGCCACAGAGCCTACATAGCATGGCGTTTAAGTTACCAGGTATATTGCATAACACACTGTGAAATTGAACTCTGCCAGCCGGTGTTTTGTTGATGTTTTAAAACATATGCCAATTATTTTGCAGAAGGGGGGAACAATATTGCATCCACGCTATTCTACGGCTTGTATCATTTTTAGCTGATGCTTTGACGCGATGTAGCTGCGATAACCAATAAACAACGCCAACAGGAACCCAACAGCGGCTATACCAGTATCAAACCACATGATGTGAGCAATACTGGTTTCTGAGAGTTTTGCTGTTATCAATGGAATGGTGAAGGTCGCAATGCTGCCCGCGCTGTAGTAAATCCCGGTCGCTTTGCCCTTCGCATGCGGAAAGCGTGCGGCCATGAGCGTTAAACCGATTTGCACAACGCCCCCAGCGGAAGAAAAACCGATGACAAACGCAAAGATAATGACCACGTAGGGTGTCGGATGCAGACAAACCATCAGCAATGCGACAAATGAGATAAACGTATACAGCATCAGCATCGATGTCGCGCGTTCTGCTTTTCGCGCCAGCGGGGCGGTGATCAGCACGCACAGTAGAGAGCCGCAGGTATAAATGCTTAACAGTTTGATAGATAACGTATAGGACATTCCTGCGACAAACTGTCCGTATTGCGCCAGCCACTGGCTTACCAGGTAAAATGTTGCCATTGCGATGTAGCCGTACAGGGTGTAACTGGCAAGGTCGAGCAGGGAGCAACGATGTTCAGGTTGTGCGGTTTCTCGTTCAGCAGGTTGTGCCCGGATGACGATATGAGGCCCGGGGTGTGGCGGAAACCGACAGCGAAACAAAAACACGCCGTTGAGTATCATAACGGCAGCCGCCAGCAGGAAGGACCAGCCAAACCAAAGTTCGCTCCACACCAGCAGGCTGATGATCATTGGCAGCAGGAACTGACCGCTGGAGACGAAGGCTTTTATCAAAATATTGGCTGTGCTGGGGGAACGGGGGAATGCCTCCATCAGGCTGGGATAGGTTCCGGCATCGAGAAAACTGTTTGCCATTCCTGCTAAAAAACCAAAAGCATAGGCAAGAAAAATACTGTGAGTATTGATGATGCCAATAAAGAAAATCAGGTAGCAGGTCATACCAAGGATAATAAATGGTCTGCGACCGTAGCGATCGGAAAGCATCCCTGCCACTAATAAAACGCTTAAGCGGCCGATACCGAGTGAGGAAATAACAATCGAGACGCCCGCAGCATTGGTTTGCCACTGTTGTTCCAGCGAAGACATATTGAGGCTCATCAGAATGACCCCCATGCCGTGCACCAGGTAATTTAGGTACAGCCCTATCGCAGTGGAGAAATAGGTGTTTTTCATAATGTGTTACTCAGCGAAGAGGCTAAATAGGTATGGCGTTGCAATCTCTTAACACATACGCTCGAGATCGTGAGCATAGAGTTCAACAGCAGCCGATTGATAGATTTTCCAGTCGAGAAAACCATCGTGGTGATAAACCGCCTGAAAAGCGTTCAGATCGGGGAAAAAACGCATGGTGTTATTACCGATACGATTATTTATTTTGTCGATAATTGCATTAATTCTTAACTTCCTCCTTGCTTTCATTTCTGAACAAATGCGGATGATGTCTTCTGGAATTTCTCTTTCACCCTTTTCCCATTGCTGCCAGGCGGCAACATTGTTATCGCGCGCGATATACCTGGCGCTTTCTTCCACCGTCATAGCAAAAATATGGCGGATCGCCTGTAGTTCTAATGCGTTCATTATTTGGTCACTTCATAAAAGACGGTGGAATAGTAATAACATTGCTGTGGATATTTCTGCTTGAAGAGAGTCACAGTATTTTGTGCAATATTATTTGTTCCTTGACGGGGAAGATAATGTGTTGGTGCGTTAAGGTTGGTGGAGTGGCGCGCGAAAGACAAAAAAAAGCCCAACGTGGGAGTTGGGCAAAGACTACACACAGCAATTCGTTGTTTCACTCAGGGGATTTCCATGCTTATAAATCAATGTGTTGATCTAAAGCCATGAGCTAATAGTAGGCATAGTGATTTTTTACGTCGATCAGATTCATCTCAATAGTTTAAAAACTGTAAAGAATTTGCGACACAAATGATTCTTTAAAGAAGGACGAGGTTGGGTCTAATCCCGCAAGAGGGAGGATTGATTAGTATTGTTAAACAATCAGGCGGCGCTGCCGCCTGATGTTGGATTACTTATTGCGTTCGATTTCAGCAATTTCTTCGAGGATTTCATCCGGATTGGTACCTGGCGCAGGGGCTTCGTTTACCCAGGCGGAGAACAGACGCCAGGAAACGGCCAGCACTACTGGACCGATAAACAGACCAATCATGCCGAAGGCAATCAGTCCGCCGATGACCCCGGAGAGAATCAGGATCAGTGGCAAATCAGCCCCCATACGAATCAGCATTGGTCGAATTACGTTATCCAGTGTTCCGACCACGCCGCTCCACACCAGCAGCACTGTGCCCCAGGTGGAATCCCCCGTCCAGTATAGCCAGATAATGGCCGGAATCAGCACTGGCAACGGCCCCAGTTGCACCAGACAAGACAGTATCATCAATACCGCCAGCAGCGTGGCGTAAGGCACGCCGGTTACCGCCAGACCAATACCCCCGAGCACTGCCTGCACCAGAGCGGTGACCACAACGCCCAATGCGACGGCGCGAATGGCTTGCGCGGCCAGCAGAATGGCAGCATCGCCACGTTTAGAGGCAAGACGGCAGGCGAAGTGACGAATACCTAATGCGACCTGTTCACCGCGCCAGTACAATAGGGCACTGAACAGCAGCATCAGACCACAGTGCATCATAAAGCGGCCGATATGCGCGGCCTGACCGACAAACCAGGTGGTGGTGGTACCGATATAAGGACGAACTTTGGCCATAATGGCCGAACCGCCCATATCCAGTAAACTGTGCCATGCGCCATACATCTTGGCACCCACCAGTGGAATGCTGTTCAACCATGCCAGATCCGGTAGCGTCATATCACCTGCGGTTACGGCATGGATCAGCGGCCCGCTGCCATCGACGATACTGTTAACCAGCAGCGCGATAGGGATGATGAACAACAGCACTAACAACAGTGTCATCACCAGTACGGCAAGTGAACGACGTCCCCAGAGCAATTTTTGTAAGCGTAGCAGGATAGGCCAGGTCGCAATGACAATCGTGCCTGCCCAGGCAAAACCGAGGATAAAGGGTTGCACAATCCAGAGACAGGCCACAATCAGGATGGCTAAAAACAGCACCGATAGCAGCACTTGTGCAATATCCCTGGGCTGACGGAAATTTACCATAAATACTTTTCACCTTTGTCTTTGCGCCAGAACGTTGACGCGACGTGAACACGTTAATCACACTTTATAATGATGAGCAATTTCAGCGGTTTTGAACAGGCGGATTCTGCCTGTAAATCTGCTGAGCGTATTAGAAAAAAATGTGATACAACAAACAAAGCAACACGCAAACGATTAAATTCACAACACAGACCGCAGGAAAGGGTCACTATAATGATTCCACAAATTTCTCAGGCGCCAGGTGTCGTTCAACTGGTGCTCAATTTTTTGCAGGCGCTGGAGCAGCAAGGATTCACGGGTGATACGGCAACGAGCTATGCCGATCGTCTGACAATGTCGACGGATAACAGTATTTATCAGCTGCTTCCTGATGCTGTCGTTTTCCCTCGTTCAACCGCAGATGTGGCGCTAATCGCCCGTCTGGCGGCAGAACCGCTATTCTCTTCGTTGATTTTTACCCCGCGCGGCGGCGGCACCGGGACTAACGGTCAGGCGCTGAACCAGGGCATTATTGTTGATATGTCCCGCTATATGAGCCGCATTATTGAAATCAACCCGCAAGAAGGTTGGGTGCGGGTAGAAGCCGGGGTGATAAAAGACCAGCTTAACCAGTTTCTGAAGCCATATGGCTATTTCTTTGCCCCGGAATTATCCACCAGTAACCGGGCAACGCTCGGCGGGATGATCAACACCGATGCGTCCGGGCAAGGATCGTTGGTTTACGGTAAAACTTCCGATCATGTGTTGGGCATCCGTGCGGTGCTGATGGGCGGTGATATTCTGGATACCCAGCCCATGCCGGTCGAGCTTGCCCAAACGTTGGGTAACAGCAATACCACGATTGGCCGTATCTATAAGACCGTTTATGAGCGTTGTCGCGATAACCGACAGCTGATCATGGATAAATTCCCGAAACTTAATCGCTTCCTGACGGGTTACGATCTGCGGCACGTCTTTAACGATGAGATGACCGAATTTGATTTAACCCGCATTCTTACCGGCTCTGAAGGTACGCTGGCGTTTATCACCGAAGCCCGCCTTGATATCACGCCACTGCCCAAAGTCAGACAGTTGGTTAACGTTAAGTACGATTCGTTTGATTCGGCGTTGCGTAACGCGCCGGTGATGGTGGAAGCGCGCGCATTGTCGGTAGAAACCGTCGACTCCAAAGTACTCAATCTGGCGCGTGAAGACATCGTCTGGCACTCGGTAAGCGAACTGATTACCGATGTAGCGGATAAAGAGATGCTGGGCCTGAATATTGTCGAGTTTGCCGGTGACGACGAAACCTTGATTAATTCGCAGGTCAGCGCACTCTGCGAACGCCTGGATGGGTTAATCGCTCGTCAGGAAGCGGGCGTTATTGGCTGGCAGCTATGTACTGAACTGGCGGGCGTCGAACGAATTTACGCCATGCGCAAAAAGGCTGTCGGTCTCCTGGGCAATGCAAAAGGTTCTGCGAAGCCAATTCCGTTCGCCGAGGATACCTGCGTTCCTCCGGAGCATCTGGCTGACTATATTGCCGAGTTTCGCGCGCTGCTCGACAGCCATGGTCTGAGTTACGGCATGTTCGGCCACGTGGATGCTGGCGTGCTGCACGTCAGGCCGGCTTTAGATATGTGCGACCCGCAGCAGGAAGTGCTGATGAAACGCATTTCTGATGATGTCGTCGCGCTGACGGCAAAATATGGCGGTTTGTTGTGGGGTGAGCACGGGAAAGGTTTTCGTGCGGAATACAGTCCGGCGTTTTTCGGTGATGAACTGTATCGTGAACTGCGCAAAGTGAAATCGGTGTTTGATCCGCAAAACCGGCTCAACCCCGGCAAAATCTGTCCACCGGAAGACGTTGATGCGCCGATGATGAAAGTGGACGCGGTGAAACGCGGAACGTATGACCGTCAAATCCCGCTGGCCGTACGCCAGGAGTGGCGTGGGGCAATGGAGTGTAATGGCAACGGGTTATGCTTTAACTTCGATGCGAAAAGCCCCATGTGTCCGTCGATGAAAATCAGCCTTAACCGTATCCATTCTCCGAAAGGGCGAGCTACGCTGGTACGTGAATGGCTGCGTCTGTTGGCCGATCGCGGGATCGATCCTGTGCAACTGGAAAAAGAACTACCGGAAAAACGCGCCAGTTTACGCACGCTGATTACCCGTACCCGCAACAGCTGGCATGCACGCAAGGGTGAATACGATTTCTCGCACGAAGTAAAAGAGGCGATGTCAGGTTGCCTGGCGTGTAAAGCCTGTTCCACACAGTGTCCGATTAAAATTGATGTGCCGGAGTTCCGCTCACGCTTCCTGCAACTGTACCACACGCGTTATCTGCGCCCGTTGCGCGATCATATGGTGGCGACCGTTGAGAGCTATGCACCGCTAATGGCGCGGGCGCCTAAAACGTTTAACTTCTTCATCAATCAGCCGCTGGTGCGAAATCTGGCTAAAAAGCACATTGGAATGGTTGATTTACCGCTATTGTCTGCGCCGTCGCTGCAACGCCAACTGGTGGGGCATCGTTCTGCCAACATGACGCTTGAACAGCTCGAATTACTCAGCCTCGAGCAAAAAGCCCGCACGGTGCTGGTGGTACAGGATCCGTTCACCAGCTATTACGATGCGCAGGTGGTGGCTGATTTTATACGTCTGGTAGAAAAACTGGGTATGCAGCCGGTACTGCTGCCGTTTTCGCCAAACGGCAAGGCGCAGCACATTAAAGGCTTTTTAAACCGTTTTGCCAAAACGGCGAAAAAGACATCCGAGTTTCTTAACCGGGTAGCGAAGCTGAATATTCCGATGGTGGGTGTTGATCCGGCGCTGGTGCTTTGTTATCGCGATGAATACAAGCTGGTGCTGGGAGAACAGCGGGGTGATTTCCATGTGCTGCTGGCCAACGAATGGTTATCTAAAGCAGTGGAAACACAGCAGTCAGTCGCTGTTGGCGGTGAACCGTGGTACTTCTTTGGCCACTGTACCGAAGTGACGGCTTTGCCGGGCGCGTCTGCACAGTGGGCGACTATTTTTGCTCGCTTTGGCGCAAAGTTGGAGAACGTCAGCGTGGGGTGCTGTGGTATGGCTGGCACTTACGGTCACGAAGTGAAGAATCACCAAAACTCATTGGGTATCTATGAGTTATCATGGCACCAGGCAATGCAACGATTGCCACGTAACCGTTGTCTGGCTACAGGGTACTCCTGTCGCAGCCAGGTTAAACGCGTTGAAGGTACGGGCGTTCGCCACCCATTACAGGCACTGCTGGAGATTATAGGATGATCTGGAAACGTGAAGTCACACTCGAGGCGCTCAATGCCATGGGTGAAGGAAATATGGTTGGGTTGCTCGATATTCGTTTTGTGCACATTGGCGACGATACGCTGGAAGCTACGATGCCGGTGGACCATCGCACCAAACAACCCTTTGGGTTGTTACACGGCGGCGCATCCGTGGTGCTGGCGGAAAGCATTGGTTCGGTAGCTGGCTACTTGTGTACTCAGGGTGAGCAGAAAGTGGTGGGCCTGGAGATCAACGCCAACCATATCCGTTCTGCACGGGAAGGGCTCGTCAGGGGCGTATGTCGCGCGTTACATACAGGTTCTCGTCACCAGGTGTGGCAAATAGAAATCTTCGATGAGCAGGGTCGATTGTGCTGCACGTCGCGTCTGACGACCGCAATTTTGTGATGCATATTGCTTTTGGTCATTATCTGCACAGGGAATGGTGTTATACTGTGCAGGTTTTGAACACAAGCGAGGATGATATGTCTACCCAATTAGACCCTGCCCAACTGGCAATAGAATTTTTACGTCGTGATAAAACCGATCTTTCACCGGCTCAGTACCTGAAAAGGCTGAAACAGCTTGAGCTGGAGTTTGCAGATCTGTTGGCGCTCTCTTCCACTGAACTGAAAGAAGAGATCTATTTTGCCTGGCGCATGGGCGTTCATTGATTCCGGTATGCTTATCGTAACGAAACCCCGACACGCGTTCGGGGTTATTTTTTGCCTTAAATCTTCATTACCACTTCATCTCGCCGCTGTTAACTTTTGCACTTAGTTCCAGCGAGCTTACGTCTGCAAGGCCTGGCCATGCTGCCGTCATGGTTTTAATCACATAACCCGATCCTTTTTTCGCCCCTAGCGCCTGCTCAAACGACTGCAAATAGTCCTGGGTGAAGCGAATAGCTTTATCACCGGTTGGGCGGTCGCCAATGTAATGACCCGGTACCACCTGAGTGGGCTGTAAGCTCTGCATTTCGCTCAGTACGCTACGCCATGCACTACGTTGTTGTTCAGACTGTGTATCCGCCGTCCAGACGTGAATACCTGAAGCCACGCCTGTGCCGCCAATAATGGCTCGATTCGCCGGGATCCAGATATACGCTGCATAATCGTTGGCGTGACGCAGTTCCAGCGTTTCGTCATCAACCGTGAACTGCGTTTGCGTAGTCGCCTGCGGAACGGTGAGCGATGTTGGTGCGCCGTCCTTCATTTGCGGGCCCCAGAACTGCAGCTTGGCCTCTTTGGTGGCGCGGATATGGTCTACCACCTGCGGCGTTGCCAGGACTTTTACCTGTGGGAAGGCCTCAACGATGGGCTGCAAACCAAAATAGAAATCCGGATCGCCGGAGGTGATCACAATAGCCTTCAGCGTTTTACCGCTGGCTCGAATCATTTGCACCAGTTGTTCGCCATCTTTGGTACTGAACTGGGCGTCAAACAAAATCGCCTCTTTTGGGCCAGACACCAGCGTCGAAGAAACCGGGAAAATAGCCTTATCCTGTGGATTATAGACGTCCAGCTGTAGCGGCGCGGCGAAAGCTGAAGACGCAAACAGAGGTAACAGCAGAGCCAGAGTTTTAACTTTCATACCAGGTAACCTTGTGCAGGAAATTGTCTTTTGATAGTTCCCGTATTTTAAGGATATTCGGATCTGTTAGAATTCCCTCATTAGGACATGCTGAGTTTCATAAAACGATCGGATGGGAACAATGGACAGAGTGATGGCGGCAACGGTATTCAACCATATCTGTGATTTGGGTAGCCTGAGCGCAGCCGCGCGTGCGTTGGGGCTTTCCCGTCCGATGGTCAGTCGTTATCTCGACGAGATGGAAAAATGGGCAGGCGCAAGGCTTATCCATCGCTCATCGCGTCGCTTGACGATCACGCCAGCGGGTGAAGAGGCATTAGTGAAAACACGTTCTCTGGCGCAACTTTCGCTGGATATTGGTGCCGCCAGTGCCGCGCAAATTCCCTCCGGCACGCTACGTGTAGCCTGCGCCCATTTTACCGCGATGCATATTCTTGCTCCGGTTCTGCCGACGTTTATGGCGCAATATCCGCAATTACGTATTGAGGTGGAGATCAATAATCAACCGGTAAGCCTTGTGGGGGAACGCATCGATGTGGCGATCCGCATAACAGATAATCCAGAGCCAGGGACTATTGCCCGTCGGTTGGGCGACTGTAAATCGGTGCTTTGCGCGTCTGCAGATTATCTGCATCAACATGGCACACCTGAGACAATCGACGATCTCACACGGCACAATTGCCTGTACTACAGCGGTTTTGCCGGACAATCCTGGCACTTTTTGGATCCTCAGGGGCAGTCTGTCTCCGTTGCAATTAAAGGGAATTTGAGTGCAGGGATCTCTTCGCTGCTCTGCGAGTCGGCGGTGGCCGGAATGGGGATCGCGTTGGTGCCAGAGCTGGAGGCGCAGGAAGGGCTGGAGCAGGGAAAGCTAATTCGATTACTGCCAGAACTTCAACCTAAATGCCTGCCGATTTATGGTTTATACCTTTCACGTGAACATCAACCCGCAGGGCTACGCCTGCTGCTGGACACGCTCAGTGAGGCACAGCGTTAAATATGTGATTGAACGCGTTTATAAAATAGTCAAACCGCAATTAGTGTTAAAAAAAACTAATCGGTGTATGAGATTCTTCTTATCGCCCCTTCAAGAGCTAAGCCAATATGAGTGCCGGAGATAAGCGCCGGATGGGGCCGGAACCCTTAAGCCTGCCAGCAAGCAGACTTAAGGGTTTTTTGTTGTTTGTTTATTATTTGAATTGTTTTTCCCTACCTTCATCCCCACCTATCCTTTAAATAGACATTTTCTATACATCTTTTGTCATTTGACCTGACTGAACGATTGGATTTTCATAATCCATTATTAATCAATGCATTGAACAAAATAATCCATCCCTGTAAACCCTCGCTGCAGGGTCTATGCTTAGTAAAAGTAGTCAGAAAGGGCGATTAACCCGAATGCCCCTGCTGTTGAGGGGTTGAAGTGATAATCATTATCACTAACATGGTGTTATAGCTTAAAAGCTAGTGACTCGAGGTAACTCTATGGAATTGCATTCAGGAACATTTAACCCGGACGATTTTGCCTGGCGTGGGCTGACGTTAACGCCAGCGGCTGCGGCGCATATCCGTGAACTGGTGGCAAAGCAACCTGACATGTTGGGTGTGCGTCTAGGTGTGAAGCAAACAGGGTGCGCGGGATTCGGCTACGTGCTGGATACCGTCCGCCAACCCGAAAAAGACGATCTGCTGTTTGAAACGGAGGGCGCCAGACTTTATGTGCCGTTGCAGGCGATGCCGTTCATTGACGGTACAGAAGTCGATTTCGTTCGCGAAGGATTAAACCAGTTATTTAAATTTCATAACCCGAAAGCCCAGAACGAATGCGGCTGTGGCGAAAGTTTTGGGGTATAGGCGGTACTATGTCTCGTAATACTGAAGCAACTGACGATGTCAACACCTGGGCTGGCGGGCACCTTAATTACAAAGAGGGCTTCTTCACCCAACTGCAAACCGATGAGCTGGCAAAAGGGATCAATGAAGATGTCGTGCGCGCGATTTCGGCAAAACGAAATGAACCCGACTGGATGCTGGAATTTCGCCTGAATGCCTTTAAAGCGTGGCTGACCATGGAAGAACCACACTGGCTTAAAGCGCATTACGACAAACTGAATTATCAGGAGTATAGCTATTACTCCGCACCTTCCTGCGGTAACTGCGATGAAACCTGTGCGTCCGAACCGGGAGCGGTACAGCAAACGGGCGCGAATGCATTTTTAAGCAAAGAGGTTGAGGACGCATTCGAACAGCTTGGCGTGCCGGTACGTGAAGGCAAAGAAGTGGCGGTTGATGCTATTTTCGACTCGGTATCGGTAGCGACCACCTATCGCGACAAACTGGCGGAGCAGGGCATTATTTTCTGTTCGTTCGGTGAGGCCATTCACGATCATCCTGAGCTGGTAAAACAGTACCTGGGCACGGTTGTCCCCGGCAATGACAATTTCTTTGCCGCGCTGAATGCGGCGGTGGCATCTGACGGCACGTTTATTTATGTACCGAAAGGCGTACGTTGCCCAATGGAGCTGTCGACCTATTTCCGTATCAATGCGGAAAAAACCGGGCAGTTTGAACGCACCATTCTGGTTGCGGATGAGGGCAGCTACGTCAGCTATATCGAAGGCTGTTCAGCCCCGGTGCGCGACAGTTACCAACTACACGCGGCGGTGGTGGAAGTCATCATTCACAAAGATGCCGAAGTGAAATACTCCACGGTGCAAAACTGGTTTCCCGGCGATGGCAATACGGGCGGTATTTTGAATTTCGTCACCAAGCGTGCACTCTGCGAAGGCGAAAACAGCAAAATGTCGTGGACGCAGTCGGAAACCGGCTCGGCCATTACCTGGAAATACCCAAGCTGCATTTTGCGTGGCGACAACTCGATCGGCGAATTCTACTCCGTCGCGCTGACCAGTGGACATCAGCAGGCCGATACCGGCACCAAAATGATCCACATTGGCAAAAACACCAAATCGACCATTATCTCGAAAGGGATCTCCGCCGGACACAGCCAGAACAGTTATCGCGGCTTAGTGAAAATCATGCCGACCGCTACTAACGCACGCAACTATACCCAATGCGATTCGATGTTGATCGGTGCGGATTGTGGGGCACACACCTTCCCGTATGTGGAGTGTCGTAACAATAGCGCCCAGCTTGAACATGAAGCCACCACGTCGCGTATTGGTGAAGACCAGTTGTTTTACTGCCTGCAGCGCGGCATCAGTGAAGAGGATGCCATTTCGATGATCGTGAATGGTTTCTGTAAAGACGTGTTCTCTGAACTGCCGCTGGAGTTTGCTGTGGAAGCGCAAAAACTTCTCGCCATAAGTCTTGAGCACAGCGTCGGTTAAATTTTAAGGAAAGCACATGTTAAGCATCAAAGATTTACAGGTCAGTGTGGAAGATAAGGCGATCCTGCGTGGGTTGAGCCTTGAGGTTCGACCCGGAGAAGTTCACGCCATTATGGGACCAAACGGTTCGGGGAAAAGTACGCTTTCCGCAACTCTCGCTGGACGGGAAGACTACGACGTCACTGGCGGAACGGTAGAGTTCAACGGCAAGGATTTACTGGAACTGTCGCCGGAAGACCGGGCCGGTGAAGGGATCTTTATGGCATTCCAGTATCCGGTGGAAATCCCTGGCGTCAGTAACCAGTTTTTCCTGCAAACGGCGCTGAATGCGGTGCGAAGTTACCGTGGCGAAGAGTCGCTGGATCGATTCGACTTCCAGGATCTGATGGAAGAGAAAATAGCGCTGCTGAAGATGCCGGAGGATTTGCTCACGCGCTCGGTAAACGTCGGTTTCTCCGGCGGTGAGAAAAAACGTAATGACATTCTGCAAATGGCCGTGCTGGAGCCTCAGTTATGCATTCTTGATGAGTCAGATTCCGGGCTGGATATTGATGCGCTGAAAATCGTTGCGGATGGCGTGAACTCGCTGCGTGACGGGAAACGCTCATTCATTATCGTCACTCACTATCAGCGCATCCTGGACTATATCAAACCCGATTTTGTTCACGTTCTCTACCAGGGGCGAATTGTGAAGTCCGGTGATTTTACGCTGGTCAAACAACTGGAGGAGCAAGGTTATGGCTGGCTTAGCGAACAGCAGTAACGTGCTGCAACAGTGGCACCATCTGTTTGAGACGCAAGGGGAGACACGCTCACACCATGCGCAGCAGCACTTGCAACAGATGCTGCGTCTGGGGCTGCCAACGCGTAAACATGAGGACTGGAAATACACGCCGCTGGAGGGATTAACCAACAGCCAGTTTGTCAGTCATGTCGCTGAGATAACGTCAGCCCAATGTGCAGCGTTGTCGCCGACAATTGATGCTGTACGACTGGTATTTGTTGACGGGCAATTCTCTCCGACGCTCAGCGACAGTACAGACGGTAGCGGTTTTGACATTACCATTGACGATGCGCGCCAGGTGCTGCCAGCGGCTATCCAACCGGAAGTGTTTTTGCACCTTACCGAAAGCCTGTCCCGTAGCGTAACGCACATTCAGGTGAAGCGTAACCAGCGCCCCGCGAAACCGCTGCTGCTGCTGCACATAACCCAGGGGCTGGCGGGCGATGAGGTGAATACGGCGCACTATCGCCACCATCTGGAGCTAGCGGAAGGCGCAGAAGCCACCGTCATTGAACACTATGCCAGCCTCAGCGAGCGTCGCCATTTCACCGGCGCACGCTTAACGATGAACGTCGCGGCAAACGCCCATTTGCGCCATATCAAACTGGTGTTCGAAAATCCGTTTAGTCACCACTTCGCGCATAATGACATTCAATTGGGCGCGGATGCTACTGCCGTTAGCCACAGCTTCTTGCTTGGTGATGCGGTATTGCGCCATAACACCAGTACGCAGCTTAACGGTGAAAACACCACGCTTCGGCTGAACAGTCTGGCGATGCCGGTGAAAAATGAAGTCTGTGATACACGGACCTGGCTTGAGCACAACAAAGGGTATTGCAACAGTCGCCAACTGCATAAAACGATTGTCAGCGATAAGGGACGAGCGGTCTTCAATGGTCTGATCAACGTCGCCCAGCACGCCATCAAAACCGACGGTCAGATGACCAACAATAATTTGTTGCTCGGAAAGCTGGCGGAGGTGGATACCAAGCCACAGCTCGAAATTTACGCCGACGATGTGAAATGCAGCCACGGGGCGACGGTAGGACGGATCGACGACGAACAGATGTTCTATCTGCGTTCGCGAGGGATCGGCCAGCAGGATGCTCAACACATGATTCTCTATGCGTTTGCCGCTGAGCTGACGGAAGCCCTGGGCGATGAAACGCTGAAACAACAGGTACTGGCGCGGATCGCCCAACGCTTGCCGGGAGGCGCAGCATGACATTTCCCATTGAAAAAGTACGGGCAGACTTTCCGGTCCTGACGCGTGAAGTGAACGGTTTACCGTTGGCGTATCTGGACAGCGCTGCCAGCGCGCAAAAACCCAATCAGGTGATTGATGCCGAGGCCGAGTTTTATCGTCACGGCTATGCGGCGGTCCACCGCGGTATTCATACGCTGAGCGCCCAGGCCACGGAAAAAATGGAAAATGTGCGCAAGCTTGCCTCGTTGTTTATTAACGCCCGCTCAGCGGAAGAGCTGGTGTTTGTTCGTGGTACGACGGAAGGCATCAATCTGGTGGCGAACAGCTGGGGCAGCAGCAATGTGCGAGCGGGCGATAACATTATCATCAGCGAAATGGAGCACCACGCCAATATTGTGCCCTGGCAGATGCTGTGTGCCCGCGTAGGGGCAGAGCTGCGCGTTATTCCGCTCAATGCCGATGGTACGTTGCAGCTGGAGACGCTGCCGACGCTGTTTGACGATCGTACGCAACTGCTGGCGATTACCCACGTTTCTAACGTGTTGGGTACCGAGAACCCGTTATCGGAAATGATTGAGCTGGCGCATCAATACGGCGCAAAAGTGTTGGTGGATGGCGCACAGGCGGTGATGCATCATCAGGTGGATGTCCAGGCACTGGATTGCGATTTTTATGTTTTCTCCGGGCATAAACTTTATGGACCAACCGGTATTGGCGTTCTGTATGCCAGAGAGTCGCTGTTGCAGGAGATGCCACCCTGGGAAGGCGGTGGTTCAATGATTGCGACGGTGAGTTTGAGTCAGGGAACAACGTGGGCTAAAGCCCCCTGGCGTTTTGAAGCCGGAACGCCAAATACCGGAGGTATTATCGGACTCGGCGCGGCTATTGAGTATGTTTCAGCACTGGGGCTTACTGAAATCAGCGAATATGAACAGTTCATGATGCGCTATGCGTTGGAGCAACTGGCGGATGTGCCGGATTTGACACTCTACGGACCGGATAACCGCCTGGGTGTGATTGCATTTAACCTTGGTAAACATCACGCCTTTGACGTCGGCAGTTTTCTTGATAACTATGGAATAGCCGTGCGGACGGGGCATCACTGCGCTATGCCGCTGATGGCCTACTATAACGTTCCTGCTATGTGCCGGGCGTCGATTGCAATGTACAACACCCATGAAGAAGTGGATCGCCTGGTAACGGGCCTCAAGCGTATTCATCACTTACTGGGCTAACAGGGAGGCGTTATGGCTGCGCTACCGGATAAAGAAAAGTTGTTGCGTAATTTTCTGCGTTGCGCTAATTGGGAAGAGAAATACCTGTACATTATTGAGCTGGGTCAGCGTTTGCCGGAATTAAACGACGACTTACGCTGCCCGGAAAATAGCATCCAGGGATGTCAAAGTCAGGTATGGATTGTTATGAACCAGAATGGCGAAGGGATTATTGAATTACAGGGCGACAGTGATGCGGCAATTGTGAAAGGACTTATTGCCGTGGTGTTCATTTTGTATGATCGCATGACGGCCCAGGATATTGTGAATTTTGATGTGCGTCCGTGGTTTGAAAAAATGGCGCTCGCACAGCACCTCACGCCGTCTCGTTCACAAGGGCTGGAGGCGATGATTCGGGCTATTCGCGCCAAAGCCGCAACTCTTAGCTAAACTGATAAAACACGTTAACTTTCAGACCGACTTGAAAGCGTTCGTGTAAGGCAACGCAGTGACTCGTAAGCCGGATTGGGCGCTCGCCGCCGTCCGGCAAGAACGCCAGGGGGGTGAGTGAGTATGAAACGCGCGTCTGTTATTACGTTAATGCTAATCGGCGCTTACAGCGCTATTCAGGCCGCATGGGCGGTCGATTATCCTTTGCCCCAGGCGAACAGCCGCCTTGTTGGGCAAAACCAAACCTACACCGTGCAGGAAGGCGATAAAAACCTACAGGCGATAGCCCGTAAGTTTGATACCGCTGCCATGCTGATCCTTGAAGCCAACAACACTATTGCCCCCGTACCTAAACCCGGAACCCTGATTACTATTCCCTCACAATTACTGCTGCCGGATGCACCACGCGAAGGCATTATTGTGAATCTGGCGGAACTGCGTCTGTATTACTTCCCGCCAGGAGAGAATATTGTTCAGGTATTCCCAATTGGTATCGGTTTGCAGGGGCTGGAAACGCCGGTAATGGAAACCCGGGTTGGGCAGAAAATCCCGAATCCTACCTGGACCCCTACACCAGGCATCCGTAAACGCTCTCTGGAGCGCGGCATCACATTACCGCCTGTTGTACCTGCCGGGCCAAATAACCCGTTAGGACGCTTTGCACTGCGTCTGGCGCATGGAAACGGTGAGTATCTGATCCATGGCACCAGCGCGCCGGACAGCGTGGGCCTGCGTGTGAGTTCTGGTTGTATTCGCATGAACGCGCCGGACATTAAAGCACTGTTTGCTCAGGTCCGCACAGGCACGCCGGTGAGGGTGATTAATGAGCCGATAAAATATTCGATTGAGCCGAACGGCATGAGGTATGTCGAAGTGCATCGACCGCTGTCGCCGGAAGAGGAACAAAACGTCCAGACCATGCCGTATGTGCTGCCAGCCGGTTTTACCCAGTTTAAAGACAATAAAGCGGTGGATAACAGTCTGGTGGAAAGGGCGTTGTATCGTCGCGCAGGTTATCCGGTCACCGTCACTGCCGGGCAAGCATCGGTCGCGAGCAATGGGCCAGAAGTGAAGTCTGCGCAAAATGGCGTGCCGGGAGGAGATGCTGAGGTGCGCGCTACGCAATAACAGGGAAGGGGAATTCAGAGCAAAAAAAATGGCGCACAATGTGCGCCATTTTTATTACACAGATACTATTACTTGCGGTATTTAGTAGCTGCGTTGTCCAGACGCTGGTTAGCGCGAGCTGCGTCATCTTTAGCAGCCTGAACGTCGGAACGCATTGCGTTCACGTCGTTGCTCAGCTGGTCAACTTTAGCGTTCAGAGTCTGAACGTCAGAAGACAGCTGATCGATTTTAGCGTTGCTGGAGCAACCTGCCAGCAGAGTAGAACCCAGGATTACCGCGCCCAGTACCAGTTTAGTACGATTCATTATTAATACCCTCTAGATTGAGTTAATCTCCATGTAGCGTTACAAGTATTACACAAACTTTTTTATGTTGAGAATATTTTTTTGATGGGAATGCACTTATTTTTGATCGTTCGCTCAAAGAAGCATCGAATTGTGCAAAAACGGCTAAAAACCCGAGTGAAAACAGAAAGCTTCCATCGGATTCATCTTAGATAATCACGGATTAGATAGTGAAATCCGATTTGATTTTTTATTAATTGTGGCTATCGATAAAATAAAAAAAGCGCCACCAGGGCGCTTTTTTAAGCAAATTAATTCGCGATGGAATTATTACAGCACGTGAACGGATGCGGTGTTGGTGGTGCCGCTCGGAACCAGTGCACCAGAAACCATAACCACAACGTCACCTTTCTGAGCCAGACCGCTTTCCAGAGCGACTTCTTTACCCAGACGATAGAAATCATCGGTAGAGTTGATTTCTTTAACCACCTGTGCAACAACGCCTTTGCTCAGCACCAGCTGACGCGCGGTAGTTTCGTTGGTGGTCAGCGCCAGGATGGTGGCATCCGGGAAGTATTTACGTACTGCGCGAGCGGATTTACCACCCTGGGTTGCGACGACGATCAGCGGCGCGTCCAGTTTTTCAGCAGTTTCAACCGCGCCACGGCAAACGGCTTCGGTGATGCGCAGTTTGCGGCTGTCGTTGTTGAAGTCCAGACGGCTGGTCATCACACGGTCAGTACGCTCACAGATGGTCGCCATGATGGTAACGGCTTCCAGAGGGTATTTACCTTTTGCAGACTCGCCAGACAGCATTACTGCGTCGGTACCGTCGAGGATGGCGTTCGCTACGTCACCGGCTTCAGCGCGGGTCGGACGCGGGTTTTTGATCATGGAGTCCAGCATCTGGGTCGCAGTGATAACGACTTTACGTGCACGGATACATTTTTCGATGATCATCTTCTGCGCGAAGATAACTTCTTCAACCGGGATCTCAACGCCCATATCGCCACGCGCAACCATGATGCCGTCAGACGCTTCGAGGATTTCGTCGAAGTTGTTCAGGCCTTCCTGGTTTTCGATTTTGGAGATGATCTGGATGTTTTCGCCGCCGTGCGCTTTCAGGTGCTCACGGATTTCAACGACGTCAGAACGCTTACGGATAAAGGACGCTGCAACGAAGTCAACGCCTTGCTCGCAACCGAAGATCAGGTCTTGTTTGTCTTTTTCAGCCAGTGCTGGCAGCGCGATGGAAACGCCCGGCAGGTTAACGCCTTTGTTTTCGCCCAGGTCGCCGTTGTTCAGCACTTTACAGATAACTTTGTTACCTTCGATGGCGGTAACTTCCATGCCGATCAGACCATCGTCAACCAGAACGGTGTTGCCGACAGACAGATCTTTAGTGAAGCCTTCGTAAGTTACAGCAACGATTTCGTTGTTGCCTACGACAGATTTGTCGGTGGTGAAGGTGAAGGTCTGGCCCGCTTTCAGGGAAACGTCGTTACCGCCTTCCAGTTTGATGGTACGGATTTCCGGACCTTTGGTGTCGAGCAGGATTGCGGCTTTCTTGCCGGTTTTGCTCATAACGTTGCGCAAATTCTTGATGCGCTGACCGTGTTCTGCGTAGTCGCCGTGGGAGAAGTTCAGACGCATGACGTTCATGCCCGCGTCCAGCATTTTGGTTAACATCTCTTCGGATTCGGTTTTCGGACCGATGGTGCAAACAATTTTCGTCTTTTTCATGACAGTCTTAGTCTTTAAGTTGAGAAGGATATGGAAATCTGGCTCCCATCGCGCACGGATGGGAAGCTAAACCTGAGTTACGAAAGTTGTGATGCCTCGCTCTAAGGATAGGTGACATCGAAAAAGCGTGCAGAGGAATGTGTGCTTGTGTTTCAGCCCAACGGGATGGTGAGTTCTGTAGTCGTTGAGTTTTACAGGTCAATGTGCTGAAACCATTCAAGAGACAATTGGCGCGCATTATACGCTGAAAATTATCAAAAAGGAAAATGGAAACAGCGTTTCAAAACACTTCTGTGAAGTTTTACAAAAATTATTCATTAATTTGTTCATCGGTATGGATAAAGAGGTTATCCGGCGTTGCGATTTGTTGCGCAACAAACAGCATTTAACATCTCGATGACTACGTTTTATGCTGTTGACGTCGATGCAGCACTATATTTCTAAAAGTTATATCAAATGCGTTTTAATTCATTTTAAAAGCCAATTCCACTGATTACACTCGTTTGGACATCCATACTGCTAAACAGCTAAAAGCGCTAGCAGAAGAACAATAAGTAGCAGCGGATACCTAAACGACATGATTGTCCTGAAAAATATTTCGAAAGTGTTTACGCCAGGCAGGCTTGCCATCACCGCTGTCGATAACGTCAACCTGACGGTTGAACAGGGGCAGATTTACGGCATTATTGGTTACAGCGGGGCAGGTAAAAGCACCTTAATTCGTTTGCTCAATGGTCTCGAAAAACCAACTTCCGGCAGCGTGACGATTAACGGCCACGATATCTCGGCCGCCAGTGGGGAATCGTTACGCCAGGCGCGACTGAAAATCAGCATGGTGTTTCAACACTTCAATTTGTTGTGGTCGCGGACCGTTAGCGAAAATATTGCGTTCTCTATGCAAATCGCCGGTGCGTCCAAAGCGTCCATCAAAACGCGGGTTGCTGAACTGATTACTCTGGTTGGGCTGAGCGGTCGTGAAAATGCGTATCCTTCCCAGCTCAGCGGTGGGCAAAAACAGCGTGTAGGAATTGCTCGTGCGCTGGCGAACAATCCAGATGTCCTGCTGTGTGACGAAGCCACCTCGGCGCTGGATCCGCAAACTACCGATCAGATCCTCGATTTACTCCTCGATATAAACCGTCGCTTCAAATTGACCATTGTGCTGATCACTCATGAAATGCACGTGGTACGCAAAATCTGCGATCGCGTCGCGGTAATGGAAAACGGCAAGGTCGTTGAGGAAGGTGATGTGCTCAGCGTCTTTACCCATCCTCAGCAGCCTATTACCCGACAGTTTGTTCGTCAGGTGAGCCAGTACACCGAAGAAGACGAGTTTAATCCGCAGCTGGCAAGCGAGTTGGGTGGGGTGGTTATCAAATTAACCTTTACCGGGCAACGTACCCATCGGCCTGTGGTTGGGGAATTGACCCTGCGCTATGGCCTGCCGTTCAACATCTTGCACGGCAAAATGACGCAAACCGCACACGGCGTGTTTGGTCAACTCTGGGTGCACGTGGTGGCCTCTGAGGAACAATTGAACAATATTTTGGCCGACCTGCGCCAGAGCGACATTGAAGGCGAGGTGATTCAACATGGCTGAAGAACTGTTTCCCCATCTGAAGTGGGATCAACTGTTAGCGGCAACCCAGGAAACGCTGTATATGACAGCTCTTTCGGGGGCGGCGACCTTTATTCTGGGCATCGCGCTTGGCCTGGCATTGTTCCTGACAGCGCGCGGCGGATTGTTCCCTAATCGTGCGGTATATAGTGCTATTTCACTGGTGGTGAATATCTTTCGTTCGATCCCATTCATCATTTTGATCGTGCTGCTGATCCCGTTTACCAAAGCGATGGTAGGCACCATTCTCGGCGCCAATGCCGCGTTGCCTGCGCTGATCGTGGGGGCCGCGCCGTTTTATGCGCGTCTGGTCGAAATCGCTCTGCGTGAAGTGGATAAAGGCGTTATTGAAGCGACGCGTTCGATGGGCGCACGGCTGAGCACGCTTATTTTTCGAGTTTTACTGCCGGAATCCTCTCCTGCTCTGGTGTCCGGGATCACCGTGACGCTAATTGCGTTGGTTAGCTACAGCGCGATGGCAGGGGTAATTGGTGCCGGTGGTTTAGGGAATTTGGCCTATCTGGAAGGATTCCAGCGCAACCACAGCGACGTCACGCTGGTGGCGACGGTGACGATTTTGCTCATTGTCTTCATCATCCAGCTTTGCGGCGATGTGATCACCTCTCTGTTAGATAAACGCTAATAAAATACGGAAACCATTATCATGAAAAAATCACTGACGTTACTCGCCGCAGCAACCTTAAGCGCCCTGAGCTTTGCCTCCTGGGCTGATACTCTGACCGTTGGCGCGTCTAACGTGCCGCATGCGGAGATCCTTGAACAGGCCAAACCGATTCTGGCGAAGCAGGGGATCGATCTGGAGATTAAACCGTTCCAGGATTACATTCTGCCGAACACTGCGCTGGCTGGCCGTGAGATTGATGCCAACTACTTCCAGCATATTCCGTACCTGAACAGCGTGATTAAAGACCATGCAGGCGATAAAACGTATGACTTCGTTAGCGCCGGAGCGATTCACATTGAGCCGATTGGTATCTATTCGAAAAAAGTGAAATCACTTAAAGATCTGCCGGAAGGCGGCAAAGTCATCATGCGTGATGCGGTATCTGAGGAAGGTCGTATTCTGTCGATTTTCGAAAAAGAGGGTGTGATCAAGCTGAAGCCGGGCGTGGATAAAGTAACCGCGCGCATTAGCGATATCGTCGAAAACCCGAAAAAGCTGAAGTTCCTGCCAAACGTGGAAGCCGCGCTGTTACCGCAGATGTATAACAACGACGAAGGCGATGCGGTGGTGATTAACGCCAACTACGCCATCGACGCCGGGCTGGATCCAGTGAAAGATCCTATTGCCGTTGAAAGTGGTGAAAACAACCCGTATGCCAACATCATTACCGTGCATCGTGGCGACGAGAAGAAAAAGGATATCGTAGCGTTGGTTGATGTCCTGCATTCAAAAGAGATCCAGGACTGGATCCGTACTAAATATAAAGGTGCGGTGATCCCGGTAAACAACTAATCTGCTTTTTGCCGGGTGGCGGCAGTGCTTTATCCGGCCTACGATGTCCTGTAGGCCGGGTAAAACGCGTTCGCGATGCCATGCGGCACCAGAGCTACACTCGCTCAATTCTCGCTGGCAACCCCTGACGCACCGACGCACCCGACACCCAGTCAAGCCAGGTATTGGCTACCTGTCGGGTTGGGTCCGCAAAACCCAATTCGTTGAGATTAATCCCCGACTTAATCTGCTCATCAAACGCCATCGGCTCACCGTCGAGGGTATGCTGTGCCGCGCCCATTTCTTTATGTCCGTAACCATGTTCAATGGCGATGACACCCGGCATGACGCCATGCAGCAGGCTTATCTGCGCTTGCGCCTGACCACCAGGGGTGGTGATACGCACGATATCGCCGTGTGCTAAACCATACCGCTGACCATCCTGTGGATTGAGCGCCACCAGATTAACCGGCTTCAGATGATGAAGGCGTGGGATCACCGCCGTGGCGCTGGACATGGTATTGGATTTGAAGGAAATCAGCTTCAACGGCCACTCTTGTTCCGGGAACAACTCCTCGACCGCACGTCCATCTGACAGACGTGATGGATACCAGGCCGGGCAGCCGCTGTAGCGCTCGCCAGTAATCGCATGGCGGTGCGCGGCGACGTTCGCATTCCAGATTTGGAGCGGTTTTTCCCAGGCATTGCCGACGCGGTTATCAACTCGCCCGCTGTTGTCCGGCGCAAAGCGCCCGCCGCGGGAGTAGATAAACGCCACTCGGCCGATTTCATCGGTTTTCAACGTTTGGGTCATCACAGGCATGATCCGCTGGACCCCAGTCAGCGCTATGTCTTCCGGCTGTGCTTCTGCAACCGGAGCTTTGCCCATAAACGCAATATTGGCCGCGAGACGCAGGTAGTAATCTTCCGCACGGTTCAACGGATAGTGATTACCTTGCGGATCGGTAATTGCATTGTCGCCGAATCCAGGTAGCCCGATGCGCTTTGCCACTGCGATACAGAAAGACTCCATCGAGGCCGGTTGGCCATCAGCCGTGAGGCTGGTCGCCGATCTGACAACTGGCCAACGCGCGGTGGTGGCTTTGCTGGCCACGCCCGCCCACGGAGCGCTGAATCCCCAGCTTTCGAAGTTGTGGGTATCCGGCACGATGTAATCTGCCAGCGCCGTGGTTTCGTTCATAAAGGCGTCAATGGCAATAAACAGCGGCAGACGAGCAGGATCCTTGAGCTTTTCTTCCGCCACGCCGCGTAACCCCGCAATGCCGTAAAACGGGTTGGTCATGTTGGAGATCCAGGCTTTCAGCGGATAAGGGTAACCTTCAAGCGCCGAGACGAGGAGTTCGGTAAGCTGACCGGCGACAAACGGATACCACGGCGCTTTAGCCGGGAAGGGCGATTGCCCGGCAGCCACCTTATTGCGGTACTCTTCCGAAGACTCATAAGCGGTTTTACTGCGCGCGATGCTTAACCCTTTCGGTTTTACCTTCCCGGCGAAGCTGTCCATGTTGTAGCGCGGACCGTCGGTGGCGCCATTAAACTTGCCGCCGCCGACGAACACGCCGCCTTCAAGGCTGAGGTTACCAATAAGCGCATTGAGCATCATCACCGACCAGGCGTTATAAAATCCATTGCCTGCCATCATTCCGCCGTGCGTGATCACCGCCGCTTTACGCCCGTGGCGGGTGAATGCGTCGGCCAGAGCGGCAATGTCTGCTTCTGACACCCCACACTGCTGGCTGTACTGCGTTAGCGACAGTTTCTCTGCGGACTCACGCAGACACTGGAAGCTGCTTTTTACCGTTACTGTCTGCCCGTCGGCCAGCGTCACTTCACGGGTAACAAACAGCTGAGCGCGCGGGCAACTGCTGGCGACGACAATCTCACCGGCCTCGTTGACGACCATCGGCTCCTGGGCTGCGTTTGCACTCAGATGGGCGAGGGTCAGGTGTTGTCCGGCAAGCGTTGGAATTTCATCGGTAATCACCAGATGCGTTGCATTAGTCCAGCTTTTTTCTCCTGCCTGCTGCATGGCCTGCACGCCGGGAATGGCGAGATAATCAGCGTTATAGCGTTGTTTATCGATAATCCAGCTTATCATCCCCATAGCCAGCGCGGAGTCGCTTCCCGGTCGTACGGGCTGCCAGTGGCCGCGATCGTCAGCCAGCACCGTGGTTAATGGCAGGGCTGGCGCCACCACAACATAGCGGAAGTCGTCACGTAAACGGGCGCTGGCCAGCTGGCGGGCCTGGCGCTTAAACGGGTTGCCGGATTGCGCCGGAGAGGTGCCCATAAACAGTGCGAATTCGACGTTATCCCAGTCGGGTTTTACGTGGGTATTTTTATCCAGATCGCCCATTAACGCACCTGAACCGGCCCGATAGGCCAGACCGCAGTAAGCGCCATGAGCGCCGAAGTTTTTACTGCCGAAACTGTTCAGTGCGAAGCGACGTAAAAAGGTATCACGTCCTTCATCGCTGGTATTGGTGACCAGCAGTTGATTGGATTTTGGGCCAAAGCCGGGATGTTTCGCATCAAGCGGTGTAGTGGGATCGTGGATGGCTCTCAGACCATCAACGTGGCCTTCACCAAACAAATCGCCACCTTCCACCACCTCTTTGATCAGTTGTTCGAAGCTGATGCGCTGCCATTTTCCTTCACCGCGTTTACCGACGCGCTTCATAGGCTCCAGAATACGTAGCGGGCTGTACAGACCTTCGAGTAAGGTTGCACCACGGGCGCAGGCGGTAGAACGTGCGTCAAGACCTGACTCCCCGGTCAACTGTTCCATTGCCGTGGCAAAGGGGACAGAGGCGTCTATATGGTGCTCGTGCGACAACGGATGATAAGGGTTGCCCGCAATGCGCAGCACTTTGCCTTGCTCAGTGTCAACGCGAACCCGTACACCACACTGCGTCCAGCAACCAAAGCACTGCGTCATCGAGATCACCTGCTGCGGGTTTTGCTGCCAGTGAGGCCGGGCGTTGGCTTCGGGGATGAGCGCGTTGGCAAAAATGCGGTCACGGGTAATTTTGCCCGAGGTTCCGTCCAACAAACCGTCTATCGCGCGCTTTGCCACATCCCGATAACTCAGGCCAAAAGTCACCATGCCACCTACGGCAAGGCCGACTTTAAGCCACTGACGACGGGTTAAATTAGCCATGTTGCATTCTCCTTGCGATCGCGTTCAGGGCTTCACGAACAATAATAATCAGTGCTATCCACAGGCCGAAGGTACCCACAATAGCCAGCCAGCCATCGGTGCCGCCGGGCAGGGTATAGGGATTAAACTGCGCGTTAAATTTCGGTACGGTCTGCACCTGGATGAGTAACGTCCAGCGCATTAGCCAGCACAGCGCCATAGCGCTAAAAGCGAGTAATATGCGCAGCGGTAGCGATAAGGGGTAACGTACAACCAACCCGCAAAGAGCAAGCGAAACAAGCCATAGCGCAACCCAACCGATAGCGTAGTGTTGTGCTGAAGAGGCAACATCCAGCCACTGACGGATAGCCGAACCGGAAAGCGTATTTCCACTCGCCCAGATCGCCACCACGATAGCCAGCGCGATCAACGTAACCATTTGCCCCCACGCTAGCTTACGCGGTAGTGCGTCCTTGCTATTTGTCGTGGCAATAAGCAGGGCAAGAAATGTTTGCAGCGCGCTGAGGAACATCGCAACCGGAAAGGCGTAACTGAACCAAATGGGACGCGCCTGTACCACCGACACTTCACGGCCGGTGTAAACCAGCAATCCGATGGCGGACAGCGCGCTACCAAGTGCTAACCATTTTGTGACACTGTAACTTTTTAGCGTTAGCCGTTTCACATGCTGCGCCAGAAACCATAGACCTAAAAAACCGGTAAACAGCGGTAAAAACAGCGCGCCCCACGGCATCCAGGACCATGGCGTCGGATACGCATAGAAGTGCCAGACGCGGGCGGTTTGGTGTAGATCAGCGGTCAGCGCCAGCGGCGCGGTAATCGCGCAGGTCAGGGCGATTAGCAGCGTCAGATTCTCCAGGTCTGCCGTTTCTTTTTTGCGCCAGTGGAGAACGCATGCGAACAGCGCGGCGCAGGCGGCAATGCCGATGAAAAAGAAATATTGTACGGCCCAGGGTAACCAGCTTACGTCCTGAGGATGGGCCAGAACCTCGTCGATAATCAGTGAATGGTTCATTTAAACCTCCTGCCAGAGAGCGGGTTGAGCTCGTCCCATCAATGGGGTGACAAACGCCTCATCCAGTCCCAGATAGAACACGTGAGGAGACGTACCGCTTTCCGGCTTCAGGACTTTGATGGCGTCATGGTGTTCATGCAGCATTTGTGAAATGCGGCTGTGCGGATCTTTAATATCGCCAATGATGCGCGCGCCGCCGACGCAGGATTCCACACAGGCCGGGAGCAGCCCCGCTTCTAGGCGGTGAACGCAAAAGGTACATTTATCGGCGGTTTGCGTTTCATGGTTGATGAATCGCGCATCATAAGGGCAGGCCTGCACGCAATAGGCGCAGCCCACGCAGCGTGTGTTGTCGACCACCACAATGCCGTCTTCGCGTTGGAAAGTGGCTTGTACCGGGCAAACGGGCACGCAAGGGGGATTATCACAATGGTTGCACAGGCGCGGCAGCAGGACGTTGGTAACGCTTTGCTGGCCTTCAATCTGTACTTGATACTGGTTGACGAGGGTACGAAATTCGCCCTGTGGCGTCTGGTTTTCAATGGCGCAACTGACGGTACAGGCCTGGCAGCCGATACAGCGTCGCAGGTCAACCAGCATGGCATAGCGATGCTGTTGTGAGCCTTCGTGGCGTTCTGGCGAAAAGGGAAATTGCGCCTGAGCCAGCGGAACCAGTGATGCGCCAGCGGTCAGGACGCCCAGTTGCTGGAGAAACTGCCGTTTACTGCTGTCCATATTTTCTCCCGTCACGATGCAACAACGAAACATTGGTCACGCCGTTGATTTGCGTGTGATGAATAAAGAATCTCAATGATTTACAGTGTAAAAATCGTGACGGGGTATACTCTATTGTGGTTAACCACATACCCGGCTTGTTGTTGATCTAAAACAACATAATTGACAGGGATAATTGAGTGGGACGCAACGTAGTAAGATGTCTGACGGTACTGGCGTCGCTGTGGATGCTAAGCGGCGCGGTCAGGGCGCAGACATGGAACATTGGCGTTTTGGCGATGCGCGGGGAGGTTTCTACACGTAATCACTGGCAGCCGCTGGAAACCTTGTTGAATCAGCAAATCCCCGGTGAGCAGTTTCATATTCAACCGCTGGACCTGCGGCAGATGCAGGAGGCGGTGAATCGTGGAACGGTACACTTTGTGGTCACCAATCCGGCGCAGTTTGTCCAGCTTAACAGCCGCTCAGCGCTACGCTGGCTGGCGTCGTTACGATCCACCCGTGGTGGGAAAGCCACCAGTAACGTGATTGGCAGCGCCATTCTCGTCAGGCGCGACAGTGGGTTAACCTCCGCACACGATCTGATCGGCAAAACGGTTGGCGCCATTGATGCTCAGGCGTTTGGCGGCTATTTGCTGGGATATAAAGCGCTCAGTGATGCCGGTCTGCGCCCTGAACGTGATTTACGTCTGACGTTTACCGGATTTCCCGCCGATGCCTTACTCTATTTATTACGTGAAAAAGCCGTGCAGGCGGTGATCGTGCCGGTGTGCCTGCTGGAAAAAATGGATGAAGAAGGCCTCATCCGTAAAACCGATTTTATGACCGTGTTGAATCATCCGACTTCAATTCCCTGTTTAACCAGTACGCCGCTCTATCCGGACTGGTCATTTGCCGCACTACCTGCAGTGAGTGACGAGCTGGCCGATCGCGTCACGCGGGTACTGTTCAATGCACCGCAAAACGCGACGTTTCGCTGGGGTGCGCCCGCCTCGACCCGTGAAGTAGAAGCGTTGCTGCGCGACGTCCGACAGCATCCGCAGCAGCGTCAGCTGTGGCTGGATGTCAAAAGCTGGTTTATTCAACACCGACTGGCGATGGGGGGCGTGGTCATCGTATTGCTGTTGCTTACGCTCAATTACATCTGGGTGATGCTGTTGGTTCGCCGACGTGGCAGGCAGCTGGAGCGGAACAACGTGTTGTTGCACAAACAGGAACAGGCGCTGGAGACTGCCCGCCAAATGAGCGTGCTGGGGGAGATGACCTCCGGTTTTGCCCATGAACTCAATCAGCCGTTGTCTGCTATCCGTCATTATGCCCAAGGCTGTCTAATTCGCCTGCGTGGTCAGGATGAGCAGCATCCGTTGCTGCCCGCGCTTGAGCACATAGACGCCCAGGCACAACGAGGAGCCGATACGCTGCGCAATCTCCGACAGTGGGTCAGCCAGGCACAGGGCAATCCGGTACTCTCCGATGACTGGCAAGCCATCAACGTTCACGATGCTATCCATCACGTCTGGCAATTACTGCGCATGCCCCAGCAATTCCCGGCAGTAACGCTGCACACGCAGGTTAGCAAGGCGTTAACGTTGATGCTGCCAAGCGTTCTTCTTGAGCAGGTGCTGGCTAATCTGGTACTCAATGCCGCCCAGGCAGGCGCTACGACGGTATGGTTTAGCGCCCTGCATAAGGATGGTGGCGTGCGTATTCAGGTGCAGGATAATGCCGGAGGCATTGACGAGGCTCAGTTGTATCAGGCGTTTCAGCCGTTTATGACCACCCGCAAAGAAGGTATGGGACTAGGACTGGCCATTTGTCAGCGACTGGTGCGCTACGCAAACGGAGATATTGAGATCAAAAATCAGCAGGCCCCGGACGGCAAAGCGGGGGCGAGAGTGACATTGTATTTTAAGCCAAATCAGGAAGGAGGCCGTAGTGGCGATAATTCATCTGCTGGATGACGACATTGCTGTTACCCAGGCCTGTGCGTTTTTATTGGAAAGTCTGGGATATGAAGTGTCTTGCTGGGAGCAAGGCGAGAAATTCCTCGCCGAGGCAAATCTGCACCAGGTGGGCGTACTACTGCTGGATATGCGTATGCCGGTACTGGATGGGCACGCTGTGCATGAAATCATGCGTCAGAAAGCAAGTACGCTGGCGGTGGTCTTTCTCACCGGGCACGGCGACGTGCCGATGGCGGTTGAGCAAATGAAACGTGGCGCGGTCGATTTTTTGCAAAAACCGGTGTCAGCCGTGCCGCTGCAGGCAGCATTAGAACATGCCTTGCAGGTCTCGGCAGCGGCGTTCTCGCGACAAGAGATCATCTCATGCTACCAACAACTTACGCCAAAAGAACGGGAACTGGCGCATCTGGTAGCAAAAGGGTTAATGAATCGGGAAATTGCTGATGCCATGAATATTGCCGTGCGCACGGTTGAGGTACACCGTGCGCGGGTGATGGAAAAAATGCAGGCAGGAAGTCTTGCTGAGCTCGTTAATCGACTTCAGAGAGTTCAGTAGAATGATGACATTTATTTGATTTTCATTGAATTTTGTCTAAATCGTCAGAGTGATATATGCTGTTGGTTTGAGTTAATGACGAGCGGGCAAAAATGGGAAATCAGACGAAAGACGACGAGTTGTACCGTGAAATGTGCAGAGTAGTCGGTAAAGTAGTGCTGGAAATGCGCGATCTGGGACAAGAACCTAAGCATATCGTCATTGCGGGAGTACTGAGAACCACCCTTGCTAACCAGCGCGTGAAGCGCAGTGAGTTAGAAAAACAGGCTATTGAGACTGTAATTAAAGCATTGGCCGGTTAATTCATAAAAAGAGGACCGCAGAAATTTTTTGCCGTCCTCTTATTCTCGATACGTTAATCTATCAATCTATATAATTTATCTCCGTTAATAATTGGTTGTAGAGAACTATAAAACGATATGTATTTATTTATATATCGGTGGCCGTGCAATATTATATTTGGGAGAGGGTTCACAAATATTTGTAATTTAAATGGGCTGCTATTTCACTCCATTTCTTAATGATAATAAATCTCACTCCGCATTAATTATATCCCTTCCGTTTTTTAATTGATGACGATCAAGACTATGTATGCTGAATAACCACATTATTTCTGCGCCTAACCCTAAAGGATTAGATTCATTCAGTTTAACCACCGTCATTTACGCGATCAGGTTAGGGCAAAAATTTACGTGTTGTTGGCAACATTAACCGCCCGATATGGCTTGAGCTGCGCTGGTTTAAATTAGCTTGGATGTGTTGCTACCACAGCATTTGCGAAGAGGATGCGAAATAAATGAACCAGGTTGATCGTCCATTTTTAGATTGTGGTTTAACGCGACTAGAATTCCTGCGGATATCAGGGAAAGGACTGGCAGGATTAACGATTGCCCCCGCGCTGTTATCCCTATTTGGTTGTAAGCAGGAAGATGTCGATAGTGGGACCGTGGGGCTTATCAATACGCCGAAAGGGGTTCTGGTGACCCAGCGAGCCCGCTGTACGGGCTGTCACCGCTGTGAAATATCCTGTACCAATTATAACGATGGTGCCGTAGGGACCTTCTTTTCCCGGATAAAAATCCATCGCAATTTCTTCTTTGGCGATGATGGCGTCGGGTCCGGTGGTGGGCTGTATGGCGATTTAAACTATACCGCTGATACCTGCCGACAATGTAAAGATCCGCAGTGCATGAAGGTCTGCCCAATTGGTGCAATTACCTGGAAACAAGAAGACGGTTGTATTGCGGTGGACCACAAACGCTGTATTGGCTGTAGCGCGTGTACCACAGCCTGCCCGTGGATGATGGCGACCGTAAATACCGAAACGAAAAAATCCTCAAAATGTGTGTTATGCGGAGAATGCGCCAATGCTTGTCCGACTGGGGCATTAAAAATTATCGAGTGGAAAGATATTACTGTTTGATAGATAACAGGCATACCTGATTCGCGCCATTAATTGCCAAAAATACTGCAGTTTTGGATAAAAAAGCTGCCTTAAGAATGGCGGGTATATCTATTAAACCTTCTTGCAAAGGAAAACATGATGGCTAATGGTTGGACAGGTAATATTTTACGGGTCAATCTCACCACGGGTAATATCACCCTTGAAGATTCCAGTAAATTTAAAAAATTTGTCGGTGGGATGGGCTTTGGTTATAAAATTATGTACGACGAAGTCCCGCTAGGCACCATGCCTTTTGATGAAGGGAATAAACTGGTTTTTGCCACCGGACCATTGACGGGGTCAGGCGCTCCCTGTAGCTCCCGCGTCAATATCACCTCCTTATCGACGTTTACTAAAGGTAACTTAGTCGTAGATGCCCATATGGGCGGTTTCTTTGCTGCACAAATGAAATTCGCCGGTTACGACGCCATTATTATTGAAGGCAAGTCCGCATCACCGGTCTGGATCAACATCAAAGACGATAAAGTCAGCATCGAAAAAGCCGATTTCTTGTGGGGCAAGGGGACTCGCGCCACAACCGAAGAGATTTGTCGGATTACCAGCCCGGAAACCTGCGTTGCCGCTATTGGGCAGGCGGGTGAGAATCTGGTGCCACTGTCCTGCATGATCAACAGCCGCAACCACAGCGGCGGTGCAGGTACGGGTGCGGTGATGGGTTCTAAAAACCTGAAGGCCATTGCGGTAGAAGGGACCAAAGGCGTCAACATTGCCGATCGTAAAGAGATGAAGCGTCTCAATGACTACATGATGACCGAGCTTATCGGCGCCAACAACAACCACGTTGTGCCAAGCACCCCGCAGGCCTGGGCAGAATACTCTTCGCCAAACTCGCGCTGGACAGCCCGTAAGGGACTTTTCTGGGGCGCGGCAGAAGGGGGGCCAATCGAAACCGGTGAAATCCCGCCAGGCAACCAAAATACAGTGGGTTTCCGTACCTATAAATCGGTGTTCGATCTGGGGCCAGCCGCAGAAAAATACACGGTCAAAATGAGCGGCTGCCATTCATGCCCTATTCGTTGTATGTCGCAGCTCAATGTCCCGCGGGTGAAGGATTTTGGCGTGCCGAGTACCGGCGGCAACACCTGCGTGGCGAACTTTGTTCACACCACCATTTTCCCCAATGGCCCGAAAGATTTTGACGATAAAGACGATGGGCGAGTCGTAGGGAACCTGATCGGACTGAACCTGTTTGACGATTACGGTATCTGGTGTAACTACGGCCAGCTGCACCGTGACTTTACCTACTGTTATTCGAAAGGCGTCTTTAAACGCGTGCTGCCAGCCGAAGAGTACGCGGAGATCCGTTGGGATCAACTGGAGGCGGGCGATCCTAACTTTATCAAAGATTTCTACTATCGACTGGCGCATCGCGTGGGGGAACTCAGTCATCTTGCGGACGGTTCGTATGCCATTGCTGAACGCTGGGATTTGGGCGAAGAGTACTGGGGTTATGCCAAAAATAAACTGTGGTCGCCGTTTGGTTTTCCGGTCCACCATGCAAACGAAGCCTCGGCGCAGGTGGGGGCGATCACCAACTGTATGTTTAACCGTGACTGTATGGCGCACACCCATATCAACTTCATCGGTTCCGGTTTGCCGCTGAAATTACAGCGCGAAGTGGCGGGTGAGTTATTTGGGTCGCAGGACGCCTACGACGAAACCAAAAACTATACCCCAATCAATGCCGCCAAGATCAAATATGCCAAATGGACGCTGCTGAAAGTCTGCCTGCATAACGCGGTTACGCTGTGTAACTGGGTTTGGCCGATGACGGTTTCACCACTCAAGAGCCGCAACTATCGCGGAGATTTGGATCTGGAAGCGAAATTCTTCCAGGCAGTCACCGGTGATGAAACCACGCAGGCGAGTCTGGACCTGGCCGCTGAACGCATCTTTACCCTGCATCGTGCCTATACGGTCAAACTGATGCAAACCAAAGATATGCGTAATGAACACGATCTCATCTGCTCCTGGGTGTTTGATAAAGATCCGAAAATTCCGGTCTTCACCGAAGGCACCGACAAGATGGACAGGGAGGATATGCGCCAGTCACTGACGATGTTCTATCAGGAAATGGGCTGGGATCCCGAGTTGGGTTGCCCAACGCGTGAAACCCTGAATCGACTCGGACTTGAAGACGTGGCAGCCGATTTGGCTGCGCAGGATCTGTTGCCAGCGTAAGGAACGCGAGATGACTAACGTGAGCAACGTTCAGGCACCCGTTGAGGCGCTTCCTGACGAGGTTGATAGCCAAAAGAGACACTGGCTACAGGCGTTTCACCCGCCGGTCGAGCGGGTGACTGCGCCGCAGGTTCAGGAAGCCGCCAGCCCGGAGTCGATTGTGGCAGATTTTATCCGCCAGCATTCGGCATCGGGGCACCTGGTGGCGCGCAGCGTGTTTCTGCAGCCACCTTATTCGGTCCCTGAAACCGATCTTAGCGCGCTGCTGGATATGCTGTGCCAGGACGCGAATGACGCGGATATCACCCGTGTGCAGGGTGTGGAAGATGTCTATTTCTACTCAACGCAAACCATGACGGCAAACTACGCCGACATGTGCGTGCAGGTGGTGGAAAACGACATCTGTCGTGCGATTGCCGAGGCGGTACGCTTCGACGGTCGTACGTATCCTCGCCCCTATAAGGTCGCCATGTTGACGCAACCGCCGTACAGCTTTGAGTCTCAGCAGATTTCAGCGGCGCTCACGGCCATGGAAACGCACCCTGATTACGCAGATATACGTACTGTGGAATCGTCAAATGCGGAGCCTTATTTGTTCAGCGAACGTTTTATGAGTTATGGCAAAGCGTACGGCCTTTGTGAATGGCTTGAGGTTGAGCAGTATCAGAACCCCTGAAATATTCAGGTTGATGTCATGGAATGTGTGGACGACCACTGTCACAGCATTAGAGGATAACCCGATGTCCTTCACCCGACGAAAATTTGTCATTGGCATGGGGACGGTGATTTTTTTTACCGGCCCAGGTCAAAATCTGTTAGCGAGTACCAGGAGCCCTAAAGCCGTTCGTTACGTCATGATTCACGACGAATCACTGTGTAACGGATGCAATATTTGCGCTCGTGCATGCCGGAAAACCAACCATGTACCTGACCAGGGCAGCCGTTTGTCGATAGCGCATATTCCGGTAACCGATAACGACAACGAAACGCTGTATCACTACTTCCGTCAGTCCTGCCAGCATTGTGATGATGCACCTTGTATTGAGGTGTGTCCGACCGGTGCCTCCTGGCGAGATGAGAACGGTATTGTGCGAGTAGATACGTCTTGCTGTATTGGCTGCAGTTACTGTATTGGCGCGTGTCCTTATCAGGTGCGCTATCTCAACCCGCAAACCAAAGTGGCGGATAAATGCGACTTCTGCGCTGAATCTCGGCTGGCAAAAGGTTTCCCTCCGATCTGTGTTAACGCTTGCCCGGAACATGCGCTGATTTTCGGTCGTGAAGATAGCCCGGAAATTCAGACCTGGTTGCGAGAAAACAAGTATTACGAATATCAACTTGCAGGCGCCGGGAAACCCCATCTGTATCGTCGGTTCGGTCAACATTTGATTAAAAAGGAAAATGTATGAACGCGTCGCAGAATGCCGAACAGTTTCACGCCCAACTTGCACAGTATGTCCCCCTGTTTTCACCGGACTACTGGCCTGTGTGGTTAGTCGTTGCCGGGTTAATGCTGGTGGGAATGTGGCTGGTGCTGGCGCTTCACGCCATGCTGCGCTTTCGGGCGGCGCATAAAGCGTCGGCAGGGCATGGTGAGAAGGTCTATTTATATTCGAAGGCTGTCCGCCTGTGGCACTGGTCGAATGCGCTGTTATTTCTGTTGCTTCTGGTTAGTGGCCTGGTCAATCACTTCTCTGCCGTTAGCGCACCGGTAATGAAAAGCCTGCTCACCGTTCATGAGGTTTGTGGCTTTTTGCTACTTGCCTGCTGGATTGGTTTTGTGCTGATCAACCTGATTGGCGGCAACGGACATCACTATATTATTCAACGTCAGGGCTGGATCGCACGTGCGCAAAGACAAACTCGTTTTTACCTGTTTGGCATTATGCAGGGCGAGTCACACCCATTTCCGGCCTCACCTCGCTCTAAATTTAATCCGTTACAGCAGGCGGCCTATGTTGGCGTGATGTATGGTTTGTTGCCACTGCTACTGATCACTGGATTGTTATCGCTTTACCCGGTAGCCGTCGGCGATCTGTTCCCCGGAGTGCGTTACTGGCTGCTTCAGGCGCACTTTGCGCTGGCAATAGCCAGTCTGTTTTTCATTTTTGGGCATCTTTATCTCTGCACTACGGGTCGCACGCCGGGCGAAACCTTTAAGTGTATGGTGGATGGCTACCACCGGCATTAAGCGATGATGATTACGCGAAGTGACTTACGGGCCTGGCGTGTTGGGCCCGTCATGTATCGCTGGTTTCTACGCGCGTTTCCCGCAGGAGGAAGCTATGCCGATGTTCATCGCGCGCTCCAGCGGGAAGGGTATACCGATTGGGCAAATAGCCTGGTGGAATACGGCTGGTCAAAATGGCGGGAAGATGCGAGTTTTGCTCAGCAGGATATTGACGCAATGGGGAATATTTCCTGTGAGCAAGCTGCAGGGGAAACCAGTCGTCCGTTGGCGAGTGCGGAAGATTATGCCCGATTTAGCAGTGCGGGTGACAACGTTAAAATTGCCAGCGCCGGGTATGCTGCGCAGATCGCCTGTGCCGGTTACAGCGCACGGATTGGCAGTGTAGGCTATAACACGCATATCGGCAGTTCAGGCGATCGCGGGCGAATAGCGATTGCGGGAAACTCGGCGCGTATCAGCAGTGTGGGCGATGGAACACGTATTGCCAGTACTGGCATGCGCGTACGTATCAGTTCGCTCGGCGACCGAAATCGGATTGCCAGTAGCGGTGATTTAACCCAACTGGCCTGTTTTGGCGCAGAGGCGAAAATCGCTAACTGCGCGGACAATATCCACATTATTGCCAGCGGAGAGAACGCCGTTGTTGCCAGTACCGGTGCTGTCGACTCGATAATTCTTGGTCCCGGCGGATGTGCGGCGCTGGCTTATCACGATGGCGAAAGAATGCGTTTTGCGCTTGCCGTTGAAGGGGAAAATAACATTCGGGCGGGCGTGAAATATCGGCTCAACGAAGACCATCAGTTCGTGGAATGTTGAGCCGAGAGGTCATTTTAGTGCGAATCGGCGCTGGGTGATTTTTTCAAGGCTAAAGCACAGCAGGTAATAAACCAGCCCGGTAAAGATAAAAATGGCTGCGGGGTAAATTTGCACCCGGCTGTTAACCTGACCGGCAACTGTCGTGAGTTCCGGCACGTTAACGATAAACGCCAGTGACGTGTCCTTCAGCAGCCCAATAAAAATCCCTGTCAGCGACGGTAGTACGTTACGCAGCACCTGCGGCAGCAAGATAAGCCACAGGGCCTGATCCGGGCGAAAACCCTGAACGACTGCCGCTTCATATTGCCCGCCAGGCAGTGCGCTAATTCCAGCATACACCGAGTGCATCACCGAGGCGGCGGTGAACCATGCCAGCGCCAGCGTCACGGTAACGGCACCGGGCAGATCGCTTCCGGTCAGCATGGGTAGCAAATACCACATCCAGAAAATCACAAAGATGAGCGGAATGCCGCGAATAAATTCCGCCCAGAAAAACAATCCGTTGCGAACCGCGCCCGGAAATCGCCAGGCGCAACAGGCAAGAACGATCCCGCCAGGCAGCGCCAGCAATGCCGCACCGATAGCCATCAGCAAAGTGAGCAGGACGCCACCGGGTTGCCCCTCAGCTACACGTCCCCACAGGAGATAGTCAAGATTGTCGGTAATGACCGAAACATTAGCGATCATGCAGTATGCTCCTGACGCTGAAGATGCGCATTCTTATCCTTGACGATTTACCCGACGCAGACTGCGGGCCAAGACGCGTAAGCAGCATTCCCAGAACGATGCCGGTAAACAGATAGAGCACGGTGCCAACGGCAAAGGCTTCCAGCGCGTGCGCGTTGTAGCTCTCAATTTGCCGTACCTGGTAGGTGAGCTCAGCAAATCCAATACCGCTGGCAAGCGAGGAAAGCTTCATCAGGTTGAGATATTGCCCAACAATCGGTTGCCAGGCGTTTGCCAGCCCCTGAGGCAGCAGAATGTGACGAAATATTGTCCAGGATGAAAACCCCTGCGCCACGGCAGCCTCGCGTTGTCCGGCAGAAACAGCCTGTAAACCCGAAGCGATCTCTTCAACCAAAAATGCTGAGGTAAATACCCCCAACCCCCATGCTGAACAGATAAATTCCGGCGTTAACCACCAGACATCACCCGGCAAAATTGACCATGGATGATCGGCATTGATAAAGCTAATGACGTTACGGGGTAGCCAGTTCCAGGCGGCAAAATACCAGAGCATTAGTTGCACCAGTAAAGGCGTGTTGCGAAACACCGAGACCCAAACCCCGACCATCGTTTTAGCGAGACGATTGCCCGTCAGGCGCAGGCCGAGCAGTGAGATGGCAATGAGCGTGGCGAGCACGATACCTGCCAGCGTCACCCAGAGCGTGGTGAGAAAACCGGAAATTATCCATTGCAGGGGTTGCCCGCTCAGCACTCCCTGCCAGTCCATTGCATGCATTATGACGATGACTCCTGGTGTAACGGGTCGAGCACTTTTTTCAGGAAACGCTGGGTTCTCGGGTGCTGTGGTCGGACGAAAAAATCCTCCGGCGCGGCCACTTCCAGAATATCGCCACCATCGATGAAAACCACCCGATCGGCAATTTCGCGGGCAAAATGCATTTCGTGGGTCACGACGATCATGGTGATACCGCTGTGGGCCAGATTTTTCATTACCTGTAATACCTCGCCGATCATTTCCGGATCCAGCGCGGAAGTGGGCTCATCAAACAGAATAATTTGTGGCGACGAAGCCAGTGCGCGGGCGATGGCCACGCGCTGCTGCTGCCCACCGGACAACTGCGCGGCATAGGCGTTGGCTTTTTCCGCCAGTCCCACTTTTTCCAGCAACTCAAGAGCCCGACGATCCGCTTCCGTCTTGTTCCAGCCGTGAACATATTCCAGCGCCAGCGCGATGTTCTGCAGCGCAGTCAGGTGCGAATAGAGATTGAATTGCTGAAATACGAAACCGATACGGCTGCGTAACTGGCGTAATGCCGCCCCGCGCAACTGACTAATCGGTTTACCATCAATGAAAATTTCGCCACCGCTGAGCGACTCAAGCTGGTTGATAAGACGAATAAGAGTGGACTTTCCTGAGCCGGAAGGCCCCAGAATAGTCACCACTTCACCGGGTTCAACCGCCAGGCTAACGCCGTTAAGTACGGTATGAGCGTCATACTGTTTAAACACATTGTGCAGTTTGACGCTTGCCTGACCCAATTGGGTAGAATCCGCAGCCGAAGCTGCGGAACGATGAAAAAGAGCTGAGAGCATATTACTGGGCTTCTATTTTAAAGGCGCGGGCTTGCGGATTTTTGGTTTCAGGACCAAACCAGACATCATAAATTTTGGCTGCCTGCCCGGTAGATTCCAGCTTCAAAAGTTCATCGTTGACGGCTTTCAACAACGCTGGCTCACCTTTTTTCACCCCCACGCCGATCTCTTCTTTGCTCAGCAGGTCCGGCAGAATTTTGAAATCAGCTTTATCCGGCGCAGCGCCTAATAACCCGGCCAGAATCGTACTGTCCTGGGTAATGGCCTGAACATTGCCGTTGCGTAGCGCGGTTAACGCCAGCGGGATATCGTCGTAGGCCAACACGCGCGACTGCGGGAAGCGCTGATGCAGTGCCTGTTCACCAGTAGTGCCTTTTACCGCGCCGATGCGTGCTTTGCTGTATTCATCGAGCTTATCCGGAGATTTTGCTGGCACAAGGAACTGCTGGCCGGTAACAAAATAAGGGACGGAGAAATCTATTACCTGCGCCCGTTCAGGTGTAATCGTGATATCTGCGACGATTAAATCAGCTTTACCAGATTGTAATAACGGAATGCGGTTTGCCGGATTGGTCGCTACCAGTTCCAGTTTTACACCAAGGGATTTGGCCAGCGCTTCGGCAAAATCAACGTCGTAGCCGACAATCTTATGGGTTTTGGCATCGACGGAGCCAAACGGAGGATTCGCGTCAAATGTCGCGATTTTTACGACGCCTGCGGCTTTGATATCGGCCAGTTGGTCAGCCTGAACCTGCGAGACGGTAAGTCCTGAGGCCAGCAGCACGCCCAATGCCAGCAGTGTTTTTTTAGCGCGGTAAGTTTTCGTTGCCATCATTGTATGAAATCCCTGTAGTTTTTGGTTTGTGCTTTTTACGCTCCCATAACTTACGGTTGGGACAAAATAAGAAAAAATTCTTATCTATATACAAAATGTTATTAGTGAAGGATGTGTTAATAGCGGGTGAAAATAATGCATGAGTGAAAGGTAAAATCGTGCATAAGCCTGGTAATAATTCGCATTTGGTTTTTGTGTGAGAGCACGCTTGAATAAGGTTGAACTGTGCTAATGTCCAGAAATGCTACTGGAATACCCTCCGGACCTGTACCATATGTCACAACAGGTCTGGAGTGGGGATAAGCATGCTGCGTGATAATTTTAACGATCTCTATTATCTCATTATTGTTGCCCGCGAGCGTAGTTTTACCCGGGCAGCGGCAAAACTTGGGGTTTCGCAATCCGCGCTAAGCCATGCGATTCGTGGGCTTGAAGAGCGGCTGGATGTACGGCTTCTGACCCGCACCACGCGCAGCGTTGCGCCGACCGAAGCCGGAGAACGGCTTATCAACAGTATCAGCCCGCGTTTTGATGACATTGAAACAGAGCTGCTGGCATTAACCGATGTTCGTCAGCGCGTGGCCGGTAACATTCGCCTGACGCTGGGCGAACATGCATTGCAATCTACCGTCTGGCCCGCGCTGGAGCCGTTTTTGCAGGCTTACCCTGATGTGAATGTGGAAATGACCATCGACAATAGTCTGACGGATATCGTGACTGGCCGCTATGACGCGGGTATTCGGCTCGGTGAGCAGGTGGCAAAAGACATGGTCGCCGTCAGAATTGGCCCGGACTGGCGTATGGTAGTGGTGGGGTCACCGGCGTATTTTGCTCGTCATGGCAAACCGAAAACCCCTCACGACCTGCAAAATCATAGCTGTATTAACATGCGCATGCCGACGTTGGGCGGATTATACGCCTGGGAGTTTGCTAAAGACGGGCAAGATTTGCGCGTACGGGTGGAAGGGCAGCTTATTTTTAACAATCTACCCCCGCGAATTAGCGCAGCGATGGCGGGAATGGGGCTGGCTTTTGTGCCGGAAGACACCGTCGAGCAGGCTGTTGCAGAGGGGGCATTGGAAAAAGTGTTGGAGGACTGGTGCGAACCTTTTCCTGGCTATTATTTGTACTATCCCAGCCGAAAACAGCATACCGCCGCCTTTGCGCAACTGATTGAGGCCTTACGGTATACGGGCTGAAGTGGGTGGGGTTAACAGGCGATAAAAAACCGGCATTGCGCCGGTTTGGAAATCAGATTTTGCAGGCGTCGCCGCAGTCATTATCAGCAATAATTTCCTGCGCTTTCTTGTCTGCATCTTCCAGACGTTCAGCGTTACGCTCTTGCGCTTCTTCCAGTCCATCAAAGACCAGATTATCGAGATCAATTTCCATCATTCACCTGCTCAGGTTCAGCGTTTAACATCACGTTATTATATTGCAAAAATGTTGCTTAACAGCAGCGATTCTTGCTACTTAGCATCGAACGCAATCCGCTGTGCGTATTTATCCGCCAAAATAGCCTATGGTTCGCAATTGCTAAAGAATCGTTGGTTGTAAATACCGCAAAATTCTCGCTCTCTCTACCGTTTTATCTCCACTTTTTCATTAACGTGATGCGCGATCATTTTTAACAAATCTGCGACAAAATCACTATACATATAACTTAATATCTTTTATACATTAATTGTTCAACCCTGCGACTATTCCACAAAAGAGAAAGCAATATGGAACAGACACCTGATAAGAAAAACGATAATTTTCAAAAAGATGGCAAAGAACAGTTCAATCGCTCGATCGGTCTTATTTCAAACTTTGCGTTGGGTTTTACCTACCTGTCGCCGCTTACCGCCGTCTATTCGCTGTTTGCGCTGGCCGTAACGCTGGCGGGGCCGCCCGCAGTATGGTGGATTTTAATCGTCGCATGTGGGCAACTTTTGGTTGCATTGGTGTTTGGTGAGGTCGCTTCCCAGTATCCGATAACCGGCGGGCTTTACCCCTGGGCCAGAAGGTTGTGGGGCAAGAAGTATGCGTGGATCGCCGCCTGGATCTACCTGTGGGCGCTGGTGGTCACCATTACGTCGATCGCGGAATATACATCAACGTTTGTTGAATCACTCTTCCACTATGGTCAGACGCCGGCCACGATGTTGGTGACTTCCGTCCTGCTGCTGCTGTTGATGATGGCCGTTAATATGTCCGGGACTAAAAATCTGGCCCGGGTGGCGAAAATTGGTTTCTGGTGTGAAATTGTCAGCGTGATCGCGCTGGGGATTTATCTGCTGATTTTCCACCGTTCGCAGCCGTTCTCTGTGATTTTTGACTCGATGGGCGTGCTGGCTCATGACGGCAGCTACTCCACCGCATTTATGTCTGCTGCGCTGATGGGGCTGTTTATGTTCTTTGGCTTTGAGGCCTGCGGTAACGTTGCGGAAGAGGTGCAGAATCCAAGTAAAAAGATCCCGGTGGCGATGATTTTAAGCATCGTATTCGGCGCGATTTCCGCCATTATTTCTGTTATGGGTTATTTGCTGGCATCACCGAATCTGGTCAGCATCGTGAATGGCAAAACGTCCGATCCGATCCCGGCAATCCTTAATGAAGCTCTGGGCGAAACTGGCGCGACTGTCTTTATCGTCGTTGCAATTATCGCCATGTTGTCGTGCATTTTGTCTCTGCAGGCTGCGTTAAGCCGTCTTATCTTTTCTTTCTCCCGCGACAGAATGCTGCCGGGAAGTGAATGGATGGCCAAAATCTCTAAAAATGGTGTTCCGGATAATGCCATGGTCGTCAGTTGCCTGCTGCCAGTGATCATCTGCGTTTGGGTTTATTTCCAGCCAGATAACCTGTCGCGTATCACCGCGTTTGCTGTTATCGGGATTTACATCTCGTTCCAGATGGTTGTGCTGGCCGCGCTGCGTCAGCGTCTGAAAGGCTGGAAACCGGCGGGAGAGTGGACCATTGGCGGTTGGGGCGTAATCGTGAATGTGCTGGCGTTAGCTTACGGATTGTGCGGGATCTGGTTACTGGCGCAACCGGCAGACAGCAGCGACTTCATCGATCGTTGGACGGTTCTGTTCGGCCTTGCGATTGTTGTTGGCTCGGGGCTTATTTATATGTTCCTGACCCGTCCGTTTGGTCGTTCAGCGGCGCCGGAAAACGACGCCATTGCGTACGCCAATAAGCTCAATATGGGGCAGGATAACTAAAAACTCAGGGCCTTCGGGCCCTTAGTTTTGATAGTGATAAAGGATAAAGTAGTCGCTCTGATACACCACGGTACTGTTTGCAGGTGACAGCAATTCACCCACGCGAAAACGTGGCCAACTGGAGAAAATGATCCTGTTTTCCAGATTAGTCAGAATCACATAGTCAGGATGGGCACAGGAAAGCAGTTCGGCTTCTATCTGACTGACCAGCAGATCGACCGCGGCAACACCGAGAAACTGATTGTTGTAGTAGACCGGGACGGCTGACGTTAGGGTATAGGAGATATTGCAAATATAGTCGACGTAGGGACCGTGGATATAGGCTTTGCCAACCGGAGGAGAATGCTTAAACCACTCAAAGGTTCTGAAGTCCAGTCGTTGTTGCGTGGCCTGATCCAAATCCAGATGCGCCTGGCTCAAACCATTGTCTTTCTTATACCACCACTCCAGCAACCAGTACTCTTTTGTGGTTGCGGTACTCTCAATATGGCTGGCGAATCCCGCCCCTGAGCAGTAATGGTTGTTATTGAGCGTGCGCTTGATGTGCTGTTGAACGGTGGATCTGACTGAGGGGTCGAGAACGACCTCGGCTGAGGCCTTTTGTACCCCTGAAATCGCCTCATGGATGCTCCTCGCCAGCGCAACGGTAGAATCTACGGTAGAAACAGTAATGTCATCAATTTTACGAATTAATGCGCTTAGGGATGTCGAAGAGCTCATTGTCTGTCCTGCCTTCACTGATTGTCAGTTCGAGTTATATTTCAGCTTTTTTTCAATAAGGTAGTAGGTAAACGTGTCGATGATCTGCGTGGCAAACTGTACTGACTCTGCCTCGTTGTGAGCAGCCAGCGCATCGGCCAGCGCCGAATAAAGCGCGATAATTTCTGCATGAATACTGTCTGTGCGATAAAGTATCGCCACCAGCGATGCCCATTCAGCCTGAACCTGCAGCTCCTGATTGGCCAGTCGCGCTGAATGCGAACTGGCGGCAATCGCCAGCAGACAACGCATATCGGCCTGGGTCATCAGCTCAGGTGAGTTTGCCTTTCTGAGCACCTCGACAAACTCGCGAAATTTGGCGATATCCGCACCGGTCATCCGTCGGGAAGCCAGCCTCGCGCTATGGCTAATAATGGCGCAATGCATTTCACCCAGATCAGACAGATAATCCGTACTGATCGCCTTGAACGGATGCAGGGCGCTATTTTTGCCATCAATATTTTCGCAAACGAAACTCCCGCCATTACGACCACGAACCGTATGGATAAGATTATTAGCCCGAAGCGTGTTTAGCGCTTCTCTGATAGTGATATGTGAGACACCCATCATCTTTGCCAAATCAGTTTCGTTGGGGAGCTGTTCTTTTGGCTCCAGCAACCCCGTGATAATGGCATTTGAAAGGCGTTGGACTATCTGGTCTGAACGACTGACCTGCCCGATAGGCGCAAATATGACCGCGTGAGTAATCATAATCTTTTCTGTACTCAATTCCCTGAAACAACGACCATTTTTAACACATGCCCGTCGGGCAAGGAAGGTAAGAATGGCCGAGTTATTTTACATGCCTGGGCGCAACGTCACTGCACAAGCGGATGTGTGTCCCGATAACCTTATGATGAGCTGGGCGTAACGCGTCAGCTGGCAATAAAAAGCCTCATCCTGCAAATGTGAAAATTAAGTTAAAAATGCGAGGCTTATCATAGTGTCAATGTTGCGCATTTGAAAAAATTTTACAATATATATATTACATAAGATTCTTTATGTATTAATTGGCAGGAGACAAACATGAAAACCCTGAAGCATTTTATTAATGGGCACTATGTAGCAGGCAGTAGCGAAGATAGCTTCGAACTGGTGAGTCCGGTTGACGGTGAAACGTACGCAATATCTCCCAACGCTAACGAGGCAGAGGTAGAGCAGGCTTACTCAGCAGCGGAGGCGGCGTTTAGCATCTGGCGAAAATCGACGCCGGCACAGCGGCAAAAGGCGTTATTGCGGCTGGCCGATGAGATTGAACGCAACGTTGAGCGACTGGTAACCGCGCAGAGCCAGGAAACCGGTCAGCTTCGCCATTTTATTGAGAAAGAGGAGATCGCGGCATCTTGCGATGCCATCCGCTTTTTTGCCGGTGCGGCGCGCTGTCTTGAAGGAAAGGCGGCCGGAGAATATTCCGCAGGATTTACTTCAACCATTCGTCGTGAACCGCTGGGTATTGTTGGGCAAGTGACGCCATGGAACTACCCGTTCATGATGGCGGTGTGGAAGATTGCACCTGCGCTGGCGGCAGGTAACACGGTGGTGTTAAAACCAAGCGACACCACGCCAGTTAGTACGCTGCTGTTGGCTGAACTGGCCGCACCGTTGTTCCCGAGAGGGGCGTTTAACGTTGTGTTGGGCAAAGCCAGCACTGGTTCGCTGGTGGTTTCAAACCCGAAGGCTTCATTGGTTTCTATTACCGGTTCGGTCCGTGCGGGTTTGCAGGTTGCGGCTTCGGCGGCGGCAAACCTGACCCGAGCACACCTGGAATTGGGCGGGAAAGCGCCCGCAATCGTGTTCGCCGATGCAGATATGGACAAGGCGATTGCGACGATTACCACAGCAGGCTTTTTCAATGCCGGGCAGGATTGCACAGCGGCTACGCGGATTCTGGTAGAGCAATCTATCTACGCTGAGTTTCTGGAAAAACTGATCCAGAAAACAAAAAGTATCAAATTTGGGCCGCCAGAAGATCAAAATGCACTGTACGGCGCATTGAATAGCCGGAATCAGCTGGAGCAGGTTAAAGGCTTTATTGAGCGTTTACCGGCACATGCAAAAATTGAAACCGGTGGGCGCGCAGGATCTGGTCCAGGCTTCTATTTTGAGCCGACGATCGTCTCCGGATTACATCAAAATGATGAAGCTATTCAGTATGAAGTATTTGGCCCACTAATGACTATTCAGTCGTTTTCTACTGACGAAGAGGTACTACACAAAGCGAATGATGTGGAGTATGGTCTTGCCGCCAGCGTCTGGACCAGTAACCATGGTCGCGCCCAACGCTTCAGCATTGACCTCGATTTTGGCACGGTGTGGATTAACAATCACATTCCTCTGTGCGCCGAAATGCCGCATGGCGGGTTCAAAAAATCGGGGTACGGCAAAGATCTCTCATCTTATTCACTCGAGGAATACACTCGGGTGAAACATATCATGTGCGACATTTCTGAATAGAGAGGATTACGATGAAAACATTAAAAATCGCGGTGCTTTCATTAGTGATGTTCTCGGGCTATAGCCTGGCAGAAAGTACATCGCTGAATACCGTAAAAGAGTATATGGCGGCGTGGAATGCGCATGATGCTTCGCGAGCCGCTCAATTTCTTGCTGATGATGCGGTCTATTATGATGCCGCCGCAGGAGAACCGATAAACGGCAGGGAAAAAGCAGAAAAAGAGGTTATCGGCGCTTTTATTAAGGCGGTTCCAGATCTTAGCTGGAAAATGGTTGGAAAACCCGTCTACGACGAAGATACCGTGGCCTTTCGTTGGGAATTTTCAGGCAAAAATAGTGGTGAATGGGCAGGGAGTCCGCCGACAAATAATCCGATCAAATTTGAAGGCGTCAGCTATATTCATGTTAAAGCAGGAAAAATCACCTGGCAGGGTGATTATTATGATTCTAAAAAACTGGATGAAGAGTTAAAGCCAGTGAAGTAGTCGGTTGTACCCCTTTATAAATAAGAAGGGGTATCTCTCTTATTTGTGTCGTATTAAAGGCAGTGTGTAGCAATAAGGAAAAAAGTTAATGGCAATTACCAGACGTGATTTTCTCAACGGCGTCGCGGTGACTATTGCGGCGGGGCTTACCCCGCTGGAGTGGGTCAGGGCGGCAGGAAAGGGAAACGCATTTATAGATGGAAATTATTATCCTCCTGCGCTGACGGGGCTGCGGGGTAATCATCCTGGATCGTTTGAAATGGCGCATGCGCTAGGCCGCGAGCATAAACATTTTGATTTAAACGCTCTGCCCGTTGAGGAAGAGTACGATCTGGTGATTGTGGGTGGCGGGATTAGCGGGTTAGCTGCCGGTTGTTTTTGGCGTCAAGTTGCCGGGCAAAATAGCCGGATCCTGATCCTCGATAACCATGACGACTTTGGTGGACACGCCAAACGCAATGAATTTACCAGCTCGGGTAAGAAATTACTCGGTTATGGTGGCAGCGAAGCATTCCAGTCCCCTGCGCATAATTTCAGCCCTGAAGTACAAAAGTTGATGGAAACCGTGGGCGTCAGCGTCACGCGGTTGAAAGAGAGTTTTGACGTAAACTTCTACCCCGACTGGCAGCTCAGTCGCGGCGTTTTCTTCGATAAGAAGAATTTTGGCGAAACAAAAATCGTCAGCGGCGATCCGGGCCGCGCGGTATCTGATGATATTCCGCCGGACAGGCTCAATGGGCGTAAAATTGAAGACTTTATCAATGATTTTCCGCTAAGTGAGAATGACAGAAAAGCGCTGATCGACCTGCACGTCCGGCCCGGTGATTACCTGCCGGGAATGACGGTCGATGAGAAAATGGAATGGCTGGATACCCACAGCTACAGTGAATTTTTGGCAACAAAAGTTGGTTTGAGCAAAATGGCGCTGCTCTATTTCCAGCAGCGTTCCAACGACTTCTTTGCTATTGGTATTGAAGGTATTTCTTGTAGTGATGCCAGGGCGTGCGCCTTACCCGGCATGGAAGGGATGGGGTTACCGCCGCTGGACGGAGAGTCGCTGGCCGACCTCGAAGAGCCGTATGTTTACCACTTCCCGGACGGTAACGCCGGGTTAGCTCGCCTGTTAGTCAGATATATGCTGCCGGATGCGCTACCGGGCAACACGATGGAAGACTCTGTCCTCGCCAGATTACATTACGAAAAGCTGGATCTGCCGGAAAACACCACGCGCCTGCGCCTGAACAGCACGGTGATTAATGCGGCCAACGTGCAGGATGGCGTGGCGGTGACCTATCTGCGTGACGGTAAAATGCACCGTGTGCGCGGTAAGAACACCATCATGGCAGGTTATAACATGATGATCCCGTATCTGGTGCCTGAGATGCCGGAACAGCAGCAGACGGATCTTAAACTGAACGTGAAGGCACCGCTGGTGTACACCAACGTGGTGGTCAAAAACTGGCAGGCGTTCAAACAGCTTGGCGTACATGAGTTTTATTCTCCGGCGGCACCTTATAGCAGGGTCAAGCTCGACTATCCGGTCAGTATTGGTGGGTATCAACATCCGGCCTCCCCGGACGATCCGATGGTCATTCATATGGTCTATGTGCCGACCTATCCGGGCAGTAACCTGTCGGCCAGAGAGCAGTTCCGTCTGGGACGAGCCTATTTGCTGGGGACCACCTTTGCGGCGCATGAGGAGATGATTCGCTCCCAGTTGCAGGAGATGTTTGGCTCAACCGGATTTGATAATCAACGCGATATTGCCGCCATTACGGTTAACCGCTGGGCGCATGGCTATGCGTACTACGCCAACTCGCTGTTCGATGATATGGATAAGATGCCAGAAATTATCGAGCGGGCGCGTCAGCCAGTCGGTCGCATTGCCATCGCTAACTCCGATTCTGACTGGAGTGCTTATGCCCATACGGCAATCGATCAGGCATGGCGTGCGGTTAATGAACTCAAGGATATGGGGTGATCTATGCGCAATGTAACCATTCTCGCCGCCTGTTTATTTACTGCTTCGGTTTCCGCTGCTGAATCTAACGGTGAATACATCGCGCGAATTTCAGACTGCGTCGCCTGTCACACCGCTGAAGGTGGTGCGGCGATGGCGGGGGGCAAAAAGTTTCCTACTCCGGTGGGGGATATTTATTCGACCAACATTACCCCAGACAAAACGCAGGGTATTGGAAATTATTCTTACGAGGATTTTGAAAAAGCCGTACGGCAGGGGATTGCCAAAGATGGTCATCCGCTCTATCCGGCTATGCCTTATCCCTCCTATGCAAAACTTTCTGACGAGGATGTTAAGGCGCTGTATAGCTATTTTATGCATGACGTCACGCCGTCAGCACAGCCCAATAAAGAGAATGCTATTCCGTGGCTACTCTCCGCCCGCTGGCCGCTGCATATCTGGAACTGGCTGTTTACCGACGCGCCAGTGTCGGCTGTAGAGGGCGCGAAAACGGATGATAATGCTGTCCTGGTAAAACGGGGTGCTTATCTGGTGGAAGGTCCCGGACACTGCGGTTCATGCCATACCCCTAGAGGCATGGCGATGAACGAAAAAGCGTATACTAATGCTGATGCCGAATACCTGAGCGGCGCGATGATTGACGGCTGGTATGCACCGTCGCTGCGCGGCACCGGTATGTCTGAGCAGGAGTTAAAATCGCTGTTGCTGACCGGTAAAAGCAAGCATGCCGCGGTTTCAGGTTCGATGGCTGAAGTCGTCACGCAGAGTACACAGTATCTGACCGACGAAGATGCCACGGCGATCGCCCAATATCTGTTGAGCCTGAAAAGTGCGAAGCCTGAAACGGTACGTGCTGCGGCGACTACAGCATCCTGGTCGAATTCACCTGAGGCGGGCAAAGTGACCTATAACCGCTACTGTTCAACTTGTCACGGTCTGGAAGGGAAAGGTACGGATGATAACGCGCCTTCTTTAGTTAACAATCCACTGGTGATGGTTGATGACCCGACACCGCTGTTCAGAGTGATTGCCCACGGCGCAGAAACACCGACAACGCGTGGCAGCGTCTCCTTTAAGATGCCTGCCTACGGTGGCTTGTTAAGCGACAACGAAATGCGCGACGTGATTAACTACGTACGTAAAAGTTGGGGTGAAGGGAATCGCGAAGTAAGCCAGGAAGACCTGGCTGGCGTTAAAAAAGCGTCACATTAAACAGTATGCCGGATAAGGTGCTTGCACCTTCATCCGGCAGTGCTTACACGGTGTTTACCCTGATAATATCCACGAGTCGGGTAAACGCCGCCGTCATTTCATGCTCTTCAATACTGGCAAACCCCAGCAGCAGGCCGCTGCGTTTCCCTTCATTTACGTAATAGCGTGACAGCGGGCGCACCAACAACCCTTGCGCATTCGCCTGTTGGGCAATGACCGTGTCATCGCTCCCGGCGGGTAACTGTAAGATCATATGCAGCCCGGCGTTGCTGCTGAAAGAACCAAGAAAATGTTCACCAAGTTGGCGGCTGATAAGCTCTACCAGCATCTGGCGACGACGACTGTATAGCTGACGCATTTTCCGAATGTGTGCCGCGTAATAACCCTCGCGAATAAACTCCGCCAGTGCGGCCTGAATCAACAGATGCCCACCACGATAGAGGTCGTTATGAACCTTTTTCAGCGGAGCGGCTAACGATTTAGGTAGTACGACATACCCGAGTCGCAGTGCGGGATAGAGGGTCTTACTGAATGTCCCGATGTAAATGACCGGTGTCTCTTCTTCCAGCCCCTGCAAAGAGGGAATCGGCTGGCCGGAAAAGCGGAACTCACTGTCGTAATCATCTTCCACTATCCAACTTCGCGTTTCACGTGCGCGAAAGAGAAGTTGCCGGCGGCGGCTCAGACTCATGACCGAACCGAGTGGGTATTGATGTGACGGTGTCACAAAAATAAGTTTTGGTGGTGTTTCGCCGGCATCCGGCGGGACCATGCCTTGTTCATCAACCGGGATAGCCGAAAAATTAACGGCATTGATGCGAAGAATATTTTTGATTCCCCAGTAGCCCGGTTCCTCAATCCAGGCGTAATCGCCCGGGTTGCATAAAGTCCGGGTCACCAGATCCAGGGCCTGGTGAATACCTTCAGTAATCAGAATTTGCTCCGGTGAGCACCGTACGCCACGAGCGGTGCGCAGATAGTCTGCCAGTGCTTCTTTTAGCTCATTCACGCCGCCTGTGGCATCGTAAGTGAGATACTCCGGGCGCAGTCGTCTTGCCAGCCTGTCCTGAATTTTCTTGAGTACCCGGTGCGGGAAATGCTCTACATCAGGTACGCCTGGAATAAATGCCCCCCACTGGCGGGGACTGGCGCTGGCATTACCTAACAGCTCAAGGCAGCGGGCGGATAAACGGGTGTGATCTTCCTGAGCGGCAGTAACAGGCTCTTTGTCAGGACGCAGGTCGAGATTGTCCAGCACGCTGTCGGTCACAAATGTGCCGCTGCTGGTGCGCGCGGAAATATACCCTTCAGCTTGCAACTGTTCGTACACCCGCAGGACGGTATTGCGCGATAGCGTCAGCTCTCCTGCCAGGTCACGCGACGGAGGCATTCGGGTGGCCGGTTTCAGGCTACCTTCGAGGATGCAACTACAAATGGCGGCATACAGGCGGCGATGTAGTTTTTCGTCAGTCTGCTGATTAAATGCATGCTTGATCACATCTCCGGCAAGTGAACGCATTTGGATCCTTAAAATAAAACGATTTGGCTCTCGATTAAAGTACCAGACGGCGTCTAAATTTAAAGGGTAATTCAACCGAAATGTATTAATGGACAAGGTGTAGAGAATGAACAATAAAAACCTGCAACAACGTCGTCTGGATGCCACCCCGCGTGGCGTGGGTGTGATGTGTGATTTTTATGCTCAGTCGGCAGAAAACAGCACAATTACCGATATCGAAGGCAATCAGTACATCGATTTTGCCGCCGGGATTGCCGTGCTGAACACCGGACACCGCCATCCTCGCCTGGTGCAGGCAGTCGAAGCGCAACTTCAGGCTTTTACCCATACGGCTTATCAGATTGTCCCGTACGAAAGCTATGTGTCTTTGGCTGAGAAAATCAACGCCGTTGCGCCAATCGACGGCAAGCGTAAAACCACATTCTTCACTACCGGGGCTGAAGCGGTAGAAAACGCGGTGAAAATTGCGCGCGCGCATACCGGCCGTCCTGGCGTTATCGCATTTGGCGGTGGTTTTCATGGGCGTACTTACATGACGATGGCGTTAACAGGCAAGGTGGCACCCTATAAAAAAGGTTTCGGCCCGTTCCCAGGCTCTGTTTACCATGCGCCGTATCCTTCTGAATTGCAGGGCATTTCCACGGCGGATTCCCTAAAAGCGATTGAGCGTCTGTTTAAAGCCGATATCGATCCAACCCAGGTTGCGGCGATTATTTTCGAACCCGTCCAGGGCGAAGGGGGCTTCGTGGTGGCACCGCCAGAATTTGTGGCTGCCATCCGCCGTATTTGCGACGAGCATGGCATCGTGATGATCGCTGATGAAGTACAAAGCGGGTTTGCCCGTACGGGTCAGCTGTTTGCGATGGATCATTACGCCGATAAAGCGGACCTGATGACCATGGCTAAAAGCCTTGCGGGCGGCATGCCGTTGTCAGGCGTCGTGGGCAAAGCCGAAATTATGGATGCGCCTGCGCCAGGTGGTCTGGGTGGAACCTACGCCGGAAACCCGCTGTCGATCGCGGCGGCCCATGCGGTGCTGGATATCATTCGTGATGAGCAGTTATGCCAGCGTGCGGCGGCTCTCGGTGAACAGCTGCGCGCCGCTCTGACAGATGCACAAGCAGGGTGTCCTGAACTGGCCGAAGTGCGAGGTTTAGGCTCTATGATTGCTGCTGAATTCAGTGATGCAGCGACAGGAGAACCCAACGCTGCCGCCGCACAACGCGTGCAGAAGAAAGCCCTTGAGCAAGGATTACTGCTGCTGACCTGCGGTCAGTATGGCAACGTTATTCGTTTCCTTTACCCGCTGACAATTCCGCAGGATCAGTTCGCCAAAGCGCTAGATATTATCAAAGCAGCAACCAAGTAATTCGTTAGTTGTCATTTACCCAAAGCCGACGGTCGTCATCACCGTCGGCTTTATTATTGTTGGCATAAATTGATCTTCCTCGTGTGTAGCGCGGTAATTATCGCGAATGGGTTGCCAGGCCTCTCGTTATATAATTTAATGCATATCGTTTTTACTCCTCTATTCAGATGGTATCCCATGTTAACTTTCCGCTCTTTTGTGCTGGTTTGCGCCAGCATGTTGTTTGCGTTTTCTGCTCAGGCCGACCGAACGATCACCGATCAGCTTGGTCGACAGGTCACGATTCCTGACCACGTGGACAAAGTGGTCGTGCTGCAACACCAGACGTTGAATATTCTGGTCCAGCTCAATGCCCAGCAGGACATTGTTGGTGTGATGTCGAGCTGGAAAAAGCAGCTCGGGCCTGAATTTGCGCGCTTTATGCCGACGATTACTACATTGCCGACGCCAGGCGATCTCACCAGCGTGAACATCGAAAGCTTGTTGGCGATTCATCCGCAGGTGGTTTTTGTCGCCAACTATGCGCCCGCGGAGATGATCCAGCAGATTCAGAACGCCGGTATTCCGGTCGTGGCTATCTCATTACGCAAGGATGCCACCGGGCAACAGAATAAAATGAACCCGACCATGGCCGATGAAGAGCAGGTCTACAACGAAGGGTTGAAGCAGGGTATTCGCCTGATTGCGGACGTGGTTGGGCGCAAACCGCAGGCCGAAACGTTAATCGACTACGTTTTTGCCGCGCGGTCAAAATTCAATGCGCCGGTTGCAAAAATCCCGGATGCGCAAAAAGTCCGTATTTATATGGCTAACCCCGACCTGATGACTTACGGCTCCGGGAAGTACACGGGACTGATGATGCAGCACGCGGGGGGATTAAATGTGGCGGCTGCCAGTGTGAAAGGTGCCCGTCAGGTTGCGCTGGAGCAGGTATTAGCGTGGAACCCGCAGGTGATTTTTGTCCAGGATCGCTATCCGCAGGTGGTAACTCAGATCCAAAACGATCCGAACTGGCAGGGGATTGATGCGGTGAAAAATCATCGCGTCTGGTTGATGCCTGAATATGCCAAAGCCTGGGGCTATCCGATGCCGGAAGCGTTGGCGATCGGTGAACTTTGGATGGCCAAAAAACTGTATCCGGATGCCTATAAAAACGTAGACGTTGATGCGCAGGCCCAGGACTACTATCAACGTTTTTATCGTGTGAACTGGCAGCCTGATGCAGCTAAGTAACCGTATTTTGCCCCAGCAACCGCTCTTAATCGTTGTGGTCCTGTTGCTGGGCGTCAGTTCGCTATGCCTCGGACAGTATCCGCTGTCGTTAAGCGAAGTGTTTTACCACCTGACGCACTATAGCGACGCTGAGGGAATAGGCAGCCAGGTTATCTGGACGGTCAGGCTACCGCGTATTCTGATGGCACTGCTGGCGGGGGGCGCGCTTGGGTTATGCGGCGCGACGCTGCAAGGGGTATTTCATAACCCTCTGGTCGACCCGCATATTATCGGCGTGACGTCGGGGGCGGCTTTTGGTGGAACACTGGCCATCCTGCTCGGTCTTTCGCCCTGGCTGATGATGGGATCAACGTTTTTCTTTGGTCTGACAGCGTTGATCCTGGTGTATGCCATTGCTGCGTTACAGGGGCTGGAGAATACGCTGGTATTGATCCTGTCGGGTATCATTTTGAGCGGTTTTTTTGCCGCGCTGGTGAGCCTGATCCAGTATCAGGCTGATACCGAAGAGACGTTACCTAATATTGTGTTCTGGCTACTGGGCAGCTTCGCGACGGCCAACTGGCATAAAGTGCTGCTGTTGGCGGTCCCGGTCGGTATCGCCGCGACGGTTTTGTACCAGCTACGCTGGCGGATAAACCTGTTGTCGCTCAATGACAAAGATGCCAGAGCACTGGGTGTGGCGGTGGTTCCTCTGCGACGCAGCGTTTTGGTGTGCTGCGCATTTTTGGTCGCTGCTCAGGTGGCGGTCAGCGGCAGTATTGCCTGGGTTGGATTAGTGATTCCGCATCTGGCGCGTTTGCTGGTGGGGGTTGATCATCGTCGTTTACTACCGTGCGCCTTCTGGTTGGGGGGCGGATTTATGATTGTGGTGGACGATATTGCTCGCACCCTGATGCATGCGGAGATACCGTTGGGGATTATTACCGCATTGTTCGGCGCGCCGTTGTTTGCTTTCTTACTCATTCGTACCAGCCGTCGGGAGAAATCATGATACCTGCCGCACTGCGTGTACATCAGCTTATTTATGGGTATCGTACGCCGCTATTTGAGCCGCTAACGTTCTGTTGCCAGAAAGGTGAGATCTGGGCCGTGCTGGGACGCAACGGCCTGGGTAAAAGTACACTGCTCGATACGCTAACCGGCACGCTGCCTGCTTTAGGCGGGAATATTGAAAATAACGGTGGGATAGGGATTGTGGCACAGCATAGCCATCTGCCGTTTCCGTACACGGTCAGCGACGTGGTGTTGATGGGGCGAGCACAGCACGTGAAGCTGTTTGCGCAACCCAGTCCGCAGGATCAAAAAAGAGCAATGCAGGCGTTAGAGCAGTTGAATATCGCGCATCTCGCCTCCAGCTCATTTGGCTCACTTTCCGGCGGGCAGCAACAGTTGGTGATGATTGCCCGGGCTCTGGTGACGGAGTGTCAAACGCTGTTACTGGATGAACCGTGTTCCGCGCTGGATCTCGCCAATCAGCAGGTGGTGCTGCAGCTCATCAGCGATCTGGCCCATCAACAGGGATGCAGTATTCTCTTTTCGACTCACGATCCGCTTCATGCGTTACAGGTTGCTTCCCATACTTTGCTGCTACTCCCTGAAGGAAAATGGCGGGCAGGGCCCACGAACAGCATTGTGACGGAGGAGAATTTATTCCTGGCCTATGGCTTAACGCTGAGAAAACTCAGCGTGGAGAACTACCAGACGCCGTTTATCGCACCGTTGTTTTCTATTCGTCGTTAAGCGTTAAGAATCCGGCGGCGCTAAGAAATTCCTGCCCGCCGCGGGAGAGTATGAATTCAACCAGCGCCATGACTTCATTGGATGCATCAAGCACCGCCAGTTGGTATTCGCAGCGAATATTGTGCTCATCGGGAATAGCCACGTAATGTACGTCGGGCATCGCGCGCAGCGCGTGTGCGTAATGCGCGTAACCGATAAACAGATCGGCCAGCCCCTGGCGCAGGATCCAGGCGCTCGCCAGTTCTCCTTGCGGGATTTTTACCGTATCTCGACCACCCACCAGCGGGATTGCCCGTGCGCGAAGCTGTTGCCCGAGTCCTGGTTCCAGTACATCCATATTGTCGAAAAATGCCCAGGTATAGTCTCCGGAAGGGTCGCAGCCGGGGGTTGATGTACCAGGTCGCAGCGTTGGGTCGCGGAGTAAATCCAGCCAGACACCGGTTCGGTTGCTGACAAGGCTCAGTTTGTTCCAGCAAAAAGTGTGCGTAGAGAAGGCAATATTACGTGCTAACAGGTTTTGCGGATGTTCCCGGTTGGCCGAGGCAAAGAGCGCACACGGTTCTCCCGCTTCAATACGTTCACGCAATAAACCGGCCGGACCATATTCAACCTTAACGTCTATTCCACTCATGCGCGTGAACTGGCTTATCAGTGGCGTAAATGCCAACCGCAAACTGCCTGCGGCGAATAATGTGATTGGAGATGGCATTGTCTCGTTGATCCCTTATATGATAAGCCATAAACATTTTGCTATTATATATGCGAGCGTAGCGAAATGAAATAATGATATTACTTGTGAAGTAGTTCTTTGAGTATGTTGACAATTGAATTGATAATTAATTGAACCCGAAAAGGCTGCTCCGTTTTTTTGTTATAAATAACAAAGAGTTCCAATTTGGCAGTGTAATTTTCGGGTAGAGTAGGTATCAGAACGTTAAGATTCGTTTCTTTAATGATTAAATCAGGCATAAATAAATAACCGAGACCCGATTTCGCAAGCTCAATGGCTGCATAAGAGTTATCACAGGCAAAGTCACCATTGATGATGGTTTTTACTCTCTCACCATTTGTTTTATCATCGATATACCAGATGTTATGGTTATTTTCCATATGAGAGAAAAAGAGAATACATGGACTTTGAGTGTAGTCGGCAATAGTACGAATGGGATTACGGGCAATCATTTCACGTGTGCCATAAATATTTGCAGGTATTGACGCAATATTTCTGGCAACCAGTTCATCATTGTCGGGTAATGAATGTGTAAAAAGAATGTCGCAGTTATCACTGAAAGGAACCCCAAGCGTGAATTCGGAGTTACTAAGGTTACTGGTAGTTAGCATTAATTTAATTTCAGGGTGCTTTTCTTTCAACCCTGGAATCACATATTTGGTGATAAAAAGTAGTTGACCCGTTGGTGCGTGGATCCTGACAAACCCATCAGAAGCTTGTTTATAGGCCATCATAAACGTCTGAATATCATCACAAGACTTCATGTGTTTTTTGATATAAGGGAGAAGTTCTTCTCCAAAGCGGGTCAGTCTGATGGGGCGGCATGAGCGATCAAACAAGGAAAAACCAAAACGTTCTTCAAGCTGTTGTAATGTTCTGCTGATGTTAGGCTGTGCGATTTTCAGATTATCAGCGGCCTGGCTCAGGCTTCGGGTACACGATAGTTCATAAAGTATTCGAAGCTCATTATCATTAAAACCGATTTTTTGTACCACTTATCGCCTCAGTCATACCTTATGAGTTTTATCCGCATACAACCGCGCAGGGTTTTCGCTGACGTCTTTTTAAATGGCAGGTATGACTGCTCATCTAATATAAAAATAAATACAATAAATAGCAAGGACATACCATTTAAACTGCGGGTGGGGTTCGTTGCAATATTCTTTAAGCATGTGATGCCGATGCGTAAGATAACATGGTTTGTGTAAGAAAACAAAAAAGCCATAAATATGTAACAAGCTTCAGTGTTCGATGTTGTTATCCTGATAATTATTATACATACAAGTTAAATAAACAACCTGTGTAGAGACGATTCACTGCGGTTCTGGCGAGCTCACTCATACATTATATCTAATACGCATAATGTTATGCGCATCTAGTACGGGACGAATGAGAATAATCCGACTAAAGTACCGCGCAAATTTATGGCTGTCCCTTTATTTTATGATTTAAGAATTAATTCTTAAAAGACTATTAATAGCCTGGTAACGTTTTATTCACCTCCACGGCAAGTTCAATCCTGAGTTTCCAGCAAAAACCTCTAACACTATGATTGAAAGAATTGTCTGGCTTTGCCTGATCATAACGACACCCGTGCTGGCGGCAATAACAACCGCACCACAATCATCGCCGTGGCAAAACGAATTACTTGCCCGGCCTTCCGTTATTTATGTATTGCAGAGCGGAGAAACTACGACATCAATTGCAGAACGCCTCGGGCTTACGACAACTCAACTGCATTATTTCAACCAGTTCAGAACGTTCAATAAGCCTTTTGCGCAATTAAGTCCGGGAGATGAAATAGATATTCCGTCGTCATCATCCAGTGAGTGGAAGACAAAGGAGGCTGCACACTCGCTGGACGAAAGACAGGATCGTGAAGCGGGCGCTAAACGCCTGGCGGGTGGCGCAACAGGTCTGGCGAAAGTACTGGAAAATGGCGATGTGGCAGAGGCGGCCAATGGGTTAGTGCGCGCTGAAATTAACCGTCAAGCGAATGACACAGTCAATGATTGGCTGGGGAAACTCGGTACGGTGAAAACGCAGTTGAGCGTTGATGAAGAATTTTCGCTTGATGAAAGCAGTATTGACTGGCTTGTACCTTTACATGAAACAACGAACAACATCCTGTTTACGCAGTTGGGTTATCGAAATCAGGACCAACGAAATACAGTAAACGCCGGCGTAGGTGTTCGTCATTTCAGCGGTGATTGGATGCTGGGATTTAACACCTTTTATGATGCTGATCTAACCGGAAACAATCGCCGCTTAGGGGTGGGAACTGAGCTGTGGCGGGATTATTTTCAGCTTTCGGGGAATGGTTATTTGAGGTTGTCTGACTGGCAATCCTCTGATGATGTTAAAGATTACGATGAGCGCCCGGCGAACGGTTTCGATGTGCGTCTGCAGGGCTGGTTGCCACAATATCCACATTTTGGCGGCAAGTTTATCTACGAACACTATTTTGGTGATGAGGTCGGGCTGACGAGTGAGGATGAACGAGAAACAAATGCCTGGGCTTTCACCACTGGAGTCACCTGGACGCCATTTCCACTGATGACGCTGGGTATCGAGCAGAGTCTGGAAAAGGGCGATGAGGGCAACACCCGTGTGCAGATGGACCTCGCATGGCGACTGGGTGAGTCCCTGAAATTCCAGATATCTCCTGATGAAGTGGCATCACTGCGCGAGCTCAAGGGCAGTCGTTACAGTCTGGTAGAGCGTAATAATGTCATCATCCTGGAATATCGCGAGCAGGATCTGCTTCAGTTGGCTCTTTCCGAAGAGGCTATCCACGACGCTGAATATACGGTACATACCGTTTCAGCCACTGTTTCAGGCAAATATCCACTGTCGCAAATAACGTGGGATAACGCCGCGTTTCTGGCGGCTGGCGGTGAATTTCGGGCACTGAGCGTCAATCTGTTTTCCCTGACGCTACCGCCGTACCAACACACACAATCCACGGACGGTGTGGCAAATCAATATCGTTTAGTCGCCCAGGCACAGGATAGCGAGGGGCATACCAGTAATACTCAAACATTGTTAATCGATGTATTACCGGTGAATCTGGCCTTTGATGATGAACTCAGGGTGGCGGGGAACGGCGCGCCTGCCGATGGTAAGACGCCGGTCACGATTACCGCAACTCTGGTGGATGATGCGGGAAAACCGGTGAGTGGAAAAACCATCAACATGGGAATGACCTTCGCTGATGGCAGTAAAACTGCAGAGGATATCGTCAGTAATGCCGCAGGCCAGGCGATTTACCATGTCGTATCGAGCGTGGCGGGCCCCGCGAAGGCCACGGCTCGGGTGTCCGTTCTTATCCAGAGCGCGGACGTGCTGTTTAGCCCAGTGGCAGCAGACGGAACACGTTCATCGTTGCTGGTCAGCCCTGCGGTGATCAGAGCCGATGGTTACGACGTGGCTGATATCACCTTTAAAGCCTACAGCAGCCAGGGAGAACCGGCTTCGGGACTCGAGGATATTGCGTTTCAGGTTATTGGTGTCGACAACACAACGACAGGCAAGGTGCGGGAAATCTCACCGGGCGTCTATCATGCCAGGATGAGTGGCATAAATGCCGGAAAAGGTCTGGTACAGGTCGTTCAGGGGAACGTACCGACCAAAACGCAGCGTCGTCCTGTCACACTGACGGCCACAGGCAACCCGGTTGATCCGGCACAATCCACCTTAAGCGCGACGCCGCAACAAATCTCCGCCAATGGAAACGCGGAGTCTTTGCTGATGCTACGGTTAACCGACAGCAGCGGGAATCCACTCAAAGAAAAGAACGTCAGATTTTCTACGACTCTCGCCGGAACCAGCATCAGTGATGTCACGAACCGTGAAGACGGTACTTATGTTGCAACACTCACTGGTACCACTACCGGGAAGGCTGAAATAGTCACACACGTAAACGGTGTTGTAACGACGATTGAGCCGAGGGTGGTGAAGTTGATTCCGGATGACAATGCGGCCAGCGTCGAGACGCTGATGGTGGTTGACGATCACGCCGTGGCTGATGGTGAAGACGAGAATATCATCAAGGTGACGGTGCTGAATGCGGATGGCACCCCGGCGGTTGGCGAAATCGTTCGACTTTACGCCGACAACGATGCGGAAATTCCCCAGTCGGCTACCACTGATGCTCACGGTGAGGCAACCATTGCATTAACCAGCAAAGTGGCCGGCCAGGCCACAGTGGTGGCGGAGATAAATGGCAACACGGAGAAGGTGGAAACCAATTTTACCGTGGATAGCGGCAGTCTGGATCCTGAGCGATCCCGGACAGGTGCCGTACCAGAACGCATTGAAGCGAATGGCAACGCGGAATCGGTTATTTATTTTGTTCTGCTGGACCAGCAAGGCAATCCGGTTCCCGGGCAAAAGGTGACGTTCAAAAGCACCCTTGAAGGAACAACGTTAAGCCCGGTGAGCGATAACAACAACGGTACCTATAAGGCCTCTTTGTCGGGCGTAAATGCGGGTGTGGCGCAAATTACTGTCAGCGTGAACGACAATCCGTTTCCCGTTTCGGCTGTAGGTATCACGCTAACACCACAAACAGGGGCGGCAGGACATGGCGAAACGACAGCGATCACGAACAATGCGTTGGCCAATGGTACTGCTGCCAATCGCGTGAAGGTCAAAATCAGCACTGCTGACGGAGAGCCTGCCACTGCTCAGGCGGTACGATTTGTCGCAACTAATGGCGCCTCGGTTCCGACATCTGTGATGACCGATAACCAGGGCGAAGCCATTGCGACAGTCAGCAGCCGCATTGCCGGTAAATCTGTGGTTTCCGCCATGTTTAACGGTCATGTGCAGCAGGTTGAACTCACTTTCCTGGCTGATGCGAGTAGCGCTTCTATTTTCCCGGGAGAGCTACGGGTCATTGCGGATAACGCACTGGCCAACGGCGTCGCAGAGAATGTAGTCAGCGCAACCGTTCGGGACGCGTTTGGAAATCCGCTCGCTGGACAAAGCGTCAAATTTAACGCGAGCCATGGCGCAATAGCCTCCGCCGAGGGCGTGACCGACGAAAAAGGCACCGTGATCGCGCGTTTTACGAACACCACGGCCGGGCGTAGCGAAGTACTGGCTACAGTCAATGGTCAGGGCCAACACGTAGCGATCGCTTTTTCGCCATTCGCCTCATCGGTAAACGTGCTGAGAGGTGGTCAAATACTGACCGGTCATCCTCAGGTGGGCGATCGATTATCCGCAGTGGTGATGTGCGGTGAGGGCGCCTGCGAAGAGCAACCCTCACGCTTTCAGTGGCAGGTGGAAACCGCTGTGGGCAGCAATCAGTTTACCGCTATTGCGCAGGCGACAGATCGTGAATACGTCGTGTCTCGCGAATGGCAAAAGCGCGCGTTGCGCGTTGAAACACAAGAAACACGATGATTCCTTTTTCCCGGCTGACGCCTTAATCCATCCTATTGTTGAGTACTTTTATGAAAAGCAAAAATTTCGCATTAACCGCCAGCAGCGCTTTATTATTGCTGTCATATCCCGCACTGGCCGTATTGTCTGACCCGACCGACAGTGTCAAAGGTCGTGCGCCGGTGATCACTCCGAGCACGATTGTTTCTGCAGATACCAACAGCAACGGCGTTTTCGACATTGGTGACGTGATTTCTATTAGTGCACAGGGGACATTCAGCGATCCTGATGGTGACGCCGAGGGCCAAAAAACGTATCAGTGGCAGGCGGACGGTGCAGACATTACCGGTGCGACGAGTGAGACCTATACCGTCACGGCAGGCGATCTTGGCAAGAAAATCACCGTACTGATTACCCCACATACCGATCCGGCGATTACTGACCCGGATAGCGGTATTGCAGTTGCGTCCAATGAGCTATCGACAGCTTCGGCGAACACGCCTGTCGCCGTACAGATTGAAGGTGCGATCAATGGCTATCCGCAGGTCGATACTGCGCTGAATGCGGTGGTGCAACTGGCTGATGGTACCAACGGCAATGCCACAACGTATCAGTGGAAGATTGAAACGGCTGTTGGTTCCGGCGTGTATCAGAATATCGCTGGAGCAAACGGGAATACATATACGCCTGTCGGGGCAGACCAAAAACGTAAAATTCAGGTTGAGGTGCATTAATACCTCATATGCGGCAGCGAAGCAGTCAAACGCTGCTGCGTGTAATCGTCCAACGCTCGGATTGTTATAACAATGAAGCTGAATCATGCCGCATTATTCCTGCATAGCGCTGCGGGAGTCCTGTGCGTATTTTTCGCCACTGAAGCGCTGGCGATCACTGCGCAAACTTCGACCGTAAAAGGGCGTCCGCCCGTTGCGGGTCAATTGCAGATCATCAATACTTCTGCGCCAGGGTTTAATCCAGCACAGGGAGATGAGCTGGAAATTGCCTATGTGTTTCATGATCCCGATGGATTACAGGAAAGCAAACAAGAAAGTCTGTTTCGCTGGCTGGCTGATGGGCAAGAGATTGCAGAGGCAGACCGGCAGCGTTTCTCTCCAGGCAAAGCGCAGAATAAGCACTATCTGACCGTTGAAGTGCTGCCCGTAGAAAGGGAACCTTCCGACCCAGACCGTCCCGATGCGCCGTTTATTAGCCCGGAGACCGCAGCGCCGGTCCTTCCTCCTCGTGCTGCGCTGTTTTTAGCCTTTCAGCAGACCACCAACATGATGCGCTGGGGGGATGCGTACACTTACTGCGCTAACAATGGAATGCGTTTACCCGATGTGGATGACCTGCAGGCGCTGTTTGTGACCTTCACTCGGGCTAATCGGGTGGGTGAGGATTCCATGGGCGATCTGCAGCATACCTATGGCATTCCTGCCAGAAATGCAGTCTGGACGACTCGCGCGGTGGGTGAGGATAACCATTCGGTAGGGGATGTGTTTACCGACGGGCATGCCAGCGTCGTATCAAATGGCAGTCGGCAAACGGTATTTTGTGCAAAGACGGGGCCGGCTCAGGGTCTTCCGGCGATCGGTCACTTAGCGATACCCGCGCCGCGCGAAGGGCAAACAGTAACGCTGTCTTATCAGTATTCCGGCAATCCTACGATTCCTGATCGATCGCGTTTTCAGTGGTTTAGGGCAGATAACGCAGCGGGCACATCGGGTAAAACGCCCATTGTGGGTGCGGTGGAAAAAAGCTATGTCCCGGTACAAGAGGATGTTAATCACTATCTGGTGGTTGAAGCTACTCCGGCGAGCTATGACACGGTTGTTGGAACGCAGGTCACTACGGTTAGTGAACAGGTCGTCGTGGGCGAAGATATTACAGTCCCGGCCACGACGACAATCCACGTCAACGGCGTCACGTTTGATACCAACAGCGGTTTTCCGCGCACAGGTTTTGTGGGAGCCAGTTTTCAGTTACGCATGAATGGCAATGCAGCAAACAATCGAAATTATGACTGGCGTGATGACAAGTCATGGCTAAGTGTGAATGAAAAGGGCGTTGTTAAATTTGCCAGCAAACCAGACGCTGTAGATAGAACAGCAACCATTCTTATCCGGGCGAAAGATGGTAGTGCATCCTATGTTTACACGTTTTCAGTCAATAAATGGCTGATCACCAGTTCATCACCAGCAGGATTCAATAATGACTGGTGTGGTAAACAGGGAGAGGAATACCGCAGACCCACAGCGGAAGAGTCAACGCTTAATGGAGAACGTTCGGCATCAACGGGGCGCTGGTGGAGTGAGTGGGGCGCGTTGTACAACTTTGGCGGCGGTTGGGTGAATGCACCTTACTGGGTTGACGAGTTAGGAAGTAAAAATACGATAAATATGAGCAACGGCCTGATCACCTACACCAAAAAGAGCAATCGGGTGGTGTGCATTACGGCGCTTGATTGAGCTGTTTAACCTGACTGAATGTCTGCCTGTTCGGTGATTATTGCCTGCGGGCAGACATGACAAAATCTTGCCACATCAACGAAAGCTTGTGATACGCAAAGACGTACTAACAATGATTGTTTTGAATAAATAAAAAAGGAAGTATGAATAAATAGCACCAAATCAAAGGGATATGATTTGGTGCGTCCGAGTGGACTCGAACCACCGACCCCCACCATGTCAAGGTGGTGCTCTAACCAACTGAGCTACGGACGCAAAATGGTGCGTTCAATTGGACTCGAACCAACGACCCCCACCATGTCAAGGTGGTGCTCTAACCAACTGAGCTATGAACGCAACGTTGTAGGTGACAACGGGGACGAATATTAGCGGCACAGACCGAATGAGGCAAGAGGGAAATAGCATTTTTCTTCCTGATCTCACGCGATTGCAGAGTAATTAAGCAAGTTGATTATATTTTGTTGATTTTGCAGCGTGTTTTTTATTCAGGCTGTGCGCTGGGGGCATAATGGGGGCATTATGGTCGGCATCCTGCTGTTCAGCATTCTTACCTGATCCGCATTCATTTCGCTGATCCACTTCGAATAAACCTCATAAACCATCTTTGCATTCTCATGCCCCATCTGACTGGCAATGAACGATGGGTTGGCTCCTGATGACAGTAGCCAGCATGCGTATGTATGACGAGATTGATAAGGATCCCTCACTCTAACGCCTGCCCGTTTCATGCCGCTTTCCCAGCTGTATGGAAAAGACCTTTTAGAAAAGTACTGTTTCTTTTCCCTCGATTGCTGTCCTGGAATGAAGACAAACCGGACAGAAAGCTGTTCTGTCCGCCCATACTCGCGATGATGGAGAACAATATCTGTTTTCGGCTGGTTTGCGGTCAGTTGATGGATTTCATTCAGTGCTTCGAATGCTGGCTGTAAAAGTGTGATTGTTCTGATCCCCGCATTAGTTTTAGGGGGAACAAATAGCCCTTTTGCCGTAAGGTTCCTGCATACATGGATTTCCCCCTTTTTCAGATCGATATCTTCCCAGGCGAGCGCACAGAGCTCACCGTGACGCATACCGGTGTGAATTGCCACAATCCAGGTGAGTGCAAACCGGCGAGGCAGAGCATTGATGAAAGCCTGATACTCATGAAGCAGCAGCGGATCGGGATCCCTTTGAGAAACTTTCAGGTTCTTCACATTTTCATAGGGGGCATGAGTGATGAACTTACTAAGGTTAGCCAGTTTCAGCATACTGCATAGTGTGCCCATCAGGTTGTTTACAGTTGAAGCCTTGCGTCCCTCCTTATTGAACCAAACCACTTTTTTGTAGGTTACATCACCAGTCAGCAATTCCTGACGGTATCTCAATAAATCTGTGTGCTGAATTTCGGCAATGTGCGTTCTACCTCCGACAATGCGAAGCAGGGTATCTATCCTGGATGTCAGTGAGTCATGCGATGCCGCAGATAATTCGAGCTTTTTTATTTTTAGGAAAAGGTCACAGAGCTCGTTGAAGGTTGTTATGCGCTGTGTGGTGGTAAACTTTTTGATTGTCTTTGACTCAGGGAATCGTCTCGCATAGTCAAAAGTTCCCATCTGTATATCGCCAATAATTCCAGCACGAAGATTTCCCGCTTTGCGGATGTTCGCGGCGGTGATAGCCCAGCCTTGCAGTACTTCTCGACACCTGGAACCGCGGTAAACGAACCAGATCCTTATTTTTCCATTGTGTATTTCTACACCGGTCGGTAATGCTGCCATTAAGCCTCCTGAACAAATTTATTGATTCGGGGATAGTTGTACCAGAGGACACCATTGCTGCTGCTGGTCTCTCCTAATGCAGTCAGGTGTTTAAAGTGAACACCTTCAATCCACACTCCCAAACGATAGTTTTTAATTTGCCCCTTTGAGAGGCCCGTTCTTTCGCTTAGCCGGGTTTCAACTACCCATTCTTCATTGAAGACGATATCTGGCATGGTCTGTATCTCGTGATTGCCCACCTAATGCGCACAAAAGCCCAGTCCGCCGGATATGGTCTTCTCCGGCGGAGTTTAATCAGGCTGGTGGCGGTAGGGCGGGACAGTAGTGCTTTGGGGATTGCAGTAGATATTGAGACCAAAATCTACTGCGTTTGTTTTAGTAATATATTATTCTATATTTAGCATCTTGAATAAGATGTTATTTCTTTTTCTCGCATCTGATACGATTTTATCAAATGAAATTATCTCTACGTAAGTATTCAATGATTTATGATACCAGATATAACCCTCGTTATCAGGTGTGGATATATAATCTTGATTTAGGGCATGATCCCGAATTGACTTGGTTAAATCACAAATAATATAACAATAAATTGGCACGTGAATCGATAAATGAATATCTCTACCTTTATTGGTTTTTACTTTATTAGGCTCTCTTAGTTTTCGCACGTATCCAATAACTTGGCTGACAGGATTATCATCATAGTCATAATCATCTCTCATTGGACGTTTAAATTCTATGATTGTTGCGCTAGATGGCTTCTTCTCTTCTTCAGTAAATAAAATAGGATTATCAAATATTATGATATCTGGACGACTTTTATCCTGTATATCACAAAATTGATTAAATGGTTGATCCGAAGCCAATAGTGTGTGATATGACATACGTTCATCAATCATCCATAAGTTTTGAGACATTGTAGTAGTGTCTTCACTTGTTGATTTCATCGGGTAAATGATATCATGAACGGCATTCTCTAAAGCATACTTGTCATTTGACTGAATCTCTAAACTTAGCTCGAAGATATCAATTATAGACTTTCTATGGACAATGTATTTTGCTAAATTTGATTTTCCTACATCATTAAGTGCAGTTGTGTATTTTTCATATGCTTTTTTATAATCACCAGATGAAAGTATTTTATGCTCTTTAAGTGATGATTTTATTTTTATAGCTTCTCTTTTTAAATCTGACTCAAAATCTCGGTATAAACGATGTAACTCTATGTCCAGTTCGTTATCATTAAGGCCAAATTTTATTTTTGATAGCCACTGTGGTCTATGCTTAAGCAAAAATCTATATTCATATCCATTTCTTTCAATATACTCAGTGATTCTATTTAGGTTTTCAGCCCTCATTGGTTCTAAATATATTGAAAATATACTATCACAATTAATTAATATTTCGGTTATTATTGAATAAATTGATGGGAAGTCTTTATCAATCAAATCATCATTTTCATTTATTGAAAAACTGGTTCTCTCTTGTGTTAGATTATTATCTAAGTAGTCAGAGTAAACATAAATAGAATATCTGAATTTGTCATTATTTTCATCTAAAAAGAAATTCGGAATATCATTTATGTAGTTTGATATATTGTAATTGGTGACGGTTCTTGAATCGGCGCAGAAATAAATTTTATGTGTTTTCTTATGATTGTAATTTTTTACAGACACAATTTTAAAATAATGATTCCCTATTTTTATATTTGAATATGCTATATCACTTGAGTAATTTTTATTGAAGTACTCTAGTAAATCATATTCTTGCCCTGTGTTGTCATAAATCATAAATCTACTTATTTTATTATCTATGAAATATGTAATGCAGTGTTGAATTATTTCATCGCAATAATCCTCCAGGCTTACTGGCATTTTTTCTCTGTATGGGGATTTAATGTCCTTGAAAGTGATTAAAGTAATAGGAGATACAATATTTTTATCAGAAAGTTTAGGCTTAACATCATCTAGACTATCATCTTCAATTGTAAAGTCGAACGAAACATTAAATAATTTATTATTTTCATAGTAATCGCTATCTATGCTTATAGAGTTGAATACCTTTAACCATGTAAATCGTCCTACTCCTTTGCATCCTAATTCTGACTTGAAAGATGATTCTGCTGTTTTGAACGAGTCAAGATTGTAGGGGTTAAATCCAGCGCCAGAATCTGCTATTGTAATTGATTCAATTGGGCTTAATGCCATATCTTCTTCATTTGACTGAAGTTGTGATAGGTCACGTAAGAATTCTATCTCAATATCCGCCTTTGAGGATGAAGCTTGAATTGAATTTATTATGGCCTCAAATAGAGGAACTAAACGTTCAGATGGTTTTAACTTTAAATTTCTAACTTTCCCTGCGACATCCGTAATCATTGCGCACTCCTCATCACTTTTTTGAGGAATTGTATCAGGCGTTAGATGATATACATAATAGGTATAGGGTATTGGTATGCTTTTTTTGATAGCTACCATCTTTTTTTGATTGGATAAATAGTGGCTAATCATTTAAATCGACCTGTATTGTATTCACTGTGTGAATTTGATGTCGAGAAATTTTGCTTAAACATCGCAGTAGCATATATGAGCAACGGCTGTTTTCCTCCGAAATCGCTCTCTATACTGGTATCTTTAGAGCTACTTTCAATTGACTACAGCCGCTTCCTTTTATTATTCTTCGATAGAACGGATAAATTCAGCGTGGACGCCTTCTTCACTGTCGAAAATTGAGAACAGAAACCAGCCATCACCATCTGGTGGTGTGGGTTCCCATTCTTTAAGAGTTTCAAAATTCTCCAGACAGCGATCGAAAAGGTCGTCATTCTGATCTTCCAGGTTAACAACCCTTTGCTCCAAAGCATGAGACATGAACCAGTCTTTAATCTCGGACGGGGGAGTGCTTTCATCCCAGTCGGGTTGAAGAGCTGATGCAGGGTGTGTCCAGTAGCCGATCTCATCGCGTTCCACCGGAACAGGGCCAATGGGCAGGTAAAGCAATTCTGCCAGTCGGCGGGATAAGACAGAATCGATGCAGCAGGATAAAGCCATCAGATCGAGCGCATCCATCTGCTGTATTCGTCGTGATTCTGAGAGTTTACACGTTAGAGTCGATTGTAAATCAACAAGTTCTACCGCTTTGATTTGGTTAACTGCATTGTCGAGGGTTAGGCTGGGCACTACTTTTTCTGCACCAGTAGACAAGAGTAATTGCTGATCTGGCGTCAGGTTCGGCGCTACATCCGCCAGCAAATTTATTATCTCTCTGACAATGCCGGACTGCTTCATTGAATGCTGGTGGATAAGTTCGCTCTCAGCTGCCAGGTTAATCATTTGCTGATGCTGAACATCCGCCAATTGGCGCTGAACCTGCCAGCGTGAAAGTAGTTCTTTAAGCACCGGGCCTGCTTCGCTGTAGCCAGCCAGTTTTGTCGCTGTTTCGATCAACTCAGCGTCAGTTTTGTGTTGTAGGCTCATAATTCCTCTTATGCTGCGTTGGTTTTGGGCCAGTTTTCTGCCTGCCAGTCTTTGACGACGTTAATGCAGGCGGCGTGAACCTGGCGTGCAGTCGCGATACCGAATCCTTTAACCAGGTTGGAGAGTTCTTCCGGGGTATGGCTTACTACAGTCCACAGGCTGTAAAGACCGGAGGCGTTTAGCAGATCAAGCCACTTGTCCTGCAGGGGAAGATTGCTAAGAGGGGTCGCCATTGCCCACTCAGTACGCTTAACCAGGTGAGGGTGGGTATCGCCCAGCAGCTCAATGATCCGGCGATTTAACGCAATCCCCAGAGCAGAGGGCCAAGCTGATTTGAACTGGTCAAGAATCGGATACCGCGCACGACACCACTGCGTAACAGATACCAGAACGGATATGCCGGAGTTGCTCCGAATTTCGATATGCCAGTCAATATCCTGAAGCAGGTCGAGATGCAGATCCCGGTCGGTGGATCCCAGCGTCAGTCGCCAGCCGAAGGTGTAAAAGTAAAACTGGAGACCGCTGTCGTCGGCAGCCGGGTACCAGACCGGTTCAACGTCGCCGTCAATACGCTGTAACCGGGTGCGCAGCTCTTCATTTTCGAGGCTAAGCCCTGCGTTTTGCTGGATGGCGACCGCCAGATTGGTTTTCGTCGTGGCCAGTTCGCCCCGGATCTTCCGCATCTCTTGTTTTTGCTGGTCGAGAAGCGTGGTTTTACTGGCGATGGTTTCTTTGAGGCTGACTATCTGCGTTTTCTGGCGTTCCGGGTTCATCGACTTGAGCTGGTCATTCTCAGTCTTCAGTTGTCGCTTATCACCCTGCAGAACAGAAATCTGTGCTTTTGCGATTTCCTCTGCGGCCCGAGCTTCTTTTGTTGTTAACTCCATTTCAGCCAGCTTTTCAGCGAATCCTGCTGCCTGAAGTCCCAGCGTGGTGTTTCGGTCATCCAGTGCTTCGCATTGCTCAACAACAGCGTTGAACTCGTCAACCTGTTGGTTGTATTGCTCGATAACCAACACTTCTAACTGGTCAGTCAATGCGAGAGCGCTTTCGACAGATGCCCGGGCTGTGCTGGCAGTCTGTTCGATGGCCAGCTCGAGCTGGGAGCGAACAGGGCGCAATGAGGTTGCCAAAACTGTTGCCACCGTAGGGTCAGAAATAGTGATCATTCTGACACCTCCTGGCTTCGACGCTGGCAGAGTTCAGCCCGAACGTTACGATAATGCTTATTTGTTTCTGAGCAGGGGTATTCAGTCGATTTCAGCCAGAATGCCTGTGCTGTTTTGTAGTTCCCGCGCCGTTCTTCGCTGGCGGCGCGTTCGGTGATCATCTTGCCTTGCTCTTTCATCTTTTGAGCCAGTGTTTTCATAGGTGCTAACCTTTGTATTCTCGAAATAACAGGTAATGACGCGGCTGTAGCCGATAACGAATAACAGCCGGTCAGTTGTGCGCAGATACCGGTATCCGCGCCGTCGCTGCAATCCCAGTTTTCGCAGCCTTGCCTTGGTCAGGGGTTTTGCCTGCAGAAGATCGTCGATGATGAAACAGGGAAGGGAATGCCGCCGTTCGGTGTAACGCCGTATGGCGTGGTCAGTAATGCTGTTAACCATCGCCAGACGTGGGATGGTAATGTCAGTCATTAGCGGGATTTAAACTCCGTAATGGCCTTGAGAAGGCGGATTTGCCAGAGACAGTCGTTAAGCGGCATGTGAATACCGGCGGAAAGATGTTTAAGCGAAGAGGCAACAAATCCGTTGCGTTCGGCATCATTGAGTAGCGACTGCACATCATTCACATTACGGCGAAACCAGGGCACCTGAACGTCAGCATGCTGGAAGGCATTTTCCCACTGTGGGATATCGAAGCGCGCTGGCTTTGCCCAGATATGCACTGACTGATGTAAATCACTGAGGCCCGGCGTCTCGTCTTCCTGCCAGGTACGGCGGCAGGAATCGATCACGAAGCGGTAAAACTCGCAGCATGCCGAACGAATGGAAATGCGGTCCTCATCACCGTAGAACACGGACTGCTGTGTCTCTTTATCCCGCGCCATCCACCAGGCCACAGTGCTGGCGTCAATTACCGTTCCGGGCTGACGGTCATGGCTGATACTAATGACTTTCTCAGCGAGCGGGGTGAAGGTGTGTGGATCGAACTGAACTAACCCAACCTGAGCAATATGCGCGTTGGGCAGAACGGATAACGTTTCGTTATCGACCATGATATGAACGGGTTCTTGCATAAGTACCTACATCTGCATTGCGAAGTTGAGAAAGGCCAGTGCAAAGGCGCACAACACTACGGCGAAAAGTACCGGCCAGCGCAACTGACTATCTGGCGGCATTACAGTGACAGGCTCCGGATGCTTGTTAAAACGCGCCTGGCAGCGTGGGTGAGGCCGAAAAGGATCATTGATAAAGATGGTTTGGCGGGCGTTACGGGCCGCCATGGATTTTGTTAACACCTGAGATTTCATGTATATTTCTCCTGCTCCTTACTCTCCGTTAGGGGCAATACCATTCAAACTGCTAACCTTGTCTGGTATCTCGTGTAATCAGCGGTTTGGTCGCTGCTGATTGGGATAGCCCCGGTTTGGTCGCCGGGGCTTTTCTCTTTGTGAGGTGCCTGCTTTTTTCCACTTCAGGCGAGGTGGTACTCTTGCTGTCACCACAACAAGCGAGAGTTATTCGATGGAAGAACAACAAACCGGCGAGTGTCCGCTCTGCGATACTGGTGCGTCTTTCAACTTCACCGATCATGAAAACTACAAACTCATTCAGTGCCCTGAGTGCGGTATTTTTGAAATAAGCGTGGGTGCTGAAAGAACGCTGCGGGACAGGCATATGGAACAAAGGCTGGAATACGCTGAGTTATCCAGAAATGCACCGAAGGGGCAGATGCTGGTTATCAAACTCAACGTTACAGTGGATGGAAATTTTCTTGTTTACGGATACGCTGCTCTTCGGTGAGCATTGCGTCCGGGATTTCACGAATTGAGACCATGTATCCGTTTTTATTGATCACTTTATTCAACGTCTGAAATACCTGCGTTGGCCATTCGTATACCAGTTCATTTATTTGCGACAACGTTTCAGGAGATGGTGATTCGTTTTCAGGATTGGATTTCGACATGTTGATTCCTCAAAAGTCCGGCATATTCAGATACCGGACTTTTACGAGAGATGTACAGGTTAGAGTTCCAGTTGGCGAATAATCTCGTCCAGCTGCGCATTGGCAGTAGCGACAGATGCCCCGAACCGGTGAATAACATCGGCCAGTGGAGAAAGTGGTTCATTTACTTCACTTGCACCAATTCCTTTAACTTCCGGGCAGGGGGTAACTACCGGGATCAAGCGGTCATGCAAATTGCTGATTCGTCCGTGAAGACTATCAAGCTGATCCCACACCTGATTGACCTTTACATCGATTACAGAACGCTTGGGTTCGGCACATACTGCCATGCCTGTTGTCCCGTTTTGTCCATTCATAGGGTGCTAACCTCTTTGTTGTGAGTAGTGACGCTGTGCTGCGTCATGATTTTCAGGCCTAATTTGAAAGCAAGGTGATATTCCGCAACTGCACCGTCGCTGCTTTTCCAGCCATTAAGCATGTAGATAGCATCAGCACGCTGAAGCATGGATGAATCGCCACGGGTTTAACAGACACCTCGGAGTCATTTAAGATGACTTAAAGAGAGGTGCCCATGAGCGGTAAACGTTATCCCGAAGAGTTTAAAATTGAAGCAGTCAAACAGGTTATTGATCGCGGTCATTCTGTTTCCAGCGTTGCAACACGTCTCGATATCACCACCCACAGCCTTTACGCCTGGATAAAGAAGTACGGTCCGGACTCATCCACTAATAAAGAACAGTCAGATGCTCAGGCCGAGATCCGCCGACTCCAGAAGGAGTTGAAGCGGGTTACTGACGAACGGGACATATTAAAAAAAGCCGCGGCGTACTTCGCAAAGCTGTCCGACTGAGGTACGCCTTTATTCGTGACAACTCCCGTTGCTGGCCTGTTCGTCTGCTCTGCAGGGTGCTGGATGTTCATCCCAGTGGCTTTTACGCCTGGTTTAAGCAACCGTATTCTCAGCGCCACCAGGTAGATCTGAGACTGACGGGACAGATCAAACAGTTCTGGCTGGAGTCCGGTTGCGTTTATGGTTATCGCAAGATCCATCTGGACTTGCGGGATAGCGGTCAACAGTGCGGAGTGAACAGAGTCTGGCGACTGATGAATCGTGCCGGGATAAAGGCTCAGGTCGGGTACCGGAGCCCGTGGGCACGCAAAGGCGAGGCCAGTATCGTATCGCCCAACAGGCTCCAGCGACAGTTCAATCCGGATGCTCCGGATAAGCGTTGGGTAACGGACATAACCTACATCAGGACCCACGAAGGCTGGCTGTATCTTGCTGTGGTTGTTGATCTGTTCTCACGCAAAATTATCGGCTGGTCAATGCAATCCCGGATGACAAAGGACATTGTCCTGAACGCACTGCTGATGGCTGTATGGCGGCGTAATCCCCAAAAACAGGTGCTGGTTCATTCGGACCAGGGCAGTCAGTACACAAGCCATGAGTGGCAGTCGTTCCTGAAATCACACGGCCTGGAGGGGAGCATGAGCCGTCGCGGTAACTGTCACGATAATGCGGTTGCAGAAAGCTTTTTCCAGTTGCTGAAACGCGAACGGATAAAGAAAAAGATCTACGGAACGCGGGAAGAAGCCCGCAGCGATATTTTTGATTACATCGAAATGTTTTATAACAGTAAGCGTCGGCATGGTTCGAGCAATCAGATGTCACCGACAGAATATGAAAACCAGTATTATCAACGGCTCGGAAGTGTCTAGATTATCCGTGGCGATTCA
>NZ_JAOWGU010000050.1:0-88680 GCF_030332975.1 Citrobacter sp. Cpo032
CGGTAGTTCAGTTGGTTAGAATACCTGCCTGTCACGCAGGGGGTCGCGGGTTCGAGTCCCGTCCGTTCCGCCACTTATTAGAAAATTAAGCCTGCTACTAAGCAGGCTTAATGATAAGAAGATTTAGGGGCGTAGCTCAGTTGGTAGAGCACCGGTCTCCAAAACCGGGTGTCGCGAGTTCGAGTCTCTCCGCCCCTGCCAGAAACAATCCTTAGCATTATTGCTAAGGATTTTTTTTTACCTGTAATTTGAGTTTTTCCTCCTTTCTATTTTACTCCCGGCATCCTTGCCAGCGTTTTCCTTAATCTTCCAGAATATTCGTTCTCAGCAGATCGCAAATCAGCGCATGTTTATCGCTATTTTGCAGCCAAACTGCATATAACGGGCGTGAAAGCGTTGTACTGCCGGTAACCGTATGGAGATCGCTTTTACCTTTAGCCCAGCTGACCGGTAGCCAGCTAAAACCTTTGAGGACTGAAAGTTGCTGCCTGGCTAATTCTGCCGAACTGGTGGTAAGTACCGGCACTTCATCTCCCGCAATCAATCCAGCCTCGTGTTGCTGAAAGTCAGGTCCCCATTCCAGACGCAGATAATTCAGTTCATCTTTGGTTTGTGAAGGAGAACTGCAATAGAGCGCCAGCGTGAAATATCCCAACAGTTGGCTGCTAAATTCGTCCATTTTGGGCGTTTCGGTAGTAATCAATAGATCAAGCTGTCGCTCATGAAGCTGTTTTACTAACGACTGTCGCTGCGCGATCCTCGCTTCAAATTGCAGGCTGGATTGCGGCTCCTGGGATTGGTACAAACGCCCCAGCCAGCCATTAAGCATGCATTCCCAGAGGGATGCGCTGGCACCAATAGAAAACTCGTTATGCCGCGAGGTATTCGCAACCTCCTTACGTGCTGCTTGCCACGTATTCATCAGCGTTTCAGCGTAAGGTAATAATTTTTCACCTGCAGCGGTTAAGCGGATATTGTTTCTGTGTCGGGTGAACAGGTTTACACCCAATTGATTTTCCAGTTGTCTGATCCGAAAACTAACCGCTGATTGGGTCAGATAGAGCGCTTCAGCAGCCCTGCCAAAGTGGCGTGTCCGGCTAACTTCCAGGAAAGTTTTTAACAATTCCGTATCCACAACTCGCTCCATAAAATTATTTGTCGTTATGATTTAAATCTTTTGTTTGACGCTCTGTCAAGCGTAACTAATACTCCGCGCCATAAATAGCTCGGCCAAAGAATTAGGAGCGTGCAGGATGGCGGAAAGCTTTACGACGACTAATCGATATTTCGATAATAAATATTATCCCCGCGGATTCTCCCGTCATGGTGATTTCACCATTAAAGAAGCACAACTGCTTGAGCGTCACGGTTATGCTTTCAACGAGCTGGATCTGGGCAAGCGTGAGCCGGTAACGGAAGAAGAAAAACTGTTTGTTGCGGTATGCCGTGGTGAGCGCCAACCGGTTACCGAAGCTGAACGTGTGTGGTCCAAATACATGACGCGCATTAAGCGTCCAAAACGCTTCCACACGCTGTCTGGCGGGAAACCTCAGGTGGAAGGTGCGGAAGACTACACCGAATCTGATGATTAATAAAAAAGGGCGAAAGCCCTTTTTTTATGCCAGTAGTTTCTGCAAATGAATGAGTAATCTGTCTATCGCCCGATACCCAACAGCCTCCTGTAAGTGCTGGCGAGATATATGGTCAGATTGTTCTATATCCGCGATCGTTCGAGCGACCTTTATCAGGCGTAACCAGGCGCGGATGGATAATCCGAGATGCGCGAGCGTTTCTTCAAGCCACTGCGCATCGTCGCTACGCAGTGGACAGTATTTATGGATATCCTGACTGTCCAGTTGCGCATTTAACTTATTCTGCCGCCGATACTGACGCTCTCGTGCTGCTATAACGCGTTGCTTCACCGTTGCGCTATCTTCCCCTTTTACCTGGCTCTGGCTGAGTATGCCGGGCGGCGGTAAGGGGATTTCGAGGGAGAGATCGAAGCGGTCAAGAAATGGACCTGATAATCGATTGAGGTAGCGTAGCGTCTGCTCTGGGGTACAGCGGTTATGGTTCCCCTGATAATGTCCTGTTGGGCTAGGATTCATGGCAGCAATAAGCTGAAAACGCGCGGGGTAAGTTATTTTTGCCCGAGTGCGGGATAAATGAATCTGCCCGGACTCAATGGGCTCTCGCAGTGCATCCAGCGTGCGCCGCTCAAACTCGGGAAGTTCATCCAGAAACAGTATGCCGTTATGCGCCAGAGATATCTCGCCTGGCGCAGGAATAGAGCCGCCACCGACCATGGCAGTTAATGAAGCACTGTGATGTGGCGAACGAAAAGGGCGTTGTTTCCACTGTTTTTGTAGCGTGTCGGAATTGACCAGACTTAGAATCGCGGCGCTTTCCAGTGCTTCATCATTGCTCAGTGGCGGAAGCAATCCTCTCAGGCGACTGGCCAGCATGGTCTTACCCGTTCCCGGCGGCCCGATGAGTAAGAGGTTATGACCACCAGCTGCGGTAAGCTCCAGCCCGCGTTTACCCTGTTCCTGGCCGATAACATCGCTCAGATCATCTGCTAATGCGCAGGGGGTAAAATCTGCCGATGATGGTCTGTCTAAATCATGCTTACCTTCGAGAAATGCGCATACGGTCTGTAGATGATCGGCTATCAGGCACCCTTCACCGTGTATCAGTCCCACTTCAGCTGCATTCTCTTTTGCGACAATAATTCTCCTGCCTGCGCGAATAGCTTCAGTTGCACTTGATATCGCACCGGGAACGCCGCGTAACGCGCCTGTAAGCGCTAATTCGCCTACCAGCTCATATGTATCGAGGTTATGGGTTGTAAGCTGCTCAGACGCTGCCAGAAGCGCAACTGCGATAGGTAAATCATATCGTCCCCCTTCTTTCGGGAGATCGGCCGGAGCGAGGTTTATGGTTATCTTCTTCGCCGGGAATTCATAACCGCTATTAATAATCGCACTGCGAACTCGATCGCGAGCCTCTTTTACCGTTGTTTCGGGTAATCCCACCATGGTTAAACCAGGCAAACCATTGCTGATATGTACCTCGATGGTAATGGCTGGCGCATTCACGCCCAGCGCAGCGCGTGTGTGAACAATCGATAGTGACATAAGCCCTCCTGATGAAAGTATTATGTCGCAATACATCGCGGCAAGATTTCACATAATTACGGTTTTTAGAGGCTTATTCCTGTGTTTTTATGTAGCTCAATACTGCTTGCATAAAGCCTGGAATAGCGCTCGCAAACGCTTTTGAATAACGTTTTTAGTAGGGAACGGGTTGCCGAGAGTCACCTGAAACGTGAAATATTTTCACTTTTGATTTTTTGTATAAAAAACAACGATATTTATCTAAACCGTTAACGGCGTCAGAAAAACGAATAAAAAAATATCTTGTGTCATTTGCAAATTCTATGGTAACTCTTTAGGTATTCCTTCGAACAAGATGCAAGAAAATACAAAAATGACAGCCCTTCTACGAGTGATTAGCCTGGTCGTGATTAGCGTGGTGGTGATTATTATCCCACCGTGCGGGGCTGCACTTGGACGAGGAAAGGCTTAGAAAACAAGCCTTAACGAACTAAGACCCCCGCACCGAAAGGTCCGGGGGTTTTTTTTGACCTTAAAAACATACACGAGGAGCAGAAAGTGAACGGTAGCATAAAATTCTGTTTCTCAAGATTTACGGCGGGGATGTAACTATGAATGGGGCACAGTGGGTGGTACATGCGTTGCGTGCACAAGGGGTTCAAACCGTCTTTGGTTATCCTGGTGGCGCAATTATGCCGGTTTACGATGCGTTGTATGACGGCGGCGTAGAACACCTGTTGTGCCGACACGAGCAGGGCGCGGCAATGGCGGCAATTGGCTATGCCCGTGCGACCGGTAAAACCGGCGTGTGTATCGCCACTTCAGGTCCTGGCGCTACCAACCTGATCACCGGACTTGCCGATGCGCTGTTAGATTCTGTTCCTGTGGTGGCGATCACCGGTCAGGTGGCCTCACCTTTCATCGGAACGGATGCGTTTCAGGAAGTGGACGTTCTGGGTATGTCTTTGTCCTGCACCAAACACAGTTTCCTGGTGCAGTCACTGGAAGAGCTGCCGCGCATTATGGCAGAGGCTTTCGCTGTGGCGAACTCCGGTCGTCCGGGTCCGGTTCTGGTTGATATCCCGAAAGACATCCAGCTGGCCAGCGGTACGCTGGAGCCGTATTTTACGACCGTCGAAAACGTAGAGGATTTCCCGCACGCTGACGTTGAGCAGGCACGTAAAATGCTGGCGCAGGCGCAAAAACCGATCCTGTACGTCGGTGGCGGCGTTGGTATGGCGCAGGCGGTCCCGGCCCTGCGTGAATTTATCGCGGTAACCCAAATGCCGGTCGCCTGCACGCTGAAAGGTCTGGGCGCAGTAGAAGCTGACTACCCATACTATTTGGGTATGTTGGGAATGCATGGCACTAAAGCGGCAAATTTCGCGGTGCAAGAATGTGATTTACTGATTGCAGTGGGCGCGCGTTTTGATGACCGGGTGACCGGTAAGCTGAATACCTTCGCACCGAACGCCAGCGTGATCCACATGGATATCGACCCTGCGGAAATGAACAAGCTGCGTCAGGCGCACGTAGCATTGCAGGGTGATTTAAATTCTCTGCTGCCGGCATTGCAGCAATCTCTGAAGATTGACGCATGGCGTCAGCATAGCGCTGAACTGCGCACAGAGCATACCTGGCGCTATGATCATCCCGGTGAGGCTATCTACGCGCCACTGTTGTTGAAGCAGTTGTCCGATCGCAAACCCACGGACAGCGTAGTGACAACGGATGTTGGTCAGCATCAGATGTGGTCGGCGCAGCATATGACCTACACCCGCCCGGAAAATTTCATCACCTCGAGCGGTCTGGGTACGATGGGCTTTGGCCTGCCAGCAGCGGTTGGTGCGCAGGTTGCTCGCCCGAACGATACGGTAATCTGTATCTCCGGTGACGGCTCCTTCATGATGAATGTACAGGAGCTGGGCACCATAAAACGCAAGCAGTTGCCGCTGAAAATAGTTTTACTCGACAACCAGCGGTTAGGCATGGTGCGACAATGGCAGCAGCTGTTTTTCCAGGAACGTTATAGCGAAACCACCCTTACCGATAACCCCGATTTCCTCATGTTGGCCAGCGCCTTCGGCATACCAGGTCAACACATCACCCGTAAAGACCAGGTTGAAGCGGCACTCGACACCATGCTGAACAGCGAGGGGCCATACCTGCTTCATGTCTCAATCGACGAACTTGAGAATGTCTGGCCTCTGGTACCGCCAGGTGCCAGTAACTCAGAAATGCTGGAGAAATTATCATGATGCAACATCAGGTCGCCGTTGAGGCTCGTTTCAATCCGGAAACGTTAGAACGTGTTTTACGCGTGGTACGCCATCGCGGTTTTCAGGTGTGCTCCATGAATATGGAAGCCGCCAGCGATGCGCAAAATATAAATATCGAATTGACCGTTGCCAGCCCCCGGTCGGTCGACTTACTGTTTAGTCAGTTAAGTAAACTGGTAGACGTTGCACATGTTGCTATCTGCCAGAGCACAACCACATCACAACAAATCCGCGCCTGAGCGCAAAAGGAAGAAAAATGACGACGAAAAAAGCTGATTACATTTGGTCTAATGGCGAGATGATTCGTTGGGAAGACGCGAAGGTTCACGTGATGTCCCACGCGCTGCACTACGGTACTTCAGTATTCGAAGGCATCCGTTGCTACGATTCTCACAAAGGGCCGGTGGTGTTCCGTCATCGCGAACATATGCAGCGTCTGCGTGATTCAGCCAAGATCTATCGTTTTCCGGTTTCTCAGAGCGTTGATGAGCTGATGGAAGCTTGCCGCGAGGTGATTCGTAAAAACAATCTGACCAGCGCCTATATCCGTCCGCTGGTGTTTGTTGGTGACGTGGGGATGGGCGTTAACCCGCCAGCGGGATACACCACCGACGTGATCATCGCCGCGTTCCCGTGGGGTGCTTACCTTGGTGCAGAAGCGCTGGAGCAGGGGATCGACGCGATGGTTTCATCCTGGAACCGCGTGGCGCCGAACACCATCCCTACTGCTGCTAAAGCGGGTGGTAACTATCTGTCTTCGCTACTGGTGGGTAGCGAAGCGCGTCGTCATGGCTATCAGGAAGGCATTGCGCTGGATGTGAATGGCTACATCTCCGAAGGTGCGGGCGAAAACCTGTTTGAAGTAAAAGACGGCATTCTGTTTACCCCGCCGTTTACCTCTTCCGCGCTGCCGGGTATCACTCGTGATGCGATCATTAAGCTGGCGAAAGATCTCGATATCGAAGTACGTGAGCAGGTGCTGTCTCGTGAATCACTGTACCTGGCCGATGAAGTGTTCATGTCCGGTACCGCGGCCGAAATCACCCCAGTACGCAGTGTCGATGGTATCCAGGTAGGTGAAGGCCGCTGCGGTCCGGTCACCAAACGCATCCAGCAGGCCTTCTTTGGCCTCTTCACCGGTGAAACGGAAGATAAATACGGCTGGTTGGATTCAGTAAACCAATAACAAAATTAATATTTCCCCAAAATAATTCACGTTGCAGGAAGACGGCAACGCAGCAAGTCCCTGGAGCTTACTGTAGTAAGTGACTGGGGTGAGCGAGGCGGCCAACGCACCTGCGGCGTGAAGTATGCAGGGGAAAGACAGACGGGAGTTAATCAAGCATGCCTAAGTATCGTTCTGCCACCACCACCCACGGCCGCAATATGGCGGGTGCCCGCGCATTGTGGCGCGCCACCGGGATGACCGATGATGACTTCGGTAAACCGATTATCGCTGTGGTGAACTCCTTTACCCAGTTTGTGCCGGGTCACGTCCACCTGCGCGATCTCGGTAAGCTGGTTGCCGAACAAATCGAAGCCTCAGGCGGCGTGGCGAAAGAGTTCAACACCATTGCTGTGGATGATGGTATCGCCATGGGCCATGGCGGCATGCTGTATTCACTGCCGTCGCGTGAGCTGATCGCTGACTCCGTTGAGTACATGGTTAACGCCCACTGCGCCGATGCGATGGTCTGCATCTCCAACTGCGATAAAATCACCCCCGGGATGTTAATGGCCTCTCTGCGCCTGAACATCCCGGTTATCTTCGTTTCCGGCGGCCCGATGGAAGCCGGGAAAACTAAGCTCTCTGACCAAATCATCAAGCTCGACCTGGTTGATGCGATGATTCAGGGCGCTGACCCGAAAGTTTCCGACTCACAAAGCGAGCAGGTTGAACGTTCCGCTTGCCCAACCTGCGGCTCCTGTTCCGGTATGTTCACCGCTAACTCGATGAACTGCCTGACCGAAGCGCTGGGCTTGTCGCAGCCGGGTAACGGTTCGCTGTTGGCGACTCACGCCGACCGTAAAGAACTGTTCCTCACCGCAGGCCAGCGCATCGTCGAGCTGACCAAACGTTATTATGAGCAGGACGATGCTTCCGCGCTGCCGCGCAACATTGCCAGCAAGGCAGCGTTTGAGAACGCCATGACGCTGGATATCGCCATGGGCGGCTCCACCAATACCGTTCTGCACCTACTGGCGGCCGCGCAGGAAGCGGAAATCGACTTCACCATGAGTGATATCGACAAGCTGTCCCGCAAAGTCCCGCAGCTGTGTAAAGTGGCGCCGAGTACGCAGAAATACCATATGGAAGACGTGCACCGCGCAGGCGGCGTACTGGGTATTTTAGGCGAACTGGATCGTGCTGGACTGCTGAACCGCGACGTGAAAAACGTGCTGGGGCTGACTCTGCCGCAAACGCTCGATCGGTATGACGTGATGTTGACCAAAGACGACGCGGTGAAAAAAATGTTCCGTGCAGGCCCGGCCGGCATTCGTACTACCCAGGCGTTCTCACAGGACTGCCGTTGGGATACGCTGGATGACGACCGCGCTGAAGGCTGCATTCGCTCGCTGGAGCACGCTTACAGCAAAGACGGCGGTCTGGCAGTTCTGTACGGTAACTTCGCGGAAAACGGCTGTATTGTAAAAACCGCAGGCGTGGATGACAGCATCCTGAAATTCACCGGCCCGGCAAAAGTGTATGAAAGCCAGGACGATGCGGTTGAAGCCATCCTCGGCGGTAAAGTGGTGGCTGGCGACGTGGTTGTCATTCGCTACGAAGGGCCGAAAGGCGGACCAGGCATGCAGGAAATGCTCTACCCAACCACCTTCCTGAAATCGATGGGCCTCGGTAAGGCTTGCGCGCTGATTACCGACGGTCGTTTCTCCGGCGGTACTTCGGGGCTTTCCATTGGTCACGTTTCTCCGGAAGCGGCCAGCGGCGGTAATATCGCGATTATCGAAGATGGTGACATGATTGCCATCGATATCCCGAATCGTGGTATTCAACTTCAACTGAGTGATGCGGAAATCGCTGCGCGCCGTGAAGCGCAGGAAGCTCGCGGTGACAAAGCCTGGACGCCAAAAGATCGTCAGCGTCAGGTCTCCTTTGCACTGCGCGCCTACGCCAGCCTGGCAACCAGTGCCGACAAAGGTGCGGTGCGCGATAAGTCGAAGCTCGGGGGATAATGACCATGGCGGATTCACAACCTCTATCCGGCGCTCCTGAGGGCGCCGAGTATCTCAGAGCGGTACTGCGTGCGCCGGTATACGAAGCGGCACAGGTAACGCCGCTACAGAAAATGGAAAAACTCTCTTCGCGCCTCGACAACGTCATTCTGGTGAAGCGCGAAGACCGTCAACCCGTTCACAGCTTCAAGCTACGCGGTGCCTATGCCATGATGGCGGGCTTGACCGAAGAGCAAAAAGCGCATGGCGTCATTACCGCATCGGCTGGTAATCATGCTCAGGGCGTCGCTTTCTCTTCTGCGCGATTAGGCGTGAAGGCGCTGATTGTCATGCCAACGGCTACCGCCGATATCAAAGTCGATGCCGTTCGCGGCTTCGGCGGAGAAGTGCTGCTGCACGGCGCGAACTTTGATGAAGCCAAAGCCAAAGCGATTGAATTGTCGCAGCAGCAGGGTTTTACCTGGGTGCCGCCGTTCGATCATCCGATGGTGATTGCCGGACAGGGCACGCTGGCGCTGGAGTTACTTCAGCAGGATGCTCACCTTGACCGCGTTTTTGTGCCAGTTGGCGGCGGTGGTCTGGCGGCGGGCGTGGCAGTGCTGATAAAACAGCTGATGCCGCAAATCAAAGTGATTGCCGTGGAAGCGGAAGATTCGGCCTGTCTGAAAGCGGCGCTGGATGCCGGTCATCCGGTGGATCTGCCGCGTGTTGGTCTCTTTGCCGAAGGCGTGGCGGTGAAACGTATTGGCGATGAAACCTTCCGTCTGTGCCAGGAATACCTCGACGATATTATTACCGTGGATAGCGATGCTATTTGCGCGGCAATGAAAGACCTGTTCGAAGATGTACGCGCGGTGGCGGAGCCTTCCGGGGCGCTGGCGCTGGCGGGGATGAAAAAATACATCGCCCAGCATAATATTCGCGGTGAGCGTCTGGCGCATGTTCTTTCCGGCGCTAACGTTAACTTCCACGGCCTGCGCTACGTTTCCGAACGTTGCGAGCTGGGGGAACAGCGCGAAGCCTTGCTCGCCGTGACCATCCCGGAAGAAAAGGGCAGCTTCCTGAAGTTTTGCCAACTGCTGGGCGGGCGCTCGGTGACCGAGTTTAACTACCGCTTTGCGGATGCGAAAGACGCCTGCATTTTTGTCGGCGTACGTCTGAGCCGTGGACTGGAAGAGCGTAAGGAAATCCTGCAACTGCTCAATGAGGGCGGCTATAGCGTGGTGGATCTGTCTGATGACGAGATGGCGAAGCTACACGTGCGCTATATGGTCGGTGGACGTCCGTCTAAACCCTTACAGGAACGTCTTTATAGCTTCGAATTTCCGGAGTCGCCGGGGGCGTTGCTCAAATTCCTGCATACCCTAGGGACGCACTGGAATATTTCATTGTTCCACTATCGCAGTCACGGCACTGACTATGGTCGTGTGCTGGCGGCGTTTGAGTTGGGTGAACACGAGCCTGATTTCGAAACGCGGCTGAATGAACTGGGTTATGACTGTCATGATGAAACACATAACCCGGCGTTCAGGTTCTTCCTGGCGGGTTAACGACAGCCATTAAAAAAGGGTTCATGTAAAAACATGAACCCTTTTTGCTACTGTATCAGCAGATTACAGCGTGATAACGTCGAATTCGACTTCGGTATTCACGTCAGCATCGTAATCCACACCGTCGAGGGCAAAACCGAACAGATTCAGGAATTCCTGCTTGTATCCTGCATAGTCAGTTTCTTGCGCCAGGTTTTCGGTAGTGATCAGCGGCCACAGATCGCGACATGCCTGCTGAATGTCGTCACGCAGTTCCCAGTCATCCATACGGATACGCTGGTTGTCATCAAGCGCCACTTTATCGCCGTACAGGCTGGTGGTCATCAGACGGTTGATCTGCTCAATACAACCTTCGTGAATCCCCTGCGCTTTCATCAGCTTGAAGACCATGGAGATGTACAGTGGCATTACCGGAATCGCAGAAGATGCCTGGGTGATGACGGACTTCAGTACGGCAACGTTAGCGGAACCGTTCAGCGGTGCCAGCTGGTTACGCAGTTCTCCCGCCGCGCGATCGAGGTCTTCTTTCGCTTTGCCCAGCGCGCCGTGCCAGTAGATTGGCCAGGTCAGGTCGGTACCGATGTAGGAGTAGGCTACGGTTTTCACGCCATCAGCCAGCACGCCCGCTTCGCTCAGCGCGCCCATCCACAGTTCCCAGTCTTCGCCGCCCATGACGGTGACGGTGTTCTGAACTTCTTCTTCGGTTGCCGGCTCAATGCTGGCGGTGATGATCTGATCTTTGTTGGTATCGATCGCTTTAGAGGTGTAAACCTCACCGATTGGCTTCAGCGCTGAACGGACGATTTCACCGGTTTTCGGCATTTTACGCACTGGGGAAGCCAGTGAGTAAACCACCAGGTCAATCTGACCCAGGTCTTCTTTGATCAGTTTGATCACTTCATCACGGCATTCGTCAGAGAACGCATCGCCGTTGATGCTCTTGGAGTACAGACCTTCACGCTTGGCTGCTTCGTCGAAAGCTGCAGAGTTATACCAGCCTGCGGAACCTGGTTTGGTATCCGTGCCCGGTTTTTCGAAAAATACGCCGATAGTGGCGGCACCGCTGCCAAAGGCGGCGGAAATTCTGGAAGCCAGACCGTAACCGGTGGAAGCACCGATCACCAGCACGCGAGACGGGCCGTTCTCGATTTTCCCGTTCTGCTTAACATACTCGATCTGCTTTTCCACGTTGACTTTGCAGCCAGTCGGATGGGTCGTTGTACAGATGAATCCACGAATTTTTGGTTTGATTATCATAATGATGGCTAATTAAGTTTGTATTTTCGCTGTCAAGTGCGCAATGACACCGTCTGTTCTGGCCTGCTTAACGCGATGGTTAACAAGCCCCCCACTACAATGGATCACGACATTATACAGAAAAGGAGCGCCAATACTGAATCTACCACTGATTTTAGACCTGACGCTGGCGCTACTCTGCGGATTTACGTTCCAGAACAATCTTCCAAAACGCGTCGATCAGCGGTTCATGCAGCCGCTTTTTCGGCGCGCAGACGCCAAGCTCGAACGGTGTTTTTTCGTCACTTCGCTCTAAAATCATCACGCGATTACGCACCGGCTCCGGGCTGTTTTCTAGCACCACTTCCGGCAGCAGCGCCACGCCGCAGCCCAGCGCCACCATTGAGACCATCGCTTCGTGGCCACCCACCGTGGCGTAAATCGATGGGTTGCTGATTTTGTGACGGCGGAACCACAGCTCGATACGGCGGCGTACTGGACCTTGATCGGCCATGATAAACGGCACCGTCGACCAGTCCGGCTTATCGACTGATACCTGATTACGCACCGGGCAGGGCAACGCCGGAGCGATCAACACAACCGTCAGATTCTCCAGCATCGAGAACGCCACCGCGCCAGGCAGTGTTTCGGGCTTACCGGCAATCGCCAGATCGGCTTCACCAGTGACCACTTTATCCATCGCATCGGCGGCGTCGCCGGTGGTGAGCTTAATTTCCACTGACGGATGCTCGGCGCGGAAACGGTCAAGGATTGGCGGCAGATGGCTGTAGGCGGCAGTTACCGAACAGAAAATATGCAGTTCGCCTGACAGCGACGGCCCTTGTTGATCGAGAGTGTGGCGTAACTGCTGGTACTGCAACAGCGTCTGTTGGGCAAACACGCGCAGCTCTTCACCGGCTTCGGTTAGCGTAACCGTACGGTTATCGCGCACAAACAGCGGCTGGCTGAGGTCTTCTTCGAGGCGCTGAATCTGTCGGGAAAGCGTGGATGGGCTGACGTGCATTGCCCGCGCGCTGCGGCCAAAGTGACGACTTTCAGCCAAATGCAGGAACATTTTCAGATCGCGTAAATCCACAGACGAGCCTCCGATTTTCTACGTTGCATAAATTGCAATGTGACGTTGTGAATATATCAATTTCCGCAATAAATTTCCTGTTGTAATGTGGATTCAATCTCGCAAATACAAATCTGCGAACCGAATAATAAGCACCACAACACAACATCACGGAGTACACCATCATGGCTAACTACTTTAATACACTGAACCTGCGCCAGCAGCTGGCACAGCTGGGTAAATGTCGCTTTATGGGTCGCGACGAATTCGCCGATGGTGCGAGCTACCTTCAGGGTAAAAAAGTGGTCATCGTCGGCTGTGGCGCCCAGGGTCTGAACCAGGGCCTGAACATGCGTGACTCCGGTCTGGATATCTCCTACGCACTGCGTAAAGAAGCCATTGCTGAGAAGCGTGCTTCCTGGCGTAAAGCGACCGAAAACGGCTTCAAAGTGGGTACCTACGAAGAGCTGATCCCGCAGGCTGATCTGGTGGTTAACCTGACTCCGGACAAGCAGCACTCCGACGTTGTGCGTTCTGTACAGCCGCTGATGAAAGACGGTGCAGCGCTGGGTTACTCCCACGGCTTCAACATCGTGGAAGTTGGCGAGCAGATCCGTAAAGACATCACTGTTGTGATGGTGGCACCGAAATGTCCGGGTACAGAAGTGCGTGAAGAGTACAAACGTGGTTTCGGCGTACCTACGCTGATCGCCGTTCACCCGGAAAACGATCCGAAAGGCGAAGGCATGGCGATTGCTAAAGCCTGGGCTGCGGCCACCGGCGGTCACCGTGCTGGCGTACTGGAGTCCTCCTTCGTGGCGGAAGTGAAATCTGACCTGATGGGTGAGCAGACTATCCTTTGCGGTATGCTGCAGGCCGGTTCTCTGCTGTGCTTCGATAAGCTGGTAGAAGAAGGTACTGACCCGGCATATGCTGAAAAACTGATTCAGTTCGGCTGGGAAACCATCACCGAAGCGCTGAAGCAGGGCGGCATCACTCTGATGATGGACCGTCTGTCTAACCCGGCGAAACTGCGTGCTTACGCGCTGTCCGAACAGCTGAAAGAGATCATGGCGCCGCTGTTCCAGAAACACATGGACGACATCATCTCCGGTGAATTCTCTTCCGGCATGATGGCTGACTGGGCCAACGACGATAAGAAACTGCTGACCTGGCGTGAAGAGACCGGCAAAACCGCGTTCGAAACCGCTGCCCAGTTCGACGGTAAAATCGGCGAGCAGGAATACTTTGATAAAGGCGTTCTGATGATTGCGATGGTGAAAGCGGGCGTTGAGCTGGCGTTCGAAACCATGGTGGATTCCGGCATCATCGAAGAATCTGCTTACTACGAATCACTGCACGAACTGCCGCTGATCGCCAACACTATTGCCCGTAAGCGTCTGTACGAAATGAACGTGGTTATCTCTGATACCGCAGAATACGGCAACTACCTGTTCTCTTACGCTTGCGTACCGCTGCTGAAAGAGTTCATGACCACCCTGCAGACCGGCGACCTGGGCAAAGCGATTGCTGAAGGCGCGGTAGACAACGCGCAGCTGCGTGACGTGAACGATGCGATTCGCGGCCATGCTATCGAGAAAGTGGGCCAGAAACTGCGTGGCTACATGACCGATATGAAGCGCATTGCGGTCGCAGGATAATTCCTCATAGAGGAATGGCATATCAACAGCGCTTCGTAGGCCGGATAAGCGAAGCGCTATCCGGCAAAAAAAGCCCGGTGTTTAAACACCGGGCTTTCTATTAGTTACGGTACAGCACTTTAATGATGTGGTAACCGAACTGAGTGTGCAGCGGGCCGGTTGGCTCCAGCACAGGGCAGGAAAAGACCACTTTATCGAACGCCGGAACCATCTGGCCCTGACGGAATTCGCCTAAATCACCGCCGCGTTTGCCTGATGGGCAGATGGAGTGTTTCTTCGCCAGTTTGCCGAAGTCGGCGCCGTTTTTAATCTGTTCCAGAAGATCCAATGCCAGTTTCTCTTCTTTAACAAGGATATGCACTGCTGCTGCTGTTTTTGCCATGATCGTGCCTTCAAAAGGGGGTCTGTAAGGCTCGCGATTTTAGCATGGCTTACCGTCGATACAGCACTTTGATGATGTGGTAGCCAAATTTGGTTTTTACAGGCCCGTAAGGTTTAAGCAGTGGGCAGCTAAACACAGCGGCATCAAATGGTCCCACCATCATCCCCTGTTTGAACTCGCCCAGATCGCCTCCGTTGCGCCCAGAGGGGCAGCGAGAATAGCGTTTTGCCAAATGATCGAAGCTAATACCGCGATCCAGCTTGCTCAGGATCTCCAGAGCTAATTTCTCTTCTTTTACCAGGATATGTAGGGCTGCCGCGCTCTTAGCCATTATTTTGTTCTCATGTCTCAAAGATGTCCCATTACTTTATCACCCGTCTTAGTCGTGGACATATACTCTTCGCCATCGCGGGACAGATGTCTCGCCTGATGTATGGAAACGGGAGATGAGCGACATTTTCTCTGCCGCATTCCCTTTTGCCGGGGACCTCCGTCCTGTCCCTACAGCCATGGAGCGAGATATCATGGATACAATGAAAAAAACTGAATTTTCAGTCGGATGGCTTACCGGGCTGGGTGATATTGTTCGCGATCCACAGCTCTATGAATTATTGAAATATTGCCCTCTGGACATCATGCAGCGCTGGCGTTTTGAAGAGATCCAACGCGGTGCCTTTATCTGTCGGCAGGGGGAAATATGTCAGCGTTTTTCGCTGATTATTGCCGGTGAAGTCGATGTTTTCTATGAGGCTGAAGATGGACGTCGTTATCGTCAAGCCCGCTACCGGAAAGGCGATATGCTGGGCGAACTCGAGATTTTTGAGTCGCGCCATTACATCTGTTCGGTAGTGGCGGTAGGACATGTGCAGCTTCTGAGCTTATCGCAGGAATACTTCAGCCGCTGGCTGGCGTTAGATAACCATTTTAACCAGCGGATGCTTCGCTTCTTTAGTCAGCAATATTACCAGCTGTCGAAAAAGGCCAGCAGCGACAATCTTTACTCGCTGTATCAGCGAGTGTGCCAGGCGTTATGGCTGCGTTATCAACAAGATGGCACGAATGAAATTTTGCTGGATAAGCTAAACCTCAGTCAGGAACTGGCGGCGACGACACGCAGTATTAACCGTATTTTACATGACCTGAAAGCGTTACAGATTATTGATACCGATGGTGAAAGTATTGTGTTGTCAGCCCCTGAAAAATTAAAGCGGGAGGCTGATATCGGATAACCGCAAGAGTGAAGGAGGCGGGAGAATGTCGCTGCAACCCCATATCCAGTTAAGCAAGGAGATGACAGGCGCACGCTATGCGCTGCTGCCGGGAGACCCGTTGCGGGTCGATCGCATCGCCAATTTTCTTGATAACCCAGAATCGCTTGGTCAAAACCGTGAGTTTCGCGCCGCGCGAGGTTGGTATCAGGGGATCGAGATTTTAGTGCTCTCTACCGGAATAGGTGGACCGTCTACGGCTATTGCCATTGAAGAACTGCGTCAAATCGGTGTAAAGACCCTGATTCGTATCGGTAGCTGCGGGGCATTGCAGGATAATCTTGCGCTTGGTGACGTGATTATCGCCCATGCCGCGGTAACGGATGACGGGACCAGCCGTACCTATGCGCCTGCGGGCTATCCGGCCTGCGCCGACCCGCAGTTAACCTGGGAACTGATGGCGCAAGCGCGGCAGATGAATATTCCCGCCACATGCGGCCTGGTGCGCAGCCACGATAGTTTTTATACCGACCGGGAAGCGGAACTGGATGCGCAGTGGTCGGCACTCGGCGTTCTGGGTGCGGATATGGAAAGTGCCGCTTTGATGACCATCGGTGCGCTGCGCGGGTTACGTACGGCGTCATTACTCAATGTGGTGGTTGCCCACAACGGTTGTCTGGATAGCAGTATCAATGATTATGTCCAGCAGGAAACGTTGTGCCAACAGGGCGAAGAACGGCAAATTACCCTGGCGCTACGCGCCATTCATTCCGATAGTCAGCAAGGAGGTCAGTGATGGACTTTTTTAGCATTAACAATGTAATGGTCAACATTCCTCTCGGCGAAGGCGGCTATGCACTATCTTGGATTGAAGCCATTGGTACCGTATTTGGTCTGTTATGTATCTGGTGTGCCAGCCGGGAAAAAATCATCAATTACCTGTTTGGCCTGATTAACGTCACGCTGTTTGCAGCAATCTTTTTCCAGATTCAGCTCTATGCCAGCTTGTTGCTACAGGTGTTTTTCTTCGCCGCTAACATTTACGGTTGGTATGCGTGGAGCCGACAAAACGAGGCGCAGGAAGCTGCGCTCAAGGTACGTTGGCTTTCCCGTCAGCAAACCCTGGTACTGGGCGGCGTTTGTGCGGTGGCGATAGTTTTGATGACGCTGTTTATCGATCCGGTGTTTGCAGCGCTTACCCGCATTATGATTGCACTGCTACAAATGATAGGTATACCGGTCGCGATGCCTGACCTTCAGCCCGATGCCTTCCCGTTCTGGGATTCCACCATGCTGGTGTTGTCGATTGCGGCCATGGTACTGATGACGCGCAAATTCGTCGAAAACTGGCTGCTGTGGGTGCTTATCGACGTGATTAGCGTGGTTATTTACGCGGTGCAGGGCGTTTACGCCATGTCGCTTGAGTATGTCCTGCTGACGGCAATCGCGGTGATGGGATCCTACAGCTGGATCAAGAGCGCGCAGCGCAACGGCTATACACCACTAGCCGCGACGGCTTCCTGATTGACCCGATTTTCTGGCTACTCACAGGGGTAGCCAGTTACTCTTTTTCTCCCTCTTTCTGCTACAATCCACCTCCCCCGTGTTTACAGATTGAGCAATCCCTTATGCGTTTGAACCCCGGACAACAACAAGCCGTCGAATTCGTCACCGGACCTTGCCTGGTGCTGGCGGGAGCGGGTTCCGGCAAGACGCGTGTTATCACCAACAAAATAGCCCATCTTATCCGTGAATGTGGCTATCAGGCACGACATATTGCGGCAGTGACCTTTACCAATAAGGCTGCGCGCGAGATGAAAGAGCGCGTGGCGCAAACGCTGGGTCGTAAAGAGGCGCGTGGGTTGATGATCTCCACCTTCCACACCCTGGGACTGGATATCATTAAGCGTGAATACGCGGCGCTGGGGATGAAGTCTAACTTCTCGTTGTTTGACGATACTGACCAGGTGGCCTTGCTTAAGGAACTGACCGAAGGGCTAATCGAAGACGATAAGCTTATTCTCCAGCAGCTGATCTCGACGATCTCCAACTGGAAAAACGATCTGATGACTCCGGCGCAGGCGGCAGCCAGCGCAAAGGGCGAGCGCGATCGTATTTTTGCCCACTGCTATGGTCTGTATGACGCGCATATGAAGGCGTGTAACGTCCTCGATTTTGACGATCTTATCCTGCTTCCTACTCTGCTGCTACAGCGCAATGAAGAAGTGCGTGAGCGCTGGCAAAACAGAATCCGCTACCTGCTGGTGGATGAATATCAGGATACCAACACCAGCCAGTATGAGCTGGTGAAGTTGCTGGTAGGGAAACGTGCGCGCTTTACCGTCGTGGGCGATGACGATCAGTCGATCTACTCCTGGCGCGGCGCCCGTCCGCAGAACCTGGTACTGTTGAGCAAAGATTTTCCGGCTTTACAGGTGGTGAAGCTGGAGCAAAACTACCGTTCATCAGGTCGCATCCTTAAGGCGGCGAACATCCTCATTGCGAACAATCCACACGTCTTTGAAAAGCGGCTCTTTTCCGAGTTGGGTTACGGTGCTGAGCTGAAGGTACTGAGCGCAAATAATGAAGAGCATGAAGCCGAACGTGTGACCGGGGAATTAATTGCCCATCACTTTGTGAACAAGACGCAATATAAAGACTACGCCATTCTTTATCGCGGTAATCATCAGTCGCGCGTGTTCGAAAAGTTTCTGATGCAGAACCGTATCCCGTACAAAATTTCCGGCGGAACGTCGTTCTTCTCGCGTCCGGAGATTAAAGATCTGCTGGCCTACCTGCGTGTGCTGAGCAACCCGGATGACGACAGCGCATTTTTGCGCATCGTAAACACGCCAAAGCGTGAAATCGGTCCAGCCACGCTGCAAAAGTTGGGTGAATGGGCGATGACGCGTAATAAAAGCCTGTTTACCGCCAGCTTTGATATGGGGCTTAGCCAGACTCTGACCGGGCGCGGGTATGACTCTCTGACCCGCTTTACGCACTGGCTGGGTGAAATTCAGCGCCTGGCGGAGCGCGAACCGGTTGCCGCTGTGCGCGATCTTATCCACGGTATTGATTACGAATCCTGGCTGTATGAAACCTCGCCGAGCCCGAAAGCGGCTGAAATGCGTATGAAAAACGTCAATACGCTGTTCAGCTGGATGACGGAGATGCTGGAAGGCAGTGAGCTGGAAGAGCCGATGACCCTGACCCAGGTAGTTACCCGCTTTACCCTGCGCGACATGATGGAGCGTGGAGAGAGCGAAGAAGAGCTGGATCAGGTGCAGTTGATGACGCTGCATGCCTCAAAAGGGCTGGAGTTCCCTTACGTGTTTATGGTGGGAATGGAAGAAGGATTTTTGCCGCACCAGAGCAGTATCGATGAAGACAATATCGACGAAGAACGTCGTCTGGCTTACGTAGGGATTACGCGTGCACAGAAAGAACTCATCTTCACTCTGTGTAAAGAGCGTCGTCAGTATGGTGAGCTGGTGCGTCCGGAACCGAGTCGTTTCCTCCTGGAGCTGCCACAGGATGACGTTATCTGGGAACAAGAGCGTAAAGTGGTGAGCGCTGAGGAGCGGATGCAAAAAGGGCAGGCAAGCATCGCTAATATTCGGGCAATGATGGCGAAAGCCAAAGCAAAGTAGGTATTCTGTAGGCCGGATACGTGTAAACGCGCGCTATCCGGCAACCAACATCTAATGAACGTCCAGCGGCCAGTGGACATAGCTTTGCCACTGACTTTCCTGATCGATTAACTCTTTACCCAGCGGATGATGTTCCAGCCAGCCTTCTGGTAGCGTGACCGTCAGGTGCTCGTTTCTTGCATCCATTTGAATTTCCGGCACAAGATCGTCACGGCGACGGCTGGCGAAGATGATCGCCAAACGTAGCAAACGGCAAAGATGCTCCGCGATGCGCGGTGGCACTGCGTTTTGCTGGTGGAGCGAAGAGAGATCGACGGGGTTGGTCTGGTTGAGTAACAGCGTTGCTAGCAGTTTCTTTTGCGCAGGGGTAAAACCCGGGAGATCGAGATTGCGCACCAGATAAGCGGCATGCTGTGGTGCCTGTTTAAAATCAACGCTCAGGCCAATTTCATGCAGCTGACAGGAACTAATCAGTAGTTCGCGGCTAATCGGTTCAAGATGCCACTTTTTTTCTACCTGATCGAGAAATTTAGTCGCTAAATTGGCAACGCGATGTGCTTGCTCTGTATCGACCATAAAGCGACGCTGGATATTGCGTAATGTGCGGCTACGAATATCCTGATCCACCGCCAGATGCAGCATGCCGTAGACCAGACCTTCACGTAATGCGCCGCCGGCCAGGGTCATGCATTGAATGTTCAGTTCGGTGAAAATAGCAATCAGAATGGCCAGCCCGCTGGGGAAAACCAGCGCACGTTCCAGCGTTAACCCTTCGATTTCCAGCTCTTCCAGACGACCGCAGTGAATGGCGCGCTGCTTAAGCTGCTGAAGTTTGGCCAGCGTAATGCGCTCATCCATACCCTGCGCCATCATGATTTCCTGCAACGCCTGGACGGTACCAGAGGCACCAACGCAAACTTTCCAGCCATGAAAACGCAGTTTGTCGGCGACCGGGCGCAGAACTTCACGTGCGGCCTTCTCTGCCTCGTCAAAGTTATCCTGTGCCAGATTACGATCGGTAAAATAACGTTCGAGCCAGGTGACGCAGCCCATCGACAGGCTGAACAGAGAGGTGGTTTGTGCGCCGGAACCGGTGACTAATTCAGTGCTGGCGCCACCAATATCCACAACCAGACGCTGATCGGCACCGCCGGTTGTGTGGGCCACACCTTGATAAATCAGTCGCGCTTCTTCTTCACCGCTAATTACCTGGACAGGGCAGCCAAGGATCTCTTGCGCTTTAGCAATAAACACATCGGCATTTACGGCGATGCGTAATGTTGCCGTGGCGACCACGCGGATTTGAGGATGCGGAATATCCTGCAGACGTTCTGCAAACAAGCGCAAGCATTGCCAGCCGCGCTCCATCGCTTCAACAGAGAGCTCGTTGTCACCGTTGAGTCCAGCGGCCAGACGCACTTTGCGTTTGATACGCGTGAGCGTCTGGATGCTTCCTGCCACCTCGCGTACAACCAGCATATGAAAACTATTCGAGCCGAGATCGATTGCTGCATACAGCGAAGTAGAATTCATACACTTCATCCTTCAACCTGTATCTGTGTTGGCTGCGTTCTCTCACCCGAATCATTTACTAAAATAAGCTCATCGGGATTCGTTTTCTTGCCGCCTTGATACAGGCTGAATGATTTTGTGTATGGCATAACTTTTCTTAACCTGAACGACGACGATTACGCGGAGCACCACCGGTACGGCGTGGGCCATTGCCTGTACGCGGGCGCGTTAAGCGCAACGGCTTCGGCAGATCGGTCATCAGCGCATCCGGGTTATATTTGCTGACCGGAATCGAGTGGCCGATATAGGTCTCGATTGCGGGTAAATTCAGCGCGTACTCTTCACAAGCCAGGCTGATAGAGTGACCGCTTGCGCCAGCACGTCCGGTACGACCGATTCGGTGAACGTAATCTTCACAGTCATCCGGCAGGTCATAGTTAAATACGTGCGTTACTGCTGGGATATGCAGGCCACGCGCAGCGACATCCGTCGCAACGAGAATGTCGAGATCGCCACGGGTGAACTCATCAAGAATACGCAGACGTTTTTTCTGTGCTACGTCACCGGTCAGCAGACCGACGCGATGACCGTCCGCAGCAAGGCTGCCCCAGATATCTTCACAACGATGCTTGGTGTTAGCAAAAACAATGGCGCGATCTGGCCACTCTTCTTCAATCAGCGTTTGCAGCAAACGCATTTTCTCTTCGTTGGAAGGGTAGAAGAGCTCTTCTTTAATGCGGTGGCCAGTTTTCTGTTCCGGTTCGACTTCAACGTACTCAGCGTTATTCATCTGTTCGAACGCCAGTTCGCGAACGCGGTATGAGAGGGTTGCAGAAAACAGCATGTTCAGACGTTGGGTGGTTGGCGGCATACGACGGAACAGCCAACGGATATCTTTAATAAAGCCCAGATCGTACATACGATCGGCTTCATCCAGCACCACGACCTGAATCGCGCCCAGATTAATGTGGTTCTGTTTTGCATAGTCGATGAGACGACCGGTCGTGCCGATAAGAATATCGACGCCGCTTTCCAGCACTTTCAGCTGTTTATCGTAACCGTCGCCGCCATACGCCAGGCCTAATTTCAGACCAGTGGTCTGTGCCAGCGGCTCGGCATCGGCGTGGATCTGCACGGCTAATTCACGCGTTGGCGCCATAATTAACGCACGCGGTTGGTTCACCTTGCGATCGGCAATCGCGGGATGAGAGAGAAGATAATGAAACGTTGACGTCAGGAACGCCATCGTTTTTCCGGTACCGGTTTGCGCCTGCCCGGCAACATCACGACCAGCCAGCGTTAGCGGCAGCGCGAGGGCCTGAATGGGCGTACAGTTATGAAAGCCTTTATTTTCAAGGGCTTCTATCACCTTTGGGTGCAGGGCGAAGTCGGAAAACTTCTGTTCTGTTAAATGTGTTTTGCTCATAGTGTGGTAGAATATCAGCTTACTATTGCTTTACGAAAGCGTATCCGGTGAAATAAAGTCAACCTTTAGTTGGTTAATGCTACATCAACACGTCGTTGATTAATGCTACACCAATGCACCAGGCTTATTCCTGTGGAGTTATTATGAGCGATAAAATTATTCACCTGACTGACGACAGTTTTGACACGGATGTACTCAAAGCGGACGGAGCAATCCTCGTTGATTTCTGGGCAGAGTGGTGCGGTCCGTGCAAAATGATCGCTCCGATTCTGGATGAAATCGCTGACGAATATCAGGGCAAACTGACGGTTGCTAAACTGAACATTGACCAAAACCCAGGCACCGCGCCGAAGTATGGTATCCGTGGCATCCCGACCCTGTTGCTGTTTAAAAACGGCGAAGTTGCGGCGACGAAAGTCGGCGCGCTGTCCAAAGGTCAGTTGAAAGAATTCCTCGACGCTAATTTAGCGTAAGGAAGTCTCATGATCGGGCGACCCTACTTCGAAATGATTCGGATGACTGGACGCCCGACTTGAGTCGTGCTAAGTTAGTGTTGACTTCGTATTAAACATACCTTATTAAGTTTGAATCTAGTTATATCCAATACTTCCCGTTGTTTCTCGCGCGAGGAGTGGACAGATTCCTGGCTTGTCACTCAATCCGTCTTGTCGTTTCAGTTCTGCGTACTTTCCTGTGACCAGACAGCGAACAGACATGAGTTGATGGCCGTAAACAGGCATGGATGACCCTGCCATACCATTCACAACATTAAGTTCGAGATTTACCCCAAGTTTAAGAACTCACACCATTATGAATCTTACCGAATTAAAGAATACGCCGGTTTCTGAGCTGATCACTCTCGGCGAAAATATGGGCCTGGAAAACCTGGCTCGTATGCGCAAGCAGGACATTATTTTTGCCATCCTGAAGCAGCACGCAAAGAGTGGCGAAGATATCTTTGGTGACGGTGTGCTGGAGATATTGCAGGATGGATTTGGTTTCCTCCGCTCTGCAGACAGCTCCTACCTCGCCGGTCCTGATGACATCTACGTTTCTCCCAGCCAAATCCGCCGTTTCAACCTCCGCACTGGTGATACCATTTCTGGTAAGATTCGCCCGCCGAAAGAAGGTGAACGCTACTTTGCGCTGTTGAAAGTTAACGAAGTTAACTACGACAAACCAGAAAACGCCCGTAACAAAATCCTCTTTGAGAACTTAACGCCGCTGCACGCAAACTCTCGTCTGCGTATGGAACGTGGTAACGGTTCTACTGAAGACTTAACGGCGCGTGTACTGGATCTGGCATCGCCGATCGGTCGTGGCCAACGTGGTCTGATTGTTGCTCCGCCGAAAGCGGGTAAAACCATGCTGCTGCAGAATATCGCGCAGAGCATTGCATACAATCATCCTGACTGCGTGCTGATGGTGCTGCTGATTGACGAACGTCCGGAAGAAGTTACCGAGATGCAGCGTCTGGTGAAAGGTGAAGTGGTTGCCTCTACCTTTGACGAACCAGCCTCCCGCCACGTTCAGGTTGCGGAAATGGTTATCGAGAAGGCGAAACGTCTGGTTGAACACAAGAAAGACGTTATCATTCTGCTTGACTCCATCACCCGTCTGGCGCGTGCATATAACACCGTGGTTCCGGCTTCCGGTAAAGTACTGACCGGTGGTGTGGACGCCAACGCCCTGCATCGTCCGAAGCGTTTCTTTGGTGCTGCACGTAACGTGGAAGAGGGCGGTAGCCTGACCATCATCGCGACTGCGCTGATTGATACCGGCTCTAAAATGGATGAAGTTATCTACGAAGAGTTTAAAGGTACCGGCAACATGGAGCTGCATCTCTCTCGTAAGATTGCTGAAAAACGCGTCTTCCCGGCTATCGACTACAACCGTTCCGGTACCCGTAAAGAAGAGCTGCTCACCACCCAGGAAGAGCTGCAGAAAATGTGGATCCTGCGCAAAATCATCCATCCGATGGGTGAAATCGATGCAATGGAATTCCTCATTAACAAACTGGCGATGACCAAGACCAACGACGACTTCTTCGATATGATGAAGCGTTCCTGATTCGGGCATCATCTGAAAACGCCACGTTTTTACGTGGCGTTTTGCTTTTGTGGATGTAATCTTAACGACACAATAATAATAATCCGGTATGACATACCGCCTGGCGATGAAGGGTTGTAATTCGTATTTTGTGGTTAATAATCATACAGAACCACCTGATATGGAATCGGGTTTCTCTTCTGAATAATCGCCTGGATGGTTATACTTCATATATTGATATTCTTTGAGAGTATGTATAGTGAATTTACTGACAGCAAGTACTGATCTCATCAGTATTTTTTTATTCACAACGCTGTTTCTTTTCTTTGCCCGCAAGGTTGCGAAAAAGATAGGATTGGTGGATAAACCCAACTTCCGCAAACGTCATCAGGGACTGATTCCGTTGGTTGGGGGGATTTCGGTTTACGCAGGTATTTGCTTTACGTTCCTCATCGCCGATTATTATATCCCGCACGCAACTCTCTACCTGGCTTGTGCCGGTGTATTGGTGTTTATCGGTGCACTGGACGACCGCTTTGATATCAGTGTAAAAATCCGTGCGACCATCCAGGCTATCATCGGCATCATTATGATGGCGGTAGGTAAGCTCTATCTGTTGAGCCTTGGGTTCATTTTTGGCCCTTGGGAGATGGTGCTCGGTCCTTTTGGCTATTTCCTTACCCTTTTCGCCGTTTGGGCTGCAATTAACGCCTTTAACATGGTGGATGGGATTGATGGTCTGTTAGGCGGGCTATCCAGCGTATCATTCGCCGCAATGGGGCTTATCTTGTGGTTTGACGGCCAGACAAGCCTGGCTATCTGGTGTTTTGCCATGATCGCCGCCATTCTGCCTTACATCATGCTGAACCTGGGTATTCTCGGACGTCGCTATAAGGTCTTTATGGGCGATGCGGGGAGTACGCTGATTGGCTTTACGGTCATCTGGATCCTGCTGGAGACCACTCAAGGTAAAACGCATCCTATTAGCCCGGTCACCGCACTGTGGATTATTGCCATTCCGTTAATGGATATGGTGGCGATCATGTATCGTCGTTTACGTAAAGGTATGAGCCCTTTCTCCCCGGACCGCCAACATATTCACCATTTAATTATGCGCGCCGGGTTTACTTCCCGACAGGCTTTTGTCCTGATTACGCTGGCTGCTGCGATCCTGGCTTCTATCGGCGTGTTGGCTGAATATTCTCGGGTCGTTCCGGAATGGGTGATGCTGGTGCTCTTTTTACTGGCATTTGTCTTGTATGACTATTGTATTAAACGTGCCTGGAAGGTAGCGAGATTTATCAAACGCTGGAAGCGCAAGTTGCGTAGAAACCGTGACAGTAAACCAAACTTAACCAAATAAATTGAGGGTACGATGACACAACCATTACCGGGGGAACATGCCATGAGCGCTGAAAATGAACTGGACATCCGTGGGTTGTTTCGTACTTTGTGGACAGGGAAGGTGTGGATCGTCGGTATGGCTCTCGCCTTCGCGTTAGTCGCTCTCGCCTATACGTTTTTTGCTCGTCAGGAGTGGAGCGCGACGGCGATTTCAGACAGGCCAACGGTTAATATGTTGGGCGGCTATTACTCTCAGCAGCAGTTCTTACGTAACCTGGACATCAAGGCCAGTCTTGCATCTGCGGATCAGCCGTCAGTGATGGATGAGGCCTATAAAGAATTTATCATGCAGCTTGCCTCATGGGATACGCGCCGTGAATTCTGGCAGCAGACTGATTATTACAAGCAACGTATGGTGGGGAACAGTAAAGCCGATGCGGCGATGCTGGATGAACTGATTAATAACATTCAGTTTATGCCCGGCGATGCGGTTCGTAATACCAATGACAGCGTGAAGCTGATTGCCGAAACGGCACCTGATGCCAACAATCTGTTGCGTCAGTACGTCGCGTTTGCCAGTCAGCGTGCGGCGCGTCATCTGAACGACGAGTTAAAGGGAGCCTGGGCTGCGCGCACTGTGCAGATGAAGGCGCAGGTTAAACGCCAGGAAGAAGTGGCGAAATCGATTTTCTCTCGCAGAGTTCACAACATTGAGCAGGCTCTCAAAATTGCTGAACAGCATAATATTTCGCGTACTTCCACTGATGTTCCGGCTGAAGAGCTACCCGATTCTGAACTGTTTTTGCTTGGACGTCCTATGCTGCAGGCGCGACTCGAAAACCTGCAATCTGTTGGTCCCGATTTCGATCTGGACTACTTCCAAAACCGAGCCATGCTTAACACACTGAACGTTGGGCCAACTCTGGATCCGCGTTTTCAGACCTATCGTTATTTGCGTACGCCGGAGGAACCGGTAAAACGTGACAGCCCTCGTCGTGCCTTCCTGATGATTATGTGGGGCATCGTTGGGGCTCTGATCGGTGCTGGTGTCGCGTTAACCCGTCGCCGCACGATTTAGCAATATCGTTGCAGTGAGGGGCTGGGCCCTCACTGCCAATCCGAAGAGAATCGATGTGAAAGTACTGACTGTATTTGGCACGCGACCGGAGGCCATAAAAATGGCACCTCTGGTTCATGCGCTGGCAAAAGATCCTGATTTTGAGGCAAAAGTTTGCGTCACGGCGCAGCATCGGGAGATGCTCGATCAGGTGTTGAACCTCTTTTCCATTGTACCTGACTACGATCTCAATATTATGCAGCCAGGTCAGGGACTAACAGAAATTACCTGCCGAATACTGGAAGGATTAAAGCCAATTCTGGCTGATTTTAAACCTGACGTTGTGTTAGTTCACGGCGATACCACAACCACCATTGCTACTAGCCTGGCCGCGTTCTATCAGCGCATCCCGGTAGGGCATGTGGAGGCAGGCTTACGTACAGGCGATCTCTACTCTCCCTGGCCGGAAGAGGCGAACCGTACGCTGACCGGGCATCTGGCGATGTATCATTTTGCACCAACAGAAAACTCGCGCCAAAACCTGTTACGGGAAAACATTTCTGATAGCCGTATCTTCGTTACAGGTAATACGGTTATTGATGCGTTGATCTGGGTACGCGATCGCGTACTGGCGAGTGATGCATTACGAGCTGAACTGGCAGAGCATTACCCATTCCTGAGCTCGGATAAAAAGATGATACTGGTGACCGGTCATCGTCGGGAAAGCTTCGGTCGTGGTTTTGAACACATTTGTCATGCGCTGGCGGAAATTGCCGCGGCCAATCAGAACGTACAGATTGTCTATCCGGTGCACCTGAATCCTAACGTCAGCGAACCGGTTAATCGCATTCTGGGGCACGTTGAAAACGTCATCCTGATTGAACCGCAGGATTACATGCCGTTTGTCTGGCTGATGAATCACGCCTGGCTGATCCTTACCGACTCTGGCGGGATTCAGGAAGAAGCCCCATCTCTGGGGAAACCGGTACTGGTGATGCGCGAAACGACGGAACGTCCGGAAGCGATTACTGCAGGCACAGTACGTCTGGTAGGGACCGACCCGCAGCGTATTGTCGAAGAAGTCACGCGTTTGCTGCATGACGACAATGAATATCAGACCATGAGCCGTGCCCATAATCCGTATGGTGACGGGCAGGCATGTGGCCGCATTTTACACGCGTTAAAAAATAATCGGATATCGCTATGAGTTTTACGACCATTTCTGTCATTGGGCTGGGTTATATCGGACTGCCGACGGCGGCTGCCTTTGCTTCCCGTCAAAAGCATGTGATTGGCGTAGATGTAAATCAACACGCGGTGGATACCATTAATCGCGGTGAAATTCATATCGTTGAGCCAGATTTGGGCGCCGTGGTGAAAACGGCGGTCGAAAATGGATTTCTGCGTGCGACTACAACCCCTGTAGATGCGGATGCCTATCTGATTGCTGTGCCTACTCCGTTTAAGGGGGAGCACGAACCCGATATGGTTTATGTGGAAGCCGCGGCTAAATCTCTTGCACCGGTGCTGAAAAAAGGCGCGTTGGTGATCCTTGAATCGACGTCGCCTGTCGGGGCCACTGAACAGATGGCCACATGGCTGGCTGAAATGCGTCCTGACCTGAGTTTCCCGCAGCAAGTCGGTGAACACGCGGACGTTAACATTGCTTATTGCCCAGAGCGAGTGCTGCCGGGCCAGGTGATGGTTGAACTGATTAAAAACGACCGCGTGATTGGGGGAATGACCTCCGTCTGTTCCGCGCGTGCTAGCGAACTGTACAACATTTTCCTGGAGGGCGAATGTGTCGTGACCAACGCCCGTACGGCGGAAATGTGCAAACTGACTGAAAATAGCTTCCGCGACGTCAATATCGCCTTCGCCAATGAGCTGTCGCTGATTTGCGCCGATCAGGGGATCAACGTCTGGGAACTGATTCGACTGGCAAATCGCCATCCGCGCGTGAATATTTTACAACCGGGTCCGGGGGTTGGCGGGCACTGTATCGCGGTTGATCCGTGGTTTATCGTGGCGCAGAACCCGCAGCAGGCGAAATTGATTCGCACCGCGCGTGAGGTAAACGACGGTAAACCTCATTGGGTGGTTGATCAGGTAAAAGCTGCCGTGGCCGACTGTCTGGCGGATACCAATAAACGGGCCAGCGAAGTGAAAATTGCCTGTTTTGGTCTGGCATTTAAACCGAATATTGATGACTTACGTGAAAGCCCGGCGATGGGAATTGCGCAAAGCATCGCGCATTGGCACAAAGGCGAAACATTGGTAGTGGAACCGAACATCCATCAACTGCCGAAAAAACTGGACGGTCTGTGCCAACTGGCAGCGCTGGACGATGCCCTGGCTAGCGCCGATGTGCTGGTCTTGCTGGTCGACCATAATGAATTTAAAGCCATTAAAGGCGATGCGGTTCACCAGCAATATATCGTTGATACCAAAGGGGTCTGGCGCTAATGAAACGAATTCTGGTTACCGGTGGAGCGGGATTCATCGGCTCGGCGGTTGTACGGCATATCATTCAGGAGACTCAGGATGCGGCAATTGTGGTCGATAAGCTGACCTATGCCGGAAACCTGATGTCGCTGGAGCCGGTTGCACAGAATCCTCGTTTTACCTTTGAGAAAGTCGATATCTGCGATCGAGCTTCGCTCGACAGGGTGTTTCAACACTATCAGCCGGACTGCGTGATGCATCTGGCGGCAGAAAGCCACGTCGATCGCTCAATTGATGGTCCGGCCGCCTTTATCGAAACTAACATTGTGGGAACCTACACGCTGTTGGAAGCGGCGCGCGCTTACTGGGGTGATTTAACCAGCGAGAAAAAATCAGCGTTTCGTTTCCACCATATCTCGACTGACGAGGTGTATGGCGACCTGTATTCTACGGATGATTTCTTCACTGAAACCACACCGTATGCACCGAGCAGCCCTTATTCCGCGTCGAAAGCCAGCAGCGATCATCTGGTTCGCGCCTGGCTGCGTACCTACGGTCTGCCAACGCTGATAACCAACTGTTCTAACAACTATGGTCCGTACCACTTTCCGGAAAAACTGATTCCGCTGATGATCCTCAACGCATTGGCGGGGAAGCCGTTGCCGGTTTACGGCAATGGGCAACAGATCCGTGACTGGTTGTATGTAGAAGATCACGCCAGGGCGCTCTATTGTGTGGCGACAACGGGCGCGGTGGGAGAAACCTATAATATCGGTGGTCATAACGAGCGTAAAAACCTGGAAGTTGTCGAAACGGTTTGCAGCCTGTTGGAAGAGCTGGCACCGCAAAAGCCGCAGGGTATCGCGCAGTACCGCGACTTGATTGCTTTTGTGGACGATCGCCCGGGTCATGATTTGCGTTACGCCATTGACGCGTCGAAAATTGCGCGTGAACTAGGCTGGATGCCGCAAGAAACGTTTGAAAGCGGAATGCGCAAAACCGTGCTGTGGTATCTGGCTAATCAGGCATGGTGGAAACCCGTGCAGGACGGCAGTTACCAGGGCGAACGTTTAGGTCTGAAGGGCTAACAGCCTGGTTTTGGCTCCCGGAGGAGACAACGCATGAAAGGTATCATTCTGGCGGGTGGCTCAGGTACTCGCCTGTATCCCATTACGCGTGGCGTATCGAAGCAGCTATTGCCTATTTACGATAAGCCGATGATTTACTACCCGTTATCAGTATTGATGCTGGCGGGAATTCGCGAAATCCTGATTATCACTACACCGGAAGATAAAGGCTATTTCCAGCGCTTACTGGGCGATGGATCTGAGTTCGGCATTGAATTGCACTATGCTGAGCAGCCCAGTCCGGATGGATTAGCACAGGCGTTTATCATTGGTGAAACGTTCCTTAACGGGGAACCATCATGTCTGGTGTTAGGAGACAATATCTTCTTTGGTCAGGGATTCAGTCCAAAACTGCGTCACGTAGCCGCCAGAACGCAAGGCGCGACGGTGTTTGGTTACCAGGTGATGGATCCTGAACGTTTTGGTGTCGTGGAGTTTGACGACAATTTTCGAGCTATCTCGCTGGAAGAGAAGCCGAAAGCACCAAAATCAAACTGGGCGGTGACCGGTCTCTATTTCTATGACAGCAAGGTGGTGGAATACGCAAAACGCGTAAAACCTTCTGAGCGTGGGGAGCTGGAGATTACGTCTATCAACCAGATGTATCTTGATGACGGACATCTGACGGTAGAATTGCTCGGGCGTGGCTTTGCCTGGCTGGATACCGGTACGCACGACAGTCTTATCGAAGCGAGTACTTTTGTGCAGACGGTGGAAAAACGCCAGGGCTTTAAAATAGCCTGTCTGGAAGAAATCGCCTGGCGTAACGGTTGGCTGGATGACGAAGGCGTGAAGCGTGCTGCCAGTTCACTGGCCAAAACGGGTTATGGTCAATACCTGCTGGAGCTGCTCCGTGCTCGTCCGCGCCAGTATTGAGCCGCTTAGCTGGGAAAATACGTTCTTTGGCGTGAATAGCGCCATTGTGCGTTTTGACCAACGCGCGCCGGTTCTGACTGCGGATGTGTTGCAGCCCTGGTCGCGGGTACAGGCAAAAATTCCTGCCGCCAATACCCATGAATTAGATGCCCTGCAACAGTTGGGTTTCTCACTGGTTGAAGGTGAAGTGGATTTTGTGCTGCCGGTGATGTGTACGCATGGCGACCCCGGTGCGCAGGTCGCACAAACTACGGATATCCCTGCATTACGCCAACTGGCAGGACAGGCGTTCGCGCAAAGTCGTTTTCGCGCTCCGTGGTATGCCGCAGATGCCAGCACGCGTTTTTATGCGCAGTGGATTGAAAACGCGGTGCTGGGGACGTTCGATCATCAATGCCTCGTTTTTCGTACACCGGCAGGTGATATTCGTGGCTATGTCTCGCTGCGTGAACTGAATGCGACCGATGCGCGAATTGGCCTGCTGGCCGGGCGTGGGGCGGGAGCAGAACTGATGCAGGCCGCCCTTTGCTGGGCACAGACTCGCGGTAAAACAACATTGCGCGTGGCGACCCAAATGGGCAATACCGCCGCGCTTAAACGTTATATACACAGTGGTGCGAATGTGGAAAGCACCGCGTATTGGTTATACAGGTGACACGATGATTCCATTTAACGCACCGCCGGTGGTGGGCACTGAACTCGATTACATGCAGTCTGCGATGAACAGCGGCAAACTGTGTGGCGACGGTGGTTTTACCCGTCGCTGCCAACAGTGGCTGGAACAGCATTTTGGCAGCGAGAAAGTATTGCTGACGCCTTCCTGCACCGCATCGCTTGAGATGGCGGCATTGCTGCTGGATATCCAGCCTGGCGATGAAGTCATTATGCCGAGCTATACGTTTGTCTCCACGGCCAATGCTTTCGTGCTGCGTGGCGCGAAAATTGTCTTTGTTGATATCCGCCCGGATACCATGAACATTGACGAAACGCTGATTGAAGCGGCGATCACCGACAAGACCCGCGCTATCGTTCCGGTGCATTACGCGGGCGTAGCCTGTGAAATGGATACCATCATGGCGCTGGCGGCCAAACATAACCTGTTTGTCGTGGAAGATGCGGCCCAGGGCGTCATGTCGACTTACAAAGGTCGGGCGCTGGGGACGATTGGTCACATCGGTTGCTTTAGCTTCCATGAGACCAAAAACTATACCGCAGGCGGTGAAGGTGGTGCGACGCTGATTAATGATAAAAAATTAGTCGAACGTGCAGAGATCATCCGTGAAAAAGGAACTAACCGCAGCCAGTTTTTCCGCGGTCAGGTGGATAAGTATACCTGGCGTGATATTGGCTCCAGCTATCTGATGTCCGATCTGCAGGCTGCCTATCTGTGGGCACAACTGGAAGCGGCTGACCGTATTAACCAGCAGCGTCTGGCGCTGTGGCAGAACTACTATGATGCTCTCGAACCGCTGGCGCGTGCCGGACGCATTGATCTGCCTTCTGTCCCGGAAAACTGCGTGCAGAATGCCCATATGTTTTATATCAAGCTGCGCGATATCGACGATCGCACGGCGTTGATTAACTTCTTGAAAGAAGCTGAAATTATGGCGGTGTTCCACTATATCCCGCTACATGATTGTCCGGCTGGCGATAAATTCGGCGTATTTGCCGGTGTTGATCGTTTCACCACTAAAGAGAGCGAGCGTCTGCTGCGCTTGCCGCTGTTTTACAACCTGTCGCCAGTAAACCAGCGAACGGTCATTTCGACCTTACTCAACTACTTCGCCTGATATGTCGCTTGCTAAAGCGTCCTTATGGACGGCAGCCAGTACGCTGGTAAAAATTGGTGCAGGTTTGCTGGTCGTTAAGCTGCTGGCGGTGTCGTTTGGCCCGGCAGGCGTGGGGCAGGCGGGTAACTTCCGCCAGATGGTCACCGTGCTTGGTGTCCTGGCGGGGGCCGGCATTTTCAACGGCGTCACGAAATATGTTGCGCAGCACCATGACGATCCGACCCGGCTCCGTAAGGTAGTCGGTACATCTTCCGCGATGGTGCTGGGATTCTCTACGCTGATAGCGGTGATTTTTCTGCTGGCGGCCGCGCCAATCAGTCAGGGATTGTTTGGCCATACTCATTATCAGGGGCTGGTAAGACTGGTTGCGCTGGTGCAGATGGGTATTGCCTGGGCGAACCTGCTGCTGGCGTTGATGAAGGGCTTTCGCGATGCGGCGGGTAACGCGCTGTCGTTGATTGTGGGTAGCCTGGTAGGCGTGGTGGCTTATTATGGCTGTTATCGCCTGGGAGGGTATGAAGGCGCTTTGCTGGGTCTGGCGTTAGTGCCCGCGTTGGTCGTTATCCCCGCCGCTATTATGCTGATTAAGCGTGGGGCAATTCCCCTGCATTACCTGAAACCCTCGTGGGATAACGGCCTGGCTGGACAGCTAAGCAAGTTTACCCTGATGGCGCTGATTACCTCCGTAACGCTGCCTGTGGCATACGTGATGATGCGAAACCTGCTGGCGGCGCAGTACAGTTGGGATGATGTGGGGATTTGGCAGGGAGTAAGCAGTATCTCTGATGCTTATCTGCAATTCATTACCGCCTCATTCAGCGTTTACTTGCTTCCGACGTTGTCTCGACTGACCGAAAAGCGCGACATTACGCGCGAGGTGGTTAAGTCGCTGAAGTTCGTGTTACCGGCGGTTGCCGCAGCGAGCTTTACTGTTTGGTTGCTGCGTGATTTTGCGATCTGGCTGCTTTTCTCCGCAAAATTCACCGCCATGCGCGATCTGTTTGCCTGGCAACTGGTCGGCGATGTACTGAAAGTTGGGGCGTATGTCTTTGGGTATCTGGTGATCGCGAAAGCATCGCTGCGGTTTTATATTTTGGCTGAAATTAGCCAGTTCATGTTATTGACGGTGTTTGCTCACTGGCTGATCCCTGCACACGGTGCGCTGGGAGCGGCACAGGCTTATATGGCAACGTACATCGTCTATTTTTCTCTTTGTTGTGGCGTGTTTTTACTCTGGCGTAGGCGGGCATGACTGAACTGATTCACGTTCTGGGATCGGATATCCCTCACCATAACCAAACCGTGTTGCGGTTTTTCAACGACTCGCTGGCCGCGACGAGCGAGCATGCGCGCACGTTTATGGTTGCCGGTCAGGATGCGGGACTCAGTGAGAGCTGCCCGGCGTTATCGCTAAGCTTCTACAGCGGGAAAAAGGCGCTTGCTGACGCTGTGATCGCGAAAGCAAAAGCGGATCGCCAACAGCGTTTCTTCTTCCACGGTCAGTTCAACACCAGCCTGTGGCTGGCGCTGCTGAGTGGCGGGATTAAACCGGCGCAGTTTTACTGGCATATCTGGGGCGCTGATTTATACGAAGTCTCCAGTGGACTGAAATTCCGCCTGTTTTACCCGATTCGCCGCATGGCGCAGAATCGTGTGGGCTGCGTGTTTGCCACACGGGGCGATTTACGTTATTTCGCCGAGCAACATCCCCGTGTGCGGGGTGAGTTGCTCTATTTCCCAACGCGAATGGATCCTTCACTCAATAACATGAGCAATGATTGCCAGCGCAGCGGCAAGATGACGGTGCTGGTTGGCAACTCTGGCGATCGCAGCAATGAGCATGTTGCCGCGCTTCGTGCCGTCCATCAGCAGTTTGGTGACACGGTGAATGTGATTGTGCCGATGGGTTATCCCGCCAATAATGCGGCCTATATCGACGAGGTTCGCCAGGCTGGCCTGGCGTTATTTAGCGCAGATAATCTGCAAATTTTGAGTGAAAAGCTGGAATTTGATGCCTATCTAACATTATTGCGGCAGTGTGATTTGGGTTACTTTATTTTTGCCCGTCAACAGGGAATCGGTACCCTGTGTTTGCTGATCCAGGCGGGTATCCCATGCGTGCTCAACCGTGAAAATCCCTTCTGGCAGGATATGGTGGAACAAAATCTTCCGGTGTTATTTACCACTGATGATCTCAATGAAGGCGTCGTACGTGAAGCGCAGCGCCAGTTGGCATCGGTAGATAAAAATACTATTACCTTCTTTAGCCCGAATTATCTGCAGCCGTGGCACAATGCGCTGCGCATTGCTTCAGGAGAAACCGTATGAGCCTGATGCAATTCAGCGGTCTTCTGGTGGTCTGGCTGCTCTCCACCTTGTTTATCGCCACGCTGACCTGGTTTGAGTTCCGCCGCGTGCGTTTTAACTTCAATGTTTTCTTCTCATTGTTGTTCTTGCTGACGTTCTTCTTCGGATTCCCGTTAACCAGCATCCTGGTGTTCCGCTTTGATGTGGCAGTGGCTCCGCCGGAGATCCTGCTGCAGGCCTTGCTGTCAGCCGCCTGTTTCTATGCCGTCTACTACGTGACGTATAAAACGCGCTTGCGCAAACGAGTAGATGATAAGCCGCGCAGGCCGCTGTTTACCATCAATCGTGTTGAAGCCCATTTGACCTGGGTTATCCTGATGGCGATTGCGCTGGTGAGCGTGGGCATCTTCTTTATGCACAACGGATTCCTGCTGTTCAGACTGCAATCCTATAGCCAGATTTTTTCCAGTGAAGTCTCTGGCGTCGCTCTGAAGCGTTTCTTCTACTTCTTCATTCCGGCAATGCTGGTGGTTTATTTCTTGCGTCAGGACAGCAAAGCGTGGGTGTTCTTCCTCGTGAGTACCGTCGCGTTTGGTTTGCTGACCTATATGATTGTGGGTGGGACGCGGGCCAATATCATTATCGCGTTTGCCATCTTCTTGTTTATCGGCATTATTCGCGGCTGGATTTCGCTGTGGATGTTGGCCGCTGCAGGCGTGTTGGGAATTGTCGGGATGTTCTGGCTGGCGTTGAAGCGCTACGGAATGAGCGTTAGCGGCGATGAGGCGTTCTATACGTTCCTGTACCTTACGCGAGACACCTTCTCACCGTGGGAGAACCTTGCGCTGTTGCTGCAGAATTACCACAATATTGAGTTCCAGGGGCTGGCGCCGATTGTCCGTGACTTCTACGTCTTTATTCCCTCCTGGCTGTGGCCTGGGCGGCCGAGTATTGTACTCAACTCAGCGAACTACTTTACCTGGGAAGTGTTGAACAACCACTCAGGACTGGCGATTTCGCCGACGTTAATTGGTTCACTGGTGGTGATGGGCGGGGCGCTGTTTATACCATTAGGCGCGATTGTTGTTGGGCTCATCATCAAGTGGTTCGACTGGCTGTATGAGCTAGGTAACCGAGAAACCAATCGCTATAAGGCGGCGATTTTGCACAGTTTCTGTTTTGGCGCCATTTTCAATATGATCGTGTTGGCACGTGAAGGGCTGGATTCGTTTGTCTCACGAGTGGTCTTTTTCCTCGTGATTTTCGGCGTTTGCCTACTGGTGGCAAAATTGTTGTTCTGGCTGTTTGATAGCGCGGGACTCATTCATAAACGAATCAAATCGCTGCCCCGGACACAGATTGAAGGATCGTAATGACAGATAACACAACTGCGCCGCTGTATTCGCTGCGCGGATTACAACTGATTGGCTGGCGCGATATGCAACATGCGCTGAATTACCTGTTTGCCGAAGGACACCTCAGGTCAGGAACGCTGGTGGCTATTAACGCTGAGAAGATGCTGACAGCAGAAGATAACCCTGAAGTGAGGGAGCTGATCAACGCCGCGGAGTTCAAGTATGCGGATGGGATTAGCGTGGTGCGTTCGGTGCGCAAAAAATTCCCACAGGCGCAGGTTTCACGCGTGGCCGGAGCTGACCTTTGGGAAGCGCTGATGGCGCGAGCTGGGCAAAACGGAACGCCAGTTTTCCTGGTTGGCGGCAAGCCTGAAGTTCTGGCACAAACAGAAGCAAAACTACGTGCGCAGTGGCGCGTGAACATTGTGGGTAGTCAGGACGGTTATTTTACCCCAGAGCAGCGTCAGGCGTTGTTTGAGCGTATTCACGCCAGCGGTGCGCAAATTGTGACTGTGGCGATGGGCTCGCCAAAACAAGAGATCTTTATGCGTGATTGCCGCAAGACTCACCCTGACGCGCTGTATATGGGCGTAGGGGGCACCTACGACGTCTTTACCGGTCACGTTAAGCGTGCGCCTAAAATCTGGCAAAATCTGGGGCTGGAGTGGCTGTATCGCTTATTGTCGCAGCCGAGCCGTATTACTCGACAACTTCGCTTATTACGCTATCTCCGCTGGCACTATACCGGCAACCTCTGACGCTCTCTCCTCTGATAAGTAGCGTTATCTGCTAATTACGCTACTTATTCACAACATTATCGCTGCTTTCTCGCACAATCTATTCATTTTTTGAATGCTTTAATTGCCATTTAAGCGATTTTAGGAAACCATTCGCAACAATCATTGCAGTGCCATGGTGTGTTTGGCGCCAACCGTTAAGCGGTCGGTGCCGTATGGCCTGTTATGGCATAACAAGATGTACCCATAACGAGAACCGGTAATACCGGACAGCATGCAAACACAACAAGAGGATTTATGGCCGAGAACAAACCTGAGCTACAGCGTGGGCTGGAGGCTCGTCACATCGAATTAATTGCCCTTGGGGGCACTATTGGCGTTGGGCTATTTATGGGGGCCGCCAGTACCCTTAAATGGGCGGGACCTTCGGTTCTGCTGGCGTATATCGTCGCCGGGCTGTTCGTCTTTTTCATCATGCGTTCTATGGGGGAGATGTTATTCCTCGAGCCGGTTGCCGGTTCATTCGCTGTTTACGCTCACCGTTATATGAGCCCCTTCTTTGGCTATCTCACCGCCTGGTCATACTGGTTTATGTGGATGGCTGTGGGGATCTCAGAGATTACCGCCATCGGGGTGTATGTGCAGTTCTGGTTCCCGGAAATGGCGCAATGGATACCCGCACTGATCGCGGTCGGACTGGTTGCGTTGGCAAACCTCGCTGCGGTTCGCCTGTATGGTGAAATTGAGTTCTGGTTTGCCATGATCAAAGTGACCACCATCATTGTGATGATCGTCATTGGGGTTGGGGTGATTTTCTTCGGCTTTGGCAATGGCGGCCAGGCGATTGGTTTTGGCAACCTGACCGAGCACGGCGGCTTCTTTGCTGGGGGCTGGAAGGGCTTCCTGACGGCATTGTGTATTGTTGTGGCGTCTTACCAGGGCGTGGAGCTGATCGGCATCACTGCAGGAGAAGCGAAGAATCCACAGGTCACGCTGCGTAGCGCGGTGGGTAAAGTGCTGTGGCGCATTCTGATTTTCTACGTTGGTGCGATTTTTGTCATCGTCACTATTTTCCCGTGGAATGAGATTGGCAGCAACGGCAGCCCGTTTGTTCTCACCTTTGCCAAGATTGGTATTACTGCTGCGGCAGGGATTATTAACTTTGTGGTGCTGACGGCGGCGCTGTCAGGCTGTAACAGCGGCATGTACAGCTGTGGGCGTATGCTCTACGCGCTGGCAAAGAATCGCCAGCTTCCTGCCGTTGTTGGAAAAGTATCACGCCATGGCGTGCCGGTTGCCGGAGTGGCTATTTCTATCGCGATCCTGCTGATTGGCTCATGCCTGAACTACATCATTCCTAACCCGCAGCGCGTGTTTGTTTATGTCTATAGCGCCAGCGTGTTGCCGGGGATGGTGCCGTGGTTTGTGATCCTGATAAGCCAGCTGCGTTTCCGTCAGGCGCATAAAGCGGCGATTGCCAGTCATCCATTCCGCTCCATTCTGTTCCCGTGGGCGAATTATTTGACGATGGCGTTCCTGATTTGCGTATTAATTGGCATGTACTTTAATGAAGATACCCGAATGTCGCTTTTTGTTGGCATGGGTTTCTTACTGGCCGTGACGCTCATTTATAAGGTTTTTGGTCTGAATCGTCATGGCACAGCCCATAAATTGCGGGAATAAGCGACAAAACGCACAAACCATGACCAAACGATAATTTATTTTAAAAAAGCACTAGACAGAAGACCGAGACCTCCGTAATATCCAGCCCCGCAACGGCGCTAAGCGCCCGTAGCTCAGCTGGATAGAGCGCTGCCCTCCGGAGGCAGAGGTCTCAGGTTCGAATCCTGTCGGGCGCACCATTTAGTAGGGTGCCAGAGCTGCGGTGGTTTTAATACCGCGTAAAAGATTTGCAGTGGTGGCTATAGCTCAGTTGGTAGAGCCCTGGATTGTGATTCCAGTTGTCGTGGGTTCGAATCCCATTAGCCACCCCATTAATTTAAAGTTGTGAAATGCGAAGGTGGCGGAATTGGTAGACGCGCTAGCTTCAGGTGTTAGTGTCCTTAGGATGTGGGGGTTCGAGTCCCCCCCCTCGCACCACGACTTAAAGAATTGAACTAAAAATTCAAAAAGCAGTAAAACGGCGAGTAGCGCAGCTTGGTAGCGCAACTGGTTTGGGACCAGTGGGTCGGAGGTTCGAATCCTCTCTCGCCGACCAATTTTGAACCCCGCTTCGGCGGGGTTTTTTGTTTTCTGATTTCCCTTCTTAGCCTTCGCATCTGCGAATTTCCTGAAGTCTTAAAAAGTCCGAATACCTGGTTTTTGCAGTGCAATCGTGGCATGCGTTGTGCAATAATATGCGGGTAGATGCTCATTCCATCTCTTATGTTCGCCATCTGGCCTCATAAACTCAGGAATGATGCAGAGCCGTTTACGGTGCTTATCGTCCACAGACAGATGTCGCTCAGGCCTCATCAAACACCATGGACATAACGTTGAGTGAAGCACCCATTTATGTTGTCATACAGACCTGTTTAACGCCTGCTCCTTACCGAGCGGGCGTTTTTTTATGCATAAACAAAATCCTTCGAGCGACTTCTCGAAGGATTTTGTTTATACGATTGAAAAATATGTAGGCCCGGTAAGCGAAAGCGCCACCGGGCATTCAGGAGTTACTGCGGGGGATTGTTGTTCTGCAGCGTCAACATCAGGCCATCACGGCGCATGGTGGCGGCTTCTTCCGGCTGGTGCAGTCTGTCCAGCGCGTCAGCAAGCCAGGCGTAGTCATAGGCATCCGGGCGCTGTTTGAGAGCGGCACGGAAGGCGAGCGTAGCTTCCTGCCATTCCCCATGCTTCATTAACGACTGACCCAGCGTACTCCACAGCAACGGGCGATCGCCCACGGCTTTAATCTGCTGGCGCAGCACTTTTTCTATCTGTTCCGGATTATTGGTTTTCAGACGCGGGATCGGCAGCACCAGGCGGTCATCGTACTGACGTTTCAAACCATCAATGATGACCTGCTGCGCCGTATCGTGATCGTCACACTCAATCAGATGTTCAGCCATTGCTACCTGCAAAGCAACCTGATGACGGGTTTTACGGCTCTGGTTTTTCCACCATGCACGCAGCCCCTCGCTGCCCTGATCGGCGCGGACTTGATCCATCAAGCCAACCCATGCCTGTTGTTCCAGCATGGCGCGGTGCTCGTCATCACCCACATGCGCTTTTGCCATGGATGGGATGATATCCAGCAAGGAACTCCATGCGCCGGTGCGTATGTAGGCCTGCTCAGCCAGACGCAGCACTTCCGGATGGCGCGGCGTCACTTCCAGCAGTTTGTCTACGCTGTGGCGTGCAGCGTGATTTTCATTACGCGCCAGTTGCAGGCGAACGCGAGCGATTTCTACCGGGATCGTATCATTTCCGGCCAGTTCGGCAGCACGCTCAAGGTGTTGGTTGGCGCGCGCTTCGTCACCGCGCTGCTGAGCCGCTTCTGCCGCCAGCAGGTAATTCACTACCGGCTGTTCTGCATGATCGGCATTTTTCGACATCAGCTTCTCAACCTGCTGATAGTCACCTTCTGCCAGTTTGAGTAGGGCCTGTTCGGTCTGCTTACGGGCGCGACGGCGCTTACGACCCACAAACCACCCACGGGTATGTGCGCCGGTGCGGAAGATTCGGCGCAACAGCCATTCAATCGCAAACAGGACGACCATGGCGACGATCAGGATGATCACCAGGCCCGTCACGCTGGTTTCGATATTGTAGTTATCCGTCTGGATCAGCACGTAACCCTGATGACCAGCTATCATCGGACCGACGACGATCCCGGCGATCAACAGCACAAAGAGCAACAATACTTTTAGCATCATTATTCTCCTTGCGGCGCGGTTGCCGGAGCGTCTGTCGAAGGCGCTGGCGCTGCTGCTACCGGTGCTGTGGCAGGCTGCGCCAGTAAATTACGTACGCGGGTCTGCATTAACTTGTCGAGAATAGCCTGGCTCTGCAGCGTTTCCGGAACATCCATACTGATGCTTTGCTGGCTCAGTTGGTCTACTTCTTCAAGGAACGCTTTGGTCGCTGCATCGTCGGTGTCGTAGTAAGCACGCACCCATGTGGAGACATTTTCCAGCGCCTGGCGGTATGTCTCTTCCTGGTGACGCGGCACGGCCTGTGCGGCCACTAACAGACGAGAACGGATGTTCTCTCGTAAGTAAACGTCCTGGTTCGGTGCCAGCAGCGGGACGGCGGTTTCATCACGACGGCGAATAGTGATAAAGCTGTCCATAAAGTTCTGCCAGCTTTTTTGCAGATTGACGCGCCATTCACTAATCGAACTGGAAAGCTCGCTGCTGTCAGAGTCCATTGGAGAATCGTCGGTGTCGTTGTCGGCCAGACGCAGGTTATCAATCTGATTAGAGAGCTGATTCACTTTCAGGATAATGCCGTCATAGTCGACCTGAGTCACCGCGGACAGGCTCGCGATGTCGTCAGTAATCGCACGTCGCGCGGTAATTAAGCTCGGGTCGTTCATATCTGCCAGACTGGCGTCGGCGCTTTTCAACAGCGCCGCGGCGGTGGTGACGTCCTGATCGCTCCATAATTTACGACCGGCCAGTTTCACCAGAAAATCAGCCTGCGCCAGCAGCCATGTGCCAGCATCGCTGCCGGAGATGGTGGCGACTTTTTGCTGGACCTCATCAAGCTGTTTGACCAGCGCGGCCTGCTGGCGAGTGGCTTCATCCAGCTGTGTTGCCTGCTGTTTAATAATGCCTTCCAGCTCAGCTTTTTGGCTTTCCTGCGCTTTTTGCAGCGCCGTCAGCTGGTTCGCCAGCGCATCGCTGGTTGCCGTTTGTGTTGTTGCCTGTTGTTTCCCCCAGCCGTACAGCCCAACGCCTGCAGCCAGCGCAATAGCAATCGCCACAGCGCTCAGAATCAGCGCCGTGCTGTTCTTACTCTTTTTTTCAGTATTGACTGGCTGTGACGTGGTTTCCACGGCCTCCCTGGTCTCTTCAACCACGGCGGAGGATTTTTCTTGTTCCGTCATTATGGCATCCCATTATGAGAGTTATTGTAATGCGCGTAGTAGCGCATCGTTGTCGGCGTTATCAGCGACCTTAATATCTTGCCAGCCCAGTTCCCGGGCGAGGTGCGCCAGACGCTCACTGACGACCAACAGCCGACAGCGTAGTAACCAGTGCTCACGATACCACTGCGGAATGAGCGACCAGAGCTGTTGTAGCATCTCTCCGCTGGTGACAACCACCGTGGTTACGCCACGGGATTGCCAGCGCATAGCTTCTTCCGCACCATCGTAATGTTTTGCACTGCGTTGATAACATTCACAAAAATCGACATCGGCTCCGCGTGTCGTCAGGGTTTCACCTATCAGCTCCCGGCCACCGTTGCCGCGTAATATAAGCGCGCGTTTTCCCGCAATATTTTGTAATTCAGGTAATTGTAGCAAGACTTCGCTAATTTCCCGATCCAGAGGGTAGTGAATATTGAAGCCGCTAACAGTATGCAGCGCCAGCGCCGTTGTACGGCCAATGGCAAAATAACGCGGAAGGGATGGCCAGCTTTTCTCTTGCTGGTGAAGCTCGGCATCTGCAAAGGTGACGGCGTGCTGCGAGAGAGCGAAGACCAGATCGTTCTCCGTCAGCGCCGACAGTCGGGAAGCAACCGTTGCCAGTTCCCGACCAGGTGAAAACTCGATGAGCGGAAAACTCCAGGCTACCTGCCCCAGTGTGCGCAGTCGGCTCACTAACTCTTCCCCTGCGGGAGACGGGCGGGTGACCAGAATACTCATGCGGGGGCTTCTCCGTTATAAACTTCCGCCAGAATGGCGCGCGCACCGTTCTCCAGCAGTTCTTCTGCCAGAGAGATGCCCATCTGTTCGGCATCTTGTGTAGCGCCGCGACGTTCTCCGCATACCATCTGTGAACCGTCTGGCGCGCCGACCAGCGCACGTAGCCAAATCTCACCGTCGATGATTTCGGCATAGCTACCAATAGGTACCTGACATCCCCCTTCCAGGCGGGTGTTCATGGCGCGTTCTGCTTTGACGCGTAGCGCGGTCTCTTCATGGTTGAGCGGCGCTAACAGCGCCTGAGTGCGCATATCATCCAGTCGACATTCTATGCCTACTGCGCCTTGCCCGACAGCGGGCAGGGAGACTTCTGGCGGCAGAGCGGTGCGGACTCGCGACTCAAGACCTAAACGTTTTAATCCGGCGACCGCCAGAATAATGGCGTCATAATCGCCGTTATCCAGTTTGCTGAGGCGCGTGCCTACGTTGCCGCGCAGCGAACGGATGACGAGATCCGGGCGACGCTTCGCCAACTGGCACTGGCGGCGCAAACTGGATGTCCCGACGATGCTGCCTGCGGGGAGTTCATCCAGCGAGTTGTACTTATTTGAGACGAAAGCATCACGCGGATCCTCTCGCTCACAAATGGTGACCAGTCCAAGACCGTCAGGGAATTCAACCGGCACATCCTTCATGGAATGCACAGCGATATCGGCGCGTTTTTCCAGCAGCGCGACTTCCAGCTCTTTAACAAACAACCCTTTCCCCCCAACCTTCGCCAGCGGGGTATCAAGGATCACATCGCCACGGGTTACCATAGGAACCAGTTCCACGATCAGACCGGGGTGGTTTGCCATTAAGGCGTCTTTGACATAATGTGCCTGCCAGAGCGCAAGGGGGCTTTGGCGTGTGGCAATTCTCAAAACATTGTCTAACATGCTTGTTACCGTCATTATCAATCATTGACCATCCTAACATCCTTATCAAAGGGATGTCAGCGTTACGCTCAAACGTAAGTGAGAGGAAAAGGCGCTGCATCATCACTGGCAGTGAATAATGACGAGAAACCTCCCGACCGTATGAAGGAATTTACACGTAACGAACGGTGCTACACTTGTATGTAGCGCATCTTTCTTTACGGTCAATGAGCAAGGTGTTAAATTGATCACGTTTTAGACCATTTTTTCGGCTGAACAGCATAAAAAAATATGGGCGAAAAACAGGTAACGGTTATTTTTGACATACGGTTTATCCGAATTGATGGCGATTATTGTGAGCGCTTGCGCCGCGGCAATCGACAACATGACGGATAGCAACATCAGGCGATACGTCTTGTACCTCTATATTGAGACTCTGAAACAGAGACTGGATGCCATAAATCAACTGCGTGTGGATCGCGCGCTTGCTGCCATGGGACCTGCCTTCCAGCAGGTATACAGTCTGCTGCCGACATTATTGCACTACCACCATCCGCTGATGCCGGGTTACCTCGATGGTAACGTTCCCAAAGGCATATGCTTTTACACGCCTGATGAAACCCAACGCCACTACCTGAACGAACTGGAACTGTACCGCGGTATGTCGCCGCAGGATCCTCCCAAGGGCGAACTGCCGATCACCGGCGTTTACTCAATGGGTAGCACCTCTTCGGTAGGGCAAAGCTGTTCCTCTGACCTTGATATCTGGGTCTGCCATCAATCTTGGCTGGATAGCGAAGAGCGCCAGCTGCTGCAGCGAAAATGTAGCCTGCTGGAAAGCTGGGCCGCTTCGCTGGGCGTAGAAGTCAGTTTCTTCCTGATTGATGAAAACCGTTTCCGTCACAATGAAAGCGGCAGTCTTGGTGGTGAAGACTGTGGCTCGACGCAGCATATCCTGTTGCTTGATGAATTCTATCGCACCGCTGTGCGCCTCGCGGGTAAACGTATTCTGTGGAATATGGTGCCGGGCGACGAAGAAGAGCATTACGACGATTACGTCATGACGCTCTACGCACAGGGGGTGTTAACGCCAAACGAATGGCTGGATCTCGGCGGGCTCAGTTCGCTTTCCGCCGAAGAGTACTTTGGCGCCAGCCTCTGGCAGTTGTACAAGAGTATCGACTCCCCGTACAAAGCGGTGCTGAAAACGCTGCTGCTGGAAGCCTATTCCTGGGAATACCCAAATCCACGCCTGTTGGCGAAAGATATTAAACAGCGCCTGCATGACGGCGAGATCGTCTCTTTTGGTCTCGATCCTTACTGCATGATGCTGGAGCGCGTTACCGAGTACCTCACGGCGATCGAAGATCCGACGCGCCTGGATTTAGTGCGTCGATGTTTCTACTTAAAAGTGTGTGAGAAACTGAGCCGTGAGCGCGCCTGCGTGGGCTGGCGTCGTGAAGTATTAAGTCAGTTAGTGAAAGAGTGGGGCTGGGATGACGCCCGTCTGACCATGCTGGATAACCGCGCTAACTGGAAGATTGACCAGGTACGCGAAGCACATAACGAACTGCTCGATGCGATGATGCAGAGCTATCGTAACCTGATCCGCTTTGCGCGGCGCAATAACCTCAGCGTCAGCGCCAGCCCGCAGGATATCGGCGTGCTGACCCGTAAGCTGTATGCCGCGTTTGAAGCGTTGCCGGGTAAAGTCACGCTGGTGAACCCGCAGATATCTCCGGATCTCTCGGAACCGAATCTGACCTTTATCCATGTACCGCCGGGTCGCGCCAACCGTTCAGGTTGGTATCTCTACAACCGCGCGCCTAACATGGACTCGATCATCAGTCATCAGCCGCTGGAATATAACCGCTATCTCAACAAGCTGGTGGCGTGGGCCTGGTTCAATGGCCTGCTGACCTCGCGTACGCATTTGTTTATTAAGGGCAACGGCATTGTTGATTTGCCGAAGCTGCAGGAAATGGTCGCCGACGTGTCGCACCACTTCCCGCTGCGACTGCCTGCACCAACGCCGAAAGCGCTCTATAGCCCATGCGAAATTCGCCATCTGGCGATTATCGTTAACCTCGAATATGACCCAACGGCCGCATTCCGTAATCAGGTGGTACATTTTGATTTCCGTAAGCTGGACGTCTTCAGCTTTGGCGAAGAGCAAAATTGCCTGGTAGGAAGCGTCGACCTGCTGTACCGCAACTCGTGGAATGAAGTGCGTACGCTGCACTTCAACGGCGAGCAGGCGATGATTGAAGCGTTAAAAACGATTCTGGGCAAAATGCACCAGGATGCCGCGCCGCCAGATAGCGTCGAGGTCTTCTGCTATAGCCAGCATCTGCGCGGTTTAATTCGCACCCGCGTCCAGCAACTGGTGTCTGAGTGCATCGAATTACGCCTCTCCAGCACCCGTCAGGAAACCGGACGTTTCAAAGCGCTGCGTGTTTCCGGCCAGACGTGGGGATTGTTCTTCGAGCGCCTGAACGTTTCGGTACAGAAGCTGGAAAACGCAATTGAATTCTATGGCGCAATTTCACATAACAAACTGCACGGGCTTTCCGTCCAGGTTGAGACCAACCATGTGAAACTGCCGTCGGTGGTCGACGGTTTTGCCAGCGAAGGGATTATTCAGTTCTTTTTCGAAGAAACGGGTGATGAGCAGGGCTTTAATATCTACATTCTGGACGAAAGCAATCGGGCCGAGGTGTATCACCACTGCGAAGGTAGCAAAGAGGAGTTGGTACGCGACGTCAGCCGTTTCTACTCATCGTCGCACGATCGTTTTACCTACGGCTCCAGCTTCATCAACTTTAACCTGCCGCAGTTCTATCAGATTGTGAAAACCGACGGGCGCGCGCAGGTGATTCCGTTCCGCACCCAGCCGATTAGCGCTGTCCCGCCAGCCAGTCAGGACAACGACACGCCGCTGTTACAGCAGTATTTCTCGTGAGTTAACTTGCCCGGTGGCGCTATGTTTACCGGGCCTACAGTAGGCCGGATAAGCAAAGCGCATCCGGCAAATAAATCAACGGAAGCTCACCTCTTCACCCGCCTGCTGCGTTGCCGCCTGTTCCAACAGATCCCAGAACGTTTCGCCGCTCCGGTCGCAGATCCACTCGTCGCCTTTCAGGTCAAAGTGGTAGCCGCCCTGTTTGGTCGCCAGCCACACCTGGTGCAGCGGCTCCTGACGGTTAATGATAATTTTGCTGCCGTTTTCGAAGCTGATGGTCAGCACGCCGCCGTTGATCTCACAATCGATATCGCTGTCGCCATCCCAGTCATCCAGACGTTCTTCAATGGTCATCCACAGGGTGTCAGCAAGGCGATGAAATTCACTGTCGTTCATTTTCTTATCCTATTTTTCGTGATGCCCGCAGTATAACGTGGAATAAATCGCGATGCAGTTTTTAGCCAAACTCTTGCTTTTACGCCTTCTCCTGCGATGATAGAAAACAGAAAGCATGAACTTTACAGGCAATCCATAATGAAAAACGTGTTAAAGCCACTCGCTGTCATTTTTACTCTGTTCAGCCTGACGGGCTGTGGGTTAAAAGGCCCGCTCTATTTCCCGCCAGCTGATAAAACCGCGCCGCCTCCGACCAAGAGCGTTCAGCCGCAATCGCAATCCACCACGCCTGAGAAAAACGATCGTGGGATTAGTGATGGGCCTTCTCAGGTGAATTACTAACGGCAGGAATAGATTTTACATTTCTGTACCCGCGTGAACGGAGTGAATGATGCAATTCTCTAAAATGCATGGCCTTGGCAACGATTTTATGGTCGTCGACGCGGTAACGCAGAATGTCTTTTTCTCACCAGAGCTGATCCGCCGCCTGGCCGACAGACATCTCGGCGTTGGATTTGATCAACTGCTGGTGGTTGAGCCTCCGTATGATCCGGAGCTGGATTTCCACTACCGTATTTTTAATGCCGACGGCAGTGAAGTGTCACAGTGTGGCAATGGCGCCCGCTGTTTTGCCCGTTTTGTTCGCCTGAAAGGGCTGACTAATAAACGTGATATTCGCGTCAGTACCGCGAATGGTCGTATGGTATTAACCGTAACCGACGACGAGCTGGTGCGGGTGAATATGGGCGAACCCAATTTTGAACCCTCGCAGGTTCCTTTTCGCGCTAACAAAGCAGAGAAGACCTATATTATGCGCGCGGCCGAACAGACAGTATTGTGCGGCGTGGTTTCAATGGGGAACCCGCACTGCGTGATTCAGGTTGATGATGTTGATACGGCCACGGTAGAAACACTGGGACCGGTTCTGGAAAGCCACGAACGCTTCCCTGAACGCGCCAATATCGGATTTATGCAGGTGGTAAAACGCGAGCATATCCGACTGCGCGTCTATGAGCGCGGCGCGGGTGAAACGCAGGCCTGCGGCAGCGGTGCGTGCGCTGCCGTTGCGGTCGGTATCCAGCAGGGTCTGCTGGCAGAAGAAGTGAGGGTGGAATTACCGGGCGGTCGACTTGATATCGCCTGGAAAGGTCCGGGTCATCCGCTGTATATGACTGGCCCGGCGGCACATGTCTACGACGGATTTATTCACTTATGAAGCAACCAGGGGAAGAACTACAGGAAACGCTCATGGAGCTGGACGACCGGGCGGTCGTCGATTACCTGCAACGTAATCCTGAGTTTTTTATCCGTAATGCCCAGGCCGTTGAAGCGATGCGAGTTCCGCACCCAGTGCGGGGCACGGTCTCTTTAGTGGAATGGCATATGGCGCGGGCACGTAATCATATTAACGTGCTGGAAGAGAACATGGCGTTGTTGATGGAACAAGCCAACGCCAATGAAAGCCTGTTCTATCGTCTGTTAAATCTGCAAGGGCGGCTGGTGTCGGCCAGCAGTCTTGACGACATGCTGATGCGATTTCATCGCTGGGCGCGTGAGTTAGGGCTGGCCGGAGCGACGGTTCGTCTGTTCCCGGATCGCTGGCGACTTGGCGCGCCATCAAAATTCACCCATCTGGCATTAAGCCGTCAGGCTTTTGAACCGCTGCGTATCCAGCGTCTGGGTCAGTCACAGCACTATCTTGGGCCGCTCAATGGTCCGGAATTGCTGGTCATGATGCCGGAGGCGAAAGCCATAGGCTCGGTGGCGATGTCGATGCTCGGGCAAGATGGCTCTCTGGGCGTGATGCTGTTTAGCAGCCGTGACGTTAATCATTACCAGCAGGGGCAAGGCACGCAATTGCTGCAGGAAATCTCGCTGATGTTGCCGGAACTGCTGGAGCGCTGGATTGAACGCGTATGACCGATTCACCCCTTTCTCAGGATGTGGCGCGCTTTTTGCGCTATCTGGGCGTTGAGCGTCAGCTTAGCCCGGTCACATTGCTTAATTATCAGCGTCAGCTTGATGCCATCATTGCGTTAGCCGGAGAGACCGGTCTGCAAAGCTGGCAACAATGTGATGCTGCGATGGTACGTAGTTTTGCTGTTCGCAGCCGTCGTAAAGGACTGGGGCCGGCGAGTCTGGCACTGCGTCTCTCCGCGTTACGCAGTTTCTTCGATTGGCTGGTTAATCAGGGCGAGCTGAAAGCTAATCCGGCAAAAAGCGTTTCCGCGCCGAAAGCACCGCGTCATCTCCCTAAAAATATCGATGTCGACGATGTTAATCGTCTGCTGGATATCGATCTCAACGATCCCCTTGCTGTGCGCGATAGAGCAATGCTGGAAGTGATGTACGGCGCGGGTCTGCGTTTATCTGAGTTGGTTGGGCTGGATATTAAACATCTCGACCTCGACACCGGCGAAGTGTGGGTGATGGGTAAGGGCAGTAAAGAGCGTCGTCTGCCGATTGGCCGCAACGCGGTGGCGTGGATTGAGCACTGGCTGGATCTACGCGGGCTATTTGGCAGCGATGACGATGCGCTATTTCTGTCCAAACTGGGCAAACGTATCTCGGCGCGTAACGTGCAGAAACGATTTGCTGAATGGGGTATCAAGCAGGGGCTGAACAGCCACGTACATCCCCACAAATTGCGTCACTCCTTTGCGACGCATATGCTTGAGTCGAGCGGCGATCTGCGCGGAGTGCAGGAGTTATTGGGGCATGCCAATCTCTCCACGACCCAAATTTATACCCATCTTGATTTTCAACACCTGGCTTCAGTGTACGATGCGGCGCATCCGCGCGCCAAACGGGGGAAATAATGCGTTTTTACCGGCCTTTGGGGCGCATTTCTGCGCTCACCTTTGACCTTGATGACACCCTTTACGATAACCGTCCCGTTATCAAACGCACCGAGCAGGAAGCGCTCGCGTTTGTACAGAATTACCACCCGGCGTTGAATTCGCTGCAAAATAGCGACCTACAGCGCTTACGTCAGGCCGTTCGCGACGCTGAGCCGGAAATCTATCACGACGTTACCCAATGGCGTCACCGCGCCGTAGAGCGCGCTATGCTGGAGGCGGGGTTGTCAGCGGCAGAAGCCAGAATGGGGGCGAATGCGGCGATGATGAATTTTGCCAAATGGCGTAGCCGCATTGAAGTCCCGCAGACGACGCATGACACGCTGAAGGCGCTGGCTCGCAAATGGCCGCTGGTGGCGATCACCAACGGTAACGCGCAGCCGGAACTGTTTGGCCTGGGTGATTACTTTGAGTTTGTGCTGCGCGCCGGTCCCGACGGGCGATCAAAACCCTTTAGCGACATGTACACCTTGGCGGCGGAAAAACTGAAAATGCCTGTGGGTGAGATTCTGCACGTGGGTGATGACCTGACGACGGACGTCGCGGGCGCCATCCGTTGTGGTATGCAGGCCTGCTGGATCAAACCGGAAAATGCCGACCTGATGCAAACCGCAGACAGTCGTTTGCTGCCGCATATCGAAATTTCACAGTTGGCATCTCTGACCTCGCTGATATAATCACCAGCAGAACTCTGTATATATACCCAGCTTTTTGGCGGATGGCGCTACGCTTATCCGCCTTACCTACTTTTACGCGGCGGTGCCAATGGACGTTTCTTACCTGCTCGACAGCCTTAATGATAAACAGCGTGAAGCGGTGGCCGCGCCACGCAGCAACATGCTGGTTCTGGCAGGCGCGGGGAGTGGTAAAACGCGCGTGCTGGTGCACCGTATCGCCTGGTTACTGACGGTTGAGAACAACTCGCCGTACTCCATTATGGCGGTGACCTTTACCAACAAAGCGGCGGCGGAAATGCGCCACCGTATCGGCCAGATCATGGGAACCAGCCAGGGCGGTATGTGGGTGGGGACATTCCACGGTCTGGCCCACCGTCTGCTGCGCGCGCACCATATGGATGCGAACCTGCCGCAGGATTTTCAGATCCTCGACAGTGAAGACCAACTGCGTTTGCTCAAGCGTCTGATCAAGGCGATGAACCTTGATGAGAAGCAGTGGCCGCCGCGTCAGGCGATGTGGTTCATCAACAGCCAGAAAGACGAAGGGCTGCGTCCGCATCATCTGCAAAGCTACGGCAACCCGGTTGAGCAAACCTGGCAGAAAGTGTATCAGGCTTACCAGGAAGCGTGTGACCGCGCGGGGCTGGTGGATTTCGCCGAGCTGCTGCTGCGCGCCCACGAGCTGTGGCTCAACAAACCGCATATCCTGCAGCACTACCGCGAACGTTTTACCAATATCCTGGTGGACGAATTTCAGGATACCAACAACATTCAGTACGCGTGGATCCGCCTGCTGGCGGGCGATACCGGCAAGGTAATGATCGTCGGCGATGACGATCAGTCGATCTATGGCTGGCGCGGAGCGCAGGTGGAGAACATCCAGCGCTTCCTCACTGATTTCCCCGGCGCAGAAACTATTCGCCTGGAGCAGAACTACCGCTCGACTAACAATATCCTCAGCGCGGCCAACGCCCTGATTGAAAACAACAACGGGCGTCTGGGTAAAAAGCTGTGGACCGATGGCGTCGACGGCGAACCGATCTCGCTGTATTGCGCGTTCAACGAACTCGATGAAGCGCGCTTCGTGGTCAATCGCATCAAAACCTGGCAGGACAACGGTGGTGCGCTGGAGCAATGCGCCATTCTGTATCGCAGCAACGCCCAGTCGCGCGTACTGGAAGAGGCGTTGTTACAGGCCAGCATGCCGTATCGGATTTATGGCGGGATGCGTTTCTTCGAACGCCAGGAAATCAAAGATGCGCTCTCTTACCTGCGCCTGATCGCCAACCGCAATGACGACGCCGCATTTGAACGTGTGGTGAATACACCCACCCGCGGGATTGGCGATCGTACTTTAGATGTGGTGCGTCAGACCTCCCGTGACCGCCAGCTAACGTTGTGGCAGGCCTGTCGTGAGCTGTTGCAGGAAAAAGCCCTCGCGGGTCGCGCCGCCAGCGCCTTACAGCGCTTTATGGAGCTGATTGACGCACTGGCGCAGGAGACCGCCGATATGCCGCTGCACGTGCAGACTGACCGGGTGATTAAAGACTCCGGCCTGCGCATGATGTACGAGCAGGAAAAAGGCGAGAAAGGCCAGACGCGTATCGAAAACTTAGACGAACTGGTGACGGCAACGCGCCAGTTCAGCTACAACGAAGAAGACGAAGACTTAATGCCGCTGCAGGCGTTCCTGTCTCACGCCGCGCTGGAAGCGGGCGAAGGGCAGGCGGATACCTGGCAGGATGCGGTACAGCTGATGACGCTGCACTCGGCGAAAGGTCTGGAGTTCCCGCAGGTGTTTATCGTGGGGATGGAAGAAGGTATGTTCCCCAGCCAGATGTCGCTGGACGAAGGTGGTCGCCTCGAAGAAGAGCGCCGTCTGGCTTACGTAGGTGTGACCCGCGCGATGCAAAAGCTGACGCTGACCTACGCCGAAACGCGTCGTCTGTACGGCAAAGAGGTTTACCATCGTCCGTCGCGCTTTATCGGCGAACTGCCGGAAGCGTGCGTTGAAGAGGTTCGCCTGCGCGCCACTGTCAGCCGACCGGTGAGCCATCAGCGGATGGGTACGCCAATGGCGGAAAATGATACCGGCTATAAGCTCGGCCAGCGAGTGCGCCACGCTAAATTTGGCGAGGGCACTATCGTCAACCTGGAAGGAAGCGGCGAACACAGTCGTTTGCAGGTCGCGTTCCAGGGGCAGGGGATCAAATGGCTGGTTGCCGCCTACGCCAGACTGGAAACGGTATGATCGCCTGATGTCGCTGCGCTTATCAGGCCTACGCGGAACGTAATATTTTGATTTGTAGGCCGGATAAGGCGAAGCCGCCATCCGGCTATCTGTCGGTTAATATTCTGAAATCATAGATAAATAATTCCCCTCTGCTAACCTTTCTGTATAAGGGGAAATTATTACTTTTTCGCCATCCGTTGCGTGTTGACGTCAAAATTTTGCTGGCGTAACATGCGCGCACGATTACGCTAAGAGGACATTCGCCTTGGACACACCCAGTAGATACTGGCTCATTATCCTGTCATCCAGGATCAACTCCTAAGGCTATCCCTTTTTGCTGATAGCCTTCGCGGTTGTCAGCGACCTTCTGTTTTTTCCCGTCGCGCTGAGTCAGGCTGTTTAATGGTCTGAAACCCAATTTGTTTCTGTGTGCCCTCCGAACTGTCCGATAATTTTTTGCATTGGGAGTCCCGGTCATGCTGAGCGCATTTCAACTGGAAAACAATCGTTTAACTCGCCTTGAGGCAGACGAGATCGAGCACCTGGCCAGTTCGGTTTGGGTCGATTTAGTCGAGCCGGATGACGAAGAACGAAACCGTGTGCAAAAGGACTTGGGCCAGAATCTGGCTACGCGCCCTGAACTGGAAGACATCGAAGCATCCGCACGTTTTTTTGAAGACGAAGACGGTCTGCACATCCACTCCTTCTTCTTTTACGAAGACGCCGACGATCACGCGGGTAACTCAACCGTCGCATTTACCATTCGCGAAGGCCGCCTGTTTACTCTGCGCGAGCGCGAACTGCCGGCCTTCCGCCTGTACCGCATGCGTGCGCGTAACCAGGCTATGGTGGATGGCAACGCCTACGAGCTGTTGCTCGACCTGTTCGAAACCAAAATTGAACAGCTGGCAGATGAAATCGAAAACATCTACAGCGACCTGGAAAAACTCAGCCGTGTGATCATGGAAGGGCGTCAGGGCGATGAGTATGACGAAGCGCTGTCGACGTTGGCGGAACTGGAAGATATCGGCTGGAAAGTACGTCTGTGTCTGATGGATACCCAGCGCGCGCTGAACTTCCTGGTACGTAAAGCGCGTTTGCCGGGCAGTCAGCTGGAGCAGGCGCGTGAGATCCTGCGCGATATCGAATCCCTGCTGCCTCATAATGAATCGCTGTTCCAGAAGGTTAACTTCCTGATGCAGGCGGCGATGGGCTTTATCAACATCGAGCAGAACCGCATCATCAAGATCTTCTCGGTGGTTTCTGTGGTATTCCTGCCGCCGACGCTGGTGGCTTCCAGCTACGGGATGAACTTTGAGTTTATGCCGGAATTGCACTGGAGCTTCGGTTACCCGGGCGCGATTGTCTTTATGATGCTCGCGGGACTGGCGCCGTATCTGTACTTTAAGCGCAAGAACTGGCTGTAATCACTGTACTTTATCCGGCCTACGGCGATGTGCTTTTGTAGGCCGGATAAGCGAAGCGCCATCCGGCACTCCCCTAGCTCCGACGAACCCGTCGTTGCGTATAAATCGCATCCATCACGAAAATCGCCAGTGCCACCCAGATAAACGCAAACGTGACCATTTTATCCGTTCCCGGAACTTCACCATAGAAGGTGACGGCCAGCAGGAACATCAGCGTAGGCCCGATATACTGGAAGAATCCCAGCGTTGACAGACGCAGGCGGGTTGCCGCGCCGGTAAAGCACAGCAGCGGAATAGTGGTCACGACACCCGCGGCAATCAGCAGCAGGTTGAGCGAGATGGGGTTTTGCCCCATATGGCTGGTTGAGCTGTCCGCAATGCCAAACAGATAGATGGCGGCGACAGGTAAAAGCCACAGGGTTTCGATCAGCATGCCGGTTTGTGCTTCGACGGCAATCTTCTTGCGCACCAGCCCATAGAACGCAAAGCTGAACGCCAGTCCCAGCGCGATTATTGGCAGCGATCCGAAGGTCCACAGCTGTACCAGCACGCCGCAGGCGGCTAACAGTACCGCCAGCCACTGCATGCGACGAAAGCGCTCACCGAGGAATAGCATTCCCAGCACAATATTCACCAGTGGGTTAATAAAATAGCCGAGGCTGGCTTCCAGCATATGGTGATTATTGACCGCCCAAATGAACAGCAGCCAGTTTCCGCCGATGAGCACTGCAGAGAGCGCCAGCAGGAAGATCTTCTTTGGCGTTTGTAGCAGCGTTTTGACGCCTGACCACTGGCGGCTGATGCTCATCAGTACCACCATAAAGAAAAATGACCAGATGACGCGGTGCGTCAGGATCTCATCCGCCGGAACATAGTAAATCAGCTTGAAGTAGGCGGGAGCGATACCCCAAATAAAATAAGCAGCAAGAGCGAGTAGTACGCCCTGCCGCGTTTGTTTAGCATCCATTGGGAAAACTCATTGCAGAAATGTAACAGCAGTTTACCTTTTTTTAGGCACTTACCCCACCATATAAGTGGCGGTTGCGCTGGCAATATAAAGCTGTTCTTCGTTATGCAATTCCACGCGCGCAACAGCGACTTTATTACCCGCCCGCAGCAGGCTACTGGTGGCGGTAAAGCGATTCCCTCTTCCGGGGCGCAGATAATCAACACGCAAATCGATTGTACCCATGCGTGACATCCGCTGACGCAGTTCGTCCTCGCTGATCGTTTCATGGCGGGTCAGCGTACTCCCAACGCATACCAGCCCGGCGGCGACGTCCAGCGCTGAGGCGATCACGCCGCCATGCAGAATGCTTTGCGCCCAGTTGCCGACCATCATCGGTTGGTTATTAAAGGCTAATTGAGCAAATTCTTTCTCATAGCGTTCGAGCTCCAGTCCCAGCGCCCGGTTAAACGGCATATGATAGACAAACATTTCACCCACTAACTTCAGCGCTTCCTCAGCAGTAAGTACGGCAGACATACGATCCCTACATCTTGATGGTTAATGAAATGTTGATATTATGCTTATTATTTGTTGTTTTCTACTTTGGGACGGGATAACTAACGAGGAACTAGCTAAGTATGTAGAATACTTGCCAGATAATTATACAATTCATCAATATTTTGGTTCAGGAGAACATTACCGATGCGGGCGATTCTGGGATGGTTACTACCAGCAATTATGCTGCCGTTGACCGCGTATGCGCAGGAAGCGACAGTGAAAGAGATTCATGATGCACCGGCGGTTCGTGGCAGTATTATCGCCAATATGCTGCAGGAACATGACAACCCTTTCACGCTTTATCCTTATGACACCAACTATCTTATTTACACCAATACCAGCGACATGAACAAAGAGGCGATCAGCAGTTATAGCTGGTCCGAAAATGCGCGCAAAGATGAAGTTAAGTTTCAGCTAAGCCTGGCGTTTCCGCTCTGGCGCGGGATATTAGGCCCAAACTCGGTACTTGGCGGTTCCTATACCCAGAAGTCCTGGTGGCAGCTTTCGAACAGTGAAGAGTCTTCACCGTTTCGCGAAACCAACTACGAACCGCAATTGTTCCTCGGTTTCGCCACCGACTATCGCTTTGCCGGTTGGACGCTTCGTGATGTCGAAATGGGTTATAACCATGACTCCAACGGCCGTTCCGATCCCACGTCACGTAGCTGGAACCGTCTTTATACCCGTCTGATGGCTGAAAATGGTAACTGGCTGGTGGAAGTTAAGCCGTGGTACGTGATTGGTAGCACCGACGATAACCCTGATATCACTAAATACATGGGTTACTATCAGCTGAAAATGGGGTATCACCTGGGGGACGCGGTTATCAGCGTGAAAGGCCAGTACAACTGGAATACCGGCTACGGCGGCGCAGAGCTGGGGGCCAGTTATCCTATCACGAAGCATGTGCGTCTATACACTCAGGTCTACAGTGGTTACGGCGAATCGCTGATTGACTACAACTTCAATCAGACGCGTGTTGGTGTGGGCGTGATGCTCAACGATATCTTCTGATAAGTATTGAGAGTATTTTAATCATTGCAGTTTCTCTCTCAGGCGCTGAAAATAGCGCCTGTTTTTATTTCGGGCGAATGGGGTTAATGTGGCGCAGGCGGAAGTGTTGAATCTGGAAATGGGCGCTAAACAGGTTTTGCAGGAAACCTTTGGCTACCAACAGTTTCGCCCCGGTCAGGAAGAAATCATTGATACCGTGCTCTCTGGTCGCGACTGCCTGGTCGTTATGCCGACCGGCGGCGGTAAATCCCTGTGCTATCAAATTCCCGCATTATTGCTAAACGGACTCACCGTTGTTGTTTCCCCGCTGATTTCCCTGATGAAAGATCAGGTCGATCAACTGCTAGCCAACGGCGTGGCGGCGGCGTGCCTGAATTCTACTCAAAGTCGTGAACAGCAGCTTGAGGTGATGGCGGGCTGCCGCAGCGGGCAGATTCGCTTACTGTATATTGCGCCCGAACGCCTGATGCTGGATAACTTCCTTGAGCATCTGGCGCACTGGAATCCGGTGCTGCTGGCGGTTGATGAAGCGCACTGTATTTCGCAGTGGGGGCATGATTTCCGCCCCGAGTACGCTGCGCTGGGCCAGTTACGTCAGCGTTTCCCGACGCTGCCGTTTGTGGCGCTGACCGCGACCGCGGATGAGACAACCCGACTGGACATTGTGCGTCTGCTGGGACTGAACGATCCGTTAATTCAGATCAGCAGCTTTGACCGCCCGAACATTCGCTACATGCTGATGGAGAAGTTTAAGCCGCTCGATCAGCTGATGCGCTACGTGCAAGAGCAGCGCGGTAAGTCTGGCATTATCTATTGTAACAGTCGCGCCAAAGTCGAAGACACCGCCGCGCGTCTGCAAAGCCGTGGCATCAGCGCCGGGGCTTATCATGCCGGGCTGGAAAACGCTGTACGCGCCGAGGTGCAGGAGAAATTCCAGCGTGATGACCTGCAAATCGTAGTGGCGACCGTGGCGTTCGGTATGGGGATCAACAAACCTAACGTACGCTTCGTGGTGCATTTCGATATTCCGCGCAATATCGAATCCTATTACCAGGAAACCGGCCGCGCCGGGCGTGATGGCCTGCCGGCGGAAGCCATGCTGTTTTACGATCCGGCTGATATGGCATGGCTACGCCGTTGCCTCGAAGAGAAACCCGCTGGGCAACTACTGGATATCGAGCGTCATAAGCTCAATGCGATGGGGGCGTTTGCCGAGGCGCAGACCTGTCGTCGTCTGGTGCTGCTGAACTATTTTGGCGAAGGGCGTCAGGAGCCTTGCGGTAACTGCGATATCTGTCTCGACCCGCCAAAACAGTACGACGGACTTATGGATGCGCGCAAAGCGCTGTCGACGATTTACCGTGTTAACCAACGCTTCGGCATGGGGTACGTCGTGGAAGTGCTGCGCGGAGCGAATAACCAGCGTATTCGCGAACTGGCTCATGACAAACTGCCGGTCTATGGCATTGGTCGCGAGCAAAGCCACGAACACTGGGTGAGCGTTATTCGCCAGCTTATTCACCTGGGCCTGGTGACGCAGAATATTGCTCATCACTCCGCGTTACAGCTAACAGAAGCCGCGCGTCCGGTGTTGCGCGGTGACGTTGCGTTACAGCTTGCTGTACCACGTATTGTGGCGCTGAAACCGCGTGCGATGCAGAAATCCTTCGGTGGTAACTACGACCGCAAACTGTTCGCCAAATTGCGTAAGCTGCGTAAAGCCATTGCCGACGAAGAGAACATTCCGCCGTACGTGGTGTTCAACGACGCCACGCTGATTGAAATGGCGGAGCAGATGCCGGTTTCACCGAGTGAAATGCTAAGCGTCAACGGTGTGGGGATGCGGAAACTTGAGCGTTTCGGTAAAGAGTTTATGGCGCTTATTCGCGCACACGTTGATGGTGACGACGAAGAGTAGTCAGCCGGGCAAAAAAGTGCCAGGATGGTGACTCACTGAACTATTCCCCCGCGAGTCATTTTTATGTTAACGCTATTTTTCACCGTTGCGTTGGTGCATATCGTTGCGCTGATGAGCCCCGGTCCCGATTTCTTTTTTGTTTCTCAAACTGCGGTTAGCCGTTCGCGCAAAGAAGCTATGATGGGCGTGCTGGGCATTACCTGCGGCGTCATGGTCTGGGCTGGCGTGGCACTGCTCGGCCTGCATCTGATTATCGAAAAAATGGCCTGGCTGCATACCATTATTATGGTAGGCGGGGGGCTGTATCTGTGCTGGATGGGTTATCAGATGCTGCGCGGCGCGTTTAAAAAACAGGATGTTGCAGCGCCCACTCCGCAGGTGGAGCTGGCGCAGAGCGGACGCAGCTTTTTGAAAGGTCTGCTGACCAACCTGGCGAACCCTAAAGCCATTATCTATTTTGGCTCCGTCTTCTCATTGTTCGTTGGCGACAACGTGGGAACGGGCGCGCGTTGGGGGATCTTTGCTCTGATTATCGTGGAAACGTTGGCGTGGTTTACCGTGGTCGCCAGCCTGTTTGCGCTCCCGAAAATGCGTCGTGGCTATCAGCGTCTGGCGAAGTGGATTGATGGTTTTGCCGGCGCGCTGTTCGCAGGCTTCGGTATCCATCTGATTATTTCGCGCTAATTTACCAGCAGGCCGGATAAGCGCTAGCGCCATCCGGCACTCACATCACGCATGCCTTGCCGATGCCAGCAGGGCGCCTATCAGCATAAACAGCGAGCCAAACACTTTGTTGAGCGCCTTCATTTGCTTTGGCCCTTTAATCCAGCCAGCAATGCGCGTGGCCAACGTCGCGTAACCGATCATCACAATGATATCGACCACGATGGTCGTGACGCCAAGCACCACGTACTGCATCAACTGCGGTTCTTGCGGCAGGATAAACTGCGGGAACAGAGCGGCAAGGAAAACTATGCTCTTAGGATTGGTCAGATTAACAAAGACCGCGCGTTTGAACAGCCGGCTGCGCGATTGCGTATTCGCCATGGTATTCAGATCGATAGCACCCGCCGCGCGCCATTGCTGAATACCCAGCCAAATCAGATAGGCCGCTCCCGCCCACTTCAGCACCTCAAATGCGATCACCGAACGTGAAAATAGCGTTCCCAGTCCTACGCCAACCAGAACGATATGAATACCCAACCCGGTCTGCAAACCCGCAATCGACGCGCTGGCACCGCGATATCCGTGGCTGATGGCGGTGGTCATGGTATTGATAGCGCCAGAGCCTGGGGACAAGCTCAAAATAATAGAGGTCAGCAGGTAAGCGAACCACCATTCAAAGGTCATGAGAAACTCCCGGATTGTCTATTATTATGCCACAATACGCTACTGCCGTTAGGTTGTGTCAGTGACGGCGAAAAAAACGATTTTACTTGGTCAGCGAGGCTGGATACCCGATGTTTCAGCAGCAAAAAGACTGGGAAACAAGAGAAAACGCGTTTGCTGCTTTTTCCATGGGGCCACTGACAGATTTCTGGCGTCAGCGGGAAGAAGCGGAATTTACGGGCGTGGATGATATTCCCGTACATTTTGTTCGTTTTCATGCAGAAAAAAACGATCGCGTCATCGTCGTCTGTCCTGGACGCATTGAAAGTTACGTGAAATACGCTGAACTGGCGTATGACCTGTTTCATTCTGGTTTTGACGTTCTCATTATCGATCACCGTGGCCAGGGGCGTTCCGGGCGTATGCTTTCGGATCCGCACCGCGGTCATGTCGATAACTTTAATGATTATGTCGACGATCTAACCGCCTTCTGGCAGCAGGAAGTGCTACCCGGCCCGTGGAGAAAACGCTATATCCTGGCGCATTCAATGGGCGGGGCGATTGCCACGTTATTCCTGCAACGCCACCCGAATCAGTGTGATGCCATCGCGCTTTGCGCACCGATGTTTGGTATTGTGATGCGCTTTCCCGACTGGATGGTGCGCCATATACTGGACTGGGCCGAAGGGCATCCGCGGATCCGCGAAGGCTATGCGATGGGAACCGGGCGCTGGCGGGCGCTGCCGTTCGGTATGAATGCGTTAACCCATAGTCGACAGCGCTATCGGCGCAATCTACGCTTTTATGCTGATGAGCCGCGGTTGCGCGTTGGCGGTCCCACCTATCACTGGGTACGTGAAGGGATTCTGGCTGGCGAACAGGTTTTGGCTGGCGCCGGGGATGATGCGACGCCGACGCTGCTGATTCAGGCTGAAGAAGAGCGTGTGGTAGATAACCGCATGCACGATCGTTTTTGTGAACTCCGCGCCGCAGCAGGCCATCCTGTAGAAGGGGGGCAGCCGCTTGTCATCAAAGGCGCGTACCATGAGATCCTTTTTGAAAAGGACGCCATGCGCTCAGTCGCGCTTAACGCTATTGTCGAATTTTTCGACAAGCATAACTCATCCAGCGGAACCCGCTTTGCCTAGAGGTTGAATTTTCTTATGTATCAGGTTGTTGCGTCTGATTTAGACGGTACGCTGCTTTCTCCCGACCATACTCTGTCCCCTTATGCCAAAGAGACGCTGAAGTTATTGACCGCTCGCGGCGTTAACTTCGTGTTTGCGACTGGCCGTCATCATGTTGATGTGGGGCAAATTCGCGATAACCTCGGCATTAAAACCTACATGATCACGTCCAACGGCGCGCGCGTGCATGATTCTGACGGGAATCTGGTGTTTTCCCATAACCTGGATCGCGATATTGCCAGCGACCTGTTTGGCGTAGTGAATGCAAACCCGGACATCGTGACCAACGTATATCGTGATGATGAGTGGTTTATGAATCGCCATCGTCCGGACGAAATGCGTTTCTTCAAAGAAGCGGTGTTTAACTATTCACTGTTTGAACCTGCATTACTGGAGCCTGAGGGCGTCAGCAAAGTGTTCTTCACCACCGACTCTCACGAAAGGCTACTGCCGCTGGAGCAGGCGATCAACGCCCGCTGGGGCGATCGCGTCAACGTCAGCTTCTCTACGCTTACCTGTCTGGAAGTCATGGCTGGCGGCGTATCGAAAGGTCATGCGCTGGAAGCGGTAGCAAAAGCGATGGGCTACAGCCTGAAAGACTGCATCGCCTTTGGCGATGGGATGAACGATGCGGAAATGCTCTCCATGGCAGGTAAAGGCTGCATCATGGGCAACGCCCACCAGCGCCTGAAGGATCTGCACCCGGAACTGGAAGTCATTGGTCTTAATGCCGACGATGCCGTGCCACACTATCTGCGTGAACTGTTTTTGCAGTAACCTTCTGTTCGTTAGCTGACCAGTTGTCAACTAAAAACTCCGCTACAATGGGTGTACCTTTTGTTAAGAGACATCCATTGTGGCGTTACTCATCATTACCACAATTCTGTGGGCCTTTTCCTTTAGCCTGTTTGGCGAGTACCTTGCCGGTCATGTCGATAGCTATTTTGCGGTGCTGGTGCGCGTTGGGCTGGCGGCGTTGGTGTTCCTGCCGTTTCTACGTACTCGTGGGCACAGCGTAAAAACGATCGGGCTGTATATGCTGGTGGGTGCCATGCAGCTTGGCATTATGTACATGCTGAGTTTTCACGCCTATCTGTACCTGACGGTTTCAGAACTGCTGCTCTTTACCGTGCTGACGCCGCTCTACATTACGCTGATTTATGATCTGATGAGCGGACGTCGTCTGCGCTGGAGTTACGCCTTTAGTGCGTTACTGGCGGTGATTGGCGCGGGGATCATTCGTTACGATCAGGTGACCAGCCACTTCTGGACCGGTCTGCTGCTGGTGCAGTTGTCCAATATCAGCTTTGCCATTGGTATGGTGGGCTATAAACGTCTGATGGAGACGCGGCCAATGCCGCAGCACAACGCCTTTGCCTGGTTTTATATGGGCGCCTTTATGGTGGCTGTCGTGGCCTGGTTCATGCTGGGCAATGCGCAGAAAATGCCTGCAACCACGCCACAGTGGGGAATTCTGGTCTTTCTTGGCGTGGCGGCGTCCGGCATTGGTTACTTTATGTGGAACTACGGCGCGACCCAAGTGGATGCGGGCACGCTGGGCATCATGAACAATATGCATGTCCCTGCCGGACTGCTGGTTAACCTGGCTATCTGGCATCAACAACCTCACTGGCCAAGCTTCATCATTGGTGCGGCTGTGATAGTGGCTTCACTGTGGGTACATCGAAAGTGGGTCGTTCCGCACTCCGTACAAACGGTAGGTGATCGCAGGCGTGATTCCGCGCTGAGCGAATAAACGCTTCTGTGACCGGCTGTCGCTGCTCGCCATCACGCACGGCGGCGTACAGTCGGCTCCACAATCCATCACCCAGGGTTTTGGTCACTACCAGGCCCTGGCGTTCAAAACTCTCCACCACCCAGTGCGGTAGTGCCGCGATACCCATTCTGGCTGCAACCATCTGAATCAGCAGCAAGGTGTTATCCACGCTTTTCAGCGACGGACTAACACCTGCAGGCTGCAGGAAATGCCGCCATACATCCAGTCGAGTCCGCTGTACCGGGTAAATGAGCAGCGTCTCGCTGGCCAAATCTTCCGGTGTGATTTGTGTTTTGCTGGCCAACGGATGGTCAGGCGCCAGTACCAGGCGGACTTCAAAATCAAACATCGGTGAGTAGTGTAATCCGCTGCGCGGCAGGATGTCGGAGGTTAACACCAGATCCAGCTCATCCTGCTGTAGCGCTGGTTGCGGATCGAACGTCACGCCGGATTTAAAGTCCATCTCCACCTGCGGCCAGTTGGCACGAAAATTCTCCAGCGCGGGCGTCAGCCATTGAATACAACTGTGACATTCAATCGCGATTCGCAGCCGGGTTTGCTGCGGTTCGTTGCAGGCCTGCAGCGCACGACCAATTTGCGGCAACACCTGATTGGCTAACTGCAGCAGGATTTCTCCCTGCGGCGTAAAGCGCAGAGGCTGGCTTTTACGGATAAAAAGTCGAAAGCCAAGGCGCTGCTCCAGATCGCTGAACTGGTGAGAAAGGGCGGATTGGGTCTGATGCAACGTCGCCGCTGCGGCTGCCAGAGAACCACTATTCCGCAACGCCTGGAGCGTTTTCAGGTGTTTAATCTCGATCATGAAAGTCCTTCACTTCGGCATGAACAAATTGCGCTTGAGGAATATACAGTAACCGCCAATTATGGATGTGTAAACATCTGGACGGCTAAAATCCTTCGTCTTTTAAATTTATGGTGCGTTGGCTTCGTTTCCCCACCCCAGTCACTTACTTCAGTAAGCTCCTGGGGATGAGTAAACTTGCCGCCTTCCCTAAATTCAAAATCCATAGGATTTACATATAATTAGAGGAAGAAAAATGACAATATTGAATCACACCCTCGGTTTCCCTCGCGTTGGCCTGCGTCGCGAGTTGAAGAAAGCGCAAGAAAGCTACTGGGCGGGAAATTCTTCCCGTGAAGATTTGCTGACCGTTGGCCGCGAGCTGCGTGCCCGCCACTGGGATCAGCAGAAGCAGGCGGGCGTTGACCTGCTGCCGGTGGGTGATTTTGCCTGGTACGATCACGTGCTGACTACCAGCCTACTGCTCGGCAACGTTCCGGTTCGCCATCAAAATAAAGACGGCTCGGTCGATATCGATACCTTATTCCGCATTGGCCGTGGCCGCGCACCAACGGGTGAACCCGCGGCGGCGGCAGAAATGACCAAATGGTTTAACACCAACTATCACTACATGGTGCCAGAGTTCACTAAAGGTCAGCAGTTTAAACTGACCTGGACCCAACTGCTGGATGAAGTGGACGAAGCGCTGGCGCTCGGTCACAAGGTGAAGCCTGTGCTGCTGGGGCCGGTAACCTACCTGTGGTTGGGTAAAGTGAAAGGCGAACAGTTTGACCGCCTGAGCCTGTTGAACGACATTCTGCCGGTTTACCAGCAGGTGCTGGGCGAGCTGGCGAAACGCGGTATTGAGTGGGTACAAATCGACGAACCTGCGCTGGTGCTGGAACTGCCGCAAGCGTGGCTGGACGCCTTCAAACCAGCTTATGACGCGCTGACGGGTCAGGTGAAGCTGCTACTGACCACTTACTTCGAAGGCGTAACACCAAACCTGGATACCATTACCGCCCTGCCGGTGCAGGGACTGCACGTTGACTTCGTGCACGGCAAAGATGATGCAGCCGAGCTGCACACGCGTCTGCCAGCCGACTGGCTGCTGTCAGCGGGGCTGGTGAACGGCCGCAACGTCTGGCGTGCCGATCTCAGCGAAAAATACGCACAAATCAAAGATATCGTCGGGAAACGTAACCTGTGGGTGGCTTCTTCCTGCTCCCTGCTGCATAGCCCAATCGATCTCAGTGTGGAAACCCGCCTTGATGCAGAAGTGAAGAGCTGGTTTGCCTTCGCGTTGCAAAAGTGCGGCGAGCTGGCGCTGCTGCGCGATGCGTTGAATAGCGGTGATACGGCAGCAATTGTCGAGTGGAGCGCACCGATTCAGGCTCGTCGTCACTCTACCCGCGTACACAACGCCACAGTGGAAAAACGTCTGGCGGCAATCACCGCCCAGGACAGCCAGCGCGCTAACGCTTACCCGGTTCGTGCCGAGGCGCAACGTGCCCGCTTTAATCTGCCGGCATGGCCGACTACGACTATCGGTTCATTCCCGCAAACCACAGAAATTCGCGGCCTGCGCCTGGATTTCAAAAAGGGCAACCTGGATGCTGGGAACTATCGCACCGGAATTGCGGAACATATTAAACAGGCGATTGTTGAACAGGAACGTCTGGGTCTCGACGTGCTGGTACACGGTGAAGCCGAGCGTAATGACATGGTCGAATACTTTGGCGAACACCTGGACGGCTTCGTCTTTACCCAGAACGGTTGGGTGCAGAGCTACGGCTCTCGCTGCGTGAAGCCGCCGGTGGTGATTGGCGACGTCAGCCGCCCGGAAGCGATCACCGTGGAGTGGGCGAAATATGCCCAGTCGCTGACCGACAAACCGGTAAAAGGCATGCTGACCGGTCCGGTGACCATTCTCTGCTGGTCATTCCCGCGTGAAGACGTGACGCGTGAAACCATCGCGAAGCAGATCGCGCTGGCGCTGCGTGATGAAGTGGCGGATCTGGAAGCGGCGGGTATCGGCATCATCCAGATTGATGAACCGGCACTGCGCGAAGGTTTACCACTACGTCGCAGCGACTGGGCGGCGTATCTGGAGTGGGGCGTGGAAGCCTTCCGCATTAACGCGGCGGTAGCGAAGGATGAAACCCAGATCCACACCCACATGTGTTATTGCGAGTTCAACGACATCATGGACTCCATTGCGGCGCTGGATGCGGACGTGATCACCATTGAAACCTCGCGCTCTGATATGGAGTTGCTGGAATCGTTTGAAGAGTTCGACTATCCGAATGAAATCGGGCCGGGCGTATACGATATTCACTCGCCGAACGTTCCGAGCGTGGAGTGGATTGAAGCCCTGTTGAAGAAAGCCGAGCAGCGCATTCCAGCAGAACGTCTGTGGGTGAACCCGGACTGCGGCCTGAAAACCCGCGGCTGGCCGGAAACCCGTGCCGCGCTGGCGAACATGGTCAAAGCGGCGCAGAATCTGCGTCAGGCGTAATTCGGTGCCCGGGAAGCGCTGGTGCTTACCCGGGTTACAGGAAATCGCAATAGTTGTAGGCCCGGTAAGACGTCGCTGCCACCGGGCAATTAACGTTTATTTCTTCCCACCGTATTGCACGAACCACTCCAGCATTCTCTGCCAACCGTCTTTCGCGGACTCTTCGTGATAGCTCGGGCGATAATCGGCGTTGAACGCATGTCCGGCATCGGGATAGACCACGATTTCCGCTTTAGCATTGGCGGCGCGTAGCGCCTGGCGCATTGTTTCAACGGTATCTTGCGGAATGCTGGTGTCCTGGCCGCCATAAAGCCCCAAAACGGGGGCGTTAAGATCGGTTGCGATATCAACGGGATGTTTTGGCGAGTTGAGGGTTTTATCACCCACCAGTTTGCCATACCACGCCACGGCCGCTTTTAACTGCGGATTATGTGCGGCATACAGCCAGGTGATGCGTCCACCCCAGCAAAATCCGGTGATCATCAACTGGTGCGCATCTCCTCCGTTGCGGGAGGCCCAGCTAGCGACGTGGTCCAGATCGGCCAGTACTTGAGAGTCAGGCACTTTGGCGACAAGGCCACTAAGCAGCGTAGGGATATCGGCAAAGTCATTGGGATCGCCTTCGCGAAAATAGAGTTCTGGTGCGATAGCCAGATACCCTTCCAGAGCCAGACGACGGCAAACGTCACGAATGTGCTCATGAATACCAAAAATCTCCTGCACGACAATGACTACGGGCAGCAGGCCATCAGTCTGTTTTGGTCGTGCGTGATACGCTGGCATATCATCGCCTTGTGAAGGTATGGACGTTACACCGGCGATAATTGCATTATCCGGGGTGTGAACCGTGGTAGACGTCGGTGGAGATACAGCAGGTGCAAAGCCAGATTGTCGTGTTGTCATGGTATTCTCCGTACCCTTAAATATTCAGCAAAAAAGCGCATTGTTAACTATAGACACATGCAACGAACCACATTGCCTTAAACGGTCTATCTTTTGTGCAGGGCTTACTTATATCGCATCATTTATGTGATAAAGATCACCATTTAATGGTAATCGAATGCAATTGATTTACATCATAGTGATGACTGTCACGAAAATATGTTTATGCCTTCGGTAAAGTGTGTTTTTGCTTCTTCTGACAAAACCGATTCACAGAGGAGTTTTTATGTCTAAGTCTGATGTTTTTCATCTCGGCCTCACTAAGAACGATTTACAAGGGGCTACGCTTGCTATCGTCCCTGGCGACCCGGAGCGTGTGGAAAAGATCGCCGCGCTGATGGATAAGCCGGTTAAGCTGGCATCTCATCGCGAGTTCACCACCTGGCGTGCTGAGCTGGATGGTAAAGCCGTGATCGTTTGCTCTACCGGTATCGGCGGCCCGTCCACCTCTATTGCCGTAGAAGAACTGGCACAGCTGGGCATTCGTACCTTCCTGCGTATCGGTACGACTGGCGCTATCCAGCCGCATATCAACGTGGGTGATGTACTGGTTACCACTGCATCTGTTCGTCTGGACGGTGCAAGCCTACACTTCGCACCAATGGAATTCCCGGCCGTTGCGGACTTCGAGTGCACCACCGCGCTGGTGGAAGCGGCGAAATCTATCGGCGCCACCACTCACGTGGGTGTTACTGCGTCTTCTGACACCTTCTACCCGGGCCAGGAGCGTTATGACACCTTCTCTGGTCGCGTCGTGAGCCGTTTCAAAGGCTCAATGGAAGAGTGGCAGTCTATGGGCGTCATGAACTACGAAATGGAATCTGCTACGCTGCTGACCATGTGCGCAAGCCAGGGTCTGCGTGCCGGTATGGTCGCGGGTGTTATCGTGAACCGTACTCAGCAAGAGATCCCTAATGCGGAAACGATGAAACAAACGGAAAGCCACGCGGTGAAAATCGTGGTGGAAGCCGCGCGTCGTTTACTGTAATTCTCCCGTCTATTCAAAAAGGCCGACGCGTTCGGCCTTTTTATTTTGCGTAGTGCCTCGCAGGAAATTCCTTTTAAACTGGACGTTTATACAGCACAATTCTATTTTGAGCGGGTAAGTCGTTGCTGTAAGGGGGCGTTGTGGATATTTCAATTATGATGAGTGCCATGTTGGCGTTAGCCGCAGGGCTACTGGTAGGGTGGCTGGCGACAAAAGCACGCGCCGATCAAATCCGTGCCGACCTCATCGAAGATCGACGTGAACTGGATATTGCGCTAAGCGCCGCTCGCCAGCAGCTCTCGCAGGAAGCTCACTGGCGTGATGAGTGCGAACTACTCAATAACGAATTACGCAGTCTGCACAGTATCAACACCTCTCTGGAAGCCGATCTCCGTGAAGTCACTACCCGGCTGGAAGCAACGCAACAGCATGCGGAAGATAAAATCCGCCAGATGATCAACAGCGAACAGCGTCTGAGCGAACAGTTTGAAAATCTGGCGAATCGTATTTTTGAGCACAGCAACCGCCGTGTTGATGAGCAAAATCGCCAAAGTCTGAACAGCCTGCTTGCGCCGCTTCGTGAACAACTGGACGGTTTTCGTCGCCAGGTTCAGGATAGCTTTGGTAAAGAGGCGCAAGAACGCCATACCCTGGCACACGAAATTCGTAATCTCCAGCAACTGAATGCGCAGATGGCGCAGGAAGCGGTAAACCTGACGCGGGCATTAAAAGGCGATAACAAAACGCAGGGTAACTGGGGAGAGGTCGTACTCACGCGGGTACTCGAAGCCTCTGGTCTGCGTGAAGGTTATGAATATGAAACCCAGGTCAGCATCGAAAACGACGCCCGTTCGCGAATGCAGCCTGATGTCATCGTTCGGCTACCGCAGGGTAAAGATGTGGTGATCGATGCGAAAATGACGCTGGTCGCCTATGAGCGCTATTTTAACGCAGAAGACGAATACACCCGCGAAAGTGCATTGCAGGAGCACATCGCCTCGGTGCGTAACCATATTCGACTGCTGGGGCGCAAAGATTATCAGCAGCTTCCTGGGCTGCGTACGCTTGACTATGTGTTGATGTTTATCCCCGTTGAGCCCGCTTTTTTGCTGGCGCTCGACAGACAGCCCGAACTGATTACCGAAGCGCTTAGAAATAACATTATGCTGGTGAGCCCTACCACGCTGTTGGTGGCATTGCGCACGATCGCCAACCTGTGGCGCTACGAGCATCAGAGTCGTAATGCGCAACAAATTGCCGATCGGGCCAGCAAACTTTATGACAAGATGCGGTTGTTTGTGGATGATATGTCGGCAATAGGTCAAAGCCTGGACAAAGCCCAGGACAACTACCGACAGGCGATGAAAAAACTCTCTTCCGGTCGTGGAAATGTCCTGTCGCAGGCAGAAGCGTTTCGTAGTTTAGGCGTGGAAATTAAGCGCGAGATAAATCCTGAGCTGGCTGAACAAGCTACTACACAGGATGAAGAATACCGCTTGCGCTCGGTCCCTGAGACGCAACAAGATGCGTCTTACCCCGAGGATGAAGCGGTAAATCAGCAATCAAACTAGTCCATTTGGGGTAGTTGAACCCGGCAGAAGGGTAGGGCAAATTGGCCCAATCTGTTACACTTCTCGAACATTTTTTGGATGAGCAGGCACTGAGATGGTGGATAATTCACAAGAAACGACGCACTTTGGCTTTCAGACCGTCGCTAAAGAGCAGAAAGCTGACATGGTGGCCCACGTTTTTCATTCTGTGGCGTCTAAATATGACGTTATGAATGACTTAATGTCATTTGGCATTCATCGTTTGTGGAAGCGCTTCACCATTGATTGCAGTGGCGTGCGTCGCGGGCAAACCGTTCTCGATTTAGCAGGCGGTACCGGCGATCTGACGGCGAAATTCTCTCGCATGGTTGGTGAAACCGGCAAAGTTGTGCTGGCGGATATCAATGACTCAATGCTCAAAATGGGTCGCGAAAAGCTGCGTAATATTGGCGTGGTAGGTAACGTTGAGTACGTTCAGGCGAATGCGGAAGCATTACCTTTCCCTGACAACACGTTTGACTGCATCACCATCTCTTTCGGTCTGCGCAACGTAACGGATAAAGACAAAGCATTACGCTCCATGTACCGCGTATTGAAGCCGGGCGGACGTCTACTGGTGCTGGAATTCTCCAAACCCATAATCGAACCGTTGAGCAAAGCCTACGACGCATACTCTTTCCATGTTCTGCCGCGCATAGGTTCAATGGTAGCAAGCGATGCGGACAGCTACCGTTATTTGGCGGAGTCTATCCGTATGCATCCCGATCAGGACACCTTAAAAGCAATGATGCAAGATGCCGGGTTCGAAAGCGTTGATTACTACAACCTGACAGCAGGTGTCGTTGCGCTGCATCGTGGTTACAAGTTCTGACAGGAGAGTGGGGATGCCTTTAAAACCCTTAGTAACCGCAGGCGTTGAAAATCTGCTCAACACCTTTCTGTACCGTTCTCCTGCGCTGAAGTCAGCCCGAACGCGTTTACAGGGTAAGGTGCTGCGTGTTGATCTCAAAGGATTTTCAACACCGTTAGTCCTGGTATTTAGCGAGCGCCAGGTCGATGTGCTGGGGGCATGGGAAGGCGAAGCCGATTGCACCGTAATCACATATGCCAGTGTGTTACCGAAATTGCGTGACCGACAGCAACTCACCACGCTTATCCGCAGCGGTGAGCTGGAAGTCCAGGGCGATATCCAGGTAGTACAGAACTTTGTTGCGCTGGCCGATCTGGCGGAGTTGGATCCTGCAGAACTGTTAGCACCCTATACCGGCGATATCGTCGCGGAAGGGGTCAGCAAAGTCTTGCGTGGTGGAGCGAAGTTCCTGTGCCATAACTTTCAGCGCCAGCAGCGCTATGTCGCCGAAGCGATCACTGAAGAGTGGCGCATGGCTCCTGGTCCACTAGAGGTTGCATGGTTTGCTGAAGAAACGGCAGCCGTTGAGCGCGCGGTTGAATCTCTGGCCAAACGGCTGGAAAAACTGGAGGCCAAATGACGCCAGGTGAAGTACGGCGCCTTTATTTCATCATTCGCACTTTTTTAAGCTACGGTCTTGATGAACTCATCCCCAAAATGCGAATCACGCTGCCGCTTCGGTTGTGGCGTTACTCGTTGTTCTGGATGCCCAACCGACATAAAGACAAACCGCTGGGAGAAAGGCTGAGACTGGCTTTACAGGAACTCGGCCCGGTGTGGATCAAATTTGGGCAAATGCTCTCTACCCGTCGTGACCTTTTCCCTCCGCACATCGCCGATCAGCTTGCGCTATTGCAGGATCGGGTTGCCCCGTTCGATGGCCTTAGAGCGAAAAAACAAATCGAAGAGGCTATGGGCGGGCTGCCCGTCGAGGAATGGTTTGATGATTTTGAGATCACGCCGCTGGCATCTGCGTCTGTTGCTCAGGTCCACACTGCGCGGTTGAAATCGAATGGCAAAGAGGTGGTGATCAAAGTTATTCGCCCGGACATACTTCCGGTCATCAAAGCGGATTTAAAACTGATCTACCGCCTGGCTCGTTGGGTTCCTCGTCTGCTGCCAGATGGGCGTCGCCTGCGACCAACAGAAGTCGTCCGTGAATATGAAAAAACGTTGATCGATGAACTGAATCTGCTGCGCGAATCGGCGAACGCCATTCAGCTACGACGTAATTTTGAAGATAGTCCGATGCTGTACATCCCGGAAGTGTATTCCGACTATTGCAGTCAGAACATGATGGTGATGGAGCGCATTTACGGTATCCCGGTTTCAGATGTCACCACGCTTGAGAAGAACGGCACCAATATGAAACTGTTGGCCGAGCGTGGTGTTCAGGTCTTCTTTACTCAGGTATTCCGCGACAGCTTTTTCCATGCGGATATGCACCCCGGGAACATTTTTGTCAGTTATGAGCACCCTGAAAACCCGAAATACATTGGTATTGATTGTGGGATTGTGGGCTCTTTAAACAAAGAAGATAAGCGCTACCTGGCTGAAAACTTCATTGCGTTCTTTAACCGCGATTACCGCAAAGTTGCTGAACTGCACGTGGATTCTGGTTGGGTTCCGCCGGATACCAACGTAGAAGAGTTTGAATTTGCCATTCGTACCGTGTGCGAGCCGATTTTTGAAAAGCCGCTGGCGGAGATTTCCTTTGGTCACGTGCTGTTGAATCTGTTCAACACTGCGCGCCGCTTCAATATGGAAGTTCAGCCTCAACTGGTATTGCTCCAGAAGACGCTACTGTACGTTGAAGGTGTCGGACGACAACTCTACCCTCAGTTAGATTTGTGGAAAACGGCTAAGCCATTCCTCGAATCCTGGATTAAAGATCAGGTCGGTATTCCGGCGCTCGTTAGGGCATTTAAAGAAAAAGCACCGTTCTGGGTCGAAAAAATGCCAGAAATACCTGAACTGGTGTATGACAGTTTGCGCCAGGGCAAATATTTACAGCACAGTGTTGATAAGATTGCCCGCGAGCTTCACGCGAATCATGTACGCCAGGGACAATCCCGTTATTTATTGGGCATTGGCGCAACATTGTTGCTAAGTGGAACATTCCTGCTGGTAAGCCGCCCTGAGTGGGGGCTTATGCCGGGTTGGTTAATGGCGGGAGGCGTCATAGCCTGGTTGATCGGCTGGCGCAAAATGCGCTGAATTTTTCATCGCCCAAGGCAGGTCGTGTAACGTATACTACGGCCTTATTAATTCATCATCTATGACAGAGGAACATGTATGGGTGGTATCAGTATTTGGCAGTTGTTGATCATTGCCGTCATCGTTGTACTGCTATTTGGCACCAAGAAACTCGGCTCCATCGGTTCCGATCTTGGCGCGTCGATCAAAGGCTTCAAAAAAGCTATGGGTGATGATGAGCCTAAGCAAGATAAGACCAGCCAGGACGCTGATTTTACTGCTAAATCCATCACCGATAAGCAGGGTGAAGTGAAAAAGGAAGACGCCAAAAGCCAAGATAAAGAGCAGGTATAATCCGTGTTTGATATCGGTTTTAGCGAACTGTTATTGGTGTTCGTGATCGGCCTCATTGTTCTGGGGCCGCAACGATTACCTGTAGCGGTAAAAACGGTTGCTGGCTGGGTTCGCGCTTTGCGTTCCCTTGCAACTACTGTTCAGAATGAACTGACCCAGGAGCTTAAGCTTCAGGAGTTTCAGGACAGCCTGAAGAAAGTAGAGAAAGCAAGCCTGACAAATCTGACCCCGGAGCTGAAAGCGTCAATGGATGAGCTGCGTGAAGCGGCGGAATCGATGAAGCGTTCTTACAGCGTGCACGATCCTGAGAAAGCGAGCGATGAAGCGCACACTATCCATAATCCGGTGGTGAAAGAAGGTGAAGCGCAGCGAGAAGGGGTAACCCCTGCCGCCGCTGAAAACCAGGCCAGTTCGCCGGAGCAAAAACCGGAATCCACGGGTGCTAAAACGCCAGAGCAGACGGAAAACACTTCCGCCACGTTGATGGATGCAGAAAAGAAAGCTGCCGCACCTGTTGTCGAATCCTCCCCCTCGTCGAGTGATAAACCGTAAACATGGCTGTAGAAGATACCCAACCGCTCATTACGCATCTTATCGAGCTGCGTAAGCGACTCCTGAACTGCATTATTGCGGTTATCGTGATCTTTCTGGCGTTGGTTTACTTTGCCAACGACATTTACCATATGGTTGCGGCACCGCTGATTAAACAGATGCCGCAGGGTGCAACGATGATCGCCACCGATGTGGCCTCACCGTTCTTTACCCCTATAAAGTTAACCTTCATGGTGTCGCTGATCCTGTCAGCGCCAGTGATCCTCTACCAGGTATGGGCATTTATTGCGCCTGCTTTGTACAAACATGAACGTCGCCTGGTTGTGCCGCTGCTGGTCTCCAGCTCGTTGTTGTTCTACATCGGCATGGCATTCGCCTATTTTGTCGTCTTCCCGTTGGCGTTTGGTTTTCTGGCTAACACGGCTCCGCAAGGCGTGCAGGTATCGACGGACATTGCCAGCTATCTCAGCTTCGTCATGGCGCTATTTATGGCTTTCGGTGTCTCTTTTGAGGTCCCTGTCGCCATTGTGCTGCTATGCTGGATGGGCATTACGACACCTGAAGATTTACGTAAGAAACGACCTTACGTTGTGGTGGGAGCATTCGTCGTCGGGATGTTACTGACCCCGCCAGATGTCTTCTCGCAAACGTTGTTGGCGATACCGATGTACTGCCTGTTTGAAGTGGGCGTTTTCTTCTCTCGTTTCTATGTCGGTAAGCGACGTACGCGAGATGAGGACAACGAGGCTGAAGAAGCAAAAGAAGCCGAAGCCACCGAGAAAACAGAAGAGTAAATTCAACCGCCCGTCAGGGCGGTTGTCATATGGGAGGTAGCATGTTTGATATTGGCGTTAATTTAACCAGTTCACAATTTGCGAAAGACAGGGATGATGTTGTGGCGCGCGCCTTTGCTGCGGGCGTAAACGGTATGCTTCTGACCGGAACAAACCTGCACGAAAGCCAGCAGGCGCTGAAGTTGGCGCAACATTATCCGCATTGCTGGTCCACGGCTGGCGTGCACCCGCATGACAGTAGCCAATGGCAATCCTCAACGGAAGACGAGATTATCGCGCTGGCAAACCAGTCTGAGGTGGTCGCTATTGGCGAGTGCGGTCTGGATTTCAATCGCAATTTCTCCACGCCACAGGAGCAGGAACGTGCTTTTGAGGCACAACTGCGCATTGCCGCTGAACTGCAGATGCCGGTTTTCATGCATTGTCGGGATGCCCATGAGCGTTTTCTGACGTTGCTGGAGCCGTGGCTGGATAGTCTCCCGGGCGCGGTGCTGCACTGTTTTACCGGAACGCGGCAGGAGATGCAGGATTGTGTGGACCGAGGGCTTTATATTGGTATTACCGGCTGGGTCTGTGATGAGCGCCGTGGGATGGAACTGCGGGAACTGCTGCCGTTTATTCCGGTAGAAAGACTACTGATCGAAACCGATGCGCCTTACCTACTTCCTCGCGACTTAACGCCTAAACCGACGTCACGGCGCAATGAACCGGCGCACCTGCCACATATTCTTGAGCGTATTGCCCACTGGCGCGGAGAAGATCCTCAATGGCTGTCAGCAACCATTGATGCTAACGTCCGAACGTTGTTCGAAGTGACCTTCTAAACGGCTTAAATTTTTCGAAAACCGGTATTTTTCACGCTCTGCTTAACTTCTTTATTCAACAGGTTAAGCAGTAGCATGGAACGCGCTTCGCCATCCGGTTCGGTGAAGATCGCTTTTAGCCCCTCAAATGCCCCTTCAGTAATAATCACGCTGTCCCCTGGCTGAGGAGTTTGCGGGTCCACAATACCTTCAGGCTTGTAGATAGAAAGCTGGTGAATAACGGGAGAAGGGACGGTCGCAGGCGTCGCGCCAAAACGGACGAAATGGCTGACACCACGCGTGGCATTGATAGTGGTGGTGTGGATCACTTCCGGGTCGAACTCGACAAACATGTAATTAGGGAATAGTGGTTCACTGACTGTGGTACGTTTACCGCGCACTATTTTTTCCAGGGTGATCATAGGCGTCAGACAGTTCACCGCCTGTCTTTCCAGGTGTTCCTGGGCTCTCTGAAGTTGCCCACGTTTGCAGTACAGTAAATACCAGGATTGCATAATAACTCTTATCCGCTTGTTCTGAGCGCAAGCATAGCAAAAGCCATGCGTTAAGTTAATTATACCCACCTCAACGCAGGCTGAAACCCAATGGGTATATACGCCCGGGGCTTATATGTATCGCCAGAGTTCACGCTAATTTAACAAAAATACAGCATCACAATGATGAACGCCGTATAATGAAGCGCTTACGAAGAGGCCACAATGGACGCCATGAAATATCACGATTTACGCGACTTCCTGACGCTGCTTGAACAGCAGGGCGAGCTCAAACGCATTTCGCTTGAGGTGGATCCCCATCTGGAAATTACTGAAATTGCCGATCGCACTCTGCGTGCCGGTGGGCCTGCGTTACTGTTTGAGAATCCGAAAGGCTATTCAATGCCGGTGCTGTGTAACCTGTTTGGCACACCAAAGCGTGTTGCGATGGGGATGGGACAAGAAGATGTCTCGGCGCTACGAGAAGTCGGTAAACTGTTGGCGTTTTTGAAAGAGCCAGAGCCACCGAAAGGATTCCGCGATCTGTTTGATAAGCTGCCGCAGTTTAAGCAGGTGTTGAACATGCCGACTAAGCGGTTGCGCGGTGCGCCTTGTCAGCAAAAAATCTACTCGGGCGATGACGTTGATTTAAACCGCATTCCGATTATGACCTGCTGGCCGGAAGATGCCGCGCCGCTGATTACCTGGGGGCTCACCGTAACGCGTGGTCCGCATAAAGAGCGGCAGAATCTGGGCATCTATCGTCAGCAGCTGATTGGCAAAAACAAGCTCATTATGCGCTGGCTGTCCCATCGCGGCGGCGCGCTTGATTACCAGGAGTGGTGCGCAGCGCATCCGGGTGAACGCTTCCCGGTTTCTGTGGCGTTAGGAGCAGATCCTGCGACCATTCTGGGGGCCGTGACGCCGGTCCCTGATACATTATCCGAGTACGCATTTGCCGGGCTGTTGCGCGGAACCAAGACCGAAGTGGTTAAATGTATTTCCAACGACCTGGAAGTGCCTGCCAGCGCTGAAATCGTGCTGGAAGGGTATATTGAACCGGGCGAGCTGGCTCCGGAAGGGCCGTATGGCGATCATACCGGCTACTACAACGAAGTAGATAGCTTCCCGGTCTTTACCGTCACGCACATTACCCAGCGTGAAGATGCAATTTATCACTCTACCTATACCGGACGCCCGCCAGATGAACCCGCGGTGCTCGGCGTGGCGCTGAACGAAGTCTTCGTGCCTATTCTGCAAAAGCAGTTCCCGGAAATCGTCGATTTTTATCTACCTCCGGAAGGCTGTTCTTATCGCCTGGCCGTCGTGACGATGAAAAAACAGTACGCTGGTCATGCCAAACGCGTCATGATGGGCGTTTGGTCGTTTTTGCGTCAGTTTATGTACACCAAATTTGTTATTGTTTGCGATGATGACGTCAACGCACGCGACTGGAATGATGTGATTTGGGCAATTACTACCCGTATGGACCCGGCCCGGGATACGGTACTGGTAGAGAATACGCCAATTGATTACCTGGACTTTGCCTCGCCGGTTTCCGGCCTTGGTTCAAAAATGGGGCTGGATGCCACAAATAAATGGCCGGGCGAAACCCAACGCGAATGGGGACGTCCGATTAAAAAGGATCCTGAAGTGACTGCGCGCATTGACGCAATTTGGGATGAACTGGCCATCTTTAATGACGGCAAAAGCGCCTGAGGCGCGATCGTTTTGCCTATTGATCCGACAGAGAGAGCGCATGACAACCTTAAGCTGTAAAGTGACCTCGGTAGAAGCTATCACTGACACCGTATATCGCGTTCGTTTAGTGCCAGACGCGGCATTTTCCTTTCGTGCTGGCCAGTATTTAATGGTCGTGATGGATGAAAGGGATAAGCGTCCGTTCTCCATGGCATCAACGCCGGACGAGCAAGGATTCATTGAGCTGCATGTTGGCGCCTCTGAGCTAAATCTTTACGCCATGGCTGTGATGGACCGTATTCTGAAAGACCGGGAAATTAAGGTCGACATTCCGCATGGCGAAGCCTGGCTGCGAGATGAAGACGAGCGCCCGCTGATCCTGATTGCCGGTGGTACAGGTTTCTCTTACGTGCGTTCTATTCTGCTTACCGCGCTGGCGCGTAATCCAAATCGCGATATCACCATTTACTGGGGCGGTCGCGAGGAGAAGCATCTCTACGATCTCTCCGAGCTGGAAGCGCTGTCTGTGAACCACCCGAATCTGCGCGTTGAGCCGGTGGTGGAACAGCCTGAAGACGGCTGGCGTGGTCGTACGGGAACCGTGTTAACGGCAGTATTGCAGGATTACGGTACCCTGGCGGAGCATGATATCTACATCGCTGGTCGTTTCGAAATGGCCAAAATCGCGCGCGATCTGTTCTGTAATGAACGCAGTGCGCGTGAAGATCGCCTGTTTGGCGACGCTTTCGCGTTCATTTAAGCGCTGTGCGCCGGAGTCCTTCCGGCGCATTCCTCACCAACCTTACTTCTTCTAACAGGGTGCAAGCCCGGTCTCGTTGTTTCTCTTTTTCACCACGTTTTTTAGTAAACATGTTTTTCCTATCTATTAATCACAAAACTTAGCTTTTGTGACAGGTCTCTTTTTGTTTAGTAAACAAAATTGGCAAACTAGACACAATCAAATTGCGAGGCGCAAACGAGGAAGACCATGAGACTCGGACTGGATATTGGCGGGACTAAAATCGAAGCGGTGGTGATTGATAACGCGGGTGAAATTGTTTACCGCGAGCGATGCGCGACACCAAAGCAGAGTTACGGTGATTTTTTCCAGGCCGTGACGGAGATGATTGCTAAGGCCAGACTGGCCGTTAATCAGCCTTTCTCGGTTGGCGTTGGGGTGCCCGGTGCGGTGGATAGCGAGGGGTTAATTAAGAACTCCAACATCCTGGTGCTGAATCAACAGGCCTTTGCGCAAGATCTTGAGCAAGCGTTAGGGATGGCTGTGCCCGTCACCAACGATGCTAACTGCTTTACGCTGTCAGAGGTGATGGACGGCAGCGGGTATGGACACAGCGTCGTTTTTGGCGTCATCCTCGGTACCGGTTGTGGCGGTGGACTATGCATCGATAACCGCTTGATCTCTGGACCTAACGCCTGCGCAGGAGAGTGGGGGCATAATGCCTTGCCGCGTTATCATGAATCCCGGGATGGGGCCGCAGTGACATGCTATTGCGGACAGTTGAACTGTATTGAAAGTTTTATTTCCGGTAGCGGTCTGGAACGTCAGTATATGAATCACACCGCGCAGCATGTGGGTGTGCCACAAATTATGCAACAGGTAGAATCGGGTGATGCGGATGCCTGCTTTGTATGGGAACGCTATTGCGATCAACTGGCGCGTGCGTTGGCAAGCGTGGTGAATACGCTCGATCCCGATGTTATTGTGCTAGGGGGCGGGGTATCCAATATCGATTTACTGTATTCGGGTTTACAGGCGCGAGTGGCGCAGTACGTATTTGGTAAGCAGTGCCGCACACCGATAGTTCGGGCCCGTCACGGCGACAGCAGCGGCGTACGCGGCGCGGCCTGGCTGGGGGCGCAACAAGCCATAGTAGAATCAATGAGAGTGAAATGACGAAACCTGTACGTATCAGAGATATTGCCGAAGCTTGTGGTGTTTCAGTTGGTGCAGTTTCCCGCGCCCTAAAAGGGCAGCCGGGGCTGCGTGAAGACACCCGGCTGCGCATTATTTCTGTGGCGCAGCAGCAGGGTTATGATTTTTCCCGTCTGCGCACTGACAAGATCAAACGCGTCCTGTTTTTGCTTCACCGCCAGCACAATATCAGCCGGGCATTGCCGTTTTACTCTCAACTGCTGCTGGGCATAGAAGATAATTGTCGTGACCATGGTATTGCGCTGAGCTTTCTCTCCATTGGTCCAGGCGATGCAGTGAGTGAGCAGGTGCTGCTGCACCAGCCTGATGCGCTGATCTGTGCCGGATTTTTTGAGCCTGAATTACTTGGCTTGCTGCAACAGATGAAACTGCCGTTGGTGCTGGTGGATCTCTGGGCGCCGGGCCTGCCTTGCGTGAATCCGGACAACACCCAGGGCGGTTATCTGGCTACACAACATTTGATTGCACAAGGTCGCAGCCGTATTGCTTTTCTTGCCAGCACGCTTGCGCACTACAGCATCCGTCAGCGCGAGAAGGGTTACCGTCAGGCATTGTATGAGGCCCGTTTGCTAATGCCGCCAGAGTATGAAGCCATTGCGCCGCCGCTGCTGGATACCGAGCAATCTTTGGTGGAGGCGGTGAATGAATTGCTCAGTCTGCCAGAGCCGCCCGACGCTATTTTTGCCTATAACGATGCGGCAGCGCTGGTCGTTCAACGGGTGTGTGCGCAGCAGGGTATACGTATCCCGGAAGATCTTGCGCTGGTTGGGTTTGATGATATCGATGCTGCGGCCTGGTCACATCCACCACTCACCACCATTGCGGTTGATAAACAACAATTGGGGCGTGATGCGCTGCGTTTATTGCTGGAAGAAAATCAGGAAGAGAATCTGCTGTTGCCGGTGCAGTTAGTGGTACGTGGTAGTTCAGAGAAATAAAAAACCCGCCCCTGACAGGCGGGAAAAACGGCAACTAAATTGTTATACAATGGCATTTGTGTTGTAGGCCGGATAAGACGCATCAGCGTCGCCATCCGGCATAGTCGCCGGGGGCGCTTTGCTTGCCCGGCCTACAATAAGTCACATGCTTTGATTAAACTCGCTCAAATACCGTCGCGATGCCCTGGCCTAAACCGATACACATCGTCGCCAGGCCAAACTGTACGTCTTTGCGTTCCATCAGATTGAGCAGGGTGGTGCTGATACGCGCCCCAGAGCAACCCAACGGATGGCCCAAAGCGATCGCCCCGCCGTTGAGGTTGATCTTCTCATCGATCTGCTCCATCAGCCCCAGATCTTTAATGCACGGCAGGATCTGAGCGGCAAAGGCTTCGTTCATCTCAAACAAACCGATATCGCTGGTGGAGAGTCCCGCTTTTTTCAGCGCCAGTTTTGAGGCCGGAACCGGACCGTAACCCATGATTGAAGGGTCGCAGCCAACAACAGCCATCGAACGAATACGGGCACGCGGCGTCAGACCCAGCTCACGGGCGCGACTTTCGCTCATGACCAGCATCGCCGCAGCGCCGTCGGAGAGTGCGGAGGAGGTACCGGCAGTGACCGTTCCGCTAACCGGATCGAACGCCGGGCGCAGGGTGGAGAGCGCTTCAACGGTTGTCTCCGGGCGGATAACCTCATCGTAGTTAAACTGTTTCAGCACGCCGTCGGCATCATGACCGCCGGTCGGGATGATTTCGTTTTTAAACGCGCCAGACTGCGTTGCAGCCCAGGCTCGGGCGTGTGAACGTGCGGCGAAGGCATCCTGCATTTCACGGCTGATGCCGTGCATGCGGGAGAGCATTTCCGCAGTCAGACCCATCATTCCCGCGGCTTTTGCCACGTTGCGGCTCATGCCCGGGTGGAAATCAACGCCGTGGCTCATTGGCACATGGCCCATATGCTCCACGCCGCCAATCAGGCACGCCTGAGCATCGCCGGTCATGATCATGCGTGCCGCATCATGCAACGCCTGCATGGACGAACCGCACAGGCGGTTGACCGTAACAGCCGGAACGGAGTGCGGAACTTCCGCCAGCAGCGCGGCGTTACGGGCGATGTTGAAACCCTGTTCCAGCGTTTGCTGCACACAGCCCCAGTAAATATCATCAAGCGCGGCTGGCTCCAGCGCCGGATTACGTGCCAGCAGGCTACGCATTAAGTGTGCGGAGAGATCTTCTGCCCGCACGTTACGAAACGCGCCCCCTTTCGAACGGCCCATCGGGGTACGGATCGCATCAACAATTACAACCTGTTCCATTGTGACTCCTTAAGCCGTTTTCAGGCTGCCAACCGGGCGGGCAGGCTCAACCTGGGGATAATACGGTTCGTTATGGCGCGCCTTATCACGCAGACCAGCCGGAACTTCATACAGCGCTCCGAGGTGCTGATACTGCTGGGCCATATCGAGATACTTCGCGCTGCCGAGCGTATCCAGCCAGCGGAACGCGCCGCCGTGGAACGGAGGGAAGCCCAGGCCATACACCAGCGCCATGTCGGCTTCTGCCGGGCTGGCGATAATGCCTTCTTCCAGACAACGCACCACTTCGTTGACCATTGGGATCATCATGCGAGCGATAATCTCTTCATCACTGAAGTCGCGTTTCGGCTGGCTGACTTCTGCCAGCAGATCGTCAACGGTGGCATCCTCTTCTTTCTTCGGCTTGCCCTTGTTGTCTTCTTTATAACGCCAGAATCCAAGACCGTTTTTCTGTCCGAAACGGTTCGCATCAAACAGGGCGTCTATCGCGTCGCGATAATCTTTCTGCATACGCTGAGGGAAGCCTGCGGACATCACTGCCTGCGCGTGATGTGCGGTATCAATTCCCACCACGTCCAGCAGATAAGCCGGGCCCATCGGCCAGCCAAACTGTTTTTCCATGACTTTGTCGACTTTGCGGAAATCCGCCCCATCGCGCAGCAGCTGGCTGAAACCGGCAAAATACGGGAACAGCACGCGGTTCACGAAGAAACCGGGGCAGTCGTTGACCACAATTGGGGTTTTGCCCATCTGGCTTGCCCAGGCGACAACTTTGGCGATGGTTTCATCCGAGCTTTTCTCTCCGCGAATAATCTCAACCAGTGGCATGCGGTGTACTGGGTTAAAGAAGTGCATCCCACAGAAGTTTTCCGGGCGCTTGAGCGCGCTGGCCAGCTCGTTGATTGGGATGGTGGAGGTATTTGAAGCCAGTACGGTGTTCGGGCGTACCTGATCTTCGGTTTCTGCCAGTACCGCTTTTTTCACTTTCGGGTTTTCTACGACAGCTTCAACCACCACGTCCACACGCTCAAAACCGCTATAGTCGAGGGTTGGATGAATAGTGGAAATCACGCCCGCCATTTTCAGACCGTCAATTTTGCCGCGCTCAAGCTGTTTGTTCAGCAGCTTGGCCGCTTCGGTCATGCCCAGCGTTAATGATTTGTCGTTGATATCTTTCATGACAACCGGCACGCCTTTCCAGGCTGACTGGTAAGCGATGCCGCCGCCCATAATGCCCGCGCCCAGCACCGCAGCTTGCTTCGGTGCTTCAATATTTTTGGTGAGTTTTTTGGCTTTGGCTTTGACGAACTGATCGTTAAGGAAGATCCCAACCAGCGCGCGAGCTTCACTGGTGTGCGCCAGTGGAACAAAGCTTTTATTTTCCAGATTCAGCGCTTCTTCACGGCCAAAACGGGCCGCTGCTTCAATGGTTTTTACCGCGGTAATCGGCGCGGGATAATGCTTCCCTGCCGTCTGTGCCACCATGCCTTTAGCGATGGTAAAGCTCATAGCCGCTTCAATTTTGCTGAGTTTCAACGGCTCCAGCTTCGGCTGACGTTTGGCCTTCCAGTCGAGGTCGCCGTTAATCGCCTGACGTAATACTGCGATCGCGCCATCAAGCAGTTTGTCTTGCTTCACTACGCCATCGACCAGGCCGATTTTTAGCGCCTGCTCAGCACCAACATCCTTACCTGCCGCAATAATTTCCAGCGCGCTGTCCGCACCCAGCATACGTGGCATACGCACGGAGCCGCCAAAGCCCGGCATAATGCCCAGCTTGGTTTCCGGCAGGCCAATGCGCAGGTCCGGCGTTGCCAGACGATAATCGGTTGCCAGAACACACTCGCAGCCGCCACCCAGCGCGTAGCCGTTTACCGCGGAGAGGGTCGGAACAGGCAGATCTTCGAGGCGATTAAAGACGCTGTTGGCAAAATGCAGCCACTGGCTCAGTTGTTCTTCAGGCACGAGGAACAGTGAAAGGAATTCGGTGATATCGGCACCAACAATAAAGGCTGCTTTGTTAGAACGCAGCAGCAGTCCTTTTAAATTCGGTTGTTTTTCCAGCACATCAAGCGCATGGCCCAGGCTGGCAACGGTGGCCGTGTCGAGTTTATTGACCGAACCAGGGGCATCGAACACCAGTTCGGCGATGCCATCTTCCAGCCAGTCGAGGTACAGGGTGTCGCCTTTGTAAAGCATGTCAGTCTCCTGAATCCGCAAGGTGATCTGGTCATACCAGATGAATCGAAGTGTGTGTTTTATGTTAATAAAATGCAAATAAATGATTAAAGAAATGACGATTCGATCACGCTCGGCAGAAATCACGCACTCACAAAGCGATGTGCTAAGATGCGGAGACTTGAGGTCAAAAAACAGAAGGATAGAAAATGGAATCGCTGGCCGCACTCTATAAAAATCATATCGTTACCTTACAGGAACGGACGCGCGACGCGCTGGAACGCTTCAAACTGGATGCGTTACTTATTCACTCTGGCGAACTTGTTAACGTCTTTCTCGACGATCATCCATATCCGTTTAAGGTCAATCCACAATTTAAAGCCTGGGTGCCTGTAACACAGGTTCCTAACTGCTGGTTGCTGGTGGATGGCGTAAACAAGCCGAAACTGTGGTTCTACCTGCCGGTCGATTACTGGCACAACGTTGAGCCGCTACCAACCTCTTTCTGGACGGAAGAAATCGAGATCATCGCGCTGCCGAAAGCGGATGGTATCGGTAGCCAACTGCCTGCTGCTCGCGGCAATATCGGTTACATCGGCCCGGTTCCGGAACGTGCGCTGCAACTGGACATCGCGGCCAGCAACATCAACCCGAAAGGGGTGATCGACTACCTGCATTATTACCGCGCCTATAAAACGGATTACGAACTGGCCTGTATGCGCGAAGCGCAGAAAATGGCGGTAAATGGACACCGTGCCGCAGAAGAAGCGTTCCGTTCCGGAATGAGCGAGTTTGACATCAACCTCGCTTACCTGACTGCCACCGGTCACCGCGACACAGACGTGCCATATAGCAACATCGTGGCGCTTAACGAGCATGCTTCGGTTCTTCATTACACCAAGCTGGATCATCAGGCACCGTCTGAAATCCGCAGCTTCCTGCTCGATGCTGGTGCGGAATACAACGGTTATGCGGCAGATCTGACGCGTACCTGGTCGGCGAAAAGCGACAATGACTATGCGCATCTGGTGAAAGACGTTAACGACGAAGAGCTGGCGCTGATTGCCACCATGAAAGCAGGCACCAGCTACGTGGATTATCACATTCAGTTCCATCAGCGCATCGCGAAGCTGCTGCGTAAGCATCAAATCATCACCGATATGAGTGAAGAGGCGATGGTGGAAAACGATCTTACCGGGCCGTTTATGCCGCACGGTATCGGTCACCCGCTGGGTCTGCAGGTACATGATGTCGCTGGCTTTATGCAGGACGACAGCGGTACTCATCTGGCCGCACCGTCGAAATATCCTTACCTGCGTTGCACCCGCGTACTGCAACCGGGCATGGTTCTGACCATCGAACCGGGCATTTACTTCATTGAATCTCTGCTGGCGCCGTGGCGTGAAGGGCAGTTCAGCAAGCACTTCAACTGGCAGAAAATTGAAGCACTGAAACCGTTCGGCGGTATTCGTATTGAAGACAACGTGGTGGTCCACGAAAACAATATCGAAAACATGACGCGGGATTTGAAACTGGCGTAATGGACAGTTGGTTAATCCCTGCGGCGCCGGTTAGCGTCGTCGAAGAGATCAAAAAAAGCCGCTTCATTACGCTGCTCGCCCATACGGACGGCGTAGAAGCGGCAAAAGCGTTTGTTGAGTCAGTCAAAGCGGAACACCCGGACGCCCGACACCATTGTGTGGCGTGGGTGGCGGGTGCGCCCAATGACTCGCAGCAGCTGGGATTTTCAGACGATGGCGAACCGGCGGGTACGGCAGGTAAACCGATGCTCGCGCAGCTGATGGGGAGCGGCGTCGGTGAGATTACCGCTGTAGTCGTGCGCTACTACGGCGGTATCCTTCTCGGTACTGGAGGGTTGGTAAAAGCCTACGGTGGCGGTGTGAATCAGGCGTTGCGCCAGTTAACGACACAGCGCAAGACGCCATTAACCGAATATACTTTGCAGTGTGAGTACGGTCAGCTGGCAGGCATTGAAGCCTTGCTGGGGCAGTTTGACGGTAAAGTCGTTGCCAGTGATTACCAGGCTTTTGTTCGGCTCAGGGTGGCGCTTCCTTTTGCCAAAGTGGATGAGTTTTCGGCAAAACTGGCGGATTTTAGTCGTGGTTCATTGCAATTGTTAGCGATTGAAGAATAATCCCCACCTCATTTTAAAGAACTAAGGAAGCGGCAGAGATGCATTTTCGCGCCATCACCCGAATCGTTGGACTACTGGTCATCTTATTCTCGGGGACAATGATTATCCCCGGACTGGTAGCGCTCATCTACCGCGATGGGGCTGGGCGTGCATTCACCCAAACTTTCTTCGTTGCTCTGGCGATCGGCTCCATGCTGTGGTGGCCAAACCGTAAAGAGAAGGGTGAGCTGAAATCGCGTGAAGGATTTCTGATTGTCGTTTTGTTCTGGACCGTTCTGGGCAGTGTGGGTGCGCTACCGTTCATCTTTGCTGAAAGCCCTAACCTGACGATAACCGACGCTTTTTTTGAATCCTTTTCCGGATTAACCACTACAGGTGCGACGACGCTGGTGGGGCTGGATTCATTGCCACACGCGATTCTCTTTTATCGCCAGATGCTGCAATGGTTCGGTGGGATGGGGATCATCGTGCTGGCGGTGGCTATCCTGCCTATTCTTGGTGTTGGTGGGATGCAGCTCTATCGTGCAGAAATGCCGGGGCCGCTGAAAGATAATAAAATGCGCCCGCGTATTGCCGAAACGGCGAAAACGCTGTGGCTAATCTATGTATTACTGACGGTGGCGTGCGCGCTGGCGCTATGGTTTGCCGGGATGCCCGCGTTTGACGCCATTGGGCACAGTTTTGCCACAATCGCCATCGGTGGTTTTTCCACACACGATGCCAGCGTGGGGTATTTCGACAGTCCCACGATTAACACCATCATTGCTATCTTCTTGCTGATCTCCGGTTGTAACTATGGTCTGCACTTCTCTTTATTAAGTGGGCGTAGTCTGAAGGTCTACTGGCGGGATCCGGAATTCCGCATGTTTATCGGCGTGCAGTTGACGCTGGTGGCTGTCTGTACGCTGGTGCTATGGATACACAATACCTATGGCTCGGCGCTCACGACGATCAACCAGGCCTTTTTCCAGGTGGTATCGATGGCGACGACCGCCGGATTTACCACGGACAGTATTGCCCGCTGGCCCCTGTTCCTGCCAGTGCTGTTGCTGTGTTCTGCTTTTATCGGCGGCTGTGCCGGGTCGACGGGCGGTGGCTTGAAGGTGATTCGTATCCTGCTGCTGTTTAAGCAGGGTAACCGCGAATTGAAACGACTGGTCCATCCGAATGCGGTTTACAGTATCAAACTGGGTAACCGTGCGTTGCCGGAGCGAATTCTTGAAGCCGTATGGGGATTCTTCTCTGCCTATGCGCTGGTCTTTATTATCAGTATGCTGGCGATTATTGCGACCGGTGTTGATGACTTCTCCGCGTTTGCCTCTGTTGTGGCAACGTTGAATAACCTGGGGCCTGGACTGGGGGTTGTCGCCGACAACTTTGCCAGTATGAACCCTGTGGCGAAGTGGATCCTGATTGCCAATATGCTGTTTGGTCGTCTGGAGGTCTTTACTCTGCTGGTGCTCTTTACCCCTACCTTCTGGCGTGAATAATGGAGTAACACGTGAAAACACTGATTCTTTTTTCTTCCCGGGACGGACAAACGCGTGAAATCGCTGAGTATCTGGCTTCTGAACTCAAAGAGCTGGGCGTTTGGGCAGATGTTGTTAATTTGCATCGTACCGCGGAGCCGGACTGGCAAAATTATGACAGCGTGGTAATTGGCGCCTCGATTCGCTACGGTCATTACCATGCTGCTTTTCAGGAGTTTGTGAAAAAGCATGCCACACGGCTGAATTCGATGCCGAGCGCGTTCTACTCCGTAAACCTGGTTGCCCGTAAACCGGAGAAACGTACGCCGCAAACCAACAGCTATGCGCGTAAGTTCCTGATGAGTTCGCCGTGGCGACCAGACCACAGCGCAGTCATTGCGGGTGCTTTGCTGTATCCACGCTATCGCTGGTATGACCGCGTTATGATCCAACTGATAATGAAGATGTCAGGCGGTGAAACGGATACGAATAAAGAAGTGGTGTATACCGATTGGGAACAGGTTGCGAGATTCGCGCGAGAAATAGCCCAATTAACCAACAAAGCGTTGTTAAAATAAGCGCAAAGAATAAAAAACACGCACTCGGAAGATTATTTTAAATTTCCCCTTGTCAGCCTGAAATAACTCCCTATAATGCGCCTCCACTGACACGGAAC
>NZ_JAOWGU010000050.1:88730-139698 GCF_030332975.1 Citrobacter sp. Cpo032
CAAAATCGGTGGAGCTGCATGACAAAGTCATCGGGCATTATCTGACCATAAAACACTATCAATAAGTTGGAGTCATTACCGTTCAAGGTTGGTAGCGGTTTGGTTTCTTTTCTAACCGAAGGGCAGAAAAGCAAGGGGAGCTCGAAGAAGCAAGCGCAGCGGCTTCGCAGAGTTAGCCCTTGCTTCTCTTATAATTTGCATTATTCATTCAAGAACAATAGGATCTTCGCTTATACAAGCGAAGCTATAATAAAAACAATCAATTTAATTATTTTAAAGAACCTATTGACATTCATAAAATACAAGTTATTTATAATGTATGCCATAAATAAAAAGTTTTATGTCATATGTATCCTGCACTATGTGCAGTTAATGTACCACTTGTCCCATATATTGGGATATTGGAAAGGTTACTTTGTTTTGAAGTAGCCTTTCGTCCTTCAATATTAACGATTTCTTATTGCTATTACCAAGTCCAGTCGAATCGAAGAACATCTTTTATCTGAAACGACTCCTAATACCTGGTTAAAGCCACAATGTCTCTCGCATACGTAGACCAAAGAAAAATTATGATATTAACTATGTGAATTTTTTAGTGTTAAGTTGAATAATTAAATACTGGAGAGTTTTCTGTGCACTACCAATTGCTGGTTCATATGTTCTGCCGCTGATGTTTCTGACTAATCTCCCGGTGACACAGAACTGTCCCTCTCTACCAGCCTTTATTCGACTCAATGTCCGGCGCAGTTATCCCTTCGTATAAATGACTGACACTTAAACGTAATGCTTTGGTTGCTGGCGTATCTGACAGCTTCTCCGGCGTGAAGGTCGTTGTGTAAGTATATTTCTTGGTTTATTTAGGCTATATAAAACCATGACTATGATTTGCTGTTTTCAGTAAGAGTCTTATCATCCAAAGAATTTATTCTAGAAATTCTTTTTAACTCATTAAGATAATCAACCTCGTTTTCTAAGAACCAATGAAGAACTTTAGAGTTGCCAAGTAATTTATTAATATATGACTGGATTATAACGAATTTCAACATATCTGAACCATACTCGGTTTGAAGCTTTTTCGTTTCTTCCGAAGTTGTTGCCATTTCTTGTTCCAGACGAAGTATGGTTTTTTTTATATCCTTTTTATAGGGAGTGTTTTTCCCTTTATTTACTATCATCGATGCCGGTGTTGCATCCAAGATGCTCATTGCAAATTTTTTACTATAATTATCAAAATTAATCATTGTACCGACTGCTTCAATTTGGCGAATTGGCTTCATTTTCCTCAAAACGTCAAATGTAGCCTTAGGTATAGGTTTATCAGAAAGTTTCGCAATTACACTTGGATCTATGCCGTTCATCACATTAGCTTTATCTTTTATGGCATCAACAGATATGCCCAAAGCAGCACTAAGTTTTTCAATTGATACTTTTGCCAGAGACTTAATTATCATTCTATGTTCTTCAACTACATTTATATGATTCACTTGTTTGTTAGGAGTGAAAGCATCATCTATGCTCGAAAGTATACATGGAGCTTTTTCTATACCTAAGTCTTTTAAAGCCTCAACCCTTAAATGGCCATCAAGTATCTTAGTGACATCTTTATCTTTGTCATAGAACACTATTATTGGTTCAATAATACCTAAGCTTTCGATGGAGGTAACTATTTGATGGTATTTATGGCTTCGCTTTACGTTTTCTAATAATTCCTTAGATGGAATTAACTTATTAGTTTCCAGGTAAATAAAATTATCGCCAAAACGTATCTGAATCATTTTGATACCTCTTTGTTTACTGGGTTTAATATCTGAGATGGTAGTTCTGAAAGATTCTCTTGTTCAAGTATATGTTGAAAGCTTTTATTCATCATTATGATGTTAAAAATCTCATTTACTATTAGTAGATTGGTTTTTATGAATTTTGAGTTGTTATAAACAGATTTATGTTCAGCGATACTATTTTCATAAAGCTCAATCAACTCCTCTGCAGTCATCCTTTTTGATGGTTTGTGATAATAAAATCCGGCTGCTTTTGCACCTTTATTCCCAACTGTTCTTTGATTTAGAATGTGTTTTATCTTTATAATGTCCCGACTTTTTATTAATTTTTTATCATATGCTTCGGTAAGAATATCTTGTGCTTCCTCAGTTTCACATCTTGCAAATTGCACTGCAAGATACAGAGGCAAATTACCCCGTTCGACTGCTGAGAGAAGTTTATGCTCTCCCTTATCAAGTAGCATATTAATACTGCTTACCCAGTTCGATGAATATCCAGTAATCTCACTTATTTCGGAGTCTGAAAGCCCTCTGATTTTCATGTCTTTAATCACCTGTAATAACTCATTAGAACGTGGTCTTCTCCTTGCAATGTTTTCAACTAAACTCATAACGTAAGCATCTTCTTCTGATACATCTCTTACAATTGCTGGAATAATAGTTTCACCTAATGCAACGAGAGCCTCTATTCTCCCTTGACCACAAATTAAAGCATATTTGAAATCGTCTTCATCAATAGCTCTTACGCTTATAGGCTTGCTTAACCCTCTTTTTTTTATGCTTTCCTTTATTTCTTCATGCACTACCTTATTTCTTGTCCGTGGGTTAAGAAATTTTATTTTTGCAATCTCAATTTGAATTATTGGGAATTCATTTTTTTCAGGCAGCATATAGTTCCCTCACTTTCATGCGAGTAATAATTTGTAGAAGTTTATCAAGATTATCAAATCTATAGAGATCTAATCGAATGTTGTTTGTTTCCGTCATGCACATTTTACTATATTCGTTTTCAATCTTTGGTATGATATAAAAATCAAGAGGTGAAATATTTTGTGAATTCATTCGTATAACAATTGTTATGTCTGCTTTCTGTGAGTTATCAAACCGGACTTTCCATCTAAGTTTACCTGATTTCATATGTATGCATTTAGTAACAAGGACGGAAATTAAAAACTCATCATTGATGTAAAGCATTGGGGCATATTTATACTCGTCTATATGACAGTTACTTTTTAAAATTTCACCCTTAAAATCCTCAATTATCTCTGAGTAAAATGATCTTAGTGCTTCATTTATTTTGAGATAGCTGTAATCATGATCTGGCTTATAACCAATCAAAGTATATGCTCTTAAAAGACCACCAAATCGGGTTCTATAAACAGAAGATGAAGGGCCTGTATCATCTTCATCAATGATAAAGCCTGATAGTTTTCCATTAGATTCTAATTTTTGTTTTAGTTTTTCTAATAGATCTTCATTAGTCAAATGAATGGATCGGAGCTGAATTATTTCTTGAGCTTTATTATATTTTTTCTTTGAAATAATAGGTTTATATGCCTTGTCACATCTAACCCATTCATGTTTGGGGTTTTTTACAAGCCTACTTTTTAGTTTAGATGAGGTTTTGTTATATATATTGTTTCCAATATATTTTTCATTTGTCAAAATTTGATGTATTTTTGCACGAGTCCATAATGTTCCATTTTCTGCAGGTATGTTCTGTTCATTTAATCTCTCAGCAATAATAAATTCTGGCACATTATTATCTATAAAGAGATCATAGATTCTATTTACAATTTTTATTTCATTTTTTGGTCCCGGAATTAATATTACCCTATCTGTTTGAATACTCTTTCTTTTGCGGAAACTCAATATTTCTTTAGCTATGCCATTTTCGTCTACTAAAAGACGTCTCAGCCCATAACCAGCCATACCGCCTTGATGATAACCAAGCTTTATTAAATTTACTTGCCCTATAAATACCTTTTCAGATAAATTCCTGCTGTGATATGCAGCACTAGATCTTTTTATATTCAGTATAACAGAGGACTCTAAAGGGAAATCTTTAGTGGGTATAGGTTCGGAACAATATATAAGATCTACACCATTTCTCTCAAATAGAAAGGAATAATATGCAGCTTCATCACTATTTTGAAAACGACCAAAACGGCTCACATCATAAAATAATACAGCCTGAATATCTATTTTCTTTTGTTCTACATCGCTAAGTAACTGCTGCAAAGAATGCCTGCCTACGATACTGACTCCGCTCTTACCTGCATCATCGTAGGTATAAGCGATTTCCATATTGTTCTTTTCAGCATAATCTTTGATATATTCGGACTGATTATGTAAAGAATATTGCTGATGGTCGGTAGACATCCTCAAGTACTGTGCGACCCTAACTCTATGATTTTTATCATTTTCTCTAGCCATGCACGAAACCTCATGGATGATTCAATACAATGTAGAGGATAAAATTGATCAAATTTTAACCGAATTCAACTGTTTTATCATTGATTAGAGCGAATTTGGTAGATCTTCGAGGTGTATGATAATCGAGAAGAGATGTGAATTATTTAGTTGATATGACCGACAGCTTTTGTTATTTGGCCTCAAGGTAACCATTTGTAAATGGCTATGCTTAGTCCACATAGGTTAATGGTGTGATCATTAATTCTTCAAATAAATCAAGATAGTTAACCCATCATCGAAGAGTTATGCGGCAATAACTTTGTATTTTTGAGACGAAACATAGTCACTCCACCATTGCATGAGAACCACACGTTCTGTGAGATACTCTGCACGATTGTAGGCTGCAATTATTTCATCTTTTTTCGAGTGGGCAAGGGCGGCTTCTAAGACATCAGTTCTAAACTTGCCACACTCCTCAGCAGCCGTTCTGGCGATTGATCGCATACCATGAGCTACAAGCTCACCTCCGAAGCCCATACGGATTATAGCCGCATTAGCTGTTTGTTCATGCATGTGATTGAGTGGAGCTTTGATACTGGGAAAAACCCACTCTCTATGCCCGCTGATGGCTTTCATTGAATCCAAGACTCGCAAAGCTTCTTTGCTCAGTGGAACTTTGTGAGGTTTCTTCATTTTCATAAACTCCGCCGGGATGTTCCACATGCCGGTTTCTATATCAATATCTGACCATCTTGTGCGAACAGCTTCACCAGGGCGAACCCATGTGAGAAGTTGCCACTCAATCAGTAGCCTTGTTTCTAAACGGACAGAAGCATTGTTTAGAGCAACCAGGAAGCGGGGGAGTTCGGAAGGGGATAATGCTGGCATATTCTGTTTTTTTGGCTTGCTGAACCGTTGCCCCAGGTTGTCAGCCGGATTGAATTCTATGAGTTCTTCTGTTGCTGCATAGCGGAAAATTTCATTCAGGCGGGATATGATGCGGCGAAGTGTTTCAAGGACACCTCGTTTTTCTATAGGTTCTAAATGCTGTTTAAGCATTTTAGGGCGAATCTCCTTAATGGGGGTATCACCCAACGTTGGAAAGATATTTCTCTCTAGGCTTCGCCAGATGTCGTTAGCATGATCCTGGGAGATGCCTGACGTTTTGACTTTCTCATCAAGCCACTTCTTGGCTACTGCTTGAAATGTATGTTCCGTGGCATCCTTAAGGGCATTGGCTTTGTGGGTGTTATGAACTTGTGGGTCTATACCATTTGCAAGCAACGACAAATACTCATCACGTAAAGCTCGTGCCTTCGCAAGTGTAAGGTGAGGATAGGTTCCTAAGCTCACCTTAGTTCGCTTTTTGGTCACAGGCACTGCATATCTGAAATACCAATTTTTCTTTCCTCCCTTCGCCAAGGGGGCGATTCGCAGGAGCAAACCATCGCCGTCAAAAAGGTTAACCTCTTTCTCGGCAGGTTTGGTGCTTTTGATTTCAGTGTCAGTGAGCTTCTTAGCGATTTTTGCCATGTTTGGGACCCTCATGTTTTGGACCCTTTGTGTTGGGTCCCAAAAAGGGTGCCATAACGAGTAGATTCTAGCAATTCTTGGTAGACTACTATAGACGTAAAAAAGCCCGCAAGGCTGGTTCCATGCGGGCTTGATAGACTTCACTGAACTTCAATATATCAAAAATTGGTGGAGCTGGCGGGAGTTGAACCCGCGTCCGAAATTCCTACATCCTCGGCACTACATGCTTAGTCAGTCTTTACATTCGCCTGGCACCTGCGGACAGACACGCCACTACCAGACTAGCCTGATTAGTTTTAACGCTTCAACCCCAGGCAGGGCCTCCACGCGATCTCTTTTGGGTTTGACCTCTCTTTGATCCCCGTCTTAAGAGCGGAAGCTAGGGAGAGAGGGCTCAGAGCAGGTTATTAAGCTGCTAAAGCGTAGTTTTCGTCGTTTGCGACTATTTTTTTGCGGCTTTTTACGAGGCCAACCGCCCCTCGGCATGCACCTTGGGTTTCGCGAATCCCGTCGAATCCAGAATCAGCCCCAATGTGTTAGAGCAAGTATAACAGACTTGTGACACGCGTGACCAGCCCCCGCAACCCCTAATCCTCAAGGATTTAGCGCTCGCGCAGCGCTTCTTTTGCGCGATTAAACGGTTTGATTAAATAGTCGACGATGTTTTTTTCACCTGTTTTTATATCCACTGTGGCAATCATGCCTGGTACGATGGAGAAATGGCGTCCCAGTTTGTTCTGTAAGAAGTCCTGATGCGTGCGGATAAACACGCGGTAATAGAAGATTTCCGGTTTCACTTTGTCCTGAATGGTGTCCGGAGAGATGGTTTCGACTACGCCTTCCAGACCGCCGTAAATGGCGTAGTCATAGGCGGTAATCTTCACCAGCGCCCGCTGGCCGGGATGGATGAAAGCGATATCACGCGGCGACAGGCGGGTTTCTATCAGCAGATGATCGTCCAGCGGCACAATCTCCATCATCTCGCCGTTGGGCGGGATAACGCCGCCGATGGTGGTGACCTGGATGTTTTTCACAATACCGCGCATCGGCGCGCGTACGGTCAGGCGGGTGACGGAATCCTCGCGTCCTTTTAAAATAGCCGCCAGCATATCCACTTCGGCGTTAGCTTTTGACAGCGCTTCCCGCGCCTGCACGAAATATTGCGAGCGCAGGTCGGTGATTTTTAATCCCAGATCGCTTTTTTGTCGTTGCAGGCGCAGCACTTCTACGTGGCTGGCGGCACCGCTTTTCTCCAGCCGTTGGGTGATGGCCAGTTCTTTATTTACTGAGACCAGTGCATCTTGCAGTTCTGCCATTGAATCCGCAAGCTGCGCGCGGCGGCTTTTATACAGGCGAGTTTCGGAGGCGATGAGGTCCGGCCAGGCGCGCAGTGAATCGGGAAAGACCAGCGGCAGATCGTTAACTTCGGCATTAAGCCTTGCGCTGGAAGCCAATGAGGCGCGATAACGGGCGGCGCTCTCCCCAACATTGGACTCAGAACGGGTGGGGTCGAGGCGGGCGACTATTTGATTGGCCTGCACTTTATCTCCCTCGCGTACAGTAAGCTCGGCGAGAATGCAGCCATCCAGCGACTGCAAGACTTGCTCTCGCGAGCTGGGGATCACTTTTCCGCTGCCGGTTGAGACTTCATCCAGCTTGCCGAAATATGCCCAGATACCCAGGACGGCAAACAGCAGGGTGCTGAGCAGAATAATGCGGCTGGCCCCGGAAAAACGGTGCTCGCGGCGGATATCGAGGTCGTCCATGGCGGCATCATGCGGATTGGTTTTCATTTTTCCACTCCCGACCGTGAGTTGGGGCGGGTGCCCGGCTCGCATTTAATGCCTGCGCTTTCGGGGCATCCATGACCAGTTGGCCTTCTTTTAATACCACCACGCGCTCGACCAGCTCCAGAACCGGTACGCGATGGGTGGCGACAATCAATGTGCGGTTGCCCAGCCACTGGTTCAGGCGCTGAATAAACTCCCGCTCGGTATGTTCATCCAGCGAGGCGCTGGGTTCGTCGAGCAGCACGATATTGGGCGATCGCAGCAGCATTCTTGCCAGCAGGATCGACTGCCGTTGTCCACCGGACAAACCGTTGCCGCCCTCCATAATGGGATGCGCCAGCCCTTTGGCGAGCTGTTTAACGAAAGCTGCCGCGCCGCTGACCTCCAGCGCTTCGAAGATCTGCGCGTCGCTGGCATGCGGTGCGCCGAGGGTCAGGTTCTCGCGCAGGGTGCCGAAAAACAGCCGCGCGTTCTGGCTAAGAAAACCGATGTTGCGGCGTAAATCAGCCATATCGATCTGCGCCAGACTCAGGTTGTCGAGCCGGACATCGCCCTGGATAATCTCCACACCACCCGCCATGGCCTGCAGCAGGGTTGATTTCCCGGCACCGTTACGCCCGAGGATTGCCACGCGCTCGCCGGGCATGACCTCCAGGCGCGAGATGCGCAGCGGAACGCGCTGATCGTCGCTGTGGTAGCGAAAGTGTGCGTTCTCAAACAGATAATGGCCGTGAAAAATCTCCTGATGCACCCGGTCTTCGTCGTACTGCGTTTCGGTGGGAAGCTGCATGATGCTGTCTAACCCCATCTTCGCCGCCTTGACCTGTTGCCAGCGGGCCAGCACGCCGCACAGATTTGCCATTGGGGCAATCATTCTGGAACCGAGCATCGAAGCGGCCACCACGGCGCCGGTGGTCATCGTGCCTTCAATGACCATCGGCGCGCCGAACATAATGATCGCGGCGTAGACCAGGCTTTGTACCGACATGCCCCAGCCAATCAGCCCCTGAGTCAGCCTGCGCGTGCGCAGCCCGGACTCTCCGGTAATGCGGATGTAGCTGTTCCACTGCTGTAAAAAGCGGTTTTCCGCCTGCATCAGCTTGATGTCTTCCAGCCCCTGAACGCTCTCGACCAGCACCGCGTTGCGCAGGGTGGATTCATGGGCAGCCTGGTTGGCGAGCACCGCCAGCTTCTTCTGTAACAGCAAACCGGGCAGGATCATCAGCAGGGCTGCGACGGGCGCTATCCATGCCAGCGGCGGGGCGATAAAAGCCAGCACTACGATAAACAAAAAGAAAAACGGCAGATCGACAATGGTCGACATGGTCGAGGAGGTGATCATCTCGCGAACCTGTTCCAGCTCGCGCAGTTGAGAAATAAAGCTCCCCGTCGAGCGGGGTACGGCGCTGTTACGCAGGCGCAATGCATGGCTGAATACGCGATCGGAAATGCGCATATCGGCGCGTTTGCCGAGCAGATCCATGATGTGGGTACGCGCTTCACGCAGCAAAAAGCCAAACAGCACTGCCACCAGAACGCCAGTGGAGAGAACATACAGCGTTGGATAAGACTGGGCGGGGATCACCCGGTCATAAACCTGCATAGAAAAGATAATTCCGGCGAGCGACAGGACGTTAATCAGGAAGGCAGCAATCATGACCGGCAGATAAGGACTAATGTCTTTTAACACCAGTTCGCGCATCCAGTCGGGCTTGAAGCGCGAAATATAGCGGTCTACCCGACTGTCCTTCAGCGCCGACAGCGGGCGCATCGCGGTAATACTCACGATCTCCGGCAGAAGCTCTGCGACCGTGAGCCGGTTACGCTGGCCCTCTTCGGCGATGATAAACACATCCAGTGCATCTTCGCCGTTGAAATGTTCTATCACCATTAGCTGGCCGTCGCGCAGTTCCGCCACCACCGGCAGACGCCACTGACCGAACGCCTGCGTGGCGGTATCCAGCGCATGAAATGACAGTCCAGCCTGACGCGCCAGTTGCGACAGGGCCGTTGCCCGGCTTTTTCCCGCAAACCACGGGGCGTTGGCCTGGATTGCGCCGGGAGAACAGGCCACGCGATAATGGTTGGCAATATGCGTCATCGCCTGCGCCCACTGGCTAAGAGCGTGTTCGCTAATCGCATCTTCTGCATGTGAATCGAGGTCGCTCATAGCTTGATCTCCACCGATTGAATGCTGCGATTATTTAAGGCGAACGCCTGGCGAAGCGAGCCAGTGTTATAGAGGCAGTTCAGCTGGAGCTGGCGCAGCTGGTTTTGAGTCTGGAGTTCGGCAAAACGGGCCTGATACACCTCTTGCTCGGCGTTAAGCACGTCGAGCAGCGGGCGCGAACCGAGGTCCAGATACTGCTGTTGATAAAGCTCGCGCGTTTGTTCACTCAGTCGCTGCTGGCGGCGCAGAATCTGCAGGGCGGTGGCGAGGCTAATTGCCTGGCTGCGGGACTCCAGTAATTTTTGTCGTACTTCGAGTCGGGTGCGCTGGATGGAGTATTGTGCAGACTCTACCGCATGGCTGGCGGCGTTGCGCCTGGCGGTGAGTCCGCCCCCCTGATACAGCGGCATCTCAACTTTTACCCACGTGGAGTACTGGGTTTTGTCGAGCACCTCATGGCTGGGGTATTTGTCGTTGAGATAATGCTGAACCGACGGTTCCAAAGAGATGGTGGGCGTCATCTGCGCGTTGGCGTAATCGAGATTTGCCTGTGCCACATTCGCTTGCGCCCAGGCCGCCAGAACCGCGGGAACCAGTTTATCTTCCGGTTTGACCACATCGCAGCTGCTGTCCAGTTTGGCCGGGAATTCGTTGCTGATGCCGTTAAGTGAGTTCCAGCCGAGGTAACTCATCAATGTGGCCTTACTACTGTCGAGATTGGCCTGATACTGCGCCAGCTGAGAACGTGCAGACTCGATACGCGCATCGGTTTGCACCACGTCGGACAGCGAGGTTGCCCCTTCATCATTGCGTTGTCGGGTCAGTCGACCAATGTCGTTTAAGGCGGTGAGCTGTTCTTCGGCGGCGTCCACCATTTGCTGCCACGTCTGCACCTGGACTATCGCGTTGGCGGTTGCGTGGGCGATGGTATCAATACTGAGTAACACATTCGCCTGCTGTTGTGCGGCTCCGGCGGTCTCGGCGCGGACCTGGCTTGCCACTTTGCCGAAGTCGTACAGCATTTGTGACACCGAAATAACCAGCGCCGGGCTAAAGCCGTGGTCGGTATAGGTATTGCTGTAACCGTTATTCATTCCGGCAGAAACCTGCGGGTAATATTTCGATTTCGCCACGTCGATCTGTTCGTTTTGCGAAAGCAGTTTGCCGATCGATTCACGAATAGAAGGATGCCAGCTCACGGCACGACTTACCGCGTCGTTGAGCATCAGGTTGCCGGGTGCGGCAGCGCTCAGCGGCAGATCGGCAACCGCGCCGTCCAGCGAGGGAAGCATCTGGCTGGTGGCCAGTCCTTCCGGCGTAATAATTTGCGGTTCATCTTCGGCATTCACCCGCAGGGTACAGAGCGTTAATGCCAGAAGTAATGCAACAGGCGCGACATTTCTCATAGTTTATCCCTTACAAAATACGGCAGCGACGACTGTTATTGCCCCGGACGTCATGGCATCCGGGGCTGTAGTTATGGCGCTTTAACGCATTGCGTTAACGTCAGGGCACGATGTGATTTTGTTGCACCAGCTCATCGAGCGTGGTGTGTACGTTCTCCAGCGTTATGAGATTGGTTGAGTGATATGTGTTGCCCGTACCGTCGCGGTCGATGGCAATCACCGTGTTGTTACCGCTGGTGGTTACGGTGAGGTAGTTGCCGAGCGTAGCGTTCTGCCCGTTCCAGCCCACCAGCAGGTCGCCGATATCGATTTTGTCACCCTGGGCCAGTGAGAAGTTGGTCCAGGTGTCGGTAGCACCATTGCTAATGTTGCCGCCGGTAGCGTCGTTGGCGTTGAGCAGGTGATAAATCAGCGTATCGCCGTAGGCGCTGCCAGTCAGGCGATCGGCATCGACGGTACTTACCACTTGCGGATTCATATTGATGGTCAGCGTAGCGGTATCGGTATGGCCATTCTGGTCGTTAAGGGTGTAGGTAAATGTCTCTTTGGTGACAATGGTGGAGAGCGAGACATCGCTGTTGAGGGCATAGGTGTAATGACCATCAATGCCAATGGTCAGTTTGCCGTACAACCCGTTAATGATGGCGCTGGTCGTGCTACTCAGCGGATCAAGCGTGGCGGTACTGCCGCCCGTGCCGTTCACCGTCAGCAAGGTATGCACGCTGGCAATATGGTCTCCGTCATAAATATTGCCGGTGACGCTGTTCGCTGTGGAAGTCTCGAAGTTTTGCAGGTCGATTATCGTACCTTTCACGCTGGGGGTGATGGTGATATTCCCCAGCCCCAGCCCCCCGACGCTTCCGGTATAGTCGAGGCGATAGTTGCCGGGGTGCAGTACGATCCCGCTCAAGGCTATATCGATATTGCCGCCAACCAGCAATCCGCCATTGAAAGAGTTACCGGCAATCTTGATGTTGTTGCTGTCATACAGCGCCCAGGTGACGGTCAGCCCGCCCAGCGTCAGACCTGACGCGACGTTAAAATGCAGTATGGCGTTTTGCACCGCCGTTCCCGTAGCGATTTCAATGACGCCAGTACCACTTTTTGAGGTGGGTGAAAGGAGTTGGGCACTCCAGCTGGCGTTCCCGACGCTGTCGTCGGTAAACGACCGGGAAGTATCCGCCTGGGTACTAACCGCCATCGTGCTGCTGACGTCATTTACTGCATCCAGCGCCTGTGGGGTTGGTTTGATATTCAGCGATGCACTGCCGGTATCGCCGTTTGGCGCTTTGACCTTATACACGAAACTGTCCGGCGTATTGATACCGTCTGCGCCCAGTCCGCTTCTCAGCGTGTAGGTGTAGTTCCCTTTCGCATCAATAGTCAGCGTGCCGTACTGCCCGTTAATGGTGGTTGTACCCGTTCCGTTTACGGTGACACCGTTAACTTCGGTGATAACGGTATTGGCCGGAGCCGAGTCGTTGACCAGCAGGTTTCCATTGGTTGTCGCACTCAGGCTGTCGACCGCGTAGGTGTGATCGGCCTGGATATTCAGGGTATAGCTGGTCAGCAGCGTCAGACCGCCGGAGGCGTTAAGCAGGAACAGATAGTCACCGCCAGGCAGGGTGATGGTGTAATCCGTTGAGCTACCTCCTAGCAGCGCCGTGACCCAGTTGGGCTTCACGCGGAACTGCTCATACTGCTGAATGGACTCGTTGAAGCGATAAACATAGAGATCAAAACCGCCAACCGTGACGCCGAGAACGCTGGCCTTGACGGTCAGCGTGCGGGTTGCGCCATCATCCACATTAAATTTGATCGGATTGGTTAAACCGTTAACCAGACTGACATCCAGCACATTGCCCAGTCCGACGTTGGCGAGGGTGAAGCCGGTTTGCTGTGATGTGCCATGATCAACCGCGATGACCTGCGTCCCGTAAGTCAGCGCAGCCACATCGTCTGCCGCGGTTACCGTACTGGTAGTGGGTGCCTGACCGAGCGTTACCACCAGTTTTGCCGAGGAGTGATCGCTGCCATGCGTCAGCGTGTAGGTGAAACTTTCGGAACGGCCATACACCGAGATTGACGTATTGGTCAGGGTATAGGTGTAACTACCGTTCTGATTGATATGCAGGATCCCGTATTTCCCCTGCACATCAATGCCGCCCGCCGGGATGTTCACGACGTTGCCGTTACCGTCGGTGATGGCGGTGACCAGCGTGCCGGAAGGGGCATTATCCTGCCCGTTGGCGGGATCGGTATCGGTGATGATATTGCCAGACTCGGTAGTACCGCCGGTGATAGTTCCTGCGCTGGCTTTTACCACTGAGACATCAAGGCTGGTGTATGCCCCGGTCGCCAGCAGGTTGGTGTTGTAGCTGACCACGCGGTAATCACCACCAGTCAGTCCGCTGTAATTGAGCGTTACGCCTGAGGCGCCCAGAGTGAGGAGGCTGGCAAAGTCTGGTTTTCCGGTATCCACCACCGTCACCCAGGCATTCAGCGCGGTGTCAAAGCGCTGGATGACGACTTCAAGTGTGTTTAACAGCGACAGCACTACGCCGGTCGCTGCGGCATTGATTGTAATGGATCCGCTGCCGCCAGAAGCGATGCTGAAATTCACGCTTGCCGTATCGTTCCCCAGCACGTTGGCGACATTTCCCAGCGCATTGACCAACAGGAAACCATAATCGCTTTGATGCTCGGTGCTGACGGTGACATCGGTTTGTAGCGGCAGGCTGGTGACATTGTCTTCAGCCAGTAGCGGCAATACTGGTGCGAGAGCGTTTGTCGGCGATGAGGTATTTCCCGCCGCATCGGTCGCCGTGGCGGACAGCGACTGCCCTTCAATCTGGCGAACCGGCAGGTTGACGCTGTAGACACCGCTGCTGTTGGCGATTGCCGTCACGCTGGTGCCGCCGGGCAGAGAAATGGTGACCGTGCTTCCCGCTTCGGCGACGCCGCTGACGGTACCGCCATCGGCGCTGATCAGGAGCGTTGGCGCGGTCGGTGGCGTGGTGTCCACAATCACGCTGAACGAACCGGACAACCCACTTGCGCCGTTGGCGTTGGTTGCCGTGGCGGTAAACGCATGGTTACCTTCGCTGAGTGCACCGGATGGGGTAAAGCTCCAGATCCCGTTACCGTCTGCGGTCGTGAAGCCCATTAGCACGCCGTTGTTGTACAGATTGATGACGGCGTTAGCCTGCGCCGTTCCTCTGAGCGTTGGCAGGGTGTCATTGGTGGTTTTACCGGGAGCGACGGGTCCCATGATAGTGCCGACGTCATCGAGCACGCTGGAAATAACAGGCGCAGGTGGTACGCCGGTAAACGGTGCCAGCACGTTACCCGCTGTACCGATGTTGCCTGCGGCATCCTGTGCGCTGACCAGCAGAGTTTGCCCACTGATTTGCGGTGGGTTCAGAGTGAAGGTGAAATTACCGGAGGCGTTGGCGGTTGCCGTGCCGAGCACCGTTCCGCCGCTGGAGCTAATAATGACCGTGCTGTTTGGTTCGGCAACGCCGGTGAGCGCGGTGCCGTTGGCGTTTACCGCCAGCCCGGTTGGGATACCCGGGGCAACGGTATCGACCACGATCGCTGCCGCAGACGATATGCCACTGGTATTACCCGCACTGTCCGTTGCAGTGATGGTAAACGAGTGGGTACCTTGTGCCAACGCGGTAGTCGGGGTGTAGCTCCAGTTGCCGCTGCCGTCCGCCGTTACGCTGGTGACAAAGCTGCCGTTATCATAAATATCAACTCGCGCGTTGGCTTCCGTGATGCCGTTTAACGTTGGGCGCGCGTCGTTGGTCGGCTGATTGCTGCCAATCGGCCCGGTGTTTGGCCCGACATCGTCAATAATGCTGCTGATTGAAGGCTGCGTCGGCGCCGTGGTGTCAACCACCACGCTAAAGCCTGCCGTCGCGCCGCTGGTGTTGCCCGCCGCATCAGTGGCGGTGACTGTGAAGGTGTGCGATCCATTAGCCAGCGGTGTGGTTGGGGTAAACGACCAACTGTTATTGCTTTGCACCAGCGCGGTACCCAACAGGGTGCTTCCGTCATAGATGCTGATGGTGCTGCCTGCCTCGGCGGTGCCGTTCAGCGTCGGGCGTGCATCGTTGGTCAGCTGTCCGTTGCTGAGCGCTGCATTGAACACGCCGCCTGCGATATCATCCACCACAGAGACCAGCAGCGGGATGGATGGTGCAATGGTGTCGACATTAATCGTAAACCCACCTGAGACAGGACTCACGTTCCCGGCGGCGTCGGTGGCGATGGCGGTAAACACATGCTGACCGTTGCCAAGTGTGGTGGTCAGATATTCCCAGGTGCCGTCTATCGTCGCAGTCACCGTTGCCAGCAGCGCGCCATTATCGTAGATGGCTACCCGGGCACCGGCTTCCGCTGAACCGCTGAGTACGGGACGGGTGTCGTTGGTAAAGGCTCCGTTCGATAGCGTTCCGGTTCCCGGCTGCACGTCATCAAACGCCTGGATAATCGTTGGCGCAAGCGGGGCGACGGTATCAACAACGATGTTAAATCCCGCAGACGTCGGGCTGACGTTTCCAGCCGCGTCGGTGGCTGTTACCGTCAGCGCGTGGTTACCGTTGCCAAGTTGGGTTCCCGGTGTGAAGGTCCAGGTGCCCGTACCATCCGCTGTGGTAAAGCCGATAAACGATCCGTTATCGTAAATTCTCACCGTGGAATTGGCTTCAGCCGTACCGCTAAGCGTCGGGAGTGGATCGTTCGTGGCCTGACCGTTGTTCAGATTACCGATCAGCGGGCCGACATCATCCGCAACCTGAGTAATCACTGGTGCTGTCGGTGCCATAGTATCGACGGTGTAGGTAAAGCCACCAGAAGGCAGACTGGTATTGCCTGCGCTATCTGTAGCCGTGACGGTCAGAGTATGCTGGCCGTTACCCAATGCCGCGGAGGGTGTAAAACTCCAGCTTCCGCCTGCGCCGACGATGGTGGTGCCAATCGGCTGACCATCGCTCAGCACGGTAATGGTCGCGCCAATTTCACCGGTACCGCTGAGCGCCGGGCGACTTTCGTTGCTGATTTGCCCGTTGGAGATAGGCCCGGTTGTCGGCGCAGTATTGTCCTGCACCGAACTGATGACCGGTATTGACGGGGCAATAGAGTCCAGCTCAATAGTAAACGATGATGATACTCCGCCTGTGTTTCCCGCCTGATCTGTGGCAACGACGGTGAAATTATGTTGCCCCTGTCCCAGCGGAGCATCCGGAGTGAAGCTCCAGTTACCTGACTCGTCCACCTGAGTTGTACCTATTTCAGCGCCGTTATCACGGATCGTGATGATGGCGCCAATCTCGCCTTTGCCGTTCAGGGTAGGCTGCGCATCGTTTGTAAGCTGTCCGTTGGTCAGAGCGGTATTGCCGGGCTGATCGTCAATTACTGAGGTAATGCTCGGTGCGGCTGGCGCCAGCGTGTCGACGACGACCACAAATGGTGGCGTTGTCGGGCTAATGTTACCCGCGTTATCTGTAACGCTGGCAGTCAGCGAGTGGCTTCCTTCTCCGAGAGCAGGGGCAGGCGTAAAGCTCCAGTTGCCATTTTCGTCGCTGGTGGTTGTGCCGATTACCGTGCCATTATCGCGGATGGTAACAACCGAATCCGCCTCGGTAACGCCAGCAAGCGTTGGGGTATTATCATTGGTCAACTGCCCGGAGGTCAGGGGCTGGATCGTACCAACGTTGTCCGTGACCGTCACAATAGATGGCGCATTCGGTACCAGGGTATCGACAATGATCCGGAAATCACTGGATGAATCTCCCTGGTTGCCAGCGGCGTCCGTTGCGCGGGCGGTAAAGAGATGATCGCCTTCTCCCAGCGGCGCTGTCGGGGTAAAGCTCCAGAATCCGTTACTGTTTACGGTCGTTGTGGCATAAGCGACACCGTTATCGTAGAGGGTAATGGTTGCCCCGGGTTCGCCAGTTCCGTTGAGCGTCGGACGTGAATCATTTGTAATTTGCCCTTTATCCAACGATCCAGTGCCGGGGGCAACATCGTCGATAATGCTGGTGATCGTTGGCGCTTGCGGTGCCGTCGTGTCGATGGTGATAGCGTAGTTGGGGGACTGACCGCTGGGTATGCCACCGACGGTTTGCGACACAGTGAAGTTATAAGTTGCACCGTTAGTTAGTGGGGCGGGTAACTGATAACTCCATGCGCCAGAAACAACGTCGGCTATTACCGATGGAACTTGCAAAACACCATTTACATAAATATTAACAGTCGCTCCTGCAGTGGCAGTCCCTTGCAGCAGTGGTAAGGTGTCATTGGTGGTTTTACCGTTGCCAATCACCCCCATGATGGGCGCGATGTCATCAACGATCTCAAGCGTTGGTGGATGAGGAACGCTGGAGGTAGCAGCGCTAAACGTTGTCGGGTCGCTTTGATTTCCGGCGGGATCCTGAGCGATGGCGTTGAGCGCCTGACCGGTTGTTTGCGCTGGCGAAATTGTGACAGCGAAGTTACCTGAATCGTCAGCGATCCCTTGGCCGAGGATCGAAGTACCGCTGCGAATGATGACGGTACTGCCTGGATCGGCAGAGCCGCTAACCAGCGTACCGTTCGGGTCTACGCTGGTAACCGTAGGCGTTGCAGGCGGCAGGGTATCGACAATCAACGTCAGCGGGTTATCTGCTGCCAGTGAGTTACCTGCGTCATCCACGGCGCCGAAAGTCAGTGTGTGAGTGATATTGGGCGTGAGGGGGACATCCACACTCCAACTGCCGTTAGCAGCAACGGTAGCTGTCGCAATGGCGATGGGATTGTTACCATCGAAAATCAAAACCGTACTGCCCGGTGTGCCGGTACCGCTAATGGTTGGCGTTGTATCGTCCGTGACGCTGCCGCTGGTTAGCGAACCGGTAAAGACGCCAACGTTATCCTGGATATCCGTGACCTGCGGCAACGTTAACTTCGTGTTGTTAACCGTAAACGAAATGCTGTTTGAATTGTTGCTGACGTTACCTGCGGGGTCTGTTGCGGTAGCGCTTAATGTGTAGTTCCCGTTTGCTAGTGCAGTCCCGGGAGTAATACTCCAGGTGCCGCCAGCCACCGTTGCAGTACCGATCACCGTACCGCCGTTATACAGAGTGATGATGTCCCCATCGATACCTGTACCGCGAATGGTTGGCGTGGTGTCATCGGTCACGGCGTTGGGCGCAAGGTCGCCCATGACATCGCCGACATTATCGTTGGCGGCGATAATCACCGGCGGCGCAGACGGCGTCGTGTCGATGTTCAGTGTGATGGCATTCGACGGCTGGCTGACGTTGCCCGCCGGATCGGTTGCGGTAAGGGTTACCTGGTAAGCACCTGGAGCAACTGGTGCTGGCGGAGTAAAGCTCCAGGTTCCGTCTGCACCTACTGTTGCGGTTCCCTGTAAAGGGGGAGTGCCGTTCAGATAAACGGTAATCAAATCCCCGACATTCCCCGTGCCGCTAAAGGTTGGCGTGGTATCGTTGGTGTTGCCGTTAGTGACCACACCCGTTACCGGAGCCACATTGTCGGTAATGATTGGCGCGGCTGGTTGTGCGGGAGGCGTATTGTCTACCGTCAGGGTAAAGCCGGCTGATGGGATCCCCGTGTTGCCCGCGACGTCGGTCGCCGTGGCGGTGAATTTATGCGACCCGTCGGCGAGTGAGGTTGGGGTAAATGTCCAGGTGCCGTCTGGTTGTACGGTGACGGTGCCAATAGGACCACCATTATCATAAATCGTAATCTTCGCGCCGGGCTCGCCGGTTCCGGAGAGTTCGGGATTCGAGCTCTTGGTACTGCTGCCATTATTCAGCGTTTGTAGGTTTGTCCCAATCAGACCTTCTGCGGAGCTGATAACCGGGGCTGCTGGTGGAGTGGTATCAATCGTTAGCGTAAAGTTTCCGGCATTGCTGGCGTTGCCTGCAACGTCCGTGGCAATAGCGGATAAATTGTGTGTGCCTTCACTGAGCGGTTGGTCGAGTTGAATACTCCAGGTGCCTCCGGGCAAAACAGTCGTGCTTCCAATTGGCGTAGCTCCATCATAAAGAGTGATCTTAGAACCGTCTGTTCCGGTTCCTTTCAGCTCTGGCAAGGTATCGTTTGAACGGCTTCCGGTAGGCAGATCGATCGGTGCATTCCCAACGTCGTCGGTAGCAGCCAAAATGACAGGAGCGCCTGGCGGTTGGGTATCTACGGTAACGCTGACCACTGTGGGTGAGGTGATGACATTACCGGCGGCATCAGTTGCCGATACCGTAAACTGATGGGTGCGATCGCTGAGCACCTGATTCCCCGGAACGGTATAACTCCAGGTACCCGAGCTGTCGACAAGAATAACCGTCAATAACTGAATGCCATCGTACAGGTTTACCAGTGAACCAGGCTCACCGGTACCCGAGATGGTTGGCGTATTGTCGTTGGTGACCCAACCGTTATTTGCAACGCTGCCCGTAATGCTGCCAACGTCATCGTTAACCAACGTTATCACTGGAACAGTTGGCGCAATTGTATCGACAATTATTTTCCAGCTTGCCGCGCTGCTGGTGTTATTCGCGGCGTCTGTGGAGGTCACCGTGAAGATGTGAGCACCCTCGCTCAGCGCCGAGGCTGGCGTATAGTTCCAGTTACCGTTGATATCAGCGACAACGGTCGTCAGCAGGGTGCCGTTATCGTAAATTTTGACCTGAGAACCTGCTTCGGCGGTGCCTTCCAGTTTAGGTTTGCTGTCGTTAGTGACGTCGCCGTTATCGAGAGGGCCCTGGTACATGGGCTGGTCATCCGTCACGGCGGTGATGATGGGCGTTCCAGGGGCGGTAATATCCGGAGCCACCGCGGAAGTTGGCTGACTCTCGTTATTGCTACTGTCCGTTGCGGTAACTTTTACCGTTTCGCCGTTCATTTTCGACGGCGTAATCGACACCGTGAAGTTGCCGCCGCTGTCTGCCTGGCCTGTGCCGATCTGATTACCATTGCTGTCTTTTACGGTGACGGTGCTTCCCGCTTCAGCATGTCCGCTTACAGAACCACCGTCCCCGGCGACGGTGACGCCGGTTGGCGCGTCAGGCGCCGTGGTATCCGGGGCGGTAATCGCGCTGTTGCCGCTGGTATTGCCAGCCGCATCCGTCGCGTTGGCGACAAGATGTTCTCCGTTGGTCTGCGGCGGAACCAGCGTGGCGGTGAATTCTCCGTTCGAACCAGCGGTTGCTGTTCCAATTATCGCGCCACCAGGATCCAGAATATGTACCGTACTGTTGGGTTCCGCCATGCCGGTAACCTGATCGCCTGTAGGATTAATCACCAGATTAGCTGGCGGCAGCGGGGCCGTGATGTCTGGCGCGAGCGCGGTTTCCGGTAGGCTTGGGTTCCCGGCAGGATCGGTGGCGATAGCGGTAATGGTTTCACCATTGGTCTGAGGCGGGTTAATGGTGATGGTAAATGAGCCATCCGTTCCGGCGACGCCGCTGCCGATCTGAAGACCGTTATTATTATTGATGGTCACGGTACTTCCTGGTTCGGCTGTACCGGTGACGACAGAGCCGTCGGCAGATACGTTCAGATCGTCCGGAGCTGACGGTGGCTGAGTATCGATAGTGATATTGAATGCCGCTGACGTTCCTCCCGTGCCCAGGTGGTTGGTTGCTGTGGTGGTGAAGGAGTATGAGTCGTCCTGCAAGTTGGTGTTGGAGGTCCAGGTCCAGTTGCCGCTGGAATCGGCAAGCACGCTTACAACAAGCGCGCCGTTGTTATAAATGTTAACCGTGCTGTTGGCGTCTGCGGTACCCGAGATCGTAGGCGTTGGGTCGTTGGTGGCCTGATTATTGTTCAATGGTCCAGTTGAGGGGGTAACATCATCCACAATGCTGATGATAACAGGCACGCCCGGGTAGCCAGAGTTGGTGGCATTGAAGGACGTGTCTGGCCCGACGTTGCCTGCCTGGTCCTGAATCTTCGCGATCAGCGCTTCACCGTGCGTCTGTGAAGGTGAAATCGAGATGACGAAATTGCCGGTTTGATCAACGGTAGTTGAACCCAAAACCTGATTATTACTACCGATGATAATGACCTGGCTTCCCACCTCTGCACTACCGGTTACCGCGGTGCCTTGCAGGTTTACGGAGGAAATGACCGCGCCTTCAGGCGGGGTGGTATCAACGGTGAATGTCGGTACACTCGTTTCCGTGCTCACGTTACCCGCATCGTCAGTTTGCGTCAGCGTCAGATTGTGAACACCGTCGCTAAGCGGTGTGTCAGGTGTAAACGTCCAGTTACCATTGTCATCCACCTGAACCATGCCAATCAGAATGCCATTATCAGAAATGCTGATGTAAGAGCCCGCTTCACCAGTGCCTGTGAGTGTTGGCGTGGCATCGTCGGTTACACCGTTATTACCTATCAAGCCTTTAATGGAACCTGAATCGTCAGTTACTTCTGTGACCACAGGGGCGTCGGGGGCAAGCGTATCGACAATAATCTCCCAACTGTCCGACATGTCGCTGCTGCCCGTACCGTCTGATGCACTGACGGTAAACTTGTGGGTACCGTCTGCGAGTGGAGAGGATGGCGTAAACGACCAGTTGCCGTTGGCATCGATAGTGACCTGGCCTATTTCGACGCCGTTATCAAAAATATGCAATGTGGCATTTGCGGGGCCGGTGCCCTGAAGAGTGGGCGTATTATCGTTGGTGGATTCCAGCTGATTAACAGGGCCAGTAATCAGCTCCTGGTTATCGATTACGCTGGTGATAACGGGTACGTCAGGCATGTTAGGGGTTGTTGTTGGCGGTGAACCACCATCCCCATTACCACCGTTGCCATTTCCGCCATTTCCGTTGCCGGTATTATTATCACTCCCGCCACCACCACCGCCGCCACCTCCACCACCCGCCGCGAGGCCAATTCCGCCTGCTACCGCGATCCCACCAAGAACCCACGGCCAGACGGCGCCGCCTTCATGGCTTCCCTCAGCAGTCATTAGCGGAGTGAGATCGTCCAGATGCTGGAAATGGAATGCCCCATCAGTATCCTGAACCCACCACAGCGCGCCATTACTGTCTTCCAGAACAAGCTGGTTTTGCGCATCACCTTTTCCGACATAGAAGTTCTTAATGGTGATGGTTTCACCTGAGCGGAGTGTGACAACCAGATCCTGATTCACGCGAGTCAGTTGACTTACCTCCTCACGTGACACCGACAGTTTCACGATAGAAGGCGAACTGAGCGTAACTTCAGAGGATTCAACATTTGTGGAAACGCCAGTTAATTTTGATACAACGGCGAGTAGACGCATATGTTCACTCCTGATGGCATGTCGGGAGTATTAATCCGCAACAGCGCGCTGGGAAAATGAGCAGACAGGGGCCCCGTTCACCATAAAGATGAATTTACACATGTAATTACATTGATTAGGTCATGCAGAGGTTCATTTACTTATCAAATACGTTCGGGCCCTGTGAGCTGAATAGTTCTTTCGTATTAGATGATATAGTCAGAAAGAATGTATTCTGCAACTTATCCATATTAAAAATATATTTGGTTAATTGAAAAGTATACTTTCCGGTGTGTATTTAATGATTTGTTTTTGGTTAACTTGTTGTATTTAAAGATTTTGTATTTTAATTGAAATGAGAGGTGATATAATAAACAACAGTAATAATAGTGTTATTAAATAAGTTTGAATATAGGTGGCATGGTCTTGAAGTTTTATTTTATTAGACTATGGGGCGCTACGGTAATGCCAGGGGAGTTTATTTCATACCTGAACGATTCAGCACAAATAAACCATAAACCTGATGAATGTATTGAGTGGATTTCAATAACTAAAAAATAAGAACCAGTCTCAGGATCAGAGACTGGTCACAGGAGAATAGCGTTTAGCGACCAGCATTTTTCATAATACGCGCTTTATCTAACTGCCATTCGCGTTCTTTCACATCGGAGCGCTTGTCGTGCTGTTTCTTACCTTTCGCGACGCCAATTTTCACTTTGCACCAGGCATTTTTCCAGTACAGTGAAAGCGCAACAACGGTATAACCGTCACGATTCATTCGACCATACAGGGAGTCGAGCTCACGTTGGTTTAACAACAGCTTGCGGGTACGGGTGGGATCACATACCACATGCGTTGAGGCAACAGCCATTGGCGTGAAGTTGGCGCCAAACAGGAATGCTTCGCCGTCTTTAAGGATGACGTAGCTGTCGCCGATGTTAGCTTTACCCGCGCGCAGGGATTTGACTTCCCAACCTTGCAGAGCGAGTCCTGCTTCGAACTCTTCTTCAATAAAGTATTCGTGTCGTGCGCGCTTGTTAAGCGCGATTGTGGCTGAGCCAGGTTTGTGTGCTTTTTTCTTCGTCATAATGCCGCTCAGTATAGGTAATCTGGAATCGAAAAACACCCCATTTCATCCAGCGGGGCGCAAGGCGCTATCTTAGCACGAGTTAGGCTATAGCGTTTTTTTTAGCGGGGGATAAATGGTATTATTTGTGTGATTGATATTGATGGAAATTGTTATGCCTCAGATTAGCCGGACCGCTTTAGTACCTTACAGTGCGGAACAGATGTATCAGCTAGTGAATGATGTTAAATCCTATCCCCAGTTTTTACCGGGATGCACCGGTAGCCGTGTGCTGGAGTCGACTCCGGGACAGATGACCGCGGCGGTGGATGTCTCGAAAGCAGGGATTAGCAAAACGTTCACCACGCGCAATCAATTGACCAGTAACCAGAGCATCCTGATGCATCTGGTCGACGGACCGTTCAAGAAACTCATTGGCGGATGGAAGTTTACGCCACTGAGTCATGAAGCGTGCCGCATTGAATTTCATCTCGATTTTGAGTTTACCAATAAGTTAATCGAGCTGGCATTTGGTCGTATCTTTAAAGAGCTGGCTTCGAACATGGTGCAGGCCTTCACGGTCCGCGCGAAAGAGGTTTACAGTGTCAGCGTCAGCTAAAATTGTCGTTGAAGTGGCGTATGCGCTACCCGAGAAACAGTATCTACAGCGTGTGACGCTGCAACAGGGCGCTACGGTGGAAGAGGCTATCCGCGCTTCCGGGCTGCTGGAATTGCGTACCGATATCGATCTCAGCAAAAATAAAGTGGGCATTTACAGCCGTCCGGTAAAGCTTGCTGATGTTCTCCAGGACGGTGATAGGGTGGAAATTTACCGGCCACTGATTGCCGATCCGAAAGAGCTGCGCAGACAGCGAGCAGAGAAATCCGCTAAAAAATAGCAGACAATAAAAAAGGTGCTCATTGAGCACCTTTTTTTGATCTGTTAATCCTACTTGTTGTCGGTCAAAGCAGGTTTGTTATCAATGTTCGTCAAAATGCCGCTGCTGTTAAAGGTCAGCGTCAGTGTTTGCTGGGTTACGCCTTCATGACCAGGTTGCTGACGGAACACATAAAACCAGGTGTTAGTGCCAAAAGGATCGGACATCATTGGTGTACCCAGAGCATAAGCAACCTGCTGTTGCGTCATACCCGTGCGCACTTTGGCGACATCGGTAGGTGTCAGATAATTTCCCTGGTTGATGTCAGGGCGGTAAACCACTCGCTCCAGAGTGGAACAGCCTGCAGTCAACATCAGTAGTACTGCTGCAGCAGCAGTCAGCGTTTTACAGCGCATAGTGATTTGATTCCTTTTCGGGCCCGAGCAGTACGCGGCTCATATGTAATATGCCGATGATAATAGACCTTTCACCACTTTAAAACCTTTTGCTGTCGGGTCGGTCGGCGATTTTATGTTGAACTCAGACCTTAACAAGGTAAAAAAGTTTATGCCGCCAGCAGTTCTTTTGCATTTGCGAGGGTATTGCGCGTCACTTCGCTACCGCCAAGCAGGCGGGCTAATTCCTGCAGGCGAGCGCGTTTATCAAGCGGCTGCATGTGTGTTTCGGTCATCGCGCCATCCGTTTCTTTGCTGACGTAGAAGTGTTGATGACCACAGCCAGCAACCTGCGGCAAGTGAGTAACGCACATTACCTGAGTTGACTCGCCCAACTGACGCAGCATTTTTCCCACTACCGCAGCAGTCGGGCCGCTGATACCGACATCCACTTCATCGAAAATCAGCGCCGGTGTTTCCATTTTGCGTGCGGTAATAACCTGAATAGCCAGCGCAATGCGCGACAGTTCCCCACCTGAAGCCACTTTCGCAATCGGCTGCAACGGCTGGCCTGGGTTAGTGGTCACTTTAAACTCTACGCGATCGGCACCGTCTGCGCTCAAATGATGTTCCTCAAATTTCACATCAATGCAAAAGACACCGTGCGGCATTGAGAGAGTATGCATGCTCTCTGTAATCAGTTGTCCCAGCTCCTGAGCATAATGCTGGCGCTGTTGGTGCAGCATTTTTGCCGTTTCCAGAGCCTGCTGGTGGTGATTGTTCACCGCCAGGGTTAAGGTTTCGAGCGAGTCGGCCTGATCGTCTAACTGCTGTTGTTCATCCAGTAATGACTGATAGAACTGTGGCAGCGCTTCAGGGGCAACATGATGCTTGCGGGCCAATGAGATTTGTTTGGAAATACGCTGTTCAAGTTCAAACAAACGGTTAGGATCCAAATCCAGACGATCGCAATAGTGGCGCAGCTCGTCGCTGGCTTCGCTGAGTTGGATCGTGGCCTCTTCCAGCATATCCAGGATACCGGAAAGTCTGCCGTCCATGCCTGCCAGTTCAGTGACCAGCTGCTTTGCAGTGTACAGCTGGCTTTGCAGGTTGATGTCTTCGCCATCCGCCAGGATAGCCAGCGCCTGTTGGCTGGTGGTGAGCAATTGCCCGCTGTTAGCCAGACGCTTGTACTCTTCATCAATTTGCTCAAATTCACCCGGCTGCGGGTTGAATTCGTTCAGTTCTTTTAACTGGTATTGCAACAGTTCCGCCCGGGCTGCGCGTTCCTGACTCTGTTGTTGATGATGCGCCAGGTCACGGCAGCTTTGGTGCCACAGCTGGTAGCGCGCAGCCATTTCCTGAGTCAGGGACGCTTCATTGGCGTAACCATCCAGCAGAGACTTTTGGTGTTCTGATTTTGTCAGGAGCTGATGCGCATGCTGACCGTGGATTTGAATAAGCAACTGGCCCAGCTCGCGCAGCTGTGACAACGGTACGGCAGTGCCGTTAATGAAGCCGCGTGAACGTCCATCGCTGCTGATAACACGACGCAGCAAACATTCACGGCCTTCCTCAAGCTGGTTTTCTTCCAGCCAGCGCAGAGCCGCGGGGGTGTCTTTTAAGGCGAATCGCGCGCAGAGGTCGGCTCGCGTGGCGCCTGCACGTACCATGTCGGCGTCTGCGCGTCCGCCCAGGCACAAACCGAGAGCATCAATGGCAATGGACTTACCCGCACCGGTTTCACCGGTAATAACGGTCATTCCGTTCTGGAAATCGATCTCAAGTTCACGAACGATAGCAAAATTGCTGATGGTCAGTTGTGCCAACATAGCTGTTTTCCTGTATGAAAAACCATAACTGTAATTAAATACAGTATAAACTGGTTTTTTATACAGTAAAGAGGTTGGCGTTAAATTAGAATAATTTTTTTGACCAGCCTAGTTTAGTGCTTAATGTGTTGAAATAGCTGTAATCTTTTGGGTGTATCAGGTTCAGATGATAATCACAGCGGCGAATTAATACGTCTTCACCTTCCTGTATAGGCAGGGCGATCTGGCTGTCGCAACTGATTTCCAGATCGTTACGGCGATGAGAGAAGCGCAGGCGAATGGTGCTGCTACTGTTGATCACCAGCGGTCGTGCGGAAAGTGTATGCGGGAACATCGGGACCAGCGTAATAGCATCCAGCGAAGGCGTCAGGATCGGACCTCCGGCAGAGAGCGAATAGGCGGTAGAGCCGGTCGGTGTGGAAATAATCAAGCCGTCCGAACGCTGGGAGAAGGCAAAAATTTCATCGATATAGACTTCAAATTCAATCATGTGCGCCACTTTTCCGGGGTGCAACACAACTTCATTGATCGCAGTGCTAATACGCTTTTGGCAATCCTGTTGGCACACCTGGGCTTCAAGTAAAAAGCGCTTTTCGCTGATGTAGTGGCCTTCCAGCACGTCAGCTAACTGTTGTTGAGCATTGTCTGGGTCAAGGTCGGTCAGAAAACCAAGATTACCGCGGTTAATGCCAATAACCTTGATATCATAACGTGCCAGGGTGCGTGCGGCGCCCAGCATATTGCCGTCGCCGCCGACAACCACGGCGAGGTCTGCCTGCTGGCCAATCTCTGCGAGCGTACCGGTTTTCACATTTTTCAGCTGCAGCTCGTGGGCGATTTGTTGCTCAACGATAACCTCATAACCTTTGGCGCACAGCCAACGGTAGAGCATTTCATGTGTGGTCAGTGCAGTGGGGTGACGTGGATGCCCCACAATGCCAATACACTTGAAATGTTTGTTCATTTTCTCGAGGTCCTTGTAACGAAGATTAGTGACAATGTGAGTACTTCCCTTGAATCCCTGAATCTGATCCCCATAATAAGCCAAGTTAGCGAGATGAATGCGAAAAAAACGCGGAGAAATTCATGAGTAGTAAAGAACAGAAAACGCCTGAGGGGCAAGCCCCGGAAGAAATTATCATGGATCAGCACGAAGAAGTTGAGGCGGTTGAACCAGACGCTTCTGCTGAGCAGGTGGATCCGCGCGATGAAAAAATTGCGAATCTGGAAGCTCAGCTTGCTGAAGCCGAAACGCGCGAGCGCGACAGCGTGTTGCGTATCAAAGCGGAAATGGAAAACCTGCGTCGTCGTACCGAACTGGACGTAGAAAAAGCGCATAAGTTTGCACTGGAAAAATTCGTCAACGAACTGCTGCCGGTGCTGGATAGCCTGGACCGTGCGCTGGAAGTTGCGGACAAAGACAATGACGCTATGGCGGCTATGGTCGAAGGTATTGAGCTGACCCGTAAGTCAATGCTGGATGTTGTGGCGAAGTTTGGCGTACAGGTGGTTGCGGATATCGACGTGCCGATGGACCCGAACGTGCACCAGGCGATTGCAATGGTAGAGTCTGATGACGTTGCTGCCGGTAATGTGCTGATGGTTATGCAGAAAGGCTATACCCTGAACGGACGTACCATCCGTGCGGCGATGGTCTCTGTGGCGAAAGCCAAAGGCTAATTAGCCTCAGACCGGGTAATGCTGATGCGCTACCCGGTCTGGATTACTCTCACTGGTCCGATACGCTTTCCCGCAGCGGTTTGACGGGCAACACCTGCACCTGTTTAATCATATTGTCCTGCACGTCGAGAATATCGATATCGTACTGCCCAATACGCACACGTGTGCCGGCAACCGGGATCTCTTCCAGCGCTTCAAGAATAATACCGTTCACGGTACGTGCGTCATCTTCCGGCAGGTGCCAGTTAAACGCCTTATTGATTTCACGAACGTTGGCGCTACCGTCAATGATCACCGAACCGTCATTCTGCGGTGTGACTTCTTCGGCAAGCGTCGGTGACATTGAGGTCGTGAAGTCACCAACAATCTCTTCCAGAATATCCTCGACCGTAACCAGTCCTTGAATATCGCCATATTCATTAACGACCAGGCCCACTTTCTTCTTATTGCGCTGAAATTTAATGAGCTGGGTGCTGAGTGGTGTGCCTTCCGGAACGTAATAAATTTCGTCGGCGGCGCGTAACATGGTCTCTTTGGTGAACTCTTTTTTCTCGGCCATCAATCGCCAGGCTTCACGTACGCGCAGCATACTGATGGCATCGTCGAGCGAGTCGCGATACAGCACAATACGACCGTGCGGGGAGTGCGAAAGCTGACGCACGATTGATTTCCAGTCATCGTTAATATCAATGCCGATAATTTCATTACGCGGGATCATGATGTCATCGACGCTGACTTTTTCCAGATCCAGCACTGACAGCAGCATATCCTGGTTACGGCGTGAGATTTGCGAGCGCGATTCATTCACCAGCGTTCGCAGTTCATCTTTACTCAGCGAACCGCTCACTACGATATCTGTTTTGATGCCCATCATGCGCATCAGAAGCCGCGTGATGGTGTTGAGTAGCCATACTAACGGCATCATCAGAATCTGCAGCGGAGCCAGCAGGACGCTGCTCGGATAGGCAACTTTTTCCGGATATAGTGCGGCAATCGTCTTTGGCAGCACTTCGGCAAAAACCAGCACCACAAACGTCAGTACCCCGGTGGCAATGGCGACGCCAGCATCGCCATACAGGCGCATACCGACAATGGTGCCGAGTGCGGAGGCCAGGATATTCACCAGATTATTACCGATGAGCACCAGACTTATCAGGCGATCCGGCTTGCGAAGTAACTTTTCAACCCGTTTTGCCTGACGATTTCCCTGTTTGGCCCGATGGCGTAGGCGGTAGCGATTCAGGGTCATCATTCCGGTTTCAGAACCGGAAAAATAGGCGGAAATGACCACCATGATGAGGAGCGTGATAATGAGCGTGGTGGTGGAGATGTGTTCCACGTAGGGTTCCTTAAAGATTTAACTCACGAACTGCTGCAGGATACGGCTGCCGAAATAGGCCAGCGTCAGAATGCCAGCGCCTGCGACGTTAAACCATACGACGCGACGTCCGCGCCAACCTTCATGGTAATGCCCCCACAACAGAACGATATAGACAAACCATGCCACGATAGAGAGAACGGCTTTATCAATGTTCTCGGTACTGAACAGGTTATGCATGTAAAACAGGCCAGTGCACAGGGTGAGCGTCAGCAGAACCACGCCAATTTGGGTGATATGAAACATCTTCCGCTCAATACTCATCAGTGGCGGCATCTCATTGCTGAAGGCCAGTTTTTTGTTTTTCAGTTGGTAATCGATCCATGCCAACTGTAGCGCGTAGAGCGCGGCGATAATCAGCGTGGCGTAAGCGAACAGTGATAGCCCGATGTGAATCATCATGCCTGGCGTAGCTTCGAGATGGGTGATGAACTCGTTAGGCATAAACGTGGCGAAGGCCAGGTTTATCAGCGCAAAGGCGTAGACAATGGGCAGCAATAGCCAGCCACGATTGCGGGACGCGACGATGGTCATTACCGTACAGATCATCAGGCTTACCAGCGAGCCGACGTTCAACAGACTCAGGTTTTGTCCGCTTTCACCGCCGGGTAGGATACGCGCTTCCAGGGCGATAGCATGGCTTACCAGCGCAACGACCGCAGAGAGAATAGCCATACGCCGCCAGCCGCTGTTTTTTTGCAGCAGAGCGGGAATAATCAGCGCGAGGCTGACTGAGTAGGCGACAAGGGCGAGCAGAGCAAAAACGGGCATATAGGTGTCGACAGTTGGCCAGTGATAAAGAAAAGCAGTATAGCGTTACGTGACCGCTGCTCCAACCGTTGCATAACAACAAAGGCGGCTTCATGTTATACTGCGACAAATTTCTGTTGATGTGTCGCTGTCGCGACCGACCGTTTCCACCCCAGGCGAGAGACAATGTTTGATAATTTAACCGATCGTTTGTCGCGCACGCTGCGCAATATCAGTGGCCGTGGACGCCTTACTGAAGACAACGTTAAAGAGACGCTGCGCGAAGTGCGCATGGCGCTGCTGGAGGCTGACGTAGCGCTGCCGGTAGTGCGTGAGTTTATCAATCGCGTAAAAGAGAAAGCGGTTGGTCATGAAGTTAACAAAAGCCTGACGCCGGGTCAGGAGTTCGTCAAGATTGTCCGTAACGAACTGGTTGCGGCAATGGGCGAAGAAAACCAGACCCTGAATCTGGCTGCACAGCCGCCAGCCGTGGTGCTGATGGCGGGCCTGCAGGGTGCGGGTAAAACGACCAGCGTCGGTAAGTTGGGTAAATTCCTGCGCGAGAAGCACAAGAAGAAAGTGCTGGTGGTCTCTGCGGACGTTTATCGCCCGGCGGCGATCAAACAGCTGGAAACGCTGGCCGAGCAGGTCGGTGTCGACTTCTTCCCGTCGGATGTCGGCCAGAAGCCGGTCGATATCGTTAACGCCGCGCTGAAAGAAGCCAAACTCAAATTCTACGACGTGCTGCTGGTGGATACCGCCGGTCGTCTGCACGTTGACGAAGCGATGATGGACGAAATCAAACAGGTCCACGCTTCTATCAAGCCGGTAGAAACGCTGTTTGTGGTCGACGCCATGACCGGTCAGGATGCCGCAAATACCGCAAAAGCCTTTAACGAAGCGCTGCCGTTAACCGGCGTAGTGCTGACAAAAGTTGATGGTGATGCCCGTGGCGGTGCGGCGCTCTCTATTCGTCATATTACCGGTAAGCCGATTAAATTCCTCGGCGTCGGCGAGAAAACCGAAGCACTGGAGCCGTTCCATCCGGACAGGATTGCTTCGCGCATTCTCGGCATGGGTGACGTGCTGTCGCTGATCGAAGATATCGAAAGCAAGGTTGACCGTGCGCAGGCAGAAAAATTAGCCAGCAAGCTGAAAAAAGGCGATGGCTTCGATCTCAACGATTTCCTTGAACAGCTCAACCAGATGAAAAACATGGGCGGTATGGCAAGCCTGATGGGCAAGCTGCCGGGCATGGGTCAGATCCCTGACAATGTGAAATCGCAGATGGACGATAAAGTGCTGGTGCGTATGGAAGCCATCATCAACTCGATGACGATGAAAGAACGCGCTAAGCCGGAAATTATCAAAGGTTCCCGCAAACGCCGTATCGCTGCCGGTTGCGGTATGCAGGTACAGGACGTAAACCGCCTTCTGAAACAGTTCGACGACATGCAGCGCATGATGAAGAAAATGAAGAAGGGAGGAATGGCGAAGATGATGCGTGGTATGAAGGGGATGATGCCCCCAGGATTCCCAGGCCGCTAATCGGCCTGGCTTGTTTGCCATTTCGGCACCGCCAACGGCCTTTTATAGCAGAGTTATCAACTGCTGATTGCATTTTCCCCAGAAATCAGTAAAATTTTCGGGCTTTTAATATGACACCCGGGCTCCGTTCCTCGATGGGGCCTGGGTGTTTTATTCACACAAGAGGATGTTATGGTTACTATTCGTTTAGCTCGTCACGGCGCTAAAAAGCGTCCGTTCTACCAGGTTGTTGTTACCGACAGCCGTAATGCACGCAACGGTCGCTTCATCGAGCGCGTTGGCTTCTTTAACCCAATCGCTAGCGAAAAAGAAGAAGGCACTCGCCTGGATCTGGATCGCATCGCTCACTGGGTTGGCCAGGGCGCGACTATTTCTGATCGCGTAGCTACGCTGATCAAAGCAGCAAACAAAGCAGCTTAATCTGTCACGGTGGTCATGATGAGCAAGCAACTCGCCGCACAGGCTCCTGTGGACCCCATCGTTTTGGGGAAAATGGGGTCTTCTTACGGTATCCGTGGTTGGCTCAGAGTGTTTTCTTCCACTGAAGACGCCGAAAGCATTTTTGACTATCAGCCCTGGTTTATCCAGAAGGCGGGTCAGTGGCAGCAAGTACAGCTGGAAAGCTGGAAGCACCACAATCAGGATCTGATCATCAAGCTGAAAGGCGTTGACGATCGTGATTCGGCGAATCTACTGACTAATTGCGAAATTGTCGTGGATTCCTCGCAGTTGCCAGCGCTGGAAGATGGTTCCTACTACTGGAAAGACCTTATGGGCTGCCAGGTAGTGACTACTGAAGGCTACGATCTCGGTAAAGTCGTCGATATGATGGAAACCGGTTCGAATGACGTCATCGTCATCAAGGCAAACCTGAAAGATGCGTTTGGTATCAAGGAACGTCTTGTGCCGTTCCTCGATGGGCAGGTTATCAAGAAAGTCGATCTCGCTACTCGTACTATCGAAGTAGATTGGGATCCTGGTTTTTAAACCACCGGATAAACGGTAAAAGTCGGCGTTATGGGGATTGGCTTGTGTTTATAGGTATCGTTAGCCTGTTTCCAGAAATGTTCCGCGCAATTACCGATTACGGGGTAACTGGCCGGGCAGTAAAAAATGGCCTGCTGAACATCCAGAGTTGGAGTCCTCGTGACTTTACTCATGACCGGCACCGTACCGTGGACGATCGTCCTTACGGCGGCGGACCGGGGATGTTAATGATGGTGCAACCTTTACGGGACGCCATTCATGCAGCAAAAGCTGCGGCTGGTGAAGGCGCAAAGGTGATTTATCTGTCACCTCAGGGACGCAAGCTTGATCAAGCGGGCGTTAGCGAACTGGCCACGAATCAAAAGCTGATTCTGGTATGTGGTCGCTATGAAGGAATAGATGAGCGCGTGATTCAAACCGAAATTGACGAAGAATGGTCAATCGGCGATTACGTACTCAGCGGTGGTGAGTTACCGGCAATGACGCTGATCGACTCCGTGTCCCGGTTTATTCCGGGAGTTCTGGGTCATGAGGCTTCGGCAATCGAAGATTCGTTTGCTGATGGGTTGCTGGATTGCCCGCACTATACCCGACCTGAAGTGTTAGAGCAGATGGAAGTACCGGCGGTGTTACTGTCGGGGAACCACGCTGAGATACGTCGCTGGCGTTTGAAGCAGTCGCTGGGCCGGACCTGGCTTAGAAGACCTGAACTTCTGGAAAACCTGGCTCTGACTGAAGAGCAAGCAAGGTTGCTGGCGGAGTTCAAAAAGGAACACGCACAACAGCAACATAAACATGATGGGCAGGCGTAAGCCCCCAATATCAGTTTACCCAGGATAAGAGATTAAATTATGAGCAACATTATTAAGCAACTTGAACAAGAACAGATGAAGCAGGACGTACCTTCCTTCCGTCCGGGTGATACCGTGGAAGTGAAAGTATGGGTTGTTGAAGGTTCCAAAAAACGTCTGCAGGCATTCGAGGGCGTGGTTATCGCTATTCGTAACCGCGGTCTGCACTCTGCATTCACTGTTCGTAAAATTTCCAACGGCGAAGGCGTTGAGCGTGTCTTCCAGACTCACTCTCCGGTAGTTGACAGCATTGCTGTTAAACGTCGTGGTGCTGTTCGTAAAGCTAAACTGTACTACCTGCGTGAGCGCACTGGTAAGTCTGCTCGTATCAAAGAGCGTCTTAACTAAGATTCGCGCAAGCGACATCCTGTTAGAAAAGGGCTGGCCGAAAGGCTGGCCCTTTTTTTATTGATGCTGCCCATAATATGTCGAAATATTGTGGGGTATGGTTAATAAATAAATTATCCGATATTTTGGCGGGAACTGAAGTTCAGAAAGCAATGTTTATTGTTGTTACGGTTGTAATGGTGGATGCAGTGCAGTTGATTACATGTTGATGGTGATTATAATAAAAATAATTATATTGATATGGTTGCATCGCCTTGTTTTTACGACATATTAGAAACGGATCACAAACGGTAAACATTGTTTTGATAGTATGTGGTCTGTAATTGCGAAACCCAATGCTTCTATATTTACCAAGATTATTGTTTGGGTGATTATGCTGGGTTTGGTCCTGTAACTGGCTAGTGCTCGATAAGGATTTTAGTACCTAACTGGTGCTAAAGCGTGCGAGGAATGTCAGGCAGCAACAATAAAAATCATGAGTAATATTTGATGTTCTCTATTTAAAGGATAATACTAATGAAAGTATGCTTTTCTTTTCTAATAATAATACTGCTCTCAATTTCATCTTCTACTGTATCTGCAAAAAACTACCCATGTTCTAAATCTAAAGGTGGAGTATCGCATTGCACCGCTGACGGAAAATTTGTTTGTAATGATGGTAGTATTAGTCGCTCTAAGAAAAAGTGTTCTTAAAAGTATCGTCTCGTGAGGCGTACTAGATGGGGTGAAGCCAAACGTCTGATTCGTTCACATCTTTTACCCCACAAGCTGACCTTCACGAAAACTAAAGGTAAGAAGAATCGCACGGTGCTGATCCCTCGGTGGCTGTATGACGAGCTAGCTCCTTTGCAGGGGAAAATGTTCCATCCCTGCTATCAGGAGTTCAAGAAAATGCTCGCACTGACCGATATTGTGTTGGCTGAAGGGCAGAAGACGCACGTGCTACGTCATACTTTTGCGAGTCATTTTATGATGAATGGAGGTAATATCTTGGTACTCCAACGGATTCTTGGCCATGCAAACATAAGAGAGACGATGCGATACGCACATTTTGCTCCTGATCATCTTGAAGAAGCTGCGTTATTAAATCCTATTTCAAACTATTATGAGACTGAACTATGACTTCTAAAGGGCACGAGATAGAGTTAACAAAAGAAGATTATATACGCTACTTTAAGTTCAAAAGGGGATGGTTAAATTTCGTAGAAATATGTTTTGTGTTCGTTGTCTTTAGTGTGGTATGCGGGTTTGGTTGGCTGGACTCAACTATTAACTTCATTTTACCCTCGCGTGGTAGTGATTCTAATAGAATGCCTGTTGGCATACAGGTTTTATTTGCTACATCACTCGATGTGGCCTATACCATAATTTATGGCATATCACCCTTACAAAAAATAATTTTAAAAATATTTGGTTATGATGATAAACAGGAGGAAGGGAGAAAAGGTCGGGTAAGTCTTTCTGTCGCTGTTGAAGATGAGAAGGAGGCTGAAGAGGAAACCTTTGAGAACTACTTGAAAAAATTAATAAAAGGATCTGAGCGTCTTTCAAATACAATTCTTTCTCGAGGAAGCCTTTATCTTTTTCTAGGAATTGTATTTTCAATTTGTGGTCTATCATTTTTTTACATGCAGGCTCACACTCTCAATCCAGAATACGATATAACCCGACAAATAATATCATTGCTCCCAAATTTTGGTGTTTTGTTTTTTATTGAATTGATTTCATTTTTCTTTTTAAAGCAATACCGAGTGACGATGGATGAATTCAGATATTATGAGGCAATAAAACGATCTCGTGAAGAGATGTTGACGGTGATTAAACTATATCTAACTATCGGCAAAGAGTCAGATTTGAGCAATGTTCTTGAAAAAATAAACTTCAGCTCTCAAGTTGGTAAGTTGGAGTCTGGCCAATCAACAGAGTTACTTGAGTCAAGAAAAATGGATAAGAATGAGTTGGACTCATTGACCAGAATCATAGAGGCTGCAATAGGTAAACTTGGTACAGGAAAATAGACCGTGCAAAAACTATTTTATGCACTGAGATTTTTGTCCATAATCTGCCCACGCAGCATGTTTTTGAACGCATTTGGCTGCACCAGAGATACATATAACTAACTGTTTATAATAAAAATGTATATTTATCAATGTGGTGGGTTAAAAGCGTCTTAACTAAGATTCGCGCAAGCGACATCCTGTTAGAAAAGGGCTGGCCGAAAGGCTGGCCCTTTTTTTATCCCGACGTTTACTTCTTTTATTCTTTATGGCAATGGAATGACTGCGCGGCGCGCAGCCAGTTGGGGGACGATTATGGTGTCGTGATCACGACCGCCACGCGGCGGTTTTCAGCGCGACCTTTTGATGTCTGGTTGCTGGCAATGGGATATTTCTTCCCGAGTCCCTGAGTAGTCAGGTTGGTGCGGGGAATATTAGCGCCCTGCGCCCAGGCATCGGCAACGACATTAGCGCGTTTGAGTGACAGAGCTTCATTATAGCTGTCTTCACCGTAGTTATCAGTATGACCATCCAGGCGAGCATGATTTAGCCCGGTAGCTGCCAGTTTGGATGCCATTTCCTTGATCTGTTTTTCACTTTCAGGACGGAGTTTATAGTCATTTTTGTCAAACAGGATAGTGTCAGACAGGCCGAGAGACCAGTCTCCTGATGCTTCAGTAAATCCGTATGATTTCATGGCTGCAATTTGCTCTGGGGTAAATTTTCCCTGAGGTGCCTGACAGCCAGCCAGAATCAGTAAAAGCAGAAGAAACGGGGATAATAAACGTTTTAGCATGTGTGTAATTCCTTATTTTTTAATAATGCGTTCAGAACGCAAATGTTTAGCCTGATACATATTTTGATCGGCAAGTTCTTGTAATTTTTCGGCAGAGGCATGTTCCCACGTCAGCGCAAACCCAATACTGAGCGTCATGCTTGCCAGATGACCATTATGCAGGTCAAAAGGTCGGTTAAACTCTTGTGACAGTGCCGCGCAGATCCGCTGAACCTCATATTCAGAATGAACGCTGTACAGCACCATAGCGAACTCATCGCCGCCAAGTCTGTATGGGTAATGGCGACTCCCCCCAAACTCGGATAACCTTTTTGCGACTTCAATCAGGACCCGATCCCCCGCTGCGTGGCCCCAGGTATCATTAATAAATTTAAAATTGTCGCCATCAAGGAATAATAATGCCGAGCTGCTGTGGGCGGCATCATCATTCATTAGGGCATTTATGCTGCTGCGAAATGCGGCGCGATTTGCCAGACCCGTCAGAGGATCATGTAGTGCAGTACGCAACAGCTGAGCGTTTTTTGCCTGCAGTTTAAGTTGCCACTCCTCCATCTCGTCCAGCAAACTATTAAAGTCCAGGGCGAAGAGATGAAACTCTTCAATGCGTTCCTCTGATACGCGCCGTGAAAAGTTACGGTTGGTACGAACATCATGTACCACCTCGGTAATGTTTTGCAGTGCATCCACAACGCCATTGTGTAAATAGCGAGTGAGCATTAATGCAATTCCGGATGCCAACAGAATGCACCCGGTAAGGACGGCCAGCGACAAATAGATGAAATGACTGATAACGCTATCGCGCGCAGTCAATCGTACTTCACCGATGACGTTGCCATTGTGCAAAATCGGCTGAGTGACCGGTTGTGGGAACAGCCAGTGGCTGATCATCCCGCTGATCTTTTCAGTGGTATCCTGCGCGTTATAGCGCCAGGTGGCGATCACCTTCTGGTTTTTATTACGAACTTCTGCAACGGAAAATTGCCCCTGCTGACCCAGTGCCGCCAGCGTTTCAGTTGCTGCAACACTATCAGAAAAGACTAATGCAGCTTCGAGCGTACGGGTCATGGTAGCGGCAGTCAGATCCAGATTCTTTTGCGCATACTGTCTTAATGCCAGCACGGAAGAAATGCTGAGCAGCAGCCAGATCAGCATCATGGTTACCAGAACGCTGATTATGCTGATACGCCGTAATGTTCGCTTAAACGTCGGGCGTGCTATGGGAGAATGGCCCTTATCCATGCTTATTATTCCGTGCAAGCATCAATACGTCTGGACTGACCCTTACGCCGCTGCGTGAAAGGGAATCCATATTTACGGAAAATCTCACATCTTCGTCTTTAATTATGAGGCAAAAGGCGCTGCCAATAACGCATTCGGGGTTCTGTTCAGCAATTAATAACAATGCCTTAGTCGGATATTTATTCTTTAATTCCACCTGATAAGTAGGGGATTCTTTTCCAAAATAAAAACCGTCACACTGCGAAACTAATATTTCTTGTTCCGTACGGATGATGACGGGAAGATAGGGTAATGCGCCTGCACTGGTATCTTTCAGGACACTGGAAAAACGCGATGAAGAGAAAATACACAGTTTTGGGGGCCCGGAAAGTGCAGGCCAGCGTGTATAACTGACGATGCCGGAAACCATAGCGCGTACCGATTTTGCTTCTTCCGTAACGCTTTGGGCATACAGCGGTAATCCGGTCAGGAGCAGTGCCAGTAGAAGTATGAGTCGGTAAGAATAGCTCATGAATAGTTACCTACCAGCGTTTGCTGTAAAACGTCGAAATACATTCAAGATTGTTTGCAACAAAATAACATTATTTTCCTAAGCCGTCATTATTCCTGGAATAATGCTATTGGTGATTTAAGTTAAATCCTAATGGTTTATAAAATATAAGCCATTGTTTAATTTAACCTTATCGAGGCAGCACCCTCGTTTGCCCCTTGCTGCCAGGCGCTGTGTAACTGGTCAACATTTTCGACAGTATCGCAACTGGGCGGAAAAGTTTTCCCGGTCAGGCCTCTGGCATAAACAAAATCCTGCTGGCAGGTTTTACGTTGTCCCTCGGCGTAACCCTTAAGGTATTCCGTACGATCGACGTCGGGGTCATTGTAGTTGTCGGCAAGCGTTTCATTATCTTTAACGGCATAACCCGAAATGGCATCTTGTATCCCGGCGTCGTACCAGTCGGTACCAGTCCAGGTAGGGGCATGGGTGTAGGGGTCTATCTGACATCCGCTAAGAAGTAATAGAAACAAGATGCTGATGAGTTGCTTCATTGCCTGTGCTCCTTCGTTTTTTTAAGCATAGTGGATCTGAAAATTCGGTGGTGTAAATTTAAATGTACATTTGCAAGGGCTGTTTTTGCCTTGAAATAACATCATGTAAATTAAAATTTACGGATTGTGGATTGAAATCTTTACCTGTTGTGATATCGTTATTTCCTCCTCGCTGAGGATCAACTATCGCAAACGAGCTAAACAGGATCACCATCATGCAAAAAGACGCGCTGAACAACGTACATATTACCGACGAACAGGTTCTGATGACTCCGGAGCAGCTGAAAGCTGAATTTCCGCTGAGCCATGAGCAAGAGGCGCAAATCGCCCAGTCGCGTAAAACCATCTCAGATATTATCTCCGGTCGCGATCCGCGCCTGCTGGTCGTATGTGGCCCATGCTCCATTCACGATCCTGAAATGGCTATTGAGTATGCTCGTCGATTTAAAGCCCTTGCCGCAGAGGTCAGCGATAGCCTCTACCTGGTGATGCGCGTCTATTTTGAAAAACCCCGTACCACTGTCGGCTGGAAAGGGTTAATTAACGATCCTCATATGGATGGCTCTTTTGATGTTGAAGCAGGTCTGAAAATTGCGCGTCAGCTGCTGCTTGAACTGGTAAATATGGGACTGCCGCTGGCAACTGAAGCGCTGGATCCAAATAGCCCGCAATACCTGGGCGATCTGTTTAGCTGGTCCGCAATCGGTGCCCGTACTACGGAATCGCAGACTCACCGTGAAATGGCTTCCGGTCTTTCGATGCCGGTTGGCTTTAAGAATGGTACCGACGGTAGCCTGGCGACCGCCATTAACGCCATGCGTGCGGCTGCGCAGTCGCACCGCTTTGTCGGTATTAACCAGGCCGGGCAGGTTGCACTGCTGCAAACACAGGGGAATCCGGACGGTCACGTGATCTTGCGCGGGGGTAAAGCGCCGAACTACAGCCCGGCAGATGTCGCCCAGTGCGAAAAAGAGATGGAGCAGGCGGGACTACGACCTTCTCTGATGGTAGATTGCAGTCATGGTAATTCAAATAAAGATTACCGCCGTCAGCCTGCCGTGGCTGAATCCGTGATTGCACAAATCAAAGATGGCAATCGCTCGATCATTGGCTTGATGATTGAAAGTAATATTCACGAAGGCAACCAGTCTTCCGAACAGCCGCGCAGCGAAATGAAATACGGCGTATCCGTAACTGACGCCTGCATTAGCTGGGAAATGACGGATGCGCTGCTGCGTGAAATTAGCCAGGATTTAAGCGGCCAGCTGTCGGCGCGTGTAGCATAAGAGGTTGGTTATGGTTGCTGAATTGACCGCATTACGCGATCAAATTGATGAAGTCGACAAGGCGTTGCTGGATTTACTGGCACGCCGCCTGGAGCTGGTTGCCGAAGTAGGTGAAGTAAAAAGCCGCTTTGGGCTGCCGATCTACGTGCCGGAGCGGGAAGCCTCTATGCTGGCCTCTCGTCGCGCGGAAGCGGAAGCCCTTGGCGTGCCGCCGGACCTGATTGAAGATGTGCTACGCCGCGTTATGCGTGAGTCCTACTCCAGTGAGAACGACAAAGGGTTTAAAACGCTTTGTCCTTCTCTGCGGCCGGTGGTGATTGTCGGCGGCGGCGGTCAGATGGGGCGTCTGTTCGAAAAAATGCTCACCCTGTCAGGTTACCAGGTGCGGATCCTGGAACAGCAGGACTGGGATCGCGCGCCGGAGATCGTCTCTGATGCCGGCATGGTGATCGTCAGCGTGCCGATCCACGTCACCGAGCAGGTGATCGCCAAACTACCGCGTCTGCCGTCTGACTGCATCCTGGTGGATCTGGCTTCGGTGAAAAATGGTCCTTTACAGGCGATGCTGGCTGCACATGATGGCCCGGTGGTGGGGTTACACCCAATGTTTGGTCCGGACAGCGGCAGTCTGGCCAAGCAGGTCGTCGTTTGGTGTGACGGACGTCAGCCGGAAGCTTATCAGTGGTTTCTGGAACAGATTCAGGTATGGGGTGCGCGACTACATCGGATTAGCGCCGTTGAACATGACCAGAACATGGCGTTTATTCAGGCACTGCGTCACTTTGCGACCTTTGCTTACGGTCTGCATTTAGCGGAAGAGAACGTTCAACTGGAGCAGCTGCTGGCGCTCTCTTCGCCGATTTACCGCCTTGAACTGGCGATGGTTGGCCGTCTGTTTGCCCAGGATCCGCAGCTCTATGCCGATATTATTATGTCGTCTGAGAGCAACCTTGCGCTGATTAAACGCTACTACCAACGTTTTGGCGAGGCGATCGGTTTACTGGAGCAGGGCGATAAGCAAGCGTTTATCGACAGTTTCCGTAAGGTGGAGCATTGGTTTGGCGATTATGCGAAACGCTTCCAGAGTGAAAGCCGTACTTTGTTACGCCAGGCGAATGATAGCCGTCCTTAATTAAGATGCCGGATGGCGGCTTCGCCTTATCCGGCCTTCAAAAATCGTATGAATCGTAGGCCGGATAAGCGTAGCGCCATCCGGCATTGTCAAACGTTAGCTCGGATCGACTGGCACCACGTTCTCACTTGGATAGCATCCCAGTACTTTCATCGAACGCGTAATCTCACCCAGCTCTTTCAATGCTTTTTGCATCTGGGGCGATTCCAGGTTGGCCTGGATATCAAGATAAAACATCTCTTCCCACGGATTGCCGTGAATCGGGCGTGACTCCAGTTTAGTCATAATCAGATTATGGTTACGCAGTACCAGCAGCGCCTCAACCAGCGCACCGGCCTGTTGTCCTGTTGCCATCAACAGGGTTGTTTTTGCCGGAACCTGATCGGAAACATTGATTGCTTTGCGTGCCAGCACCACGAAGCGGGTGATGTTTTGCGACTGGTTAGCCTCAATATGCTCGAGAACCTGCAATCCATACAGTACGCCTCCGGCTTCGCTCCCCAGTGCAGCCACACGCGGTGAGTTAGCCTGCGCAACTTTTTCCATCGCCGCAGAGGTGCTTTCAGTGTACTCAATCTTCCAGTGCGGGTAGCGATTCAGGAACTTGCTGCACTGCTGGAACGGCTGCGGATGGCTATATACCGTTTCAATGGTCTCAAGATCCGTCGTGCCAGACACCAGTACACAGTGGTCTATCGTAATGGTCATCTCGCCAACGATAGACAGGCTGGTGTGCTGCAGCAGGTCGTAAACGTCGTTAATCCCACCGGAGCTGGTGTTTTCAATCGGTACCACAGCATAGTCAGCCTGTCCGGTTTCGACCTGATTAAAGATATCGGCAAATTTTGCGCAGCCGCTTTCAATAAATTGTTCAAAATGGCGGGCAGCGTATTGACGTGCTGCGAGGTGAGAATATGACCCTTTTGGCCCAAGGAAGGCCACGCGCGCGGAGTGTGGGTTAATTTTGTTCAGGTGCTGCTGGAGCAGTGCCTGTTGAGTCAGGACGGAGTCTTCGATTATGAGCTGGAACAGGCGAGTAATGTAGTGAGCATCAAGATGATGTGCTTTGCCAAGCTGAATGAGTCGGTCCAAAAGGTCACGTTCACGGTCGATATCACGAACCGGACGATGCGAAAGCAGTTTGGCTTTACCAACTTCTACGGCCAGTCCACGTCGCTCAGCCAGCAGGGCCAGTAATTTTTCATCCAGCGTGCTGATCTTATCGCGCAGCGCCAGCAATGGGTTTTCCGATGTCATAGTGTTGCCTTTCTTGTTATCAATAAAAAAGGCCTCCCGTTGTGGGAGGCCTTATTGTTCGTCTTCGCATTCTTTATCACACGACGAAACGCCTCCCATTCAGGGGAAGGTAAAAAAGAATGCGAAGAAGAACGGGACAAGTTTCATGTAATTTTCCTTTGGCTACGTCAGTAAAGTACCCGTACTGTTTTCACCCTGTCAACAAAAAACGCGCCCGAAGGCGCGTTGGCGATACACTCAATGTAAGGGACTACTCTTCTTCTGCTTCGACGAAGTTGGCGTCTTTAACTGAAGTTGTTGCACGACGGGCTTCGCCTTTGTGCTGCACTTTATTGAGCTGCCGTTCCAGCTTGTTGATCAAATCGTTAATTGCTGTGTACATATCCTCGTGTTTTGCGCTGGCGACCAGATGTCCGTTCGGTGTATTGATGGTGGCATCAGCAATGAAACCCTGTGGCTCCTTAGACAGAATGATATGTGGATTAATCAGATGAGTTTGCCATTTTTCTAGTTTGGCGAGACGGTCTGCGACATGCTGGCGAATTGCCGGAGTAATTTCCATTTGTTTACTGGTAATGTTCATTGTCATAAATTTTACCTCTTGTCTTTCCCGTCTTGGTGATTCCAGCATACCGTTCCTAATGTCAAAATGTGTGATCTAAATCACATTATTTTGTCGCTTTTTGTCAAGAAAACCTTTTTGTGAGGCACCGCAGGAACAGGCGATTTTTTACTTGAGGAATACCTGAAAGCAGGCCATATTTGATGGGATGCGTCGGAGCTAAACCGCTTCAGTTGTGGCGTTAACGGATAAAAAAACGGCAGCCCTTGGGCTGCCGTTTTGCATTCTGAGGCAAATCAGGTATTGCTGCTGTTGGCGGCAATGATTTTCGCGACTTTTTCAGCCTGCGCATTCATCTGCATCTGGCGATAAGCGTTTTCCATCAACGGCAGGGCATTACGTGTTGCCTGAGTATCCGGGTAGTCGCGCAGCATGCCTTCCACACGGTTTACCACGGCAACCCATGCGCCGCGGGCAGTGTAGTATTCTGCAACGGAGTATTCATACTTCGCCAGGCGGTCTTTCAGGAACACCAGACGTTTGGTGGCGTCAGTGGTGTACTGGCTATTCGGATACCCACGCACCAGTTTGGAAAAGTCATTAAACGCAGCTCGGGCATGTTGCGGATCGCGATCGCTACGATCAACACCAAAGAATCCTTGCAGTGCGCTATCATCCAACGCCATATTGGTCAGGCCACGCATATACATGACATAATCAATGTTAGGGTGTGTCGGGTTAAGACGGATAAAACGATCGATGGCAGCCTGAGCAAGTGGCAGATCGGCGTTTTTGTAGTAGGCGTAGATGAGATCTAATTGCACCTGCTGAGAATACGGTCCAAATGGATAACGGTTATCCAACGCTTCCAATTGCGTTATTGCCTGTTTCCAGTTACCGTCCTGCAGCTTTTGCTGAGCAGTCGCGTAGATTTCATTTGGCGGATTATCGGGCACCTCTTCCTTTGAACCAGAGCAACCCGCCAAAAACAGGCTCAACGTGGCTGCTGCCACCAGATATTTCATGCGCGTCATGACGTTTTGACTTTCCTCAAAATGTAATACGGGAGATTCTCTGTTCCTGCTCCCGGTTAAGACCAGCTACAATAGCACACTATATTAAACGGCAAAGCCGTAAAACCCAACGTTAAACGAAGAAGCAGTTTATGGCACAACGAGTAGAACTCACCGCAACAGTCTCCGAAAATCAGCTCGGTCAACGCTTAGATCAGGCTTTGGCCGAATTGTTCCCTGATTATTCGCGATCGCGCATAAAAGAATGGATCCTCGACCAGCGCGTACTGGTAAATGACCAACTTTGCGATAAACCGAAAGAAAAAGTGTTGGGTGGAGAGCGTGTCTCCATCAATGCAGAAATTGATGAAGAGGTTCGTTTTGAACCTCAGGATATCCCACTGGATATCGTTTATGAAGATGACGATATTCTTGTCATCAACAAACCCCGTGACCTTGTAGTGCATCCGGGCGCCGGGAATCCCGATGGTACGGTATTGAATGCGTTACTGCATTACTACCCGCCAATCGCGGATGTTCCTCGTGCAGGTATCGTGCACCGTCTGGATAAAGACACGACCGGATTAATGGTGGTGGCAAAAACGGTTCCGGCGCAAACACGTTTGGTGGAGTCGTTGCAGCTGCGCGAAATTACCCGTGAGTACGAAGCCGTGGCAATTGGTCACATGACTGCTGGCGGAACCGTTGAGGAACCGATTAGCCGTCACCCGACCAAGCGTACGCATATGGCGGTACACCCAATGGGGAAACCGGCGGTAACGCACTATCGCATTATGGAACACTTCCGTGTGCACACGCGTCTGCGGTTGCGTCTGGAAACCGGACGTACGCACCAGATCCGCGTGCACATGGCACATATCACTCATCCGCTGGTGGGCGATCAGGTTTACGGCGGTCGTCCACGTCCACCGAAAGGCGCTTCTGACGAATTTATCTCCGTACTGCGTAAGTTCGACCGTCAAGCGCTGCACGCGACCATGCTGCGTTTGTATCACCCGATTTCCGGTATCGAAATGGAATGGCATGCGCCGATCCCACAAGATATGGTGCAGTTGATTGAAGTGATGCGCGCTGATTTCGAAGAACATAAGGATGATATTGCCTGGCTATGAGTAAGCTAATTGTCCCGCAGTGGCCGATACCGCAAGGTGTCGCGGCGTGTAGTTCTACCCGTATTGGCGGAGTCAGTATGCCGCCTTACGATTCGCTGAATCTGGGCGCCCATTGCGGCGATAACCCGGAGCATGTTGAAGAGAACCGCAAACGACTGTTTGCTGCGGGCAATCTGCCGTCAAAGCCAGTCTGGTTGGAGCAGGTCCACGGTAAGGATGTCCTGAAACTGACCGGCGAGCCTTACGCCTGCAAACGCGCAGATGCGTCGTACAGCAACACGCCGGGCACCGTGTGTGCGGTGATGACCGCTGATTGTTTGCCGGTGTTGTTTTGCAATCGTGCCGGAACGGAAGTTGCTGCGGCCCATGCGGGTTGGCGCGGATTATGCGCCGGCGTGCTGGAAGAGACGGTGGCGTGTTTTGCCGACAAACCTGAAAACATTATTGCCTGGCTAGGCCCGGCGATAGGTCCAAACGCGTTTGAAGTTGGACCAGAAGTCCGCGAGGCGTTCATGACGAAAGATCCGCAAGCGGACCTTGCATTTGTACCGCGCGGCGATAAGTATCTGGCGGATATCTACCAGCTTGCGCGCCAGCGTCTTTCCAGTGTCGGAGTCGAGAACATCCACGGCGGCGACCGTTGCACCTTCAGCGAAAGTGAGACGTTCTTCTCTTATCGTCGCGACAATACCACGGGTCGTATGGCAAGTTTTATTTGGCTGATATAACCTAAAGAATCAAGACGATCCGGTACGTGTAATTTTCTTTTCACATAATTCAGGTCATTCACCTTGAATAATTGAGGGATGACCTCATTTAATCTCCAGTAGCAATTTTGACCTGTTATGGGAGGAGTTATGCGTCTGGATCGTCTTACTAATAAATTCCAGCTTGCTCTTGCCGATGCCCAGTCACTCGCATTGGGGCACGACAATCAATTCATCGAACCACTTCATCTAATGAGCGCCTTGCTGAATCAGGAAGGGGGATCGGTACGTCCTTTATTAACGTCTGCTGGCATTAATGCTGGCCAGTTACGTACAGCCATTGACCAGGCTTTGAGCCGTTTGCCACAGGTAGAAGGTACCGGTGGCGATGTGCAGCCTTCTCAGGAACTGGTGCGTGTACTGAATCTTTGCGACAAGCTGGCGCAAAAACGTGGGGACAACTTTATTTCGTCAGAACTGTTCGTTCTGGCGGCGCTTGAGTCACGCGGTACGCTGACCGACTTATTAAAATCAGCAGGCGCGACGACCGCCAATATCACTCAGGCAATTGAACAAATGCGTGGAGGTGAAAGCGTGAATGACCAGGGGGCTGAAGACCAACGTCAGGCCTTGAAAAAATATACCGTCGATCTGACTGAACGTGCCGAACAGGGCAAACTCGATCCGGTCATCGGCCGTGATGAAGAAATTCGCCGTACCATTCAGGTGCTGCAACGTCGTACTAAAAATAACCCGGTGTTAATCGGTGAACCCGGTGTCGGTAAAACCGCCATCGTTGAAGGGCTGGCCCAACGCATCATCAATGGTGAAGTGCCGGAAGGCTTAAAAGGCCGTCGTGTACTGGCGCTGGATATGGGCGCGCTGGTGGCTGGGGCCAAATATCGTGGTGAGTTCGAAGAACGTTTAAAAGGTGTGCTGAACGATCTCTCGAAACAGGAAGGCAACGTCATTCTGTTTATCGACGAATTGCATACCATGGTTGGGGCGGGTAAAGCCGATGGCGCAATGGACGCCGGGAACATGCTGAAACCAGCACTGGCTCGCGGGGAACTGCACTGCGTAGGCGCAACAACGCTTGATGAGTATCGCCAGTACATCGAAAAAGATGCGGCGCTGGAACGTCGTTTCCAGAAAGTGTTTGTGGCTGAACCTTCAGTGGAAGACACCATCGCAATCTTGCGTGGCCTGAAAGAACGTTATGAACTGCACCATCATGTGCAAATTACTGACCCGGCGATTGTTGCGGCTGCTACGCTGTCTCATCGCTATATTGCCGATCGTCAGTTGCCGGATAAAGCTATCGACCTTATTGACGAAGCGGCATCCAGCATTCGTATGCAGATTGACTCCAAGCCGGAGGAACTCGACAGACTCGACCGCCGTATTATCCAGCTCAAACTGGAACAGCAGGCATTAATGAAAGAGTCTGATGAGGCAAGTAAAAAACGTCTCGATATGCTCAACGAAGAGCTGGACGACAAAGAACGCCAGTATTCTGAGTTAGAGGAAGAGTGGAAAGCTGAAAAAGCTTCCCTCTCGGGAACGCAAACTATCAAGGCTGAGCTGGAGCAGGCAAAAATCGCCATCGAACAGGCGCGCCGCGTTGGCGACCTGGCGCGGATGTCTGAACTGCAGTACGGCAAAATTCCTGAACTGGAAAAACAGCTGGAAGCAGCCACCCAGTCTGAAGGCAAAACCATGCGTCTGCTGCGTAATAAAGTTACGGATGCGGAAATTGCTGAGGTACTGGCGCGCTGGACGGGGATCCCTGTTGCTCGCATGCTGGAAGGCGAACGAGAAAAACTGTTGCGTATGGAGCAGGAGCTGCACAGCCGCGTGATTGGTCAGAACGAAGCGGTGGAAGCCGTTTCTAATGCCATTCGTCGTAGCCGCGCGGGCTTGTCCGATCCGAATCGTCCGATTGGTTCATTCCTGTTCCTTGGTCCAACCGGTGTCGGTAAAACCGAACTGTGCAAAGCGCTGGCAAACTTTATGTTCGACAGTGACGATGCAATGGTGCGTATCGATATGTCCGAGTTTATGGAGAAACACTCCGTGTCTCGTTTGGTCGGGGCACCTCCGGGATATGTCGGTTATGAAGAAGGTGGGTATCTGACGGAAGCAGTACGTCGTCGTCCTTACTCCGTCATCTTGTTGGATGAAGTGGAGAAAGCGCATCCGGATGTGTTCAACATTCTGCTGCAGGTGCTTGATGATGGTCGTCTGACTGACGGACAGGGGAGAACGGTCGACTTCCGTAATACGGTTGTCATCATGACCTCGAACCTGGGGTCCGATCTGATCCAGGAACGCTTCGGTGAGTTGGATTACGGTCACATGAAAGATATGGTGCTGGGCGTCGTGAGCCATAACTTCCGCCCGGAATTCATCAACCGTATAGATGAGGTTGTCGTATTCCATCCGCTGGGTGAGCAGCACATTGCTTCTATTGCTCAGATCCAGTTGCAGCGTCTGTACAAACGTCTGGAAGAGCGTGGCTATGAAATACATATTTCTGACGAGGCGCTTAAACTGCTGAGCGCGAATGGTTACGATCCGGTGTATGGCGCGCGTCCATTGAAACGAGCTATCCAGCAGCAGATCGAAAACCCGCTGGCGCAGCAAATTCTGTCTGGTGAACTGATTCCAGGCAAAACGATTCGTCTGGAAGTGAATGACGATCGCATAGTGGCAGTGCAGTAAGTCACAAAACAACAATAAACGGGCCCTGCGGGGCTCGTTTTTGTTTAAAATCCAGGCAGAAATGGATGTGTTGATTGAAAAGTAATCGCTTGATAAGTTTTTTATATTTTTAACTTGTCAGCCTGAAATAACTCCCTATAATGCGCCTCCACTGACACGGAACAACGGATTACAAGCCGCCGGGTCAGCGGGGTTCCACTGAGAACTCCGGCGAAGAAAGCGAAATTAAATGCTTGACTTCGTAGCGGGATGGCGTAATATGCACACCCCGCGCCGCTGAGAAAAAGCGAAGCGGCACTGCTCTTTAACAATTTATCAGACAATCTGTGTGGGCACTCGAAGATACGGATTCTTAACGTCGCAAGACGAAAAATGAATACCAAGTCTCAACGAGTGAACACGTAATTCATTACGAAGTTTAATTCATTGAGCATCAAACTTTTAAATTGAAGAGTTTGATCATGGCTCAGATTGAACGCTGGCGGCAGGCCTAACACATGCAAGTCGAACGGTAGCACAGAGGAGCTTGCTCCTTGGGTGACGAGTGGCGGACGGGTGAGTAATGTCTGGGAAACTGCCCGATGGAGGGGGATAACTACTGGAAACGGTAGCTAATACCGCATAACGTCGCAAGACCAAAGAGGGGGACCTTCGGGCCTCTTGCCATCGGATGTGCCCAGATGGGATTAGCTAGTAGGTGGGGTAACGGCTCACCTAGGCGACGATCCCTAGCTGGTCTGAGAGGATGACCAGCCACACTGGAACTGAGACACGGTCCAGACTCCTACGGGAGGCAGCAGTGGGGAATATTGCACAATGGGCGCAAGCCTGATGCAGCCATGCCGCGTGTATGAAGAAGGCCTTCGGGTTGTAAAGTACTTTCAGCGAGGAGGAAGGCGTTGTGGTTAATAACCGCAGCGATTGACGTTACTCGCAGAAGAAGCACCGGCTAACTCCGTGCCAGCAGCCGCGGTAATACGGAGGGTGCAAGCGTTAATCGGAATTACTGGGCGTAAAGCGCACGCAGGCGGTCTGTCAAGTCGGATGTGAAATCCCCGGGCTCAACCTGGGAACTGCATCCGAAACTGGCAGGCTAGAGTCTTGTAGAGGGGGGTAGAATTCCAGGTGTAGCGGTGAAATGCGTAGAGATCTGGAGGAATACCGGTGGCGAAGGCGGCCCCCTGGACAAAGACTGACGCTCAGGTGCGAAAGCGTGGGGAGCAAACAGGATTAGATACCCTGGTAGTCCACGCCGTAAACGATGTCGACTTGGAGGTTGTGCCCTTGAGGCGTGGCTTCCGGAGCTAACGCGTTAAGTCGACCGCCTGGGGAGTACGGCCGCAAGGTTAAAACTCAAATGAATTGACGGGGGCCCGCACAAGCGGTGGAGCATGTGGTTTAATTCGATGCAACGCGAAGAACCTTACCTACTCTTGACATCCAGAGAACTTAGCAGAGATGCTTTGGTGCCTTCGGGAACTCTGAGACAGGTGCTGCATGGCTGTCGTCAGCTCGTGTTGTGAAATGTTGGGTTAAGTCCCGCAACGAGCGCAACCCTTATCCTTTGTTGCCAGCGGTTAGGCCGGGAACTCAAAGGAGACTGCCAGTGATAAACTGGAGGAAGGTGGGGATGACGTCAAGTCATCATGGCCCTTACGAGTAGGGCTACACACGTGCTACAATGGCATATACAAAGAGAAGCGACCTCGCGAGAGCAAGCGGACCTCATAAAGTATGTCGTAGTCCGGATTGGAGTCTGCAACTCGACTCCATGAAGTCGGAATCGCTAGTAATCGTGGATCAGAATGCCACGGTGAATACGTTCCCGGGCCTTGTACACACCGCCCGTCACACCATGGGAGTGGGTTGCAAAAGAAGTAGGTAGCTTAACCTTCGGGAGGGCGCTTACCACTTTGTGATTCATGACTGGGGTGAAGTCGTAACAAGGTAACCGTAGGGGAACCTGCGGTTGGATCACCTCCTTACCTTAAAGAA